>NZ_JAHKRO010000051.1 GCF_019396325.1 Nonomuraea ceibae
TGCTCGACGCGCTCGGTCAGCAGCCGCATCCGCCGCACGGTGAACCGGCCCACCAGCGGCTTGCGGTAGCGGCTGTGCCTCGGCTCGTCCATCAGCAGGAACTCGCCGGGCGGCGCGGGCGGCACCTTGATGTCGCCGTAGTCGATCGTCGGGTGGTGCTTCATGAACTCCTTGCGTGAGCTGAACCGCGCGTCGGCCAGGACGGACCGGACCAGGTCGAAGCCGGTCACCAGCCAGCCCTGGTGCCCGTCGGGGAACGGGTAGCGGCTGATCGGGCTCTGCTCGCGCGCCTCGATGAGCTCCTTGGGCGGGTCGAAGGGGCAGCCGGCCTGACGGGCCGCGGGCATCGTGGTGACGGTGTGTTCCATGCTCTTTCCTCCCTGGCGACAGGACTTCACCTTCGCCTGCCGCGCTGACATCGGGCCGTCGCCGCCCTGACACGACCGCTGACGGCGCCCGTACGCGCTCGCCGTCGCGGCTGGTCTTCGCGATTCGGCACAATTGCTGATGTGCGAGTCGGATTGCTCGGGCCCTTCGAGGTCCGTAACCGTGACGGGGCCGTGGTCGAGGTTCCCGGGGTTCGGCTGCGCGCACTGCTGGCCGCGCTGGCCCTCGAAGCCGGCCGGATCGTCACCCGGTCGAGGCTGGTCGACTGGATTTGGGGCGAGCAGCCGCCCGCCGACGAGGTGAACGCCTTGCAGGCGCTGGTGTCCAGGCTGCGCCGGGTGCTGCCCGACGGGGTGATCGAGGCGGAGTCCGGCGGCTACCGGCTGGCCGTCGACCCGGACGCGGTGGACGTGTGCCGGTTCGAGCGGCTGGTCGCCCAGGCGCGTGGCGCCGAGCCCGCGGCGCGGGCCGAGCTGCTGCGCTCGGCCCTGGAGCTGTGGCGCGGCCAGGCTCTGGCCGACATCGCGCTGCGTGACAGCGAGGTGTTCGACGCCGTGGTCACGCGGCTGGACGAGCTGCACGTGGCCGCGCTCGGCGACCGCGTCGACGCGGACCTCCGGCTGGGGCGGGGCTCGGAGCTGGTCTCCGAGCTGACCGACCTGGTGGCCACGTACCCGCTGCGCGAGGGGTTCGTGGCGGGCCTGATGCGGGCGCTCGCCGAGGCGGGGCGCGCGACCGAGGCGCTGGCCGTCTACCAGCGGACGCGCGAGCGGCTGGCCGACGAGCTGGGCGCCGACCCGTCGGCCGAGCTGTCCGCGCTGCACACCGCGCTGCTCCGCGGCGAGCTGGGTGAGCGGGCGGAGAACCGCAGGACGAACCTGCGGGCCGGGCTGTCGAGCTTCGTCGGCAAGGACGCCGACGTGTCGGCGGTCGCCGGCCTGTCAGTCAGGCACAGGCTGGTCACGCTGACGGGGCCGGGCGGCTCCGGCAAGACCCGGCTGGCCACGGAGACCGCGCGGACGATGCTCGCCGAGCTGCCGGACGGCGCGTGGCTGGTGGAGCTGGCCTCGGTGCAGGCGGGCGGCGAGCTGGCGCAGGCCGCGCTCACCGCGGTCGGCCTGCGCGACCAGGCGGTGGTCGGCGACGCGCGGGGCGGCGAGCCGATGGACCGGCTCATCACGGCGCTGCGCGAGCGCACGGTCCTGCTGGTCCTGGACAACTGCGAGCACGTGATCGAGGCGGCGGCGGCGTTCGCCGAGCGGCTGCTGGGCGAGTGCCGCAGGCTGCGCATCCTGGCCACGAGCCGGGAGCCGCTCGGCATCACCGGCGAGGTGCTGTGGCAGGTCGAGCCGCTCGCGCTGCCGGCCGAGGGGGCGGACGCCGCCGGGATCGAGTCCTCGCCCGCGGTGCGGCTGCTGCGCGACCGCGCCGACCTGGTGCGCAAGGACATCGGCTCCGACGCGGACACGCTGGCGGCCCTGGCGCGGATCTGCCGGGCGCTCGACGGGATCCCGCTGGCGATCGAGCTGGCCGCCGCGCGGCTGCGCACCATGTCCGTCGACCAGCTCGCCCGCCGGCTCGACGACCGCTTCCGCCTGCTGACCGGCGGCAGCCGGACGGCGCTGGCCCGGCACAAGACGCTCCGCGCGGTCGTCGACTGGAGCTGGGACCTGCTGACGGAGGCCGAACGCGCCGTGCTGCGCCGGTTCTCGGTGTTCGCGGGCGGGGCAACCCTGGAGGCGGCCGAGCAGGTCTGCGGTGACGGGGATACGGCCGGGGAGCAGGTCTTCGACGTGCTGACCGCGTTGATCGAGAAGTCGCTGCTGCTCTCCGACGACGACGGCACCCGCTACCGGATGCTCAACACCATCAGGGAGTACGCGGCCGGCCGGCTCGACGAGGCCGGGGAGAGCGAACGGGCGCGGCGGGCGCATCTGGCCTACTTCACCGAGCTGGGCCGGAGCGCCGACCCGCACCTGCGCACGGCCGCGCAGCTCGAATGGCTGGCCACGCTGGAAGCCGAGCACGACAACATCGGCGCGGCCGCGCGCGGCGCGATCGCCGAGGGCTGGGCCGAGGAGGCGATGCGGCTGGTCGGGGCGGTGGGCTGGTTCTGGTTCCTGGCCGGGCACCGGGCCGAGGGCACCGAGCTGGCCGTCGCGGCGGCCTCGCTGCCCGGCGAGGTGGCCGACGAGACGCGGGCGGTCGCGTACACGATCGTGACCGTGTTCCTGACGTCCGGGGTCGGCGGCGACCAGTATCAGGCGCGGGAGTGGATCCAGGAGGCGCACCGGATCACCGAGCGCCACGGCCTGCGCCATTCCATCCTGGGGTTCGTCCGGCTGTGGGAGCGGATGCTGCGGGACCCGACGGGGTTCCTGCCTGCGCTGGAGCCGCTGATCAGCGACGAGGACGCCTGGGTGCGGGCGCAGGCGCGGCTCGCGCGCGGCCGGTTGCGGCTGACGCTCAGCGGCGACGAGACCGGCGTCGACGACGACGCCGAGATCGCGCTCGCCGAGTTCCGTTCGCTGGGCGAGCGGATGGGGATCTCGCTGTCGCTGACCCTGCTGGCCGACCGGCTCGCGATGCGCGGCGAGCTGGCCCGCGCGTGCGAGCTCTACGAGGAGGCGAGCACGGCGCTGACCGAGCTGGGCGTGAACGAAGAGGTCACCAGCCTGCGCTCGCGACTGGCCCACCTCTACTGGCTGCTCGGCGACGAGCGGGCCAGCGCGTCCGCCATGGCCGAGGCCGAGCGCTACACGGGCGAGATCGCCTGGCCGGAGACGTCCGCCGAGCTGGAGCTGGCCAAGGCGCAGCTCGCCCACTGGCGCGGCGAGGCGGACGAGGCGCGCCGGCACCTGGCCACCGTGCGGGCCATGCCGGGCGTCCACGAGCTGAGCGTCATGGTGCACGCCAAGGTCAGCGACCTGTACGGCTATCTGACCGAGGACTTGGAGCAGGCCCGCGCGCACCGGGCGGAGGCGTTCCGCCTGGCGGCCGAGACCTCCTACCCGCCGCTGATCGCCCTGGTGCTGGTCGGGGTCGCGGACCAGGCGTTGCGCCAGGGCGAGGACGAGCAGGCCGTACGGCTGCTCGCGGCGAGCGACGCCGTGCGCGGCACGCCGGACCTGTCGCAGCCCGACGCCGCCAGGATCGCCGCGGACGCGCGGGGACGCCTCGGCGAGACCGCGTTCGCCGAGGCGTCAGGCGCCGGCCGGGAGGCCGACTGGCGCGAGCTGGCGGGCGTCATCCTCGCTTCGTGAAGGACGCCCGCGCCCACACGTAGCCGACCAGCATGGTGCCCGCGCACCAGGCGATCGCCGTGACGGCCGAGCTCGCCGACGGCGCGCCGGTCAGGAACCCGCGCAGGGCCTCGATGATCGAGGTGAACGGCTGGTACTCGGCGAACTGCCGCGCCCCCGCGCCCATCTTCTCGGCGGGCACGAACGCGCTGCTCAGGAAGGGCAGGAGCATGAGCGGGACGCCGATCAGGCCCGCGCTGGCCGGTGACTTCGCCGCGAGGCCGAACGCGATGGTCAGCCAGCCGATGGCCAGCACCGTCAGCACGACGATGCCGATCGCGCCGAGCCAGTGGAGGAAGCTCGCCGAGGGCCGGAACCCCATGAGGAACGAGACCCCGACGATGAGCGCGATGGCCACCAGGCTGCGCAGCATGGTCCCGATCACGTGCGCGTTGAGCACGGCGGCCCGTGACACGTGCATGACGCGGAGCCGGTTGATGAACCCGGTCGTCATGTCGGAGTTGACGGCGATCGCGGTGGGGCTGATGCCGTAGCAGATGGTGGTCATGATCAGCCCGGGGGTCGCGTAGTCCGCGTAGTCGACGCCGACGCTGAACGCCCCGCCGAGGATGTGGACCATCAGGAACATCAGCACGATCGGCATGATCACGGCATTGAACAGCGCCAGCGGGTTCCGCAGCGTGTGCCGGAAGTTGCGCCGCAGCATGGTCGCCGAGTCCGTCAGGGTGGCCGAGAAGCCGGTCATGCCTTGATCTCCTTGTCGGTGTGGCCGGTGAGGGCCAGGAAGACGTCGTCCAGGTCGGGGGTGTGCACCGAGAGCTCCTCGGCCTCGACGGCGTGGGAGTCGAGGCGGTCGAGGAGGGCGCGCAGCGACCGGACGCCGCCGTCGCCGGGCACCCGCAGGGTCAGCTCCTCCTCGTCCGTGGCGGATCCGGCCAGGACGCGGGCCGCGGTGTCGAGCGCGCGCCGGTCGGCGAACCGCAGCCGGACGTGGCCGCCCGGGACCCGGCGCTTGAGCTGGGCGGCGGTGCCTTCGGCGACCAGCCGGCCCCGGTCGAGCACGGCGATGCGGTCGGCGAGCTGGTCGGCCTCCTCCAGGTACTGCGTGGTGAGGAAGATGGTGGTGCCGTCGGCGACCAGCTCGCGGATGATCTCCCACATGGTGCGGCGGCTGCGCGGGTCGAGTCCGGTCGTGGGCTCGTCCAGGAAGATGATCTGCGGCCCGCCGACCAGCGTCATCGCCAGGTCCAGCTTGCGGCGCATGCCGCCGGAGTAGGACGACGCCGGCTTGCCCGCCGCCTCCGCCAGGTCGAACCGGCCGAGCAGCCGCCGGGTGATCCGCCTGCCCTCCGCCTTGGGCAGGTGCAGGAGGTCCGCCATCATCAGCAGGTTCTCCTCGCCGGTGAGCAGGTCGTCCACCGAGGCGAACTGCCCGGTCACGCCGATCGCCGCCCGCACCGCCCGGGTCTGCGTGGTGACGTCGTGCCCGGCGACGAGCACCTGGCCGGCGTCGGGGCGCAGCAGGGTGGTGAGCACGTTCACCGTCGTGGTCTTGCCCGCGCCGTTGGGCCCGAGCAGCGCGAAGATCGTGCCGGCCTGGACGCGCAGGTCGACGCCGTCCAGGACGATCTTGTCCTTGTAGGCCTTCCGCAGCCCCGTGGCCGCGATCGCTGTGCCGTTCATGGGGATGACGATGGCCGGCCGGCCTGACACCCGGCCGCCGCCGGGCTGATGCGCGTCCCGTGAGCGGCGTCAGGGCGCGTTCACCAGGCGATCGGCAGCGCGGTCAGCCCGCCGGTGAGCACGTGCGGGTTGAAGGTCAGCTCGTCGACCGCGCAGCCCAGCCGCAGGGTCGGGAAGCGGGCGGCGAGCTGGGAGAAGACGGCCTTCAGCTCGATCCGGGCGAGCGGCGCGCCGATGCAGTAGCGGGCGCCGTGGCCGAACGTCAGGTGCGGCGCGGCGGGCCGGTCGAGGTCGAAGCGGTCCGGGTCGGCGAACACCGACGCGTCGTGGTTGGCGGCCCCGAGGTCCAGCAGCACCAGGTCGCCCTCCCGCACGCGCACGCCGGCGATCTCCAGGTCGGTGCGGGCGTAACGGGGGATGCCGCCGCCGCCCAGGCCGGGCGCGCGCAGGATCTCCTCCACCGCGGCGTCGATCCGCGCCGGGTCGTCGACCAGGGCCTGCCACTGGCCGGGGGTGGCCAGCAGCCACAGCACGCCCAGGCCGATCGCCGTCACCGTCGTCTCGTGGCCGGCGAACAGCAGCGTCATGCCCATCGCCGCCGCCTCGTCGTCGCTCACCCCGTCGGTGGCGGCCAGCCGGGAGATCACGTCGCCGTCCGGGTCGCCGGCGGCGCGCTTGCGGGCCACCAGGTGCCGCCCGTAGCCGAACAGCTCGGCCAGCCCCTGCTCGGAGCGGGCCCGGTCGGTGACGTCCCCGGCGGCCTGCGTCCAGGCGCGGAAGCGGGCCCGGTCCTCGTACGGCACGCCGAGCAGCTCGCAGATGACCGCGATCGGCAGCGGCAGCGCCAGCGCGGCGTGCAGGTCGGCGGGCGGCCCGGCGGCGGCCAGCTCGTCGAGGAGCTGGGTGGTGAGGGTCTCGACCCGGCCGGTCAGGGCGCGCATCCGCTTGGGCGAGAAGTGCGGCTGCAGCAGCGAGCGCATCCTGCGGTGGTCGGCCTGCTCGGTGTCGAAGTCGCCCATCGGGCCGCCGAACAGCGCCGACTCGCCGGTGCGGGAGGCGCGTGCGGGCTCGCGGTGGGCGCGGCCGAGCCGGTCGTCGTCCAGCAGCAGGCGTACGTGCTCGTACGCGGTGACGTGCCAGCCGGGGTCGCCGACGGCGGTGCGGATGGCGTGGATCGGGCCGCGGGCCTGCAGCTCGCGCAGCAGCGGCGCGGGCCGCATCGGGTCGGGCTGCTCGTACGGGAGCCGAACGGGCGTGGACGGCATGACCCCTCCAGGAGGTAGACGCAGCTTTGTATACTCCAGCGTCTAAAAAGCTACATGTATACTTTGCCTTCTACAAGTGGAGGGTCGATGAGCAAGCCCGACGCCGGGCCGGCCGAGCCGGTGCGCAGGATGCGCCGCGCGGAGCGGCGTGAGCAGATCCTGGACGCGGCCACCCGCGCCTTCGCCCGCGCCGGCTATGCCGCGACGGGCCTGGACAACATCGCCGCCGAGGCCGAGCTGACCCGGGCGATGCTCTATCGGCACTTCGACTCGAAGGCCGCCCTCTACCGGGCCGTGCTCGACCGCGCCTGCGCGCGGCTGGCCGAGGCCACGGGCGGCGACGACTACGACGACGACGCCATTCCCGCGCTGCTGCGGGCCGCCGGCGCCGACCCCGACGGGTTCCGGCTGCTGTTCCGCCACGCGGCCCGCGAGCCCGACTTCCGCGAGCTGATCGACACCATCACCGACGCCTCGCGCGAGGTCGCCCGCCGCAACCTCGCGCGCCGCATCCCGGCCGGGCCGTGGCTGGACTGGGCGGCCAACCTCGTCCCCGCCTTCACCCTGGAGGCCGTCATCGCCTGGCTGGACGCCGACCGGCCCGACCCCGAGCAGGCCGCTGCCCGCATCGCGGCGGCCGTGCACGGCGTCATCGCCGCCGCCCAGCCCGCCGCCCAATCCGCCGTGCTGTCCGCCGGGCTCAGCGCGCGGGAAGCCTCGTGACCCAGTCCGTGAGGCGGCTCAGGAAGGCGGCGGCCGTGGGCAGGTGCGCGTCCTCGGCGAAGAGCACGGCCGCGTGGAAGGCGTGCGGCATGCCCTCGTAGACGTCCACCTCCACCGGGACGCCCGCCCGGGCGGCGGCCTCGGCGAACCGCCGGGCGTCGTCGAGGACGATCTCGTCCCCGCCGACCGGGAGCAGCATGGGCGGCAGCCCGCGCGGATCCCCGTAGACCGGCGACTGGGGCGCCTGGTCCGGCCGGGCCTCGCCGAGATACTGCGTGGCGATCGGCCCCAGGATGGCCGGGTCGATCGAGTCACGGCCGTTGCCCGCCGGCTTCGCCGCCAGGTCGGTGATCGGGGAGACCGGGACGGCCCCCACCGGCATCGGCTCCCCCGCCGCGGCGAGCCTCAGCAGCGCCGAGAGGATCAGCGTCCCGCCGGCCGACTCCCCGACGAGCAGGATCTTCCCGGCGGGCACCCCCTGCGCCAGCAGGCTGCGGTGGACGGCCAGCACGTCCTCGACCGCCGCCGGGTACGGGTGCGCCGGGGCCAGACGGTAGTCCACGGCCAGGGCCGGGCGGCCGGTGGCCTTCGACAGGCGGCAGGCCATGATCCGCTCCATCGCCGGGTTGCTGAAGGAGAAGCCGCCGCCGTGGACGTAGACGGTCACGCCGTCCTCGATCGTCGCCCCGCCCGAGGTGACCCAGGTGGCGGGCACCCCGCCGGTCTCCGGCAGGAGCGGGCGCAGCTCGGCGTCGCCGTCGAGGACGGGCGGGTCGGAGAAGACCTGCTGCATCCTCGCCCGTACGGCGTCCGATTCGTGCTGGGAGGCGGGAACATGGGTGATGGTCAGCAAAAAGAAAGCCCTTTCGGCCAGGTGAGAAAGACCGCGCGCAGGCGGTGAAGAATGTGGGACGAGCAGTGCGGAAACCGGCGCGCGTCAGCGACCCGTTCGCGAACGGGAAGGGACGGGAAAGGGCTCGGCGATGACGCGCGGGCGCGACGAGATCAGGCGCGACCTGTGGTGAACGAGTCCACGGCGATCATCTCCCTGTATACGGTGCCGCCCACCCGCGGCCGTCTTCCCGGCGGCGTCACGCGACACGCCGAACATTAGAAACGCGCGCCGATCGGTTGTCAAGCCGCGGGTGGGGGTCGTCTCGTTCCGTCAGAAGTCGTCGGCGGTGCGGATCCGGTCGCGGACCCAGACGCCGGCCTCCTTGAGGTTGGCCGTCCCGGCGAACGGGCCGCCCGGGCAGGTCCCGGTCTTGAAGACGGCGCCGGTGCGGAAGTCGTCGGAGAAGTTCCAGTTCACCCAGCTGATCTTCTTCTGGGCCATCAGGTCGAGATACTGCTGCGACCTGGTGAAGTTGTTGCCGCCGTCGCCCGAGGCCGTCTGGGTGCCGAACTCGGTCACGAAGATCGGCAGCCGGTCGGCGGCCCTGGACAGCGTGCTCAGGTACTCGGACCCGTGCGAGGCCGCGTAGAAGTGGAACGTGTACATGATGTTGGCGGCGTTGACCGGGTTCGCGATGATCTCGCTCTCGTCGCCGCCGCCGGAGACGCCGAGCGACGACCAGGCGCGGGTGCCGACCAGGATCGGGGCGTCGGCGTCGTGCTGGCGGATCACCGGGATGAGCTGGTGGGCGTAGTTGCGGATGACGGACCAGGTCACGGCGTCACCGTTCGGCTCGTTGGCGATCTCGTACAGGACGTTGTCCTTGCCGTCGTGCCGCTGGGCGATCTCGGTGAAGAACGTCTTGGCCCGGCTGAGGTTGTACATCGGGTCGCCGGGGGTGAGCATGTGCCAGTCCACGATCGCGTACATGCCGCGCGCGGTGGCCATCTCGATCAGGTTGTGCACCCGGTCGGTGAACAGCCGGGGGTTGGTCTCGTAGCCGCCCTCCTGGACGTACATGGAGATGCGCAGGACGTCGGCCTTCCAGTCGGCGGCCAGCGCGTCGAGCGAGGCGCTGTTGAGGCACTGGTTGTACCACTGGATGCCGTGGCTGCTCATGCCGCGCAGCTGGATCTGCTTGCCGTTCTCGTTGCAGAGCTTGATGCCGCACACGCGTAGCTGCCCGTTGGCCTCGACCGGGGTGTCCCCGCCGCCGCCCGTGACGGGAGCGCCGTAGACCTCCAGCTCCCACAGCGAGTAGCCGTACGGGGTGCCGCGCTGGGTGCCGTGGACCCGGACGTACCGGCCGGTTCCGGTGACCGTGAGGTCATCGGTCGCCCCGTCGCCGGAGGCCGTGGTGTAGACGTCGCTCCAGGTGGAGCCGTCGGCCGAGGTCTGCACCCGGTAGGACTTGGCGTAGGCGACCTCCCAGGTCAGCCGTACGCGGGAGATCGTGTGCGCGGAGCCGAGGTCGACGCGGATCCACTGCGGGTCCACGCCCTCGGCGCTGGCCCAGCGGGTGGCCGGGTCGCCGTCCACCGCCTTGCCCGGCTCCAGGCCGGCGGCCTCGACCGAGGAGGCCGTCACGCTCTTGCCCTGCGACACCAGCGGGTCCGCCGCCGCCGCGCTCGCGCCTGACGGCGCTAACAGCGCGGCCACGACGGCCAGAACTGTGATCACTGCACTTCGCCTCACGAACAGCTCCGATCCTTGGGGGAGGGGTCCGATTAGGAAGGTTTACTAACTTGACGCGGAGCCTAAATTGACACCGGACCTTACACAAGACCCAAAGTTCCAAAGAGGCTGTATCCCGACATCGAGCGCAGTCGGCGGCGGCGAGTTGGTAAGGAATGCTTACTCAGCTGCCCGGTGAGCCCGGACAGAAATCCTGAGGCAACAGATCGTCATGCTTCGTCAGGCCCAGATCCGGCGATCATCACTCCGGGTAATCACCCAGATGCCTGGCCGCGGCTTGTCGGCCTGGACGGTGCTCCGGGGACGGCCGGCCCCTCAGCGAGCGTGCACCGACCTGACCCGGCCAAGGAGTGCCATGTCGCCCACCACCGTTGAGGTGCCCACCGTCCACGGCCCCGTCCTGGGCCTCACCGAGAACGGGATCGCCGCCTTCCGCGGCATCCCGTACGCCGCCGCGCCCGTCGGCCAGAACCGGTTCGCCGCGCCCGTGCCGCCCAGGGCGTGGAGCACGCCGCTGCCCGCCCACGCGTTCGGCCCCACCCCGCCGCAGCCGCCGCTCCAGGGCCGCCTCGGCGAGCTGTTCCGCAACCCGGTCGTCCCCGGCGACGACTACCTCAACCTGAACGTGTGGACCAGCGCGCCCAACTCCGACGCCGCCCTGCCGGTGCTCGTGTGGATCCACGGCGGCGCGTTCACCACCGGCTCCTCCGCGGTGACCACCTACGACGGCGCCACCTTCGCCCGCGACGGCGTCGTCTGCGTCACCGTCAACTACCGCCTCGGCGTGGACGGCTTCGCCTACATCGAGGACGCGCCCGCCCCGGCCAACCGCGGCCTGCTCGACCAGATCTTCGCCCTGGAATGGGTACGCGACAACATCGCCCGCTTCGGCGGCGACCCCGGCAACGTCACCGTGGCGGGCGAGTCCGCCGGCGCCATGAGCGTGCTGACCCTGCTCTCCCTCGACCGCAACCTGTTCCAGCAGGCCATCGTCGAGAGCGGCAGCGCGCACATCGGCCAGACCGTCCAGGACGCCGCCCTGATCACCGCCGCCGTCGCCACCCGGCTGAACGTGCAGCCCACCGCCCAGGCGCTCGCCGCCGTGGACACCGCCGCCCTGATCGCGGCCCAGGCCGAGGTCAGCGACGACGTCACCTCCAGCGCCGACCCCGAGCGCTACGGGGCCAGCACCATCGCCTCGTGCGGCATGTCGTTCATGCCGGTCATCGACGGCCAGGTCGTGCCGCGCCTGCCGATCGACGCCATCGCCGACGGCCGCGGCGCCGACGTGACCCTGCTCATCGGCACCACCGTCGAGGAGTTCAGGACCTTCGTCGTCCCCACCCCGATGGTGGGCTGGCCCGGCGACGCGGCGTTCCGGACCAGGACCGAGGTGTACGGGGCTCCGGCCGGCTTCTACGACCGCTACGCCGAGACCGACGTCGCGCCGTACCCGCGCAACGCCCCGTCCGGCATCGCCTGCGCGACGCTCACCGACCGCATGTTCCGCATCCCGACCTACCGCATCGCCGAGGCCCGCATCGACGCGCCCGCCGACACGTACGTCTTCGAGTTCGGCTGGCGCTCACCCGTCACGCCCAACATCCTCAGCGTCAAGCTGGGCGCCTGCCACAGCCTGCCGCTGCCCTTCGCCTGGGACACGCTCGCCAACCCGGACAGCGCCGCCTTCACCGGCCCGAACCCGCCCCAGGCCCTCGCCGACGCCCTGCACGGCCGCTGGGTCGAGTTCGCCACCACCGGCCGGCTCGGCGAGTGGGCCACCTACAACACCACCGAACGCCCGGTGATGACCTTCTACCGCGACAACAAGCCGGACAACGTCATCGTCTACGACCCGCGCCGCGACGAGCGCGAGATCTGGAAGAACGACCTCAACCCGAGCTGACCCGCCCGGCCTCGCCTGCGGCCTCTGACCGACAACGGATCAGAGGCCGTAGGCGGTGAGGGCGCCGCCGGCGTAGGCGGCGACGGGGGCGGCGACGTGGCCGGCGTCGCGGTGGACGCCGCGGAGGGTGTTGGAGGCGAACGAGCGCTGGAACTCCAGCCCCACGTAGGCCAGCCCCGGGGTGGTGGTGGAGATGCCGCCGTCGTGCAGCGGGAGCCCGCGCTCGTCCAGGGCGCCCAGGGGCCGCAGGTAGTCCAGGTGGGGCAGGTAGCCGGTGGCGTAGATGACGGTGTCGACGGGTTCGCGGCTGCCGTCGGCCCAGACGACCCGGTCGCCGTCGAAGGCGGTGAACATGGGGCGCCGGTCCCAGCGACCGGCCTCCAGTGAGGCGGCGTAGTCGCCGGTGTCCATGACCAGCGTCCCGGTCGCGATGCGGGCCAGCCAGGGCGGCGGCAGGGTGTCGAAGCCGGTGGTGGTGTGCCAGTGGTGCGCGTCCCGGCCGGCGATGATCTGCGGGAAGAACCGGATGGGCGCCCGGGTGGCGAGGGTGACGGTGGCCGTCCTGGCGAGCTCGTAGCCGATCTGCACGGCGGAGTTGCCCGCGCCGACCACGACGACGCGCTGTCCGGCGTGCTGCCCGGGGTTGCGGTAGGCCGCGGCGTGGAGTGCCCGGCCGGTGAAGCCGTCCTGTCCGGGCAGGATCGGGACGTACGGGTTGCCGAACGAGCCCGACGCGGCCACGACGCCCCTGGTGCGGATGGGGTCGCCGGTCGCGGGGTGGACCAGGAAGCCGCCTGCCCCGTCGGGGCGCACGGCGGTGACGCGGACGCCGGTGCGGATCTCCACGTCGAGGCTGTCGGCGTAGCGCCGCAGGTAGGCGGCGGCCTCGTCGCGGGTGGGGTAGTGGTCGGGGTCGCCGGGGAACTCGTGGCCCGGCATGGCGCTGTAGCGGGCGGGCGAGAACAGCGTGAGGCTGTCGTAGTAGTGCGGCCAGGAGCCTGCCGGTTCCGGGCCGGCTTCCAGGATGACGGGGGTGCGGCCACGCAGGCGCAGGGCGCGGGCGGCGGCGAGACCCGACTGGCCGCCGCCGATGACGATGGTGTCCATGCCGCCGCATCATATCGTCAAATCTGGAAATCACAATATGATGAGCCCGGGGTGATGCTATGACCATGACGACCGACGGGATGGGGCTCAGCGCCGAGGCGCGCGGCTTCCTCAAGGCGATGGCCAGCGAGACCCGCCAGCAGATCATGGGGCTGTTCGCCGGCGGCGCGGAGCTGACCGTGGGCGAGGTCGCCGAGCGGATGTCACTGGCCCAGTCGGCCACCTCCACCCATCTGGCGACGCTGCGCGACGGCGGCGTGCTCACCTCGCGCCGGGAGTGGAAGACGGTCTACTACCGCGCCGACCCGGCCCGCATCGGCAAGGCGCTGGCCGATCTCCAGGCCGCGCTGAGCACCTGCTGCCCGCCCGCTCCCTGATTTGACAATCTTCTAATCAGCGTTGCATGCTGCTGCTGGTTACTTCGACAGATTTCTAATCAGCCGATCGGAGACGACGATGAGCGGCAGCTGCTGCGGCACCACCACCTCACTCGAACTGGAGCGCCCCCTGGGCGCGGGCGACACCGGCGCCCTGCCCGTCGTGGTCATCGGGGCCGGCCCCGTCGGCCTCGCCGCCGCCGCGCACCTGGCCGAGCGCGGCATCGACTTCCTGGTCCTGGAGGCCGGCGACCGGGCCGGCGCCTCCGTCGCCCGCTGGGGACACGTCCGGGTCTTCAGCCCGTGGCGCTACGACATCGACGCCGCCGCCCGCCGCCTGCTCACCGCCTCCGGCTGGACCGAGCCCGACCCCGACCGGCTTCCCACCGGCGCCGAGCTGATCAGCGACTACCTGGCCCCGCTCGCCGCCCTGTTCGGCGACCAGGTACGGCTCGGCGCCCGCGTGTCGGCGATCAGCCGCCTGGGCTACGACCGGGTGCGGACGAACGGCCGGGAGGACGTCCCGTTCCTGATCCGCCTCAGCGACGGCGAGGAGATCCGGGCACGCGCGATCATCGACGCGTCCGGCACGTACGCGACGCCCAACGTCCTGGGCGCGAGCGGCCTGCCCGCCCACGGCGAGGCGGAAGCGGCCGTCGATCACGCTCTGCCCGACGTCCTCGGCGCCGACCGCGACACGTACGAGGGCAGGCACACCCTGGTCGTCGGCGCGGGACACTCGGCCGCCACCACCCTCCTGGCCCTGGCCGAGCTGCCGGACACGCCGATCACCTGGGCCATCCGCGCCGGGAGCGCCGCCCGCGCCTACGGCGGCGGCGACGCCGACGCGCTGCCGGCACGCGGCGCGCTCGGCACCCGGCTGCGCGCGCACGTCGACTCCGGCCGCATCCGCCTGCTGACCGGCTTCTTCACCCACCGCGTACGGGAGGGCGCCGGCGGCGTCGAGGTGATCAGCCGCGACCCGTCGGGCGCCGAGCAGTCCGTCACCGTGGACCGGATCGTCAGCGCCACCGGCTACCGCCCCGACCACGCCATCGCCGCCGAGCTCCGCCTGGACCTCGACCCGGTCCTCGGCTCCACCCGGCAGCTCGCACCGCTGATCGACCCGAACCGGCATTCGTGCGGCACCGTCCCGCCGCACGGCGTCGACGAGCTCGCACATCCGGAGGATGGCTACTACGCGGTCGGCGTCAAGAGTTACGGGCGCGCGCCCACGTTCCTGATGGCGACCGGCTACGAGCAGGTCCGCTCGGTGGTCGCGGCGCTGGCCGGCGACTGGGAGGCCGCCCGGGACGTACGGCTGGACCTGCCCGAGACCGGCGTGTGCTCCTCCGGTCTCGCCGAGGCCCAGGAGCAGCGGGTCGGCCTGGCCACCGGCGTCGGCGGCGGCCTGCTGCCGCTGGCGACCGTGGGCGCCTCCGCCGGGTCCGGCGGCTGCTGCGGCTGAGCGCCGGGCCTCGCCGTCCTGCCATCGCCTATCATTTAGACAGGTTTCAAAGCAGGAGGTGCCGTCATGACCGCCAACACGACAGCGGCGTGCTGCGCGCCGATCGCGCGGGAGCCGCTGGCCGAGAGCGACGCCGCCGAGCTGGCGGGCCTCCTCAAGGCCGTCGCCGACCCCGTACGGCTGCGGCTGCTGTCGATGATCGGCTCCCACGCGGGCGGTGAGGCGTGCGTGTGCGACCTGACCGACGCCTTCGACCTGACCGCCCCCACGATCAGCCACCACCTGAAGGTGCTGCGCACCGCCGGGCTCATCGACGGCGAGCGGCGCGGCACCTGGGTCTACTACCGGATCGTCCCCGAGACGGTGAACAAGCTGGGCGCGCTGTTCGCCCCGCTGGCCGAACCGGAGCTCGTCACCGTATGACCGCACTCTCATGACAGCACCGTCGGCCGTGGCTGAGGTCGTCGTCATCGGGGGCGGGCAGGCGGGGCTCGCGGCGGGCTACTACCTGCGGCGGGCGGGCGCCGACTTCGTCATCCTGGACGCCCAGGAGGCGGCGGGCGGCGCCTGGCGGCACGCCTGGCCGTCGCTGCGCCTGTTCTCGCCCGCGCAGTACAGCTCGCTGCCCGGCCGCATGATGCCGATCCCGGCCGACGGCGGCTATCCGGACGCCGCGCATGTCGTCGCCTATCTCGCGGACTACGAGCGGCGCTATCGGCTGCCCGTGGTCCGTCCCGCCGCCGTCCGGGCCGTTCGCCGTGCCGCGGACTGCCTCGTGGTAGAGAGCAGCGCGGGCACCTGGCGGGCGCGCGTCGTGGTCAGCGCGACGGGGACCTGGTGGCGGCCGTACATCCCGCACTGTCGCGGCATGCGCGACTTTCGCGGCGAGCACCTGCACACCGCCGGATACCGGGGGCCGGAGCCGTTCCGGGGCAGGCGCGTGGTGATCGTGGGCGGCGGCAACTCGGCCGCGCAGATCCTCGCGGAGGTCTCGCAGGTCGCCCACACCACCTGGGTCGCGTCGCGCCCGCCCCGGCTGCTGCCCGACGAGGTCGACGGGCGCGCGCTGTTCGCGCTCGCCACGCGCCGCCATCAGGCGATCGCGCGCGGGGAGAGCCCCGTGAGCATTGGCGAGCTGGGCGACATCGTCGCCGTCCCGCCGGTACGCGAGGCGCGCGACCGCGGCGTGCTGAAGGCCGAGCCGATGTTCTCGGCGATCACCCCCGAGGGGGTCGTCTGGGCCGACGGAAGCACGGCGCCGTGCGACGTCATCGTGTGGTGCACCGGGTTCCGGCCCGCGCTCGGCCATCTGGCGCCGCTGCGGCTGCGCGGCTCCGACGGGTTGATCGCCACCGACGGCACCCGCGCGCGGGGCGAGCCTCGGCTGCACCTGCTCGGGTACGGCGACTGGACCGGCCCGGCGTCGGCCACGCTCATCGGCGCCGGCCGGACCGCGCGGCACCTGGTGGCCGAGATCACCGGCTGATTCGATCCTCGTCTATCTTGACGTTCTTCTAATCAGTGTGAGAGTGTGGCCGCTGTTTAGATGTCCATCTAACTAGGAGATCATCATGACCACTCAGCTCAGCGGCGGTTTCATCGGCGACCTGAACGACGCCTTCGCCCCGGCCGCCGCCGGAGGCTGTTGCGGCAGTACGGCCGCCGCGACCGAGACGGCCACGACCTGCTGCGGCAACGCCCCCGCCGACGCGCAGGACGGCCCCAGCGACAGCTCGACCGGCTGCTGCGGATGACCTCCACAGCCAGGCGCGCCGTCGACCGGGTGTCGGCGGCGCGCATGCGGGCCACCGTGCACGAGCTGGCCGCCGACCGGTACGCCGGGCGGCGCGTCGGCACCCCCGGCGGCCGGGCCGCCGCCGCCTGGCTGGCCGCCCGGCTGCGCGAGCTGGGCGGCGACGTCCGGCTCGACGGCTTTCCCGTCGCGGACGTGCGTGACCTGTACGCCACGCCGGTCCTCGAATGGCACGACGGCGGGACGACCCGGCTGCGGCATCGCCGGGACTTCGCCGAACACCTCGCCTCCGCCGATCTGCCCACCCCGCGCACCGCGCCCCTGGCGCCCTCCGCCGACGGTGACCTGCGCGGCCGGTGGGTGCCGGCCGAGCCCGGCGACTGGGCCCGCGCCTGCGACCTCGCCGAGGCGCAGGGGGCCGCCGGGGTGCTGATCGCGCGCGGCGCCGACGCCGAGGGCTGGATGCCCAAGATGATCGCCGGGCCGCCCACGCGCGGCGTGCCGATCCTCGCCGTGCGCGCCGACCTGCACCGGCGGCTGGCCGACACCGCGGCCGAGCGCCTCGTCCAGGTGACGGCATCGACCCCACTCCGCCGCCTCGACACCCACGGGCTGAACGTCCACGCCCACTTCCCCCGTGACGGCAAGCCGGGCACACACGCCGGCTCCCCGTGGACCACGGACGACGAGCCGGGAGCGTACGCCGGCTCCCCGCGCACCACCGGCGGCGAGCCGGGACCGCACGTTCTCGGTCCGGGCGGCGGGGTGGGGGTTCGGGTGCTGTTGACGGCGCACTATGACGGCGTCGGCGATGACCCCGGCGCCCGGCTGCCCGCCGCCGCCGACAACGCCTCAGGCGTGGCCGCGGTCCTGGAGGCCGCCCGCGTCCTCTCGACGAGCCCGGCCGCCTCCCGCGTCGAGCTGTCGGTGGCGTTCCTGGACGGCGAGGAGGCCGGCGCCCGGGGCTCGGCGCACCACGCCGCCACGCTGCCGGAGGACACGCTGGTGATCAACCTGGACGGGGCGGCCGAGCTGCACCAGGCCGCCTCCGTCGAGGCGGGCGGCCCCGCCCACGCCCTGCTCGCCACCCTCGACCAGGCGGGCCGGCTGACCGGGGCGCCGCTGCGCGCCGGCGCCATGGCCTCCGACAACCGCCGCTACGCCGCCGCCGGGCTGCCCGCCGTCGGCATCGGCATGGGCATGCCCGGCTACCAGACCCCCGCCGAGACGCCCGATCGCGTCCGGAACGACACTCTGCTGGCCGCCGCCCGGCTCCTGGTGGCCACCGTGGAGCTGCTGGCCCGGCGTGGGTGACGCTCAGTCGGGCAGCAGCTCGCCGACGAGCTTCTCGACCCGGGTACGGATCTCGTCGCGGATGGCGCGTACGGCCTCGATGCCCTGACCGGCGGGATCGTCGAGCTGCCAATCCTCGTAACGCTTGCCGGGAAAGACGGGGCAGGCGTCGCCGCAGCCCATCGTGATCACCACGTCGGAGGCCCGCACCGTGTCGGCGGTGAGGATGCGCGGCCGGGCCGCGCGGATGTCGATGCCGGCCTCGGCCATGGCTTCGACGGCGACCGGGTTGAGCTGCTCGGCCGGCGCGGACCCGGCGGAACGCACCTCGATCCGGTCACCGGCCAGGTGGGTGAGCCAGCCGGCGGCCATCTGGGACCGTCCGGCGTTGTGCACGCAGACGAACAGGACACTAGGCATGGACGATCTCCTCGCTGCGGAACAGGCGGCGCCCGGCCAGGCTGACGTAGACCAGGGCGACCAGGACGGGCACCTCGATGAGCGGGCCGACGACCCCGGCCAGCGCCTGGCCGGAGGTGACGCCGAAGACGCCGACCGCGACCGCGATGGCCAGCTCGAAGTTGTTGCCCGCCGCGGTGAAGGCCAGCGTGGTGGCCCGCTCGTACCCCAGGCCGATCGCCTTCCCGGCCAGGAACGAGCCGCCCCACATGAGCGCGAAGTACGCCAGCAGCGGCAGCGCGATGCGGGCCACGTCGCCGGGCCGCGCGGTGATCGTGCCGCCTTGCAGGGCGAACAGGATGACGACGGTGAACAGCAGGCCGTACAGCGCCATCGGGCCCACCCGGGGCAGGAAGCGGCTCTCGTACCAGTCGCGGCCCTTGACGCGCTCGCCGAGCCGGCGGGACAGGTAGCCCGCGACGAGCGGGACGCCGAGGAAGACGAGCACGTACTGGGCGATGTCCCAGGTCGACACGTCGAGCCCGGTCTGCGCCAGGCCGAGCCAGCCAGGCAGCACGTCCAGGTAGAACCAGCCGAGCGCGCCGAACGCGACGACCTGGAAGAGCGAGTTGAGCGCGACCAGGACGGCGGCGGCCTCGCGGTCGCCGCAGGCGAGGTCGTTCCAGATGAGCACCATCGCGATGCATCGGGCCAGGCCGACGATGACGAGCCCGGTGCGGTATTCGGGCAGGTCGGGAAGGAAGGTCCAGGCCAGCGCGAACATCAACGCCGGGCCGAGCACCCAGTTGAGCACCAGCGAGGCCGCGAGCATGCGCCGGTCGCCGGTGACGGCCCCGACGCGGTCGTAGCGGACCTTGGCCAGCACCGGGTACATCATCAGCAGCAGGCCGAGCGCGATCGGCAGCGAGATCCCGCCGATCCGCACCGCCTCCAGGGCGGCGTCCAGCCCCGGGACCAGCCTGCCGAGCAGCAGTCCGGCCGCCATCGCCGCGATGATCCACACGGGCAGGAGCCGGTCGAGGACCGGCAGCGCGCCGATCACGCCCGGCGGGGACGATGCGGGCCTCATGCGACGACCGGCACGTCGAGCAGGGCCGACAGCTCGCCGAGCGCCTCGGGGACCAGCCGGTAGTAGACCCAGGAGGCGCGCCGTTCGCTGGTGAGCAGGCCGACCTCCTTGAGCACCTTGAGGTGGTGGCTGATGGTCGGCTGCGACAGCTCGAACGCGCCGGTGATGTCGCACACGCACACCTCGCCGCCGTCGTGACTGGCCACGATCGACACGATCCGCAGCCGTACGGGATCGCCCAGCGCCTTGAACACCTGGGCCAGCGCTGCCGCCCGTTCGGCGTCCAGCGGCTCACGGGCCAGCTGCGGGCTGCACCTCACCGGCACCCCTTTCGTATCGATGGTTATCGAAGTCGACTGAGGTCTATATTGACACACATCTATCCATGCTGGACAGGGGGGTCGGCGCTGCTGCGGCGTTCCAGCATCAGCACGTCCCGCCACACGCCGCGATGGCAGCCGAGGCGTTCGCGGGTGCCGACCACGCGGAAGCCGAGCGCCTGGTGCAGCGACAGGCTCGCCGCGTTCTCCGGGAAGATCGCCGACTGGATCGTCCACACGCCCGCGTCCTCGGTCGCGGCGACGAACGCCGACAGCAGCGCCCGGCCGATGCCGTGCGCCTGGCAGCCCGGATGGACGTAGACGCTGTGCTCCACGACGCCCGAATAGACCTGCCGTGAGGAGACCGGCGAAGCGGCCACCCAGCCCACGACCTCCCCGGAGTCGACGTCCACCGCCACGTAGCGCAGGTGCCGCAACCTGCCGGCGTTGAAGCCCTCCCAGCTCGGCGCGACCGTCTCGAAGCTGGCCTCCCCGGTGTCGAGGCCCATCTGGTAGATCGCCAGCACCTGTGGGGCGTCGGAGTCCCGCATCGGCCGGATCTCCAGACCGGGGCCCACGGGCGGCTTGACCGCCTGGATGATCGGGCTGGACACGTCCTGACCGTGATCGGTCGCGGGTGCGATCCGGATGCTGACGAACCCGGCCGCCGCCAGGAGGGTGACCGCGTCGGTGACCGCATCGGCGGTCATGGCGGCGGTCGTGGCGGTCATCCCGAAGCGGCCGCCCGGCCGCAGCACCCGGAACGCCTCAGCCACCGCCTTCTCCCCGCCGTCGGGCAGGCCGCCGCAGACGACGACGTCGACCGACTGGCCGGGAAGCGGGATCCCTTCGACGCCGCCCCGCAGGAACCGCACGTTGCCGAGCCCTGCCCGCGCCGCCTCCCGCCGCGCCCGCTCCATCCCGTCCGCGCCGCCGTCCAGCCCGTACGGGAGGCCGTCCGCCATCACGTACGCCGTCCCGTACGGACCGACCCGCTGGGCCGCCGGCAGCACGTCGAAGCCGCCACCGGAACCGAGAACGCCGCCGCCGGAGCCGAGAACGAGCACGCTCTCCCCCGTCCGCGGCAGCACGCCTCCCTGCCCGTCCGCGCTCTCCTCACCCATGACCGGCGTCCCTTCACTCACAGGCGGGCGCGGCGGGCACGGGATTGCCCATGACCACGTCGGCCGCCGTAGGGAAACAGCTCACGCAGGCTTCGTTGATCCGGTAGAGGCTGGACGTGCCCTGCTTGTCGACCAGCACGAACCGTACGTCGGCCAGAATCTTCAGGTGGTGCGAGACGGTGGACTGGCCCACTCCGGAGGCCAGCACGATCTCGCCCACGCTCATCGGCGCCCGCCTGCGGGCCAGCAGGGAGACGAGCTGGATGCGCGTCGCGTCCGCGAGCGCCTTGAACCAGCTCGCGTACTCCTCGGCCTCGGCGCGCGGCAGGGACTCATCGTTCGTGTTCATCGAACATCGACGATAGACGATGAAGCACGGGAAGGGAAGACCGGCTCAGTGCTTCTTGCGGCGCAGTTCTTCGACCAGTTCGGCGTACTCCGCTTCGGAGGAGGCGAACTTCGTGATTCCGTTCTTCGGGTCGGTGGTCACGTAGTAGAGCCAGGGTCCGGAAGCCGGCTTCAGCGCGGCTCGGATGGCCTTCTCCCCCGGGTTGCCGATGGGACCGGGCGGCAGTCCGGCACGCCTGTAGGTGTTGTACGGCGACCGGCTCCTGAGATCCTCGCGCCCGGCGCGGGCGCCGTACTTGCCCAGGCCGTACAGGACCGTGCTGTCCATCTGCAGAAACATCTTCCGGTCCAGCCGGTTGTGGATGACCCGGGCGATCTTGGGCATGTCCTCGTCCCGGCCCGCCTCGGCCTGGACGATGCTGGCGATGGTCACGATCTCCAGCGGCGTCCTGCCGGCACGCCTGGCCCCCTCGACCAGGCCGGCGCCGTCGGCGGCCACCCCGAACCCGGCCACCATCGCCCCGAGGATCTCACCCGCGCTCGCGGTGGGCGCGAACGCGTAGCGCCCGGGGAAGGCGAACCCTTCGAGCCTCCCCCGCGCGTAGGACGGCAGCCCGAGCGCGCTGCCGTCCTTGGCAGCCTTCTCGAACTCCGCCACCGGCCTGCCCGTGCGCGACGACAGCATCTCGAAAAGCCGCGCGACCCGTACCCCCTCCACCACCGTCACGGTGACAGCCCGCGGGGCCTCGGACGCCGCGTTCAGCGGCCCGGCGACGGCCTCACCGGGGGCCCGCGACGACATCCCCTGCACCACGACCACCGATCCGACGGCCAGCGCGGCGACTGCCGACGCCGCCACCAGGGCGACGCCGCGGCGACGAGGCCGGGAGCGGTCGTGGGCCACCAGGAACCGACCGGGCGCGGGCGGCCGCTCCTCGTCGGCCATGTCGGAGAGCGTTTCACGCAGCAGGTTCTCGAGGTTCATCGGAACTCCCTCACGGTGGTCAGTTCAGGCGCCGTCTTCTTCAGGCGTTCCAGCGAGCGGTAGATCTGGCTGCGTACCGACCCCACCCTGACGCCGAGCAACCGCGCGATCTCGGTCTCGGAGAGGTCCTCGAAGTAGCGCAGCACGAGCATGGTCCGCTGCCGGGGCGTGAGCCGGGACAGGGCCGCGCGCATCACCAGGCGAAGATCCACGACGTCCGCGTGCCCGTCGCCGCCCTGGTCAGGCAGCCGGCCGGTGGACACCTCCGCGACACGTGAGCGCCGCCGCCACCAGCTCACCTGCTCGTGGTACATGGCCCGGCGCACGTACCCCTCGATGGCGCCCGGATCACGCAGACTGCGCCACTTCGCGGCCGTCTTGACCAGGGCCGACTGCACCAGGTCCTCGGCGGCGTGCCGGTCACCGGTCAGCAGGTACGCCGTACGGAACAGCGCCCCCGACCGGTCGACCACGAACTGCCGGAAGTCCGCCTCAAAGCCTGGATCCACCCGTCCTCCTCGCGACATTCACCGGCAAGGACGCGGGCGGCGCCTCGATCTATGCCTGAACCGCCCAGATCGCCGCCAACCGGGCCCTCACCCTTCCCGGCTCCTGTACGTGGCCCGCAGCTCGACCAGCTTCTCCCTGGCCACCTCGTCCAGGGCCCGGCGCTGCTCCGGGTCCTCCTCCCAGGTGGCCTCCGCGCACAGGACCCTCGCCGCCTCGTGCGGCTCGGCGTCACGCACCACGTACCAGACGGTGTCGCCGGTGCCGCGCCTGTCGTGATCGCGGCGCAGGACCGTGACGATGCCGGAGACGAGGATCTGCCTGGTCCACGGGTTCCTGGCCAGAACCTGCCGGTCCACGGTCAGCCCGCCGTCCATGAGCTCGCCGCCGAGCAGGTCGTCCTCCCACCGCCACACGCGACGGCTCACACCCGGTGACACGTACGGGGCGCCACGACCTTCGACGGGCACCGAGAACGTACGGGCGCCGCTGCGGCACAGCTCCTTGGCGATGCGCTCGCCGTCGGCGTACTCACGCAGCCGATCCTCGCCCGGGTCCTGTCCGGACAGCGGGCGCAGCCGCGCCTGCTCGGCGTAGTAGCGGTCGACCAGCGGATCCGTGAACCGCCCCGCCCGCGCCCGCGGCGGGGTGCAGGAGGCCACGGTGAGATCCGCGCCGTCCTCGATGTCGAGCCCGCCCCCGCGCAGCAGCTCGTGAACGGTGACGCCCGCCTCCTCGGCCTTACGGCTCACCCTGCGCAGCCATCCGTCGAACGTGTCCAGATCCGGGTCCGGGCGCAGCGACGCCCAGTCCGCCACCGCCGAGACCGGCACCGGCGCCTCCCGCCGCGCCGGCGGCTGCACGAGCTGCTCGGGTTCGAGGTCGATCGAGTAGTACAGCACTCCCCGCGCGATATAGGAGAACGGCGCCGCATGCGTGATCGGGTCGAAGACATCCCGGATCGGCCAGATCCTGAGCAGCCACGCCTCCTCACACTCCCCCGTGCCATGCCCGTCGCCCGGCCGCGGCTCCCGCAGGTACATGCGCACGCCGTACTCGAAATGCGGCGGCCCGATCAGGAAGTCATGCCCCCTGCCGTCCATCATCGTGACGATCGAGACCACGCCGCTCTCCGCGACGAACGTCGCCGAACTGACCGGCGTCCACGAGTCGTCCGCGGGCTCCGGCTCGGCGTCCCACGACTCCAGCCGCACCCCGGCGATGAAGTGGTACATCTCATCGGTGGGCGAACCCCACGACGGCAGGTCGGTGCCGTCCAGCCCGAACGTGTCGTACTCGACGTAGACCTCGTCGTCGAGCGCCCGCAGCAACTGTGCCATGCCCACGCCTTCGCGTTGTCGGTGATCACCCTGGCTCGGCGGAGTATGGCTCACCGCACCGACAATCCCCGCCCGCGCTGCGCCGTTGCATACACTCGGCCTCTTCCGCCGGGCACCCGAGGAGCGTGACCGCATGAGGCATTACAGGAACGGCCGTGCCGCGTCGGTCGTCGCCGGTGCGTACGCCGGCCTGGTGCTGCTTCTCGGCGTGGCTTCCGCGGTGATCCTGCTGACCGTCCAGGACCCGATCCTGCTGTCCGGCGTCGCGCTCATGCTCGTCACCTTCCCTCTCGGGCCGATCGTCTGGTGGGGATGGGACCTCGTCCCGCCGCAGATGGCGAACCCCGTACTGCTCATAGCGATCCTCACCGGAGCAGGCCTGCTGCAGGCCTACCTGATCCGGCGCCTCATGCGCGGTCCCGCCCGCCCCCGCCCGCCGGGGCTTCGGAACGGGTCGGGCCGGCCATGAAACGCAGGCCCTTGCCGGCCAGACGCTCAGGCAGCTCCTCCGGACCTCGCGGCGCGGTGTCAGGCAGCAGGTAGTACTCCTCCAGGATGGCGCGGGCGGTGTCGTCGTCGCTCACCGCGCAGTCCCACACCACCTGCTCGCCGTCGAGCGTGACATCGAAGGCGAAGAACCCGCAGCACGCCTTCTCCAGCGCCGCCAGATCCGGCCAAGCCGAGTTCCTGGATGGCGTGCAGGCGGCCCAGCCATTCCGACAGCTCGCTGAGCTTGTTGAAGTTCAGCTTGAGGTGCGTGAGAGTGGTGTACGCGGCCAATTCTGCCGGCAGGCCGCGGAGCTCCAGGGTGGAGAGGTCCAGGGCGGGAGCGCCGTCGAAGCCGGGCGTCCAAGATCTCTAAGTTCACAAGAGGCTCGCAATCAGGGAGCTCCGATCGCCGCGGGCGCCGGGTGGGGTCGGCGGGAAGCTCGTGGCACGAAGCGGGCGCGACCGGTCGGCCTGGCAGTGCGTCATGGGCGAGCTCCCTGTTCCTGGGCAGCGGGCGTGGCGGCAGGGCGGCGGCGCTCGTGCCGCAGCGCGTAGAGGGCGATGAGCAGGCCCGTGACCGTGAGGGCCGCGGCCACCGGATAGAGGGAACGCGGCCCCGGCCCGTCGATGAGCCGCCCGCCGAGCCATCCGGCGATCGCGGCGGCGAGCTGGAAACCGGAGGCGTTGACGGCGACCGCCAGGGTGGGCGCAGCCTGCGCGGTGGCCACCACCCGGGTCTGCATGCCCGGGATGATGGCGAACGCCAGAACGCCGAGCAGGAACCACAGCACGGCGGCCGCCCCCTGATGCCCGCTGACCAGCCAGCCCAGGGCCAGGGCGCCCGCCAGGACGGCCAGCAGAGCGGCGAGCGAGGGCAGGAGCGCCCGGTCGGCCAGCCATCCGCCCAGGAAGTTGCCCAGGACGGCGCCGGCCCCGTACACCAGCAGCAGCGCGGGCAGCGCCGTGCCGGGGAAGCCGCTGACGTCGGTTGTCAGGGGCGCCATGAAGGTGAAGACGGTGACGACGCCCAGGTTTCCGGCGGCGGTCAGCGCGATGGCCAGGATCACCTCCCGGCTGGTGAAGACACGCAGCTCGCCGAGGAGCGAGCCGACCTGCGGCGCGGGCCCGTCGGGGAAGGACCGCAGGACCATCATCAGAACAGTGGCGCTGAAGACGGCGATCGCGGCGAAGGTCGCCCGCCAGCCGAGGCTCTGACCGATGAAGGTGCCCAGCGGAGTCCCGGCGATCATGCCCAGGTTCATGCCGAACGTCAGCCGGGCCACGGTCGAGGCCTGCCTGCCCGCCGGAGCGGTGGACACGGCGGTGGCGACCGCGACGGCGAAGAAGGTGGCCACCACCAGTCCGGCGACGAAACGCCCGGCCAGCAGGATCGGATAGCTCGGGGCGACGGCTGACATGGCGTTGCCGGCGATGGAGGTGACGATGAGCCCGACGACGAGCGGCCGGCGGGGCAGCCGTGCGGTCAGCGTCGTGATCACCGGTCCGCCCACGATCATGCCGATGGCGTAGGCGCTGACCAGCAGCCCGGCGGCCGGAACGGAAACCGACAGGTCGCTTGCCACGTCGGGCAGGATCCCGGCGATGACGAACTCCCCGGTGGTCAGGCTGAGGACCACGAGCATGAGTGAGAAGACCAGAAGCGACATGGAGATCATCCCTGTACAGGCAGGAGCGCATCAGCGTTTCCGCGCCGCCTCATCGCCGTGATCCGCCCCGCCGGTCGGTTCGACGCGTGCCGGCCAGAAGGGGCTCGTCGGCGAGGTAGGGCGGGGCGGGCTCGTACTGGATCTCGCGGCGGACAGCACGCGCGTGGTCTCGACCATGGAGGCGGCCGACGAGCCAGAGCGCGGCGTCGATGCCGGCGGAGACGCCCTGGGTGGTGAGCAGGTTGCCGTCCACGACGTAGCGGGCGTCGCGGACGACGGTGACGTCCCCGCGCGCCTGGAGGGTGTCCTCGTAGTTCCAGTGGGTGGCCACCCGGCGCCCGCGAGCGGGACCGGCGGCGTGGAGCAGGAAGGCGCCGGTGCAGACGCTCATGACCCAGGAGGCCTGCTCGGCAGTCTTGGCGATCCAGCCGGTGACGGCCGGGTTGTGCGGCTGGATTTCCCGGGCGCCGCGCCCGCCCGGGACGAGCAGCACGTCCAGCGGCGGGTGGTCGCCCAGGGTGCGATCGGGCCCCACATGCATGCCCTTGCTGCATCGGACCGGGTCGGGGTGTTCGGCGATGAGCAGCGCGGTGTCGATGCCGCCGCGCAGGATGGCCGAGGTGGTGAAGACCTCCCAGGGGCCGGCGAAGTCGAGTTCTTCGACGGCGTCGAAGATCAGCAGTCCGTACGTGGTCACAGGTGTTCTCCCGTCGTGGTTCGGAATCGGTCGCGGTGGTCGGAGGGCGTGACGCCCAGGCAGCGGTGAAAGCCGCGCCGTAGGGTCTCGACGGTGCCGAAGCCGTAGCGGCGGGCGACGACACCGAGGGGTTCGCCGCCGTACTTCAGCGCCCGCTTGGTCCTCCTCCACCCAGGTCGGCGCGAGGTCCATGCCCGTGGTCGCCCCCGCTGGGGATCACGGGTGACCGTGGCGGACGAAGGCGGCGGGGTCTCCCGCGCGAGCCGTAATCACGAAGGCGATGCGGTGTGGGTGCACGGCACCACGTTCCGGCCCAAGGATCGATGGCGTCAACGACACATACCCCACAAATCACGTCATCCGCCTCCCCCGCCGGTGCCCACCAAGGCTGAATTACCTGGGCAAACGCCGACACGGCGGCTGCGATCCTCGGCTTTCAGAAAGACTGAAGGCTCTCTAAGCTTCAGGCTGCCTGATGGTTGGAGGAATTCATGATCTGTACTCGATCAGCTTTGCGGCCGGGAGCGTGACGGCGTGCGCATCCTGCGGATGGCGGCCACCGCCGAGGCCGTCTCGCTCACGATCCTGCTCATCAACCTGCACGCTCCACCTCGAAACGATCACGAGCGTGGCGGGGCCCGTGCACGGCCTGGCCTACGTGACCGTCATCGCCGCCGCCTCACTGGCGCGAACCCCGTCCGGCGTGCGCCTGCGCGCCCTCATTCCAGGGGTGGGCGGCCAGCTCGCCCTCCGTCACCTACGCGCCACACAGAATGGATGATCTCCGTGGAGGACGGACTCCCTGCCCTTGCCCCATACCGGTCTCGTTGTCCTCGAAACAGCCTCAGCGGGCAGCCCTTCGACCGGCGTCGTTCGCGCCGGACAGACCTGTTCGGCCGGCTGCACCGCCATCGCTTCACCGTCACCGGCCCCACCGTGGATGAGCATCCAGTAGACGCCGTCGGCACCCGCGCCGTCATCCTCGAAGTCCCCCTGCCCCCACAACCACCAGGGCCGCCCCCACCTGCTGACTCCTGACCGTGACCCCCGCGACGGCGCCGGCCCGCCAGGACCCCGCGCGCCACCGCCGCATAGCCCGTTCGCCCAGGATTCATGCGCTTCGACCTGCAAATCTGCCGCTCAGAGCTGTATCTGCCTGCACACCCCGGAAACGCAGAAGAGGCCCCGAAGGGCCTCTGAACTGCTGTTACTGCTGGCGGCAGATCACTTCGTACGTGACCCAGATCGAACCGGTAAGACTGCTTACATGTGAGATTGCCTAGGCGATGACGCCGGTCCACATGCTCGCGGCGTTCCTGTAGACCACGTACAGCTCACTGTCGAAGTACGGCGATATGCCACTGTCATACCGGTTGTCGCCATCGGTGTCGGAGACGCTGACAGTGATGCCGTTGAGATGGCCGGTGCGGCTGCCGCTCGCATAACCGGTCAGCCACGAGGACCCGAGCGAGCCCTCCGCGGTGAACGGGGAGTTCGCGCCGATGGGACGGTCGGCCCGGAAGAGCGTGGTATTCATCGCGAAGGTCGAGCCTGTTGACCGTTCGAGCGTCTCACCCGTGTAAGGCAGGCTCCCGTCGGGATGGGGACCGGCGGGGTAGCCGAAGACGTCGACCGTCGGTGCGAGCGGCTGGTTGATCGTTATCCCCTGGGCGCCGACGTTGTCGGCGAGCCTGCCGACGTTGCTCAGCGCGCCTGGAGAGGCGAGGACGACACCGCTGTACACGTTGGCGAAGGCGTAATCGCGGTCGAAATCCCGAAGGCCCTCGAAGTCAGAGTGAACAGAGGCCCGCTTCCCGACATACAGGCCGAAGGGGATCTGACCATCGGAGTAGCCGGGCACGAAGACCCACTTGCCGAGCGAGCCCATCGGAGCCTCGATGTCCAGCAGGCAGTGACCTGCGGTCGCGACGAGGTTCCGATACAGAGAGTTCACCACTGTGCCGGTGCACCAGTGCGGCTCGCCGTCGCTGCCGATGAAGAACACCCGGCCGGAGGCAGCGGGTGCCGATCCGTCGGGCAAGGTCGGCCCTTCCAATGGCGGGATGGAAGCCGGAGGACCGCCCGGAACGATGTCCGTGGTCAGGCGTTCCCCGCCGGCCGCGGCCTGCACGGCGTACGGCGTGGCGTTCCTCAGGTTGGCGCCCCCGTCGTTGAGCCAGAACTTCGCGACGTCCTGAGCTTCCGCCGTCGTCTGAGCCAGCGGTTCCGCCCACACACTTGCTGCCTGTGCCGGCCCAGGAGCGACTGCGGAGCCCAGCACGCCCAAGCCAATGCCTAACGCGACCAGTGCACGCCGCAATGTGAATCTCCGTTCGGTCAGGGGGCGTCATCGCGCCCCGCCAGGGTGGAGCGCCGACCGATCGACCGGGCCGGCGCGGACACCAAGATCGTAAGGACGATTCTGGCCGCATCCTAGAAGTTTTAGATCACATGTTCGATACAATGGCACTCGTCTTGCAAGACGTCTCTCTATAGCCCGGCGCGACCACCTGCCTCGGCCACCCCGACGCCATCCAGGACGACACGGAGACGAACCCACGCCCACGGAGCCAGAACACCGAACGTCGGAGACCCAGCGGCAGAGCATGTCAGGCCATGGACAGCCACACGGACGGTCTAGGAGGCTCGCGGGCCAGACGAACCGCGCAGCGCAGAGATCGCCGCCCCAAGCACGGCGAGTACGGCACACGCGTCCGTCTCGGCGGCGACCGTCCCCCACGACATCGGCACTCACGAATCCCGGAATCAGTACCAGGGCGTCCACAGTCCGAGCAGGATGCGTGAACGCGGACACGACGAGAAAGCCCATCCCCGCGTTTCCGCTGCTACCAGGCCCCTTCCTGCTGTTGTGGCGGGAGCAAAGTTCGAACTTGCGCCCTTCGACCCGCCCGATGGTGTGCTCAGCTTTGCCCGGGTCATCGGGCGTCAAGATGATCAGGTCCTGCCTCAGCCTCCTACGGCCGATGCGACGGGCAGGGCTTCGCGATCAACCTGGAGCTCCGAGGCACCAGAAAATCTAGCCGGGCCGTCTTCGCACTGGCCGAGAACCTGACGGGGATCAAGCTGACAGCACAGCTGCTGGAGGAGTCGACCTATCTCTGTGCGGTCACGCCGAGCAGGGGCTGAGCAGATCATGGCCTCCTACCAGGAGAAACGCCCCGAGATCCATACTGGACATATTCCGGGAGCTTCGACAACAGCCCGCTCACGGCGGCATCCGGCTGCATGACCCCTGAAACGCAGAAAGGACCCCGAAGGGCCTCTGACCTGCAGCTACTGCTGGTGGCAGGTGCAAGGTTCAAACTGCGTAGGCTGAGCCGACGGTTTATAGCTCGTGACCTGTCGGGCAGCAAAACGGTCATCCACCAGTGATGCAAGCGTGCATCTCGGTCGTGTAGCCCGTGATCATTGCACGTGTATGGCACGGCGGTCCGGGTGATGATCCCTAACAGGCCCGCCTCCGAGGAGCAGCTACTTAGGGGTTCGGGCTTACTGGTCTTCGAACCCTACGCACAGTTCAGACGCCGCCCAGACTTCGGAGCATCCTGTGCCTGACGACGTGACAAGTCATGAGACGCCATACCTGCGACTTCAGGTCGACTACGTCGGTCGTTTGGGGGTCGAGGTCGGCATCTTCGTCGCCGTCGACCACCTGCGACGCAAGAACTTGCTCACACCGGAGGAAGAAGAACTCTACTTCGACATCGACGACTGGTTCCGCGAGCACCTGCCCGAGCCGCCGTTCTATGCCGATGGGAACTCCATCGGCGCGATCACGTGGTTCAAGAGCGCCCCCACGGGCGCGATGCTCGCCCGTCTGGAGCCGTTGCGAGATCTATTGACGGTGCACGGAGTGCGATGCGACCTCGTACGCGCGAGCGACCCCGGCAAACTGATCTACGAGGACGAGTACCAGGTCGGCGTGATTCCCAGGATTAGAAAGCCGGTATCACCACTGCCAGCTGGTGTCACGCTTGGACCGACCACCTCGGGCTCCAAGCGGCACCTTGCCCGCCAGGCACCGGAAACCAGCTGACCCGATGGACTTGCCTCGGTTCGGAAGCGGACCGTAACCACGTTGTCCGGTGAGCCGTGCCGAGGAACGAAGCACGGATAGACGATCGCCCCCAGCTTTGTGCGGTGGCCCGCCATGCAGAGGCGGTCGTGAGGGCTGTATCTGCGCGGCGGCATGGCAACCACGGCCGAGGCGTTCGGTCAGTACGGTGAGGCCGTGCGGCGCCCGGCCCGCAGACCCGCGCCGTCCGGAACCGGCCTCCAGGCCGCACTCCCGGACGGCGGGCGGGCGGAGGGCCGGGGGTACGGCGGCGCGCCGCGCCGCCGCTTGACGCACTTGGCGGCATCTCGCGCCGGACGTTCTACCGCTGGCGTGAGATCGGCAAGGCACCTCAGGGCTTCAAGCTGCCCAACGGAGAGATCCGTATCTATCGCGGGGAACTCACAGCTTGGCTGGAAGACCTCCGGGAGGCGGCGTGAACACCTGCTACGACGTGAAGTTCTGGCCGATCACCCGGAACGAGTCCAGCAAGACGCCGTCCTTCGTCGCCCGGGCCTTTCGACGTTGAGAGGCGGCAGCATCCCACATACAGCCCCGATCATGGGCGCCCATCTGAGGAAACGCCCCAGATCCATCCCGCGTATATCCCGTGACCACCGACAAACGGCCGCTCAGGGCTGCATCTGGTTGCACACCCCTGAAACGCAGAAGAGGCCCCGAAGGGCCTCTGACCTGCAGCTACTGCTGGTGGCAGGTGCAAGGTTCGAACTTGCGTAGGCTGAGCCGACGGTTTTACAGCGCGTGACCGTTGCGGCTTAGATATGGCCTTCCGCCTGCGGCAAGACCGTGGCTCACGGCGATGCAGACCATGATCATTGCACGTATATTGCACGGCGGGAAGTTGTGACCGGAACCCATCACACGGGGCTGTTGCAGTCCCCCAGTTCTGCAGGGCCCCTTCCCTCCTGCTTTGCGAGCTCGACAAAGCGATAGACCTCAGCGCATGTGCGATGATCGTTAATGTCGAGTGATACGCGCATGTTCAATTGTGTCTTCTGGAAGTTCACCACGTCCCTATCGTGGCAAGCACGAAGTTTGACGTATGGGGTTTCCGGCCTAGCAGGCCCTAGCTAGTTCTAGTCTTTTCATTCCGCTCCTCTGGCCCTGGAAGGAGGGGCTCGCTTGCGCTCGCTAGAGCATCGCGGACTTCCTGGACTCGTTGCTCTTCAACTGCTCGTCGCCACTCCGCTTCCTCGGCTTCGCTGCGTGGACGAGCGAGCTCCGCAGCGACTCCCTCGACCGCCCCACGGAGCTTCTCGATTTCCTGGACCTGCTGGTGGAGGGTCTTGACCTTGAGGTTCCGGAGCTTGCGGTAGATCTCAAGGTCGATCAGGTAGGTAAGCGGCTCGACAGCGCCATAGGGTCCGTCCGCCTCCACCGTCACGGTGTACCGGCGGGGCAGGTCCTTCGCGAAGAACTGCCATCCGATATCGAAGAGCGCCTCAATCTTGCGCCCAGGCGGCAGATGAGGGATGCCCTGGGTGAATATGAGAGCATCGGCGAGCCTCTCTCGGTCTCCCCCGTCCATCGAGGTTTGGATGGGCGGATCGAACCTGATTCGAACATTGCGGGCAACCGTGGGCCCCACGTTCTCCACCACGAGATTCAGCGCCTCCGAGATGAAGTCGGACGCCCGGATGTCGACGACCACATAGGGCTGCTGCGACTCCTTGAACGCCGTACGGTCGAGCGCGAGCTGGTTGGCGGCTACTTCTGCTTAATCACGCGCCGAGACCGCTTGATCCTTCGCCGCGTCAGCAGCTCGCTGGGCATCGGCCGATTGGTCGATCGCAGCACTGGCCTGTCGCCTGGCATACCAGACCGAGAACAGAGAGAGCACCAGGGCCGCTACGGCAGCCAAGGCAGTGAGGGCGTCGGTCCAGTCAGGAACGTCGGGGGGCGTCAACCTCGGTCTCCTCCTTCGGAACTTCGATGGGTCAGGCAGTTATGCTCGCCCATTCTCCAGGAGCAAGGCACGGGTCGACCGTCTTATGCGACGTAGGTAGGCCTCGGACACAGGCTGAGAACGCGCATGAACAGGTCCAGAATGTGGGCGCGTTGCCAGCCCTCTCTTAGGAGTCATCAGGACCACCCCTGCCTGGAAGCCCTTGGTCGCCGGCATCGCCACCAACATCGCGCACTGCGGCCCGCGCCGTAGGCAGGACAGCAACCGTCTTGCCCGATGGGCCGGGGCTGAGGAACGAAGTTCCGGACCTTCGATCGCCCCCGGCCATCTACGGCGACCGGCCATGCAGTGGCGATCGTAAGGGCTGCATCTGTTCGGCGGTGCGGCAACCCCGGTCGGAGCGTTCGGTCCGTACGGCGGGCCGGCGTGCGGTGCCCGGCCCGGCGTCCCGCCGCGGTCCGGGACCGGCCCCCAGGCCGCACGCCCGGACGGCGGGCGGGCGAAGGGCCGGGGTGCGGCGGCGCGCCGCGCCGCCGTCTTGATCCTCACAAGCTCAATTCAGCAAGAGAGCTTCCAAGGGAGTGTCCAAGGGGGCGAGACATCTCCGCAGGGAGAGGACGCGGAATCGACCTGCACCACTCCCCGGGCTCCAACCCAAAGCTGCATCGACAGCCTCAGTTCGCCTCCACCGCGCATAATAGTTGTGGCATTGTTAGATCCGAGACGGGTATCGAACAGGCGGATTCCACACTAAGGTTACAAGTCGTGCGTACGTAGCAGAGTGTATGAGGAGGCTGACAAGTGCCGGTTCCTGCCCTTGCAACCTTTGCCCTCTCGGGCGGTGCCTAGTCCTCTATGCACACCGACAATACGCAGCAGGCATCGAGTCCGTCTCGACGACAGTTCTCGGCAAATACTGAACTGCGCAGCCCGCTACGCTACCCCGGAGGAAAGCGTCAGCTAGTGCCATTTTTTGTCGACCTTTTAAAGCTAAACGATCAAACTCCGCTGGACCTCTTCGTTGAACCGTTTGCTGGAGGAGGGGCGGTTTCGCTTCACCTTCTAGAAGCAGGGCTTATTGAACGCACGGTTCTAGCGGATCTAGATCCATTGGTATATGCCTTTTGGCATCAAGCGTGCTTTAAGACAGAACAACTGGTGGCCGACATCGCTACAGCCGATGTAACTCTAGAAGAGTGGCACAAACTCAGAGCCAACCCAGGAAAAACGCTTCGCGAGAAAGCATACGCATGCCTTTTTTTGAACCGAACAAGCTACTCAGGGATTCTCCAAGGGAGAGCAGGCCCTATTGGCGGACAAAGGCAGCAGAGTAAGTATAAAATCGACTGCAGATTCTACAAAGAAGAGATCATTCATCGACTTCGTCAGATAGGGCGGCTTGCTACCGAAGGACGGATTGCCGCCGTACGACGCACCGATGTCCACACTACGGTTCGCTGGGTCGAGGAGAACTACTCCCAAAGTCGTCGACTATATTATTTCGACCCTCCCTTTTGGGAGAAGGGTGAGCGGCTCTACCGAAAGGCCTTTAGGCGACCTCAGCATGAGCGGCTCGCGAAGCTCCTCATTAACCTCCAAGCCCCATGGGTTCTTTCATATGACTACCACGATGAAATCATCGATCTCTATCGCGCCTCCACAGACGCCAACGGCCGGACACCTGGCGGATTGGTGCCAGCTGGTACACCTCGGCTACACACTACCGACTTGACGTACTGCAACCGGCACGAGAAGCGTGGCGCCACCGAGCTGATCATCACAAATCTCAACAATGTACCACATGACTACATAAACAGGACATAATCAACTGAACATCCAGCTAGCCTTTGCGTCTAGCTTGTGGCAAAATAAACTGCACTATTTAATGGGACACGTGCGCATCTAAGGGGATGCCTATGTCATCCGTACTGCTCGGTGCCGGCGCTGGAGCGGAAGAGTCTGCCCTCATCCAACTCCTGCACGAATCCGTCAAGGTGGGCGGAATCTTTGACTTCGGGTACCGCGAAGCGAACGTTCTGACCAACGACGACTGGCTTCACGCAGCTCATGGCGTCCCGCAACACTGCTTGCTTCTGGCATACCCACGAGGTCTCGACTCTCCGAAGCAGGCAGTTAACATCGCCTCTGAAGACCGAGAGATCGTCTTGCTGCGGGTCCTGCGCGAGACCTCACTTCCAAACCAATCCGACCTCTCGCGTCTGCGGGCTGAGGACACAGATCGCACGATCACCAATCATTACAGACAGGACGGCCAAGAAAATCCTCCTGCCGACATTCTAACGCGCAGTCTGATGCAACAGGCTGCATTTCGCTGCCGCATTCTGGGGACCTTCACCGAGAACGAGAAAGGTGACCTCGTCTTCGGTAAGGACGTGGACGCAGTTTATGCGGCTGCGGGCTACGTTGTCGCAAAACCTCATGGTTCCAGCCTGCAGCAAGTCGTCGATCACGTTGAGCTCCCCATGGGTGAGCGTGAAGACGAGCAGCATGGTGATGAGGCGCCAAATGCTGATCTACCCGACACCGACGCTACGATCACCGTAGGAAAGCTGCGTTATTCTTCCACGCGCCGGCGGGAGTGGGTTGCGCGTGACCAGCAGAGAACTACCGAGGTTCATGTACGCGTACGTCCAAAAGATTTCGTGGCGCACAAGACGGCAGTTTTTGGCATGACGCGCGCCGGCAAGTCAAACACCATGAAGGTCCTCGCTGCAGCTGTTCATCTATACGCGCACAAAACTGCTACTCGAGTTGGCCAGCTCATCTTCGATCCGGCAGGGGAATATGCTTATGCAAACCGCCAAGACAAGACAGCACTATCCCAACTCGGTGACAACGTTCGCATCTATCGTTTAGGGGCTACGGACGAAGATCGCCGCCGCAACATTCGTCCTCTATCCCTCAACTTTTTCGATGAGCCTCAGATTGACGGGTGCTGGAGTCTCATCGAATCCTTCTTCAAAGGAGACAACCGCAAGTACATTCAGAACTTTCTATCCTGCGACCCTACTCGTTCGCCTGAAAGCACGGAGAGTGAGGGCGATAAGAAACGCCTTCTAGCAGTCCGAGCAATGTACTATGCGATTCTCCTTCATGCGGGGCTTGAGGCTCCTCAAGGCTGGACCTGTAAGCTTCCAACAAACACCGACACGCGAGCACTCATCGGAATCACAGGATCCGACGTCATAACCGTCAATGCGCGGCAGCTTATGGCGGCGAGCTCGATCATCGCTAGGGCCGCCGCTGGGGTCTCATCCAGAAACCAAACCGACGCCGTAGCCGTGAAGATGTATTTTTCTGACTCCTCTATCGGTGGACACGGCGACCCGAGCATAGATGGCATGGTAGGTATGTTGGCGACAAGTGGACGAGCTAATGGCTATAAGGAGCTTCGCGCCCTTAAGCCATACCACCAGCCAAACTCTCGGGCCGACTTCGCACCTGCCATCTACGGAGACCTTGCGCGCGGCCGGCTCGTCATCGTCGATCTGTCTCGCGGCTCTGAGCAGGTCCTACAGACATGCGCGGAGCGTGTGGTTAACGAGATAATCGGCCGCGCTTCTGCACGTTTCCGAGACGGAAAGCCACCCCGTCCTATGCAGATTTTCCTCGAAGAGGCGCACCGGCTTTTGGATCGCGACAAGTTCAACAAAGCCGCCAGCAGCAATGATCCGTATGTGCGCCTAGCTAAAGAGGCAGCGAAGTATAAGATTGGAATGATCTACGCGACTCAGGAAGTATCTAGCGTCGACGAAATGATCTTGTCAAACACGGCCAACTGGGTCTGCGCCTACATGAACAACGCTAGCGAGATGAAGAAGCTGGCTAATTATTACGACTTCGGAGATTTCTCCGACCAGATCCTAAGCGCCGACGATCGCGGTTTCGTGCGTCTACGTACCGACTCTTCTCCTTACACCATTCCCGTTCAAATTGCTAAGTTCGATCTCGACATGGTGAATTATGTTCGAAGCGAAACAGGTCTCCCTCCCACCACAGCAAGTACGGACTTCGCTCCGGATGCTGAAATTGAGGAAGACATGTACGAAGACTGCCCAGATCCAGACGAGATTTTCGCCCGTACTAGCGTAAACGAGACTGGCCCGGCTGCCCTAGCTACTCTCTTCGACGAGATCGGCGACTGATATGCCTTACAGTAGTCGATTGCCTGGGGGTGCGATCCGTTATGAGATGGCATCTGGGATGGGGCACGGGCCTACCGTTTCTAATGAGCGCATTCGAGAGAGACTAGCCCACTATCGTCGACCGGACGCGAGCTTTGATTTCAGCAGAATAGAGGGACTAGTTGAACCGGCTAATAGCCTAGATCAGCCTACGGCCCCTTCTATCAGGTATGTCGTAGCGGTTGACGGCTCGAGCCATGAGTACGAAGAGGCATTCGATAGGTACCCATCAACACGGGTCCTATACCTGCAAATCGCTGGTGTTTTCATTGATCTGCAGCAGATGCAGAGCCATACAGGACCCTTCGTCAGCCCGAGTCGCATCGCGGAGGCCTTGGAGGCATCGGTAGTTTCAGGCTTTCTTCCTGGATCCTATCTAGAACACGACCAATATAGCGATCCTCATGAGGCTTTTCGCTCGGAACTCTACGATCTATTTTATTCGACTCAGGTACAGAACCGTTCTCTCCTCGAGGTGCTGTCAGAGGTACAACGTTATGGTTTGGACAAAGATTCAGAAGCTGCGCAACGAGGCGATATTCTTCTACCTAAGTGCCCTAATCGCGCTTGCTCGCTAAACGATCCTACTGCCGCTAAACGTTCCGGGCTACGCACTCCTCTGAAGACTCCCGGTGAGTGCCCTTCGTGCCACAAGATCCTCTGGGCCACGGATACTTTCCGCGTTTATGAGGAGTTTAAGCCGGACGCTACAAATGGCGAGGCATTGGGCCGCGTACGCGATATCGTGGAACACTTGGTCCTAGTCGGCGTTGCATTGAGCTTTGAACAGCTATATCCTAGACTTCTCTCCCAGACAGCGTTTCTGTACGATGGGGATCTCGCTGTCTTCGGAAATAGCGCTCGGATTTTTCGTGGCCTACTTGGATGCTGGCAAGCCCTATGGAAGCGTTGCCATAGTCGAGGGCAAAAGCCTCCCGTAGTCTTGGGTATCGCCAAAAGCGGCTATCCCGTCGAACATTTCAAAGGCATTCAGCGTACTGCGCTCGTCAAAGAGCGTGAACTACCTGTCCCTCGGCAGGCATTCATGCGCCTAGACGACTCTTATATGAGAGAGGTGCTTCGAGTTCAAAGTCTTACTGAGACCTACTACGGCAGGAAGTTCTTCTATCATGCTGCGGATGGCCAGTTACTAGTTATCACTGTCCCTCCCCAGGAGGGTTTGGCTTATACAAAAGGGAAGGACAGCGGCGCCGATAATCCATCTCGTTTCCCTACCCTAAGGCGGACCCTGGAGGTCTTGGATCGAATGGGCAGCCGATTGTACGACGATGCAGTCATCCCTGTGTCCCTGGCCCACAACTGGGCTGCCTATCCTCTTGCTAATGCGGATCGCGTACTACGTATCCTCACTGATCAGGCGATCAGGAACCGTGAGCCCTGACAGCTTGCAAGCCAACTCCAACGATAACTAGTAGAACTCTCATGTGAAGAGGCAGCTTCAAGGCAGAGCTTCGCCGTAAAGAGGCCTGATACAAAGTGGAGTGCTCGCAGTCCGGGCGTGGCGGCCTCCTCAGGCCGATTTCGGGGTGATTTAGGTTGAACGGTCAGTGGTCAGAGATCTCGGTGGGCGGCGTCGGAAACCATGTACTGGAGATGCGCAAGACGGTAACTTCGCGATGTGACTGATGACGCTGAGCTGACACGCTGGGTCGTACATGGGGAGCGGCTGGTCTATGACAACCGGTGGATCCGGTTGGGGCTGGCGGATGTGGAGATCCCGGGTGGGGAGCGCTTCGAGCATCACGTGGTGCACTTGGATCGGGCCGCGATCGCGGTTGTGCTGGATGAGCAGGATCGGGTCTTGCTGATGTGGCGGCATCGGTTCGTGTTCGATCGGTGGGGGTGGGAGCTTCCCGGTGGGCTGATCGAGGCGGGTGAGGATCCGATGGTCACCGCTCTGCGGGAGGTGGAGGAGGAGACCGGGTATCGGCCGAAAGGCTTGGAACTTCTGGTCTCGTATCAGCCCATGGCGGGGATGGTCGACTCCGAGCACATCCTGTTCGTGGGGCGCGGGGCCGAGCTGGTGGGCAGGCCTGAGGGTGAGGTGGAGGCCGACCGGATCGAGTGGATCCCCATGAGTGAGATCCCGGGCATGGTGGCACGCGGGGACATCTGGACGTCGGGGACCTTGGTCGGAGTGCTTCAGGCTCAGGTGTGGCTCAACAACCAGGACCGCGGTTGACGGCCTTGGCCAGTTCGTTGATGCGGCGGCGTTGCCGGCGACTGCCGGTCATGGTGGCCAACTGCTGGGCTCGCTGAATGTGGGGCTGGGCAGCTTCGGGGTCGCCAGCGGCGAGCAGGGCGTGGGCGAGGTCGCAGCGGACGCCGGACTCGGCGCGGTTGTAGGTGCCGTCCATTCCGGCCAAGGCTGAGCGTAGGTCCTCGGCGGTGGCGGGGTCGCCGAAGCGGACCAGGCAGTTGCCGCGCCAGCGGGCCAGGTGGTGGGTGTTGATCGACAGGTAGGGCGTGTCCGGGTCGGCGTCCCCGTCGGGGAGCAGCGAGACGGCTTGATCGAGGGCGCGGCGGCAGGTGGCCTCGTCGCCCAGGACAGCGGCGGCTTCCGCCTCAGCGGCTGAGAGCCAGGTCCTGAGCCGGGCAGGTACGCGGGTGTGATGCTGGGCATGCACGTGCTGCAGGAGCTTCATCGCCTCAGCAGGCCGGCCGAGTTCCATCAGGACGTAGGCCTGTTCGCCGGAGACGTAGGCCAGGACGGCCGGGTCCTCGGCTTCGTAGGCGGCGGCTCTGGCCTGTTCATAGTGGAGCCAGGCGTCTTTGAGGGTCAGGGCGTTGATGGCCTGCCATCCGGCCAGGGAGGCGGTTTCGGCGAGGAGGTGGGCGAGTTCGGCGCGCATGGCGGGGCGTACGGCGTGACGGTGTGCGCGCTGGATCTGGGAGATCTGCGCGCGCATCTTGTCGGCGATGGCCACTCCCCCGAGCCGCCGGTCCAGGAGGCGCAGGTTGTTGGTGTCGGTGCGCAGGATCATGACCGTGGTGGGGTCGATGGTGGCCGTGCTGTCCAGCAGTTCGGCGAGTTCGCGGGCCTGGTCTTCGTGCTCGTCGTCCTCTTCGTAGGCCTGGGGTGTACCGGCGAGCGGGGCCAGGCCGAGGAGCATGCGGGCATGGTCGGGCAGGCGGAGACCGTTGGCGACGCGCTCGATGACGGCGAGCTCTTTGATGCAGCCGCCCCCGTTGAGGATCTTGTTGACGCGAGGCTGGCCAAGGCCGGTGGCGGTGCCGATGCGGACCTGACTGGCGCCGTATTTGCGGGCGATCCTGAAAAGTCCGGCAATGTCGCGGTTCTTGAGTATTTCCCGGGTTTCGTCCTGATCCCAGACGGCGGCGGGTAGCTCAATTGGGTCGAACGCGCCATTTTGCATTTCGGACCTCCGGCTTTCCGTTGCCGGGATGATGTCGTGCTCCGCCGTGGAGCCTATATGCGCTCGTGCTATATCAGCGTGAGATAGGTCTGAAAAGCATGGACATTCATGCTGACCGGCATGACAACGCCAGTTAGATGCACAGAGTGCGAGGGACGAGGCTGGAAGATCGTCACTCGTCGCGGCCACGTGACCGCCTCCGGGCTGGGCCTGGCCGCGTCCGCTCAGGAGGACTGCCTTTCCTGCATCGGCGCCCCTGAGACGCAGCGAGAGGGCTTCTCCTGGACCGTCCGCGTTCTCACCGAGAACGGCGAAGTCGCTGGTCCGAGCGGATGGAGCGGGTTCCAGGCGACCGCGATGGACGAGCTGCGCACGGCGATGCGCGCCATGCCGCGCGAAACCTCGATCCGGGGCAGCATCCGGCACACCTGCTACGACTTCGGCGCCGGCGAGAACGCCCAGGCTCAACGCGAGATCTTCCGCGCCTACGTGGATCCCGCCGAGTCGGTGCGATTCGAGCGGGTGGAAAAATGATCTCCCCGGCCATGGTCACTTTGGACCCATGCCGGTCAGCGGAAATCCTCCGCGACGCTTTGCAGCGAGACGGCATCAATTCCGACGTCCACGACGGTTACGGGCTGGCACTGGTTTCAGTCTGGGTGGGCTTGGTCGTGTGGTGCGACGGCGAACGTCTTTGGTGGCGTACCGGATGGAATGCCGATCGCCGCCGCGTCATTTACGCCTGGCATCCGGCGTCTGATCCTCTCCGGGCGGCCCGCCGGATCGCCATGCGGTACGCCGAGCTCCGCGCCCAGCACCACCCGATCACCTCGCACCGCCCTGGAACCTCGGCGGAGCCGTTGTGAGCCGGATCGGCTGGCGGGCCACCATCGTGAGCACTCTGCACAGTCACGCCCGCATCCGTGCCAACAGCGCTGCGCTGATGGGCCGTGAGGGGGTCGTGGTCGCGGAGCTCCGCAACGGCACTGCGGCTCTGGTGCAGCTCGATGAGCACCCGTTCGGTCTGCCCTGCGGGGTTCTACGCTGGCCACTGCAATGGGACGATCTCGATCTCAAAGAGCCGATCGAGGTGGCTTGTCCCCTGGACTACGTGGTCGGCCTCTCGGCGGGCCAGGTGCACGCGGTCATCCCCGGCACAACGGCCAGCCTCTGCTCGGCTCCAGTCCGGCCGCTGCCGTTCTGCGGCTGGTCGGTCAGGTTCTCTCCGCACGTTCCCCGGGCTTGCCCCGCGTGCGCGTCCCTCGTGACAGGCTCCTGAGTTACATCCTGCTCGCTTATGAACGCGGGCCGCTGACAGGCCTGAGCTCAGCCGGTACTGTGCTTATGCGCACAAGTGGAAGAGTGAACGGGCGGTTGAGATGGGCATGGATTTCGCCCCACCTAAATACGCGCAGGTCATGCGGACGATTCAGGACCGCATCGAGTCGGGCGAGTACGCCCCTGGTGACATGCTGCCGTCCGAAACCCAGCTTGTACGCGAACTCGGCGTCGGCCGGACCACCGTCGTACGCGCGTTGCAGACCCTCGCCATGCAGGGATGGATCGAACGGGAGCACGGGCGCGGCTCGTTCGTCAAAGGCCGTCCACAGAGCGCGGCCGACCGGGTACGCCCCAGCCTGACGACAGCGGAGCATGGCGAGAGCCCGGATGCGGTCCTTGAGGCCGGAAGGGTTCCAGCTCCCCGCCATATCGCCCGGCTGCTGGGCGTCGCCGAGAAGACTCCCGTGGTGGTACGCAAGCGGCTCGCGCGGCAGGCCGATGTGATCTCGGCGGTAGAGACCGTCTGGGTCCCGCTGGAACACGCCCTCGGCACCGACCTGGACAAGCCCGAACCCTTGCGGCGCGGCATCCGCCAGCACCTCCAGGCCGTCAAGCACCTGCGCTTCGACCACATCACCGAGCGGATCAACGCCCGCCCGCCGACCGAGGAAGAGGCCGAACTGCTCGGCTCGTCCGGGCCGCTCCTCGGCGTGCTGGCCACTGTGCACGACCCAGCCGGCAACGCGCTGATGGTGATCAGCCTGGCCCTGCCGGGGAGCCTGCACGAGCTCGAAGATGTCTTCAAGGTGAGCTAACTCTTACCCCCCTTACCGCTTATCTACTTGTGCGGACGAGTCGCGATCACCTACTCTCAACTTATTCGGACAAGTGGACGAGCGAACGAATGGCCGTCCCCGTTGAAAGGAGGAGCATTCATGGCGATCCAAGGACCGATCCCGGTCAGCTTCGAGCAGGCGTTCCCGCACGGCTGCTTCATCGTCGGCCAGGTCGAGCAGGTCAAGAACTTCGAGGCCTCGACCGGCGGCAAGACCGTCTACGCCCGGGACAAGACGACCGGTGAGCCGATCTGGCAGATCCCGGTCATGGACGGCGACCCGAACCTCAAGGCCGGGCAGAAGACGATCGCGGTCAAGATCCTCTCTGAGACCGAGCCCGTCGCCCCGCCCGCGCTGGCCGGCCTGCCGATCGCGCCGGTCGAATTCACCGGCATGACCATCACGCCGTACGTGAACCCGGCCGGACGGCTGGCCTACTCCTACCGGGCCACCGGCATGAAGCCCGCCCGCCCGAAGCAGCAGGCCACACCAGCCGGTAGGGAGGCGGCGGCGTGAGCTCCGGGCCGTACACCTACGTCACGTTGTCGATGCGACCGGACTCCGAGCCCCGGCTGGCGATCTCGTTCTACACGCCGGGCCTGCGTGTCAGCGCCGGAATGCTGTTCAACGACCCGCGGCCGTACCTGGAGATCCGGTCGCGTGACACGGACGTGCACATCTCCACCACCGGAGCCGGGCCGGTCACCAGCGCCGACCTGGACACCGCCCGCGAGATCTTCAACGCCGCTGCTCGCTACCTGACCGACTGCGAGCGCCTGCGCGCCGAACAGTCGGCCACCGACCAGGCCACCCCCGGGGCGGCCTGACCAGTAAGGCGGGGCCGCCAGAAGCGGCAACTTCCGGCGGCCCCCTTGTTCTCCCGCGACTTCCACATCAACGAGGAGGTGTCCAGCTTATGTTCAAGCGCCTACCTGGCGACGAGGCGCGCAACCTCGTCTCCACGACCCCGGACACGGCCGTCGTCTTCCGCCCGGCCGTCGTCACCACTCCCGCCATCCTCACCCTGATCATCCTCGCCGGACGTGTCCTGGCCGGGCTGGTCCGGATGACCTGGCGACACCCCATCGCCGTGCTCGCCGTCGTCGCTCCTGGCGTGCTCACCATCCTGTACGGCTGGCAGACCGCGCTTCTGCTCACCGCACCCACCCCGGCAGGACTCGCCGCCTGGGCGCTGACCGATAGGGACTCGTTCGTCCGGCTGGTTGGGCGTCGGCTGCAAGCTTGGTGGCGGCTCATCTGGATCTACCGGCGGCACTGGCAACCCGTCATGATCGTCTCCGGTCTCGGCAGGCACATCCGGGGACGCGACTACCTGCCCCGCCTCGTCAAGGTCACCTGCACCCCGTGGGCGGACCTGGTAGCCGTGCGCATGCTCAAGGGACAGGCGGTCAAGGACTGGGCCGATCGCATCGACCACCTCGCCCAGGGCTTCGGCGCCGTCTCCTGCCGGGTCGCGCTGACTCACTCCGGGCGGCTGACACTCACCTTCCCGCGTCACGACCCCCTCTCCGTCCCGATCCCATCACGCCCGCTGCCGGACGCGGCCACCGTCGAGGCGATCGAGGTCGGCAAGCAGGAGGACGGGCGGCCGTGGCGGCTCAGGGTCCACGGCACCCATGTCCTCGTCGCCGGCGCGACCGGGGCCGGTAAGGGCTCGATTCTGTGGTCCGCGATCCGCGGGCTTCTCCCCGCCGTAGCCGAAGGCCTGGCCGAACTCTGGGCGCTGGATCCCAAGCTGATGGAACTGTCCTACGGCCGGGACCTGTTCGGGTCACGCTACGCCGCCACCCCGGAAGAGTGCGCCGACCTCCTCGACGAGGCCGTCAGCATCATGCAGAAGCGCGCCGCTCGATTCGCCGGACTCCAGCGCAACCACACGCCCACCGTCGATGACCCGTTCGTCCTGGTCGTGGTCGACGAGGTGGCGTTCCTGACCGCGTACCAGACAGACCGGCAGCTCAAGCAACGCATCTCCGGCGCGCTGGCCACCCTCACCACCCAGGGCCGCGCGGTCGGCGTCGGCGTCCTGGCAGCACTCCAGGACCCCCGCAAGGAGGTCATGAACATCCGCAACCTGTTCCCCGACAAGATCGCCCTCCGGCTGGACGAGTCGGAACAGGTGGACATGGTCCTCGGCGACGGCGCCCGCGACCGGGGAGCCCTTGCAGACCACATCTCCCCCGTCCCCGAACTCGGCGCGGGCATCGGTTACGTTCGGCTGGAGAGCAGCCCCGAACCCGTCCGGGTCCGCGCGGCCTACGTCTCCGACAACGACATCCGCGCCATGGTCGCCACCTTCGGGAGGGCGGCATGAGGATCTGCTTCCACGGCACCGCCGACGAACTCGACCTGGTGACGGGCCGCCCGCTGATGGTTCTCCTGACTGCCCGGGACCTGCCCCGCATGCGGGTCTTCGAGCTCTACCAGGCCCGCGTCCTCGCCCACCCCTACGACGGCGGGTACCGGCTGTGCGCGGAGATGGCCGAGACGGAGGTGCACCCCGATGCGTGACGTGGCCTACCTGCTGGAGGGACTGCGCTGCTCGACCTGCCAGTCCGACAACACACTCTGGCTCGACCTGGAGCCGGGCCTCGTCGAGTGCCGCGAATGCGGCCAGGGCGCGCTCATCGTCGCCGACGAAGGGGAGGAGCCGTGACCTACGATCGCGCTCTGCCCCGGGCCGAACGGCTGCGCATGCCGTGGGCGCGTGACGTCGCTCTGGAGGTCGCCAAGCAGTACGGCGTCTGCATCCGACCCGTCGCACTCAAGCGCATCGACCTCCAGACCGGGCAGAGCGAGATCATCGACGTGCCCTGCGGAGCCACGCGAGAGGCCGTCTGCCCGCCGTGCGCCAAGCGCAACCGGCAACTCCGCATGGCCCAATGCCGGGAAGGCTGGCACCTCGACCACGAACCCGCCATCACCCCGGACGAACCGAACGACGAACAACGCTGGCTGATCGAGTTCCGCGCCGACATGCAAGCCCGCCGCGACGCCGCCGAGCAGGCCAGCGAGGACACCACCGACCTGGACGCGGTCATCTCCGGTCTGGACGACGAGATCAACGCGGCCGGAATGCGCGGCCATGTCCTCGGCCGGACTACGCCCAAGCGCACCCGATCCACCCGGCGACGCCAGGACGCCCCCGACCTGCCCCGCCGCAAGATGGCCAGCACAACACTCGGCCGGACGTTCACCAGCTCGGATGGCAAGATCTACCGGCCCTCACTGTTCGTCACGCTGACCCTGCCCAGCTATGGCAAGATCCGCGACGGCGTCCCGATCGATCCCGACACCTACGACTACGCTCGGGCGGCCCGTGACGCGCTGCACTTCTCCAAGCTGGTCGATCGCTTCGTGCAGAACCTCCGCCGGGTGGCGGGCTACGACGTCCAGTACTTCGCCTCCGTGGAGCCTCAGAAGCGGCTCGCCCCACACCTGCACATGGCGATCAGGGGCACCCTGCCGCGCGCGGAGATCAAGCAGATCGCGGCGGCCACCTACCACCAAGTGTGGTGGCCCCCGGCCGACCGGGTCGTCTTCGACGGCGAACACCTGCCCGTCTGGGACAAGCAGGCCGGTTACATCGATCCGGCCACGGGCGAGCTCCTGCCCACCTGGGACGAGGCCCTCGACCAGTTCGACACCGACGACACAGCCGAACCCCTCCACGTGATCCGCTTCGGCACCCAGGTGGACGTGCAAGGCGTGCTGGCCGGCACCCCCGACGCTGACCAATGCATCCGCTACCTGTCCAAGTACCTGACCAAGTCACTCGGCGAAAGCCTCGACACCGACGACCAAGCACGCCGCGACCACGCCGCCCGCCTGGCCGAAGCCCTGCGCTACGAACCCTGCTCCCCCACCTGCGCCAACTGGCTCCGCTACGGCATCCAGCCCAAGGGAGCCAAGGCCGGGATGACCCCGGGCCGCTGCCGGGGCAAGGCCCACAAGCCCGAACACCTTGGCTACGCCGGCCGCCGCGTCCTGGTCTCCCGCAAGTGGTCCAACAAGACCCTGGCCGAACACAAGCAAGACCGCCGCACCTGGGTCCTGGAAGCCCTCGGCCAAACCGACCAACCCACAGACCCCCACCGATACGCCTGGAAGCCCGTCCCGGCCGGAGACGCCAACGTGCCACCGCTGGCCGTCCGGCTCCTCCGCACCGTGGCCGAACGCCAACGATGGCGAGCCCACATGGCCCATCTCGAAGCCCAAGCAGCGGGCCAAGATCTTCCGGCAATCGAAGGGAGGGCAGCATGAAGGACGACAAGCTGATGACGGTCCCCGAAATCCTCGACGTACTCGGCGGAATCTCGCGCCGGACGTTCTACCGCTGGCGTGAGATTGGCAAGGCACCCCAGGGCTTCAAGCTGCCCAACGGGGAGATCCGCATCTACCGCAGCGAACTCACAGCTTGGCTGGAAGACCTCCGGGAGGCGGCGTGAACACCTCCTACGACGTGAAGTTCTGGACGATCACCCGGAACGAGTCGAGCAAGACGCCGTCCTTCGTCGTCCGCTGGAAGGTCGGCGGTCGGCAGAAGTCGAAGACTCTCAGGACCAAGGCGCTCGCGGAAAGCCTCCTGTCCGACCTCCGGCAGGCGGCCAAGCGTGGCGAGCCGTTCGATATGGAGACGGGTCTCCCCCTGTCCATGTTGCAGGCCAAGAGCGCCCGTACGATCTTCGACTTCGTCCGGGCGTACATAGAGATGAAGTGGCCTCACGCGGCAGCCAAGACCCGGGACAGCATCTCGGACGCCCTCTCCACGGCGCTTCCCGCCCTCGTGAAGGACCGTCCCGGACGCCCTGACGTCGAGTCGTTGCGGACGGCCCTGCGCAAGTACGCGCTCCTTCCCGAGAGCAAGCGGCCTGCTGCTCCCCCGGACGCGGCACGGGTGATCCGCTGGCTCGAAGGCGCCTCGCTCGATCTGACTGCCCTCGGCGAGGCCAAGACCGTCCGGCTGGCGCTCGACGCCATCGCGCTTCGCCTCGACGGCAAGGCCGCCAGCGCCAACACGATCCGGCGCAAGCGAGCTGTCCTGCACGCGCTTCTGGAGTACGCCGTAGAGTTGGAAGAGCTTTCGGCAAATCCGCTGCACCGGATCAAGTGGAAGCCGACCAAGACGACCGAGACCGTCGATCCACGAATCGTGGTGAACCCTCGGCAGGCACAAGAGCTGCTGACCGCGGTGACCTACGTAGGCAGGCGGGGGCGAGGCCGGCGGCTCATGCCCCTGTTCGCCTGCATGTACTACGCGGCTCTTCGCCCCGCCGAAGCCATCGCCCTCCGCAGAGAGGACTGCGATCTTCCGGCAACCGGCTGGGGACGTTTCCTCATCGACGTATCCCGCCCTGAGGTCAACAGGCAGTGGACAGACACCTGGGACGCCCACGAAGAGCGGGGGCTGAAGCATCGTGGACGTGACGATGTGCGTCCCGTCCCCATCCCTCCGACCCTGGTGAAGATCCTCCGGCAACACATCGAGGAGTTCGGCCTTGGTCCGGACGGACGGCTCTTCCAGAGTGAGCGCGGCGGCGTCGTCGCCTCGACGGCTTACACGGAGGTCTGGCAGGAAGCCCGCAAGCTCGCCTTGACGCCCTCCCAGGCCGCCTCTCCGCTCGCCAAACGGCCGTACGACCTCCGACACGCGGCCGTCTCCCTCTGGCTCAACGCGGGCGTCTCGGCTCCCGAAGTGGCCGAGCGGGCAGGCCACAGCGTTGACGTCCTTCTGCGGGTCTACGCCAAGTGCATCGACGGCCAACAGGAGATCGCGAACCGCCGGATAGCTGACGCCTTGGCGGCCTGACGTTGTCTCTCACACACACCGAGCCCCGGATGATCTCCGGGGCTCGCTTGCGTCTCCAGGGGCACATCAACCCGCGAAAGCTCGCCCCGACCAGGGAAAACGCCCTCAAGATCATTGCGCGTATATTGCGTGACCAGCGACAAACGGCCGCTCAGGACTGCTCACGGCTGCACACCCCTGAAACGCAGAAGAGGCCCCGTAGGGCCTCTGACCTGCAGCTACTGCTGGTGGCAGGTGCAAGGTTCGAACTTGCGTAGGCTGAGCCGACGGTTTTACAGGGGATCCGCGGAGGCGCCTCTGACCTGCACCTTTGCCTTGCGAGTCGGCCAGCTTCGCACCCATTCAACGCAGCCTCTCGCCCCGGACACACCAGGTTCCGCCCGCTCCATCTTGGAGGGGCCCTGTCGAGAGTCTCATCCTTCGAAGCCACCGCAGATCAGGCGTGGTAGCTGATCTCCAACGCCTCTTCACAGGCGCTAAGTCGCTGAGCAGCAGGTCACAGGGGCAAGCCAATAGCCTTTCGAACAAACTGTCGGCCGCCATCCTTATAGTCCAGAGCCTAGAACCGCCTACCATGCCAGCGATGCAGCCGGGGGCTCTGACCGGGTTTGTCGCGCTTGGGTAGCTCACATCTCTGTCCAATCTTGCACGAAGGGCTCACACTATGAGATCAAGCATTTGCGACCAACATCATCAGCTAGGACACTCGGAGCGAGAGCGTGTCACTCTTCCGGCCTGTTCCACCCTTCACACCGGACAGCAGGGCCAATCGACTGGCGGATTACACGGTCTACAAGTACCGCGACATGGATCGCCCCCTACGGTGGCTCGATCTGCGCGGACCAGAAGAAGCGGCGCAGCAAATTCTAATGGCAGCCCCCGATCTCTGCAGGTTAGTGCCAGTTCCTTCGGAAAGGATGCAGGCGTACACACACGAGCTAGAGTTCCCAACGGGCCTGCCAAACGAGATACGGGAATTAGCCGGTTTATTAACCGAAGTGCTAAGTCTTCGAAGAAATCCCGGACTTGATTGCTCGATAGCGCTAGACTGGTACAAGGACCCGGAGTCGTCGGAGGATCCGATGCAATGGAAGAATACGCCCATCGGGGAATTGGTCTACAGGGGTAAATACTACACAGCGGGAACCTCAAGAAATCAAGCTCGCACAGATTTAGTTGACGTGTTCGCGAACTTCTTCAGACGCCATCCCTTATACAGAGATGGCGATGTAATAGTAACCGTCCCAGGCCACAAGGCGGACGGACAGAGTTTCGGCGAGAAGCTCGCCGCGGCAGTAGCGCAAAAGGTCGACAAGCCACTAGTTCAAACCGTATGCACGTCCGGCCCTAGGCCACCAGCAAAGGAAGGTGGTAGCGCTGCCGATGCCACCTTTGAGATCCCAACTACTTTGCATGGGCAGGACGTGATTGTCCTAGACGATGTATGTCGAAGTGGATCGTCGATGCGCAAGGCCGCTCTCGCAGCACGACAGTCCGGAGCGGCAAGGGTTTTTGGCCTTAGTGCCGTCCGCACCATGAGGAGCTAAGCATGTCCTACGCTGAGCACTTCACGCTCGCTCTCGCCCTCGTAGCATTCAGAGAACTTCGTACTCCATCACGGATAACGCAAGTTTTGTGCGATCACGGCCAGGAAGCATTAGTGCAGCTTTTTGATGAGCTTGACGACACGGACAGAGAATCTATTCTAGAGGAGGCATCAGCCCTTACCGAGAAAGCGATTCGCGTTACAATGTTCACCGATCCAGACTATCCAAAGTCTTTGATCAGGAAAGGGCGGCCGATAGCGCCGATTCTCTTCTACTGGGGAAATTCCGATCTCTTCCATGCACCTTCAGTCGGAATGTGCGGGTCACGATCCGCCACTCAGCTCGGATTGAAGGCAGCCCACGCTTGCGGAGAAGAGGTCACTAGACACAACATGGTAGTAGTGTCGGGCTACGCAAAGGGCGTCGATACCACAACCCATCTTGCCGCCCTCACCGCGGGAGGCAAGACTGTAGTAGTGCTAGCAGAGGGGTTCAATCACTTCCGAATAAAGAGAGTTTTCTCCGGAACGTTCGACGCAAGGCGCGTATTGGTGATATCACAGTTCCAGCCATCTCAGCGATGGACAGCCTACGCCGCCATGGCAAGGAACGGTGTAATATACGGTCTGAGTCGCGCACTGGTCGTTGTCGAAGCCGGCGAGAAAGGTGGGACTCTTGCCGCTGGACAAGGGGCAATGCGAGCTGGGCGGCCGGTTCTCGTGCTGAATTTCGGCGAGAGTACGCCTGAAGGAAATCGCATTTTGGTTGCTGCAGGTGGGCAATCAATTCGTTCTCGCGATGAACTTGGCGAAGCAATTATCGGCAACTTCAGCGTCAAAAATGACGCCGAGCAAGGGGAACTTCCCATATTCGGCGGCTCAGTCAGTGGACCGTCAGAGTCGCGCGGAGATCATCTCTGAGCATCGTCCCACCATCTCACTATCGATAAACTTTCGTTGGAGGGGATTCGTTCAAACGGGAATCACGCCCTAGAAGTGCAACTCTCCAGATCAATCGATAATCTCGATATCACGCCTTTCAAGCGCGCGAAGCTGCATGACCTTGTAGAAGTAAGGCAAGGTCGCTCATGTGCGTTGCAGCAGCGCAGCAAGCTAGCGAGTTCTCCCTGCGTATAGAGCATCTCTTACATCCACGCCAGAGAACACGGTACTTCGATATAACACGGACAAAACGGGAATAGATCGACCTAATCCCCTATAACGCGAATTCCATCATGTTCTCGGATGGAAGGCTTGCCGTCGCTGTTTAGCGCGTCAAGGACGCGCACAGCAAACGCTTGGACAGACAGCGTGCGCACCTCGTCCGCGGCCAGCCAGCGGAAGTCCTGCGACTCGTTGGTTACTGTTAGCGATCCGCCAGTGGCACGACAGCGAAAAACGAGCGCAATGATACCGCGCTTCATGTTCTTGTATACACCAGTTAGTAGCTCCGGCTCGACATCAAGGCCGGTCTCTTCCCTGATTTCGCGCCGCAATCCACTGATGATGTCCTCATTTAGCTCAAGGACGCCGCCCGGAGCTTCCCAGTGTCCGTTGTCCCGGCGCTGGATAAGCAAGGCTCTGCCCTGATCGTCCACGATGACACCAGCGACGCTCACTGAATGACGTGACTCTTGATCCATGGCCACCCTTCACGTTGGACCTAGCTAGACTCCCAAGCTAGTACACGTATGTACGAGTGGAGGAGTTGACCGGCAATGGACCTCATTCTGCCCGGCCTGGACTCAGCGTCAGACCGCCCGGTGTTCAAGCAGATCGCCGACCATCTCCGGGAGGCCATCGAGCGAGGAGACCACCTCGCGCCCGGAGACAAGGTTCCGTCTGAGGCGACACTGATGGCCCACTATGGCGTGGCACGCATGACTGTCAGAAGTGCCCTACAACTGCTCCAAAGTGAAGGGTTGACCGTTGCAGAGCACGGGCGTGGAGTGTTTGTTCGCTCGCGTCCACCAGTTCGCCGGCTGGCGTCCGACCGCTTCGCTCGACGTCACCGGGATCGAGGGAAAGCGGCCTTCATCGTGGAGACGGAGGAAGCGGGAGGCAAGCCTTCGGTTGACTCAATTCAGATCACCGAGGAGCACCCTTCGTCCGACGTGGCGGAGCGACTAGGTCTCACCACGCGGGACAAGGTCGTAGTACGCTCCCGCCGCTACTTGATCAACGGCCATCCCGTGGAGACGGCCGTCTCCTACCTGCCTGCGGCAATCGCTGGGGGGACACGGATCGCTGAGCCCGACACAGGGCCAGGAGGCATCTACGCCCGCCTGGAGGAGATGGGCTATCGGTTGGACCACTTCGACGAAGAGATCAAGGCCCGGATGCCACTGCGCGAGGAGGCCAAGGCCCTGAAGCTTGCGCCCGGAACGCCGGTCTTCCACCTCGTTCGAACAGCTTTTGCCGAGGATGGTAGACCCGTCGAGGTCTGCGACACCGTGATGTCGAGCGATGCCTACGTGCTCGCTTACCAACTTCCTGCAAGGTAGTACTTGACTCCTCTAGACGAGTTTGAGATACCTGAATCAGAGCTCCTCTAGTCGAGTAGACGCCTAGATGAGATCGAAGCGACAGCCCGGAAGACCGGGGAAGGTGGCTCATGCCGCACGCCGACGGGGCTGTAGCGCCTGCTGCTTGCCACAACTTCATTCGGGTCACCGCCTCCCACCGAAAAGGCGGCTCGTGTGGGGCTGTTCCTCGCACCTCATGCTCACTGCTTCGAGACGCACGCCCCGAAGGGATTCGCTATGGAGCTGCCTCGATCGTTCACCGTGCACGATCGCGCCTACGACCAGGCGCAATCCCGGCTGGTCCGGGAAGCCGCCCGCGGTTATCAGGCGTTGCTGGCCTCGATCGTCGAGGGCATGCCGCGTCACCTGGCCGAGGAGGCCGCCTGCCGGTTCGATCCGGACCTGCACGCCGGCCCCGACGCTTTCACCGAGGAACCCGCCGACGCCCGAGCCGCCCGCGAGCAGGTCGCCCGTGAGGTGTGCGCCGAGTGCCCGGTGTGGGCCTCCTGCCTGTTCTACGCCCTCGACGCGCGCCCCGAGGCGGGCGTGTGGGCGGGCCTGACCCCTGACGAGCTCGACGCGTTCGGCGGACAGGGCGCCTCGACGCCCACGCCGCGCGAAGCGGCCTGACGGCTCCCCACCGGAAAGTCGGTGATGGACTCATGAGCCGCATCCGCGCCCGCTTCTGGGACCCGACCGGCCAGCGCTACGCACTGCCGACGTGGCCGTGGCAGATGGCGCCGCCGCACCTGCTCACCCTGCGACAGCTCACCGCCGCCGGACTTCGGCCCGGCGGACAGGACGTGCAGGGTCAAGTGTTGTGGTGCTCGCGCCGCTACCGCGCCCGCGGTGGCGTCCGGGTCGCCTTCCTGTATGACGTGCGGCTGGCCCTGCCGAAGCGCGTCCCGACCGTCCGGCAGCGTGCCGCGCTGGCCAAGGCGAATGCCGTCCGCCGGACCTGCCCCGAGTGCCTGCGCGATGTCGGCTACGTGCTGTCGCGCCGACTCGGCACCTGTAACGACTGCGCCGAGCAGGCCGCCGCCTGACCGCGCCACCGTCCACCTCGTCAGCGGTCCCCGGCCAGTGGTCGCAACACCGGTCGGGGACCTCAATCCGTCCCCGCATTCAAGGGAGATCCAGACTGTGAATCCGAACCCTACCGAGCCGGCCGACCCGCCTCCCGCCCCGCCTCATGGCGCGATGGCCGCGGGTCTGGCCACGCGCCGGGTCGCCATCGCCGTCGTATCGGTGATCGCCGCGGTGGCCGCCTACGTCAGCTTCCGCCATCAGCACGGCCTGGCCGTGACGGCAGGCGAGCCGACCGCCACGGCGTGGACGCTGCCCGTCCTGATCGACGGCGTGATCATCATGGGATCGCTCGTCATGCTCGACGCCTCCCGCCGGGGTGACAAGGCGCCGTGGCTGGCCCGCCTCGCGCTGATCGCCGGCGCAGTCGCCACCCTCGCGGCGAACGTCGCGCACGGCTGGTCCGGTGGCCTGGCATCCAGCCTGATCAGCGCGGTTGCGCCGATCGTGCTCGTGGTCGCCTATGAGCTGCTGATGGGCATGCTGCGCCGCATCCCGCGCCCGGCCACCGTACCCCCCGTGGAGACCTGGCCCGAGCCGGTCGAGGACCACACCCACCGCGAGGCCGCCGAGCCGGTCGAACCGACGCCGGTCGTGGCCGGCACGGTCGAGGAAGCCGCCCGCCTGGCCTACGGGGCGAGCGTGCTCGCGCGTGAGCCGCTGTCGGAACGCAAACTGTCCGACCGGTTCAAGCTCACCCGTACCGCGGCCCGGACCATCATCGGCGACCTGGTTGACGAGCTGGTCGCGACCACACTGCGGATGCAGGGCAAGCCGCCGCACCCGGACCACCTGATCGCCCGGTTCGGCATCACCGAGCGGCGCGCGGTCGAGCTCATCAACGCTCGGCTGGCCGACCGGCCCGCCGAGACGGTCGAGGACGTCGAGACGGTCGTCGAGGAATCCGAAGAGGCTCCCGCCGTCCGCTGGGGCGACCGCGTGATCCCCGTGCACCAGGAAGCGCCCGCCCTCATGGCCGGCAACGGCGTTGGGGGTGAGGTGTGATGGCCCGCGGTAAGTTCGCGCCGCGTCGCCGGCCCGGCCCCGACTTCGGCAGCGTGCTCGTGATGGTTGCGGTCGTGGGCCTGGCCTGGCTGCTGCTCGGCTGGTCGCCGGTCGGCTTCGGGCTGACGCTCGCCTGCGTCGTGATCGTCCTGACCGCCGTCGAGGCCGTCGTGTTCCCGCGGCGGCGCCGGCCGACTGCCCGTTTGACCCGCCGGGAAGCGCGCCGGGCCGATAGGCGAGGTGCGCGCCGATGAACAGCAGCGACGATATCGCCACCCTCGCGCGGGTGGTGGTGATGCTCGCGGTTGCCTACGTGCTGGCCGCGCTGACCCTGCTCGGTCACGTGATCGTCCTGGTGGCCGGCGCGATCGACGCGCTGGCCACCTCGTACGTGGGCCTGCCCCGGCTGTCCTGCCTGCTGCACCGCTTCGCCGAGGTGGTGCGGGAGACCGCACGAGAGGAGGGGCCATGACCTTCACCGGAAACGAGGCGCACCACAACGACCAGACGTACGTGCTGCCTGGCCAGGGAGGACGACGCATGAGTGGCGACAACGGCGTGTTCATCAACGAGGAACGCGGGCATGGTGGCCGCGCGGCCGGTTCCAGCACCTCGAACGGCGCGGCGCCGCGTCACGCGTCCGCGTCGTCATCCGGCCGCGGACGTATCCCGGAACTGTCCACGATCCCGTGGGCGGGGCCTCGCGCCATCACCGACTACGCCCGCACCGGCCGCGCCTTGTGCCGGGACCTGGGCGAAGAGTTCGCGATGGGCTCGGACGAGCTGTATGCGGTCCTGATCCGCTCGTTCAAGGGTCACCCGCTGCTGGCCATGATCGGCGCTCCGGATGTGCGTCGGCGTGCCAAGCGGGTCGTCAAGCGGCTCAAGCGCGCCGCCGAGCTGCAGCGCGGTGCGGGGGTGGAGCTGGTGAAGTTCCACGCCCAGTTCCGCAAGGAATTCGTGGACATCCTGCCCAAGGCCAAACCCGAGCAGCGTCCCTCTACCTTCCGATGGGATGACGACTGATGCCCGGACGCACCACGAGCGGTCGCGAGCTCGCCACCGCCACGATCGAAGAATCCAGCATGGCCAAGGTCGCCGCCAAGGGCGTGTCCAAGCTGCTCACCCTGGTCACCCCGTGGATCGTCGGCCTGTTCGGCTTCGGCCTGGCCGCCGCTCTGCACTTCATCCTCTACAGCCCTGCATCCATCGGTGCCTGGTCGAGCGTGGTCACCGTCTGCGTGATCATCTTGACCGGCGTCACCTACGGCACCTCGCACGCCCGCGGCCCGTGGGGCAAGACCCACACCACCGCCTCGACGCTCCTGGCCGGCGTCTGGACCGTGGCCGTGGTCAATCTCGGACCCGGCCACCCGGTGCTGTGGCGGCTCGGCGTGCTCGGCGGCATCACCATGGCCCTGACATGGAACATCCGCTCGGTGATCCGGCTCAAGGGCTGGGACGAGCCCGGCACCGCCACCGACCCGCTGTCGTTCCTGTTCGGCCGTGGAGCCGAGCGGGCCGGCATGAAGGAAGTCGAGGCCCGTACCGTCAAGGCGACCGCCCACAAGGTCGAGGGCGAGGTGCAGCTTGAACACGGCCGACACACCGCCGATGACCTGCAGAAGAAGGTCGCCTACATCGAGTCCGGCATCCCGCTGCCTCCCGGCTCCATCACCACCGCGATCGACCCGGACGACGCTTCCAAGGCCAAGGTCACCATCAGCGACCCGCGAGTGATAAAGCGCCCAATTCCCTGGCCCGGCGCCTCCCGCCCCGGCGCCTCGGTCGCCGAGCCGGTACGGGCCGGTCTGTGGCAAGACCTCGACGAGCTCGAATACACGCTGGTGGGGCACCACCTACAGGTGATGGGGCAGACCGGTTCCGGTAAGAGCATCGGCGGCGCCTGGAACCTGCTCGGCGAGCTCATCACCCGCTACGACGTCGCCGTTTTCGCCGGCGACATCACCAAGGGGGATCAGACGCTCGGCCCGCTGCGTGAAGCTCTGCATCGGTTCGAGACCAGCAAGGCCAGCGTTAAGGCGATGCTCGCGGACCTACAGGCCCAGATCAAGCCGCGTACCAACTACCTGGCTTCCAAGGGGCTGCAGAAGTGGGTCAAGGGCTGCGGCCTGACGTACTGGGTGCTGTGGCTGGAGGAGTTCCCGGACATCTTCGACGCGCTCACCGACGCCGAGCAGGAGAAGTTCCTTTCCATGCTCAAAGCGATCCGCTCAGCCGGCGGCACGATCGTCATGTCGTTGCAGCGTTCGGACTACTCCCAGATGCCCACGCTCGCCCGCGGCCAGTTGGCGAAGATGTGCTTCGGCGTGGACTCCCCGGCCGACGCCTCGTTCGGTCTGTCGGAACGGCAACAGGACGCCGGTGCCCGCCCGGAGCTGTGGACCAACGCCCAACCCGGGATGGCCTACCTGGATGCCCCGTCGATCCCGGACGGGCGGATCGCGATGCCGCTGCGCACGTTCGCGTGGGGCATGAAGGGCTACCGCTTCGACGACGAGGCCGCCAACGCGGCGATGCGGGAGCACGCGGCCCGCTGGCCGGCGGCTGGCAAGAAGGTGGACCCGACTACGGCCCGCTTGTCGGTGCTGGCCGGCGGCACGCACCCGCGCGCCACCTGGCCCGTCGAGCTGGAGGAGCCCCGCGACGCCGAACCCGAGCAGAACGAGGATGAGGAGGACGTGCGGAACGTGGCCGCTGAATACCTGGCCACCGACGATCCCGATCCGGACGTCGCCGGCGACCTCGATGACGAGATCCCCGATCTGCCGGACGGACAACCGCCGCTCACGTTCGCCCCGCCCGAGCAGAGCATGACCCCCCAACAGCGCGGACAAGCGCTTATGGGGTGGCTGCAAGAGCTGTGGGACGAGGGCGCCCGCGATTTCTCCTCCGGCGACCTCAAGCCGCTGTGGCAGAGCACGGACATGTCCCGCGCGTGGTGCCAGAAGCAGCTCAAGCGGCTACTCGCGGCCGGCGTGCTCGGCGGCTACGACGACGAAGCGCAGCGCTACCTGATGCCCGACCGACCCGAGATCGGACAGGAGGCGGCCTGACATGGACCCGCTGCGCTTCGCCCCCGCCCAGTGGCGCACCCTGCGCTACCTGAACACCTATGCCGCCAGCGCGGCACGCGTCGGCTTCCGCGCCTCTCAGATCTGGGAACGCACCGGCGTCACCCGCGACGAGCTCGTGGAGCTGGCCAGCCTCGGTTACATCGCCGGCCGCCTGCACGGCAGGAACACTCCGCCCGCCCCGGGCATCGCCATCACCGCCCGGGGCAACCCGAAACTGCGCATCCACCTCACCAAGCCCGGCATGAAGGCGGCACGCGAGCTCGCGCCCGCCTGGCGCGTCGTCGAGCTGCTGCGCGACCGCCACCCCCTGACGGCCGACGACGTCGAGCACGACGCCGGCGCGGCAAGCGAGACGCTGACCCGCCTCGACAAGCTCGGCTTCCTGCACCAGGAGGTCAACGAGCAGGGCCAGGCGATGCTCTCGCTCACGCAGAAAGGCCGCCAGTACGCCGAACCGTACAGCGGAGGAGACACCGCATGACGCTCTGCATCCTGGCCCTGGCCACGGCGCTCACGCTGGCACCCACCTACCACCCGCCGGCATCCTCCATCGACCCGCCCGGCGTCGTGATGGGCGTCAAGTACCCGAGCCGCGGCATGCCGTCGCTGATGGTCGGCGTGCTCGACACGTTCCGCACCTACGAGCGGACCGTCACACCCGCACAGGTAGGAGCATGCACCCGCTGGCCGCACATGGCCTACCCGGCGTGCCTGTCCTCACCAACCCGGACGGACCATCGCCCGTCCTGACCCGCGCACGGCTGCGCGTGAGTGCGAGCGCCAACCCTTTTCGATCTTCCTGCCATGGGTGCCACGCGAGGGGTGCCACACCCCTGCCACGCCCGGTGCCACGGGGGTGCCACAGGGGGTGCCACGGCAGGTGCCACGCTCCGTGGCACCCCTTCTGACCTGTAACCCTCCCCCCGACCCCCCGCCCGTGGCAGCGCGGGGGTGCCACGCCCTGCCCCGAACCTCTTCACCGCTCTTTCGACGATCTCGGAAGGAAGGCCCGCCATGTCCGGCGAGACCACGATCACCATCATCGGCAACCTGACCGACGACCCCAAGCTCAACTACACGCAGAACGGCGTGGGGGTGGCCGGCTTCACCATCGCTTCCAGTGCCCGCGCCTACGACAAGAGCGTGGAGCAGTGGAAGGACGGAGAGGTGCTGTTCATGCGCTGCTCGGCCTGGCGCGACCTCGCAGACCACATCGCCGAGTCGCTGACCAAGGGCACCCGTGTCATCGCCTCCGGCCGCCTGCGCCAGCGCACCTACGAAACCAGCGACGGCGACCGCCGAACGGTCATGGAGATGACCGTAGACGAGATCGGCCCGAGCCTGCGCTTCGCCACCGCCAAACCGCACAAGGCCGCCCGCACCGGCGGCAACGGCCACGCCAGCGGGTTCAACGCCGGGTCCGACGACCCGTGGGCCAGCACCGTACCCACCAACTCCGGCGACAGGCCGCCGTTCTAACCCTCCATGCAATGCATGCGCGACGTGAAAGGCATGCGGCCTCGACGACAAGCCGCCAAGCACAACCGTCGAGGCCGCCCGCCCTCTCCCCGAACACGAGAAGGAAGGCACCTGCCAGCATGACAGTCACCCGCACCCGCAACCAGACCCGCCGGCGTGGCCGCGCCCCGGCACCACCCCCACCGCCCGCCGTCCCGACCCGCGCCGCCGACCTGCGTCCGGGACACGCGGTCCGCATCGCCGGATACGGCACCCTGCCCGTGGCCGCCGAGCCCAGCCCGGTCCTCCTGCCACTGGTGGCCATCCGCCTCGGTTGGGCGGGCCTGTCCCTGATCGTCCACCCGGCCACCCCCTTGGACGCCCTCACCCACGTCCCCGCTCAGGTCGTGCGGGTCTGGCGGTGCCGCCACTGCGACGGCACCGGCCAGTGGCAACCCGAAAGGACGGCGTCCAATGGGTGGCGTTGACAGCAAGATCAACAGAGGGCGTTCCTTGCTCCTCCCGGCGGGCACGCCGAGCAGGCCGCGCCTGCTGGATCTGTACTGCTGCGCCGGCGGCGCCGCCACCGGCTACCGGCACGCCGGGTTCGACGTGCTCGGCGTGGACATCGCGCCTCAGCCGCACTACCCCTACCCGTTCCTGCAGGCCGACGTGCTGACGCTGGACCCGGCATGGATCGCCACCTTCGACGTGGTGCACGCCTCGCCGCCCTGCCAGCGCTACACCCGCCTACGCCACCGCTACACCTGCAACAGCCACCCAGATCTGATCGCCCCGACCCGCGCCCTGCTGCACACGGCGGGCCGACCGTACGTGATCGAGAACGTCGAGGACGCCAAACACCTGCTGCATGAACCGGTGATGCTGTGCGGGCTGATGTTCCCCGGTCTGCGGGTCTTCCGGCACCGCTACTTCGAGGTCGGCGGGTTCACCCTCGACCGGCCCGCCCACCGCAGTCATCGGGGCGTGCGCTGCCACACCCTCGACAAGCGCAAGGCCCACTACGGCAGCACCGACCAGTGGCGCGACTTCGTCATGGTCAACGGCGGTGGCAACAGCACCGTCGCAGCCGCCGCGGACGCCATGGGCATGACCGGCCGCGAGCTCACCAAACAGGAGCTCAACGAGGCCATCCCGCCCGCCTACACCCACCACATCGGCTTGGCACTCCGAGCCCACCTCGACGCCCTCGGGGAGGCGGCATGACCAGCGCCACCACCCGCGCCGCCCTGCACGCCGCCGCCCGCGGCTGGCACGTCTTCCCCCTCACCCCGCACGGCAAGAAACCGCTGCGCGGCTTCACCGACTGGGAGCGCCACGCCACCACCGACCCCGGCCGCATCGCCGCATTCTGGGCACAAGCACCGTTCAACATCGGCATCGCATGCGGCCCCTCGAAACTGGTCGTGATCGACCTCGACCTGCCCAAGCTCGGCGAGCAGCCGCCCGCCGAGCACGCCCGCGACGGCGTGACCTGTGGGCAGGAGGTTTTCCGCCTTCTGTGCGAGCGCCGCGGCCAGCCGTATCCCGGCGACACGCTGACTGTACGCACCCGGCGCGGCGGCCTGCACCTGTACTACACCGCCCCAAAGGCCGTACGGCTACGCAACACCGCAGGCCACAAGGGCGGGCTCGGCTGGCTGATCGATACCCGCGCCCACGGCGGCTACGTCGTGGCCGCCGGCAGCTACGTTCGCCAGCGCGACGGCACCGGCCCCTACGAGGTCATCCGCGACGCGCCGCCGGCGCCGCTTCCGGCCTGGCTCACCGAGGCACTAACCCCGGCGCCGCCACCCGCCCCGTCCAGCGACCTGCTCGGCAACCTGCCCGACCACCGGCTGAGCAAGTACGGCGAGACCGCCCTACGCTCCGAGGCCGACCGCGTAGCCAGCGCACCCGGCGGAAGCCGCAACTACGCGCTCAACCTGGCCGCCTTCAACCTCGGACAGCTCGTCGTCCGTCGCGTGCTGCCCGAGCAGGTGGTTACCACCGCACTCACCCGCGCCGCCGAGCTCGCCAACCACCGCCACCCCGAGCTATCGCCGAACTCTCCCCGTGAGATCGCCGCTGTCATCACCTCTGGCCTACGAGCCGGGATGACAGCCCAACCGCGCCGCCGCAAGGCCGCATGAGCACCACCGAGGGAGAACCGACCATGAATCACCGAACGCCCGCCGGCGCGGCCCTACTCGACCGACTCCGCGCTGCCCTGACCCGCTACGTCATCCTGCCGAGCAGCGAGGCCGCCGATGCCGTCACGCTGTGGATCGCGGCCACCCACGGTCAACCGGCGTGGGCGCACGCGCCTCGCCTGGTGATTCGCGGCCCGGAGAAGCGGTGCGGCAAGTCCCGCCTGCTCGACATCGTCGAGGCCACCTGTCACCAGCCGTTCATCACGGTCAATTCGAGCTCTGCGGCGGTCTACCGGTCCATTACCGACGACCCGCCGACCATGCTCGTGGACGAGGCTGACACCATATTTGGCCCCAAGGCAGACGGCAACGAGGACCTACGCGGCCTGCTCAACGCCGGACACCAGCGCAACCGGCCGGCCAAACGCTACGACGCCGCCACCAACCGCGTCGAGAGCATTCCAACCTTCGCCATGGCCGCACTCGCCGGCATCGGCGCCATGCCCGACACCATCGAAGACCGCGCCGTGGTGATCCGCATGCGTCGGCGCGCACCCGGCGAAAGCGCCGCACCATACCGGCACCGCCGCGACCGCACCCCCCTACGCGGCTTGGCCGCCGATCTCAACCAGTGGCTACGTGCCGACCTGAGCAGCCTGGAGGAGGCGGAACCCGCCATGCCCGTCGAGGACCGCGCCGCCGACACCTGGGAACCCCTCGTGATCGTCGCCGATCACGCCGGCGACACCTGGCCCGAGCGCGCCCGAATGGCCGCCGTGACCCTGACCGCCGAAGCTGACGACAACGACCAGAGTTCGGCGCGCGTACGTCTGCTGGCCGCCTGCCGTACCGCATTCGGCACCGACACCGCACTGCCCACCGCGAGCCTTCTGGAACGGCTCAAGGCCGACCCCGAAGGCGAATGGAACGACCACGGCCCCGCCGGGCTGACTGCGATGAAGCTTGGCACGATGCTCCGCGAGTACGACATCCGCCCGGCCATGATCCGCTTCCTTGATGGCCCACTCAGGGGGTATCGCCGCAGCGACTTCGCCGACGCATGGGCGCGCTACTGCCCGGCCGCCGAACCCCTCCCTGAGGCAGTCATCTTGCCTCTGGAGCGGGGAAGCCACAACAGCCGTTACAGCCGTAACACCGCAGGTCACGACGATACGGCTTCCGGCCCTGTTACGGCTTAGGCGTAACACCCCGACAAGCCGTATCAACCCTGACCAGCAATGTTACGGCTGTAACGGGTTGATACGGCTACCCCCTCCCATTCGGACATCCGCACCCCGTAGCGATCACGAAAACCCGGAAGGACACACGCTCATGGCGACCACCGCAGGCAAGCCCATGACCGTTGCCGACTTCTGCGCCGAGCTGGGCATTGCCCGCTCCACCTTCTATGACTGGCGTGCCAAAGGCCGTGCCCCGCGCTGCCTCAAGTTGCCCAACGGCGACCTGCGCATCCGCCGCATCGACTACGACCGCTGGTTGACGAGCCTTGAGGATGCAGCCTGATGGATACCAGCTACGACGTTCGCATATGGAAAATCGAGGTTTACAAAGGTGCCGAGGTCAGCACCTACACCGTCCGCTGGCGCGTGGCCAAAGCGGCTTTCAGAGCGCCGTTCCGGCTCAAGGCCCAAGCGGAAAGCTTCAAGGCGGAACTCACGGTCGCCGCGAACAAGGGGGAAGCATTCAGCGTCGAAGACGGACGACCGCTCTCATGGAAGCGTGACGAACAGTCCGTTAGCTGGTTCACGCTGGTCTGCGCCTACATGGATGCCAAATGGCCATACGCATCGGGCAACCACCGCAAGAGCATCGCCGAAGCTCTCACCGACGCGACCGAAGCACTCTCGGCAGGGGACAACGGGCGACCTGATCTAAAGGAGCTTCGAGCCGCCCTGCGTGGCTGGATATTCAGCACGCGCACACGGGATGGCGAGAAGAGACTACGCAAGGACCAGAACCCCGTGATCCGCTGGCTTGTCCCTCCTGCCCACATTGAGCACGTGATCCGATGGCTACAGACCAACACGATCGACGTTCACGAGCTGACACAGCCAAAGCGGGGCGCCGACCTCACCCGCTCAGTCTGAGCTTGCTCCGCTCCGACGGACACCATCGTTGTGGTGGTCAGGCCGCTGCGACTGCCTCGTAGTCGGCGGGGCTACGGTAGCCCAGGCTGCTGTGCAGGCGGTGCAGGTTGTACCAGCCCTCGAT
>NZ_JAHKRO010000052.1 GCF_019396325.1 Nonomuraea ceibae
TGCTCGACGCGCTCGGTCAGCAGCCGCATCCGCCGCACGGTGAACCGGCCCACCAGCGGCTTGCGGTAGCGGCTGTGCCTCGGCTCGTCCATCAGCAGGAACTCGCCGGGCGGCGCGGGCGGCACCTCGATGTCGCCGTAGTCGATCGTCGGGTGGTGCCTCATGAGCTCCTTGCGGGAGCTGAAGCGCGGGTCGGCCAGGATAGAGCGGGCCAGGTCGTAGCCGGTGACCAGCAGGCCCTGGTGCCCGTCGGCGAAGGGCAGGCGGCTGATCGGGCTCCGCTCGCGCGCCTCGACGAGCTCCTGGGGCGGGTCGAAGGGGCAGCCGGGCAGGCGCTCGGTCGGCAGCGCCGGCAGGGCGTGTTCGGTCATGATGCCTCCTTTCAGGAGATCTTGCGGCGGTAGGTGTTCATGGCGAAGCCGTAGGCGACGACGAGGATGCCGGCGCACCAGGCCAGGGCGACCCACAGGTCGGTGCCGACCGGCTGGCCGGCGAACAGGGCGCGGACGGCGTTGACGACGGAGGTGACCGGCTGGTTCTCGGCGAACCATCGCACCGGTCCCGGCATGGTGTCGGTGGGCACGAACGCCGAGCTGAGGAACGGCAGGAAGATCAGCGGGTAGGAGAACGCGCTCGCGCCCTCCATCGTCCTGGCCGACAGGCCCGGGATGACGGCGATCCAGGTCAGCGCCAGCGTGAACAGGACCAGGATCCCGGCCACCGACAGCCACGCCAGGACTCCCGCCCCCGAGCGGAAGCCCATCAGCAGGGCCACCAGCATCACGACCGCGAGCGAGATCAGGTTGGCGACCAGCGAGGTCAGCACGTGCGCCCACAGCACCGACGAGCGCGCGGTGGGCATCGACTGGAAGCGTTCGAAGATGCCGCCCTGCATGTCCATGAACAGCCGGTAGGCGGTGTAGGCGATGCCCGAGGCGACGGTGATGAGCAGGATGCCGGGCAGCATGTAGTTCACGTACGAGCCCGAGCCTGTCCTGATCGCGCCGCCGAACACGTACACGAACATCAGCATCATCGCGATCGGCATGATCGCGGTCGTGATGATGGTGTCGGGGCTGCGCGCGATGTGGCGCAGGGAGCGTCCCAGCAGGACGGCGGTGTCGCCGAAGAAGTGCTTGCTCATGGTCGTCCCCTTCAGGCTTTCGTGCCGACGAGGCTGAGGAAGACGTCCTCCAGGGTCGGCTGCTTCTCGACGTACTCGACCTTGGCGGGCGGGAGCAGCCGCTTGAGCTCCTCCAGGGTGCCGTTGACCAGGATGCGGCCTTCGTGCAGGATCGCGATCCGGTCGGCGAGTTGTTCGGCTTCGTCCAGGTACTGGGTGGTGAGCAGCACCGTGGTGCCGCCCGCGGCGAGCTCCCTGACGGCCTGCCACACCTCGATCCGCGCCTGCGGGTCGAGGCCGGTCGTCGGCTCGTCGAGGAAGATGACCGGCGGGTGGCCGATCAGGCTCATCGCGATGTCCAGGCGGCGGCGCATGCCGCCGGAGTAGGTGGCGACCCTGCGCGCGCCGGCGTCGGTCAGCGAGAACCGGGCGAGCAGGTCGTCGGCGATCCCGCCCGGGTCCTTGAGGTGGCGCAGGCGGGCGACCAGCACGAGGTTCTCCCGCCCGGTGAGGATCTCGTCGACCGCGGCGAACTGCCCGGTGAGGCTGATCGACTCGCGGACGTCCGGCGCCTGCGTGGCGACGTCGAAGCCGTTGACGCGGGCCGTCCCGGCGTCGGCCTTGAGCAGCGTGGACAGGATCTTCACGGCGGTGGTCTTGCCCGCCCCGTTGGAGCCGAGCAGGGCGAAGATGCTGCCCCGCGCCACGGTGAAGTCCACGCCGCGCAGCACGTGCAGATCCTTGTACGACTTCTCCAGGCCCTGCACCTGGATCGCCTGAGTTTCCTGGGTCGTCATCGCGGGGTCCTGTCCTCCTGGGCGGCGCGCTCGCCGGCGCTGGTGAAGCGGGCACGCTCGCGGGCCCTGTACTGCCGGTAGCGCTTCTTGTCCTCCAGTGACCCGGTGACGATCTCCAGGTACCGGAGGGCGCGGCTCGTCGGCCATGTCCGCCTGCCTCCTTCGTGAAGCCGTTGCCGACGACTACTCGGTGACGCTGACTACCGGTACAAAGTAACACTGACTACCGCTATCTAGCAACACCGAGTAGCTGGCAAAGCAGGAGTGGCATTTGGGGTGATTGATACGCTTGACGGCCACATAACCGAACAGATGGGGGTGTCTCGCCTGATGCTCGAGTCGCTCGGTGACCACTGCGCCCACGTCCTCACGACCACCCCGTCCGCCTCGGTGTCCGTCGCCGTCGCCCGGGACGGCGCGCCGGTCCACGCCGAGGCGTTCGGCATGGCGGACCTGGAGGAAGGGCGGCCCGCCACCGCCGACACCGCCTACCTGCTCGCCTCCATCACCAAGCCGATGATGGCCACCGCCGTGTGCCTGGCCGCGGAGGAAGGGCTGCTCGGCCTCGACGACCCGGTGGAGAAGCACCTGGACGGACTCCGGCTCACCCGGCCCCGGGATCACGGCGAGCCGACCGTGCGCGAGGTGCTCCAGCACCGGGCCGGGCTCGGCAGCCACTACGACTTCGCCTACGCGCCCGCCCCGAGCGTGACGGCGCGGCAGGCCGTCGAGCGCTACGGCACGCTGTACCGCGAGCCGGGCTCCGGCTTCGAGTACTCCAACCTCGGCTACGGCGTCCTGGACCTCGTCCTGCGGTCGGTCACCGGCCAGGATCCCGCCGGCTTCGTCAGCGATCGCGTCTTCACCCCCCTGGGGCTGCGGAGCTGCCACATCGGCCCGGAGTACCGGGGCCCCGCCCAGGAGGCGGCGCGGCACACCGCCGACGGCGGCCGCTACCCGGTCTGCGACACCAGCCACCGGGGCGCCACGCTGGCCTGGGCGACCGCCACCGACCTGGCGATGTTCGGGCTGTCCTGCGCGGACGCGCCCGGCGTGCTGGGCCGGGACTCGCGGGCGGCCATGCTGGACGCCCTGCCGATCCGCCCCGGGCTGGGATACGGGCTGGGCTGGTTCGTCTCGCGCCAGGGCGCGCACACCGTCGTGAGCCACAGCGGAAGCATGGGCGGCGTCGCCACGATGCTCGTGGTGGTGCCCGAACTGCGGCTGGCCGCCTGCGTGCTCGCCAACCGCACCGGCGCGGCCGTGCGCGAATCGGTGCTCGTCCATCTCATGGGCGAACTGGTGCCCGGATTCACCCGGGCATCGCTGCCGCCGCCCGCTGACGCCCCGGCCCGCGAGATGACGGTCCCCGCGGGCGTCTGGGAAGGGCGTATCGACACCTACGAGGGCGGCGTCCCGCTCGTCCTGCGCGTGCGGGACGGGCAGGCGGAGGTGTCGCTGGACGGCGGCGAGCCGGTGGCGGGCGAGCTGGCCACCGCCACCCCGGAGTGGGACCTGCGCGCCCTGTTCGCGGTGCAGCTCCCCACGGCGGACGCGCGGGCCGACTCGCCGCTGCTCAACCTGGACCTCAACGAGCGGGACGGCGTGCTGACCGGCGCCGCCCGGGCGCTGAAGGACGGCGAGCAGGGCGGCCTGCTCGGCAACTTCCTCAGCCACTGGTGCGAACTGCGTCTCACCGACAGCTAGAAACCGGGCCGCACCCGAACCTCGGCACCTCTATGACTACACACGTGTGTAGTATACGATCCAGCCGTGTAGCCAGATGCGCGACGGAGTAGGAGGCTTGGTCATGGCGAGGGTGGAAGCGGACCCGGAGGACCTGACCGCGCGTGCCCGCATCCGCGACGCCGCGCTGCGGCAGTTCGGCGAGCTCGGTTTCGAACGGGCGACCATCCGCGGGATCGCCGAGGCGGCGGGCGTGTCCTCAGGGCTGGTACGCCACCACTTCGGCTCCAAGGAGGCGCTGCGTGAGGAGTGCGAGCAGTTCCTCATCAAGTCGCTGCGCCGGCTCAACGACGAGACCCGCGCCGACCCGACGCCCCGGCAGGCGAACCCGGTCGCCGCCGCCCAGCGGATGTTCGGCGCGTACCAGCCCTACCTCGCCCGCGCCCTGGCCGAAGGGCGCGCCGCGGCCGTGTTCGACGAGATGGTGCGGATGGCCGAGGAATGGCTGGAGGAGGCCGACAAGGCCCGCCCCGACCCGCCCTTCGCCAGCCGGAAGGCCCGCGCCACCGTCGGCACCGCCATGAGCCTGGCCGTCCCCGTGCTGCACCAGCACATCTCCCGGGGGCTCGGAGTCGACCTCCACGGGCCCGAGGGCTCGCACCTGCTCGCCCTGGTCCTGCTCGACCTCTACTCCCACCCCCACCTCACCCCGGAGGCGGCGGCGTCGCTGCGCGACGCCCTCGAAAAGCTCCGGGACCCCTCACCCTGACGCGCGCGTACCCCATAGGACCGCGCCGCAGGGCGTGGCGATCGCGCCCCGATCGGACCACCCCTCCTGATCGACACCACCGGAGCACACCCATGACCCCTGCCATCGAAACCTCCGGGCTCGTCAAGACCTTCGGGCCGGTACGCGCCCTCGACGGACTTGACCTCTCCGTCGGCAGCGGCGAGATCCACGGCTTCCTCGGCCCCAACGGGGCGGGCAAGTCCACCACCATCCGCATCCTGCTGGGCCTCATGCGAGCCACAGCCGGGCGCGCCACGCTCCTGGGCGGCGACCCCTGGAGCGACGCCACCGCGCTGCACCGGCGGCTGGCGTACGTGCCCGGCGACGTGGAGCTGTGGCCCAACCTCACCGGCGGCGAGGCCATCGACCTGCTCGGCCGGCTGCGCGGCGGCATCGACGCCGGGCGGCGCGACGAGCTGATCGCGGCCTTCCAGCTCAACCCCACGAAGAAGGGCCGCACCTACTCCAAGGGCAACCGGCAGAAGGTCGCCCTCGTGGCCGCCTTCGCCTCCGACGTGGAGCTGCTGATCCTGGACGAGCCGACCTCCGGGCTGGACCCGCTCATGGAGGCGGTCTTCCAGGAGATCGTCGCCGGCCTGAAGGACGCCGGGCGGACCGTGCTGCTGTCCAGCCACATCCTCGCCCAGGTCGAGAAGCTGGCCGACCGGGTCAGCATCATCAGGCAGGGCCGGATCGTCCAGGCCGGCACCCTGGCCGAGCTGCGGCACCTGACCCGCACCATCGTGGAGGCCGAGACCGCCGCCCCCGTCACCGGCCTGCCCGCCCTGCCCGGCGTGCACGACGCGACGGCCTCCGGCGCGCGGGTGCGCTTCAGCGTGGACGCCGAACACCTCGACGCCGCCGTCAAGCACCTGGGCGCGTTCGGCATCCGGGCGCTGACCAGCCACCCGCCGACGCTTGAGGAGCTCATGCTCCGCCATTACGGCAACGAGCGTCACTACGGCAACGAGGGTCACTACGGCGACGGGGCGGCGGCATGAGCGCGACCATGACCCGGGGCGGCGCGCTGACCGGCACCGGCATCCTGCTGGGGCTGGCCCTGCGCCGCGACCGGATCAAGCTGCCGGCCTGGACGCTGATCATCGCCCTGTTCGTGCCCTACTTCGCCACCGTGGCGGCCAGGACCAACCCGACCCCCGAGGCGCTGCGCCGCACGATGGACATGATGGACGTGCCCATGCTGCGGCTGTTCACCGGTCCCTCGTACGGCACGGGCGACCTCACGGTCCAGCGCTACCTGATCGCGGTCTACTTCGTGGAGTTCCTGCTGGGCGCCGCGCTGATGAACATCCTGCTCATCGCCCGCCACACCCGCGCCGAGGAGCAGAGCGGCCGGGCCGAGCTGATCCGGGCCGCCGTCGTCGGACGGCACGCCCCGCTCACGGCCGCCCTGCTCCTCAGCGTCATCACCACCGCCGTGCTGGCCGGGCTCATGACCGTCACGGCGATCGGCGCGGGGCTGCCCGCCGGCAGCGCGCTGCTGTTCGCCGTGGCCACGGCGGCGACGGGGCTCGTCTTCGCCGGGGTGACCGCGGTGAGCGTGCAGCTGACCGAGCACGCGCGGGCCGCGGCCGGCATCGCGGGCGGGGTGCTGGGCGTCGTATGGGTGATCCGGGGAGCGGGAGCCGTCCAGGACACCGAGGGCGGCGGGCTGACCTGGCTCTCCCCGCTGGGGTGGTCGCAGCTCACCCGCGTGCTGGCGGACGAGCGCTGGTGGCCGCTGGGCCTGTCCGCCGCGCTGACCGCGGTCCTCGTGACGGCCGCGTACGCGCTGGCGGCCCGGCGGGACCTCGGCGCCGGAGTGGTCGCCACGCGCTCCGGCCCGGCGTCGGCGCCTGGCTGGCTGCGCTCGCCGGCGGCGCTGTCCCTGCGCCTGCAGCGCTCCTCCATCCTGTGGTGGAGCGGCTCGCTGGTCGCCGGCGGCCTGGTCTTCGGCGCGCTCGCCGGGTCGATGCGCGACGGCCTCGCCACGGACTTCCTCGACGCCGGGCCCGACGTCCTCAGCGGCTACCTCAGCCTCATGGTGGTCGGCATGTCGTTCATCGTGGGGATCTTCGCCATCCTGGCGGTGACCAGGCTGCGGACGGAGGAGGTGCGCGGGCGGATCGCCCCGCTGCTGACCACGCCGACCAGCCGGTGGGCCTGGCTCGGCTCGTCCCTGCTGGTGACCGCCGCCGCGGCGGTGACGCTGCTGGCCCTGTCGGGCCTGGCCCTGGGGGCCGGCGCCGCGCTGTCGCTGGGCGACGGCGGCTACGTGGGGGAGCTCACCGGCGCGGTCCTCGCCCGCGCCCCCGAGATCCTGCTGCTCCTGGCGATCACGCTGGCGCTGTACGGGTTCGCGCCCAGGGCCGTCGCCGTGGCCTGGGCGGTGCTCGCCTACGGCGGGTTCGTCCGGTTCTGGGCGACGGATCTGCCGGCGGCGCTGAAGGCCCTGTCCCTGTTCGACCACATCCCGCGGATGCCGATCGAGGGCTTCACCCCCACCCCGCTGGTGACGCTCACCGTCCTGGCGGCCGGGGTGACCCTGCTCGGCCTGTACGGGTTCCGCCGCCGCGACCTGGACGGATAGCCGGGACCCTCCGGTAGGGGGTCAGCGGCCGTCGTAGCCGGCGAACATCGGCGGCAGCTCTTCCGGGGTGAGCGCGGTCGGGCCGAAGAGCCAGTCCACATGCCCGTAGTCGTAGGGATCGCGAGCGCGGAGCACCTCGTTGCGCCACGTCCGCTTCTCCCCGTCGTGATGCCACAGCTCGCCCCAGGCGCGGGCGGTGGTCTGCACGCGGCGGCAGTGCCGGACGCGTACGGCGTTGTAGGCGGCCAGCGCGGCGTCCCAGCCGACCCCGGCCGCGGGGACCCTCTCCGCCCGGCCGCTCGCGTGCTCGGCCAGCACCCACGCGTCCTCGATCGCCATGACGGCGCCCTGGGCCAGGTACTGCAGCGGCGGGTGCGCCGCGTCACCGGTGAGCGCTATCCGGCCGCGGACCCAGTTCGCGAGGGGGTCGCGGTCGAACATCCGCCACCAGCGGTCGCGCCACATCAGCGGCAGACCGGCGCGCACCTGCTCGCAGGCGCCGGTGAACGCCGCGTCGAGCTCGTCCGGCGTGCCCCAGTCGGCCTCTCCCGCCAGCGCCTTCGGCGACTCGAACACCGCGACCTGGTTGAACATCTCCCCGTTGCGCAGCGCGTACTGGACGAAATGGCACCGGGGGCCGACGTGGACGACCACGTCATCGGGCTGCGTCGGCAGGTGGGCGACCTGTCCGAAGGGCACGGCGCCGCGGTAGGCGACGTACGCCGAGTTGACGGGGGCGTCGTCGCTCATGATGCGGCGCGCCACCGAGTGCAGCCCGTCGGCGGCGAGCACGACCCGGCCGAACTCCCGCCCGCCGTCGTGAACGGCGAAGGCCCCTCCTCCGGCCTGCTCGTACCCCGTCACGGTGACGTCGTTGACGAGCTCCACCCCGGCCCGCCGGCAGGCGCGCAGCAGCGCGCCGTGCAGGTCGCTGCGATGGATCACCAGGTACGGGAAGCCGTAGCGCCGCTCGACGTCCCGCAGGTCGAGCACGGTGAGGACGTCACCGTCGAGCGCGTCCCTCATGACGATGCTCCGGGGCAGCACGCCGAGGGACGTGACCTCGTCGAGCAGCCCCCAGTGGTGCAGGATGCGGGTGCAGTTGGGCGCGATCTGCAGCCCGGCGCCGACCTCGCCGAACTCGTGCGCCTGCTCCAGCAGCCGCACCCGCAGGCCCTTGCGGGTGAGCGCCAGGGCGTTGGCCAGCCCGCCGATGCCGCCGCCCACCACCACGACGTCGTGGCCCCGTACAGACATGACCGGTGATTGCCTTTCTCGACGCGTGCCGGACTAGAGCCAGCGGGGGAGCCGGGCCGCCGCCGGGGGCCGTGACGCCGTCCGACCGGCGGCCGGAGAGGTAGGCCGCCAGACCGGCCAGGGTGCCGGTGACCCGGGCGGGCTCGCCGGAGCCGGGCACGGTCCACGTGCCGTCGTGGCCGGTGGCCGTCAGGACCAGCGCGGGCCCGGCGGCGGACCGCCCGGCGGCGATGTCGTCGATCAGGGCGGCGAGGAAGCCGGCCGGCAGATCGTCGAACTCCACGCCCGCGCCCAGGTCGACGGCGTGCACCATGACCTCGCGGGCACGCATCCAGGGGATCTCCTCGGCGGTCACCGTGCGGCCCTGGGCGGTGCGCACGTGCCGCTCCCACTGCGACCGGTCCAGCTCGGCGAGTCGCGCGTCCAGGGTCAGCGCGGCTCGCGCGAGCCAGGCGCGCAGCTCGGCCGCCGGCAACGCGGCGCCGGCCTCGATGTCGGCGTCCCGCCGCTCGGGGGAGGGGTACATCGGCCGCTCCTCGCCGGTGCGGGCCCAGTGCGCCAGGTTGACCAGCGCGTCGGCGTTGGCCGCCAGGTGCGCGAGCAGGTGCCTGCCGCTCCAGCCGGGGAGCCGGGACGGCCCGTCGAGCCGATCGTCCGGCAGCGCGGCCAGCGCCCTGCCGAGGATCGCGCCGCCCTGCGCCATCCACCGCAGGGCGTCGGCGCGGCTCCGGTACGCGGCCGTCATGCGACCGGCCCGGCGGTTGCGCCGGTGACGTGCTTCACGTGCTGGGTCCTTCCACGTCGGAGCGGTCCAGGCGCAGCGCCTCGAAGATCGGGCCGTCGCTGAACCGGAAGAGGTCGAGCGCGCCCGAGTCGGAGTCGGACGCCGAGGCCTCGGACCGCGCCGAGAACGGCGTCCAGGACGGCACGACGAACAGGTCGCCCCTGGTGACCGGCCACGACACGTCGCCGGCCGTGACCCGGCCGCTGCCGTCGAAGACCTGGTAGACCGATGAGCCGGTCTCCCGGCGGGGCGCCGTCTCCGCGCCGCGCCGGATCCGGTGCATCTCGACCCGGATGGTCGGCAGCACGTCGCCGCCGGTGGTGGGGTTGACGTAGCGGACCGCCGCGTGACCGGGCTCGACCGTCGCCACATGACCCTCGGCCTCCAGCGCGAGCTGGTCGGCCAGCGCCCGGTCGGTGTCGGCCCACCGGTAGGCCAGCAGCGGCGTGGCGGGCCGGGAGCCGGGGAACGCCACCGGGCGCAGGCCCGGATGCCCCCACAGCCGCTCCGACCGGGACCGCCCGGGGGTGGTGCGCTCGGCCGCGCCGATCCGGTCACGGCCGGGCTCGAAGAACTGGGACTCGGTCACGTACTGGAACGGGATGTCCAGCCCGTCGATCCACGCCATCGGCCGGTCGGCGGCGTTGTGGTGGGCGTGCCAGTTCCAGCCGGCCTGCGGCAGGAAGTCGCCACGGCGCATGGGCACCGGATCGCCGCCGACGACCGTCCACACGCCCTCCCCCTCGACGACGAAGCGGAACGCGTGCTGGGTGTGCCGGTGCTCCGGCGCGTCCTCGCCCGGCATCAGGTACTGGATCGCCGCCCACAGCGTCGGCGTCGCGAACGGCCGCCCGCCGAGCGCCGGGTTCGCCAGCGCGATCGCCCGCCGCTCCCCGCCCCGGCCGACCGGCACCAGGCGCCCCGAGCGCTCCGCCAGGGCCAGCAGGCTCTCCCACCGCCACAGGTGCGGGACCGCCTTCGACCGGGGGTGCGGCGGCATCAGCTCGCCGATCTCGGTCCACAGCGGGACCAGTGACTCCGTCTCGAAGCCGCGGTACAACTCCGCCAGCGCCGGCGTCGGCGGCGGCTGGCCGGGCGAGTCCACCACGGACAGGCGAACCGGGGAGTCCGCTGTCTCGGTCATGTCAGCTCCTTGGTCGGTCGACGCGGACCCCAGCTTGTCCCGCGAGGCGCGAAAGAGAACAGCAGATTCTGCTGTGCAGAATCTTCCCGGCCCAGCGGCGATCCGGCACGCGGGTCAGCCGTGCGGGCGGCGCAGGAACTCGCGAGCCCCGCGCAGGCGCGTGCCCAGGAGCCCCTGCGTACGGGCGCCGTCCAACCGGACGTCCAGCGCTGCGCCCGGGCCGGTCTGTGCCCGGCGGCCATGGGGGAGGTCGCTCGGGTCGTGCCCGGCCCGGCGGGCGATCAGCCGGCCGAGCTCGTACCGGCTGACCGCGTCCGCGCCCGCCAGGTGGACGATGCCCGCGTGACCGCCCGCCGCCACCTCCAGGAGAGCGGCCGCGAGGTCCCCGACGTACACCGGACAGCGGACCACGTCGGTGAACAGCACCCCTGCGCGATGCCTCATGGCCAGCGCGTGGACGAACTCCTCGTGCTTGGAGTCGCCGTCACCGATGATCAGGGAGGTCCGGGCGACGACGGCCGCCGGGTCCAGCGCCCGGACCGCCGTCTCGGCCGCTGCCTTGGCGGCCCCGTACGGGGTGACCGGATCCGGGAGCGCGTCCTCGTCGTAGCGGACCCTCGTACCGGAGAAGACGGCGTCGCTGGAGACGTGCACCAGCCGGCACCCGTGCGCTTTCGCGGCGACCGCCACGTGTGCGGCCCCGTCAGCCGTGGCCGCCCAGTCGGCTCCTCCGGACGCGGCGTTGATCACGATCGACGGCCGTGTGGCGGCGATGACGGCGGCGATCTGATCCGGGATGCGGAGGTCGACCGGCGACCACCGGGCTTCCGGGCCGCTCTGAGGCCGGGTGGTGTAGGTCGCTGTGACACTGTGCCCGGCAGCGTGCGCTAGCCGGACCAGCCGGCTGCCCAGATGGCCGCTGCCGCCCACGATCAGGATGCTCATGCGGCGCCACACTACGAGCTCCGCCGATGCGCCGGCCCTTGACCGGGGATCCTCCTCGTGGTTCAGTACCTGTCAATCGATCGATAGGGAAGCTGTTCATGGGGATTGCGGAGATCCAGCAGGTGGCGGTGAGCCTGTTCGCGCAGAAGGGGTATGCGGCGACGGGCATCCGGGAGCTCGGGCGGGCCGCGGGCATCACGTCGGCGACCCTCTACCACTACGCCGGGTCCAAGGAGGAGATCCTCACCGGCATCATGCGGGCGTGCCTGGAGGAACTGCTGCGGTCGGCGCGCGAGGCGGTGGGCGGGTCGGCGGATCCGGCTGTGAGGCTGGCTCGTCTGGTGCGGGTGCATGTGGGGTTGTGCGCGCTCAACCCGCTGACGGCGAAGGTGACCGACCAGGAGATCCGGGCGCTGACCGCCGATGACCACAGGCTGCTCGTCGGGCTCCGCGACGACTACGAGTCGATCTTCGCCGGGGTGATCGAGGACGGCATGAGCACGGGCGTCTTCCGGCTCGCGGATCAGCGTGTCGCCCGCCTGGCCCTGCTGGAGATGTGCAACGGCGTGGCCAACTGGTACCGGCCCGACGGCCGGCTGGGCGTCGCCGAGCTGCAGGACCAGTTCGTGGAGCTGGCCTGCCGTCTCATGGGGGCGCCGGCGCGGAGGGCGGAGGATCCGGGGGAGCTTCCGGCTCCCGTCCGGCTGGCGAGCGAGCCGGTCGCCGAGCGCGCGGAGGTGGCGGGGTGAGCGTCATCGACGCCCGGGTACGGCTCCCGCAGGAGCTCCGCCCGGCCACCGCGTACGCCGCCCCGCGCCAGCAGGTCGAGCAGTACGACAGGGTCCTGCAGCTGACGGACAAGATGAACGCCGGCCGCCTCGCCGATCTGCTGCAGGCCATGGACGACGAGGGCATCGGCCGGGCCGTCATGCACGCCGAGTCCGAGGGCGGCGAGCCGGCGGAGGCGCTCAACGAGGCGCTGTGCCGGGTCCTGGCCGACCATCCCGGCCGGTTCGCGGGCATCGGATGCGTCGACGTCGCCGAGTCGCGGCCGACGCGGATCGCCCGGCAGGCGGCCTCGATCGCCGGTCTCGGCCTGCTGGGGGTCACGGTGCAGCCGGCGTTCTTCGGGCTGGACATCGACGACCGCCGCCTGTATCCCCTGTATTCGCGGGCCGAGGAGCTGGGCCTGATCGTGGCGGTGCACACGGGCATCACCTACAGCCGGATGCACCCGCTGCGGCACGAGCGGCCGGAGCTGCTGGACCAGGTGGCCTGCGACTTCCCGGACCTGAAGCTGATCGCCTGCCACGCGGGCTGGCCGTGGGTGACCGAGTACTGCGCCGTGGCGCGCCGCCACCCGACGGTCTACCTGGAGTTCGGCGCGCTGGCGCCGCGATACGTCGCCAGGGCGGGGACCGGCTGGGATCCGCTGTTCGGCATGATGCGCAACGTCCTGCGTGATCAGGTGCTCTACGGCAGCGACTGGCCGATGATGGCTCCGGCCCGCGCCCTCGCCGAGTGGCGGGAGTCCGGGCTGCCGGACGCGGCGCTGCGGGCGCTCTTCCACGACAACGCCTCCCGCCTGTTCGGGTTCGGCGGGGCGGCCCGGTGACGGGCGGCGTCACGCTGTCCGCCATGCTCGGCCGGGCGGCGGCCGACACCCCTGACGGCGCCTTCCTCCGTACGCGTGAAGGAGATCTGACCTACCGCGAGACCGAGGAGCGGTCGGCCGGGCTCGCGGCGGCGTTCGCCCGGGCGGGAGTGGGCGCGGGCGCCCGCGTCGCGCTGCTGATGGGCAACAGTCTCGAACAGGTCGTCGTCTGGTTCGCGCTGGCGCGGCTGGGCGCGGTGCACGTGCCGCTCAACACCGCCCTGCTGGCCGAGCAGCTGACGCACGCGCTGCGGGTGGCCGGGGCGTCGGCGCTGGTCGCGGACGCCGAGTTCCTGCCGGTCGTCGCGCCGGTGCTCGATCGGCTGCCCGAGCTGAGGCGGGTCGTCGTCAACGGCCCGCCGGGCGAGCCCCGGTACGAGGACCTGGCCGCGTACCGGGACTGCCCGGACCGGGCTCCGCGGGCCGAGGTGGACGAGCTGGGCGCGGCCACCCTGCTGTTCACCTCGGGCACGACCGGCGTGTCCAAGGCGTGCGTGCTGTCGCACCGGTACCTCGCCAGGCAGGCGCAGCTCCATGCCGCGAACCTGGGCCTGCGCGGCGACGACGTCCTCTACTGCCCTTTCCCGCTGTTCCACATCGACGCGGCCACCCTGACCGTCGGGGCGGCCCTGGCCTGCCGTGGCACCGCCGCGCTCGGCCGCCGCTTCAGCGCCTCGCGGTTCTGGGACGACGTGCGCGACTTCGGCGCGTCCGTGTTCAACTTCATGGGCGCGACGCTGACGATCCTCTGGAAGCGGCCACCCGGCGAGAGGGACCGCGACCACCGGGTCAGGCTGGCGTGGGGCGTGCCCATGCCCGCGTGGCACCGGGAGTGGGAGGAGCGGTTCGGCATCCCGCTCCGGCAGGTGTACGGGCTCACCGACGGCGGGGTGCCCGTCTACGACCCCGTCGAGGGCCCGCGCAGGCCCGGCACGTGCGGCCGGGTGATCCCGGAGTTCGACGTCCGGATCGTGGACGACGCCGGGCGCCCGCTGCCCAGCGGGCGGATCGGCCAGATCATCGTACGGGGCCGCGAGCCGGGGCTGGTGATGAACGGCTACCACGCGATGCCCGAGGCCACCGCGCGGGTCCTGAGGGACGGCTGGCTGTACACCGGCGACCTCGGCACGCTCGACGACGACGGCTACCTGACCTTCGAGGGCAGGCTCAGCGACTCCATCCGCCGCCGGGGCGAGAACATCTCCGCCTACGAGGTGGAACAGCTCCTCACCCGGCATCCGGCGGTCGTGGAGGCGGCGGCCGTCGGCGTGCCCAGCGAGCTGACGGAGGAGGACGTCAAGGCCGTCGTGGTCGTCCGGCCCGGCGCGAGCCTGACCGCCGGGGAGCTGCACCGGTTCTGCGTGGACACCGCGCCGGGCTTCATGGTGCCCCGCTACATCGAGCTCGTGCCGGCCCTGCCGAGGACGCCGACGCAGAAGGTCGAGAAGTTCCGCCTGCGCCAGGCCGGGATCACCCCGGCGACCTGGGACAGCCAGGCGCGGCCGGACCATGACCAGCGCCAGGCAGGAGACTGAACGATGTCCCGGATCCTGCGTCACGTTCCTCTGACGATGCGCGACGGCGTACGCCTCGACGCGAACGTCCACCTGCCCGGCGGCCACTCCGCCGCCGGGTCGCCGGTGATCGTGGCCGCGAACCCGTACGCCAAGGACGTGTGGTTCGGCCCGCGGACGGCCCCGCACCTGGAGAGGTTCACCCGGGCCGGGTACGCGGTCGCGGTGGTCGACTTCCGCGGGACCGGCGCCTCGGAAGGGGTCAAGCAGGACGCGTTCGAGCGGGTCGAGCAGGACGACATCCACGACGTCGTCGAGGAACTGGCCGCACAGGAGTGGTGCGACGGGAGGGCCGCGGTCTGGGGCCTGTCCTACGGCGGCATCACGGCGCTGCGCGCGGCGGCCGGCGGGCCTCCGTCGCTGCGCGCGGTGGTGGCGATCGAGGGATCGACGGACCCCTACACCGACGAGGTGGCGCGCAGGGGCGCCGTCGGGCTGGCCATGATCATCGGCGAGTGGTCGGCGATGATGCTGGCGCTGACCGCCCTGCCGCCCGAATCGCCCTGGCTGCCCCGGTCGGCGTTCTCCGCGCGGCTCCGGGCGGCCAGGCCCTGGCACGAGGCGTGGGCGGAGCACCCGCACCGGGACCACTACTGGCGGGGCCGGGAGGTCGACCCCGCCGCCATCGAGGTGCCGACCCTCCTCTTCACCGGCTGGCGGGACACCAACGTCGCCGGCGCGTGGCGCGACTTCGCGGCGATCCGGGCGCCCCGCCGCATCGTCTGCGGGCCGTGGCTGCACGGCATGCCGGAAGGGCAGGAGCGGGCGCCGGTCGACTCCGTGGCGCTGGCCATCGCCTGGTTCGACGAGCACGTACGGGACATCCGGCCCGAAGGCCCGCCGGCGCCGGCCGTGTCGGCGTACGTCATGGGCGCCGAGCGGTGGGAGTTCGCCGAGCGGTATCCGGCCGTGCCGCCCGTCGATCACGTCCTCCACCTCGCGGCCGGCGCACTGCGCACCGGCCCGCCCGCGACGCCGGGCCGGGTCTCCGTCCGCTTCGACGCGACGGTCGGAGTCGCCGCCGGGCTGGGGATGTCGGCGGCTCCCGGCGACCAGGCGCGGGACGCGGCCCGCTCCGCCGTCTTCACCTCCGAGGCGCTCGGCGCGAGCCTGGACCTCGCGGGGGAGCCGCGCGTCAGCCTCTCGCTGCTCGTCCCGCACCTCGACGTGGACGTGGCCGCCAACCTCAACGACCTCGCGCCGGACGGCCGCGCCACGCTGATCACCCGCGCGTTCCAGCGCCTGTCCAACCCGCCGCCCTACACCGGGACGCCCCGGCCGTCGGACGCCGGGCATCGGGTCGAGCTCGCCTTCGACCCCACCCGCTACCGGTTCAGGCCCGGGCACCGCCTCCAGCTGACGCTCAGCGCGGCGGCCTTCCCCGAGCACTGGCCGCACCTGTCCGGCAGCGGCTACGACGTGCTCGTCGGCCCGCCGCACGGCAGCGCGCTCCACCTGCCCGCGATCCCCACGGCCGACGAGACGCCCCCGTTCGAGCTGCCCGCGCCCATCGCCGTGGAAGGCGGCGATCGGATGCTCGACCGGGTCGTGCCCGTGACCGTCGAGGAGAGCCCGGACGGCACGGAGGTCGTCGTGCGCGGCGGTCACCGGTCGGCAGGCCGCACCCTCGGGGGCGATCCCGTGGAGCTCCTGCACGCGTACGAGATCTCGGCACGCGCCCACGACCCCTCGGCGACGCGGCTCAGCACGCGGACCGACATCAGCGTGGGCATGGCCGGGAGCCTGCGGAGCGCCCACGCCACCTGCGAGATCAGCCCGTACGGGTCGGCCGCCACGTTGCGCGTCACCGGCGACGGCATCGACCACTCCGCCACCTGGGACACGCCGTCGCGAACGTGAGCGGAGGTCAGCGCCCCTCCCTGTCACCGGCGAGGTGGACGATGTGGAGGCCGCGCAGCCGGTCGGCGTCGGTGTCGATGGCGATGTGCGTGATCTTCCCGTCGTGGACGGTGAACGTGATGACGGCCTTCGGGCGGCCACGATGCGACCAGACGGCCGCCGGGACGCCGTCGACCAGGGCGAGCCGGGCCGCCTGCGCCCGCCCGGCGAAGAACGCCGCGACCGCTTCGGCGCCGCGGATCTCGACGGCCACGGCCTCCGGATCGAGCAGCTCGACCAGCGCGGCGAAGTCCCCGCCCCGGGCCGCGGCCAGGAACGCCTCGACGACCTCCCGTTTCGCCGACCGGGCCGCGCCGGAGGCGTCCGCCGTTCCCCGTACCTGGCGCCGGGCCCGGCTGGCGAGCTGCCGGGCGGCGGCGGGGGAGCGGTCGATGACGGCGCCGATCTCGGCGAACGAGACGGCGAAGACGTCGTGCAGCACGAACGCGAGCCGCTCGGCGGGAGTCAGCGTGTCCAGCACCACCATCAGCGCGACACCGACCGAGTCGGCCAGCAGCGTCTCGTCCTCGGGGGTGGCCCGGGCCGGGTGGCCGCTCGGCGGCGGCGCGGCCGGCTCGGGCGGCAGCGCCCCGGCCGGCTCCTCACGCCGGGCGCGGCGCGCTTCGAGCATGTTCAGGCAGACGCGGGCGACGATCGTGGTCAGCCACCCGCCCGGGTTCTCCACCTGGCCGGTGTCGGCGCGGCCGACCCGCAGCCACGCCTCCTGCACCGCGTCCTCGGCCTCGGCGGGGGAGCCGAGCATCCGGTAGGCGACCGCGTGCAAGCGGCTCTGGTGCTCGGCGAACCGTTCGCTCAGCCAGTCCTGCTCGACCATTCGTCACATTCCTCCGTCCGGTCCTGTCATACCGATTGACCGGCGGACAGCCGCCGATGTGACAGCCGAGCTCCCCTGGAAGAGGCGACCATGCCGAAACACCTGAAGACCGCCCTGTACTGGTTCATCGCCCTGCAGTTCGCGCTGGGCGCCGTGACCAAGTACTGGCCCGGAGACACGATCTTCGGTCCGGCGTACTCCGTGAAGTTCGCCGACTGGGGCTACCCGTCCTGGATGCGGTTCGTGGTCGGGGCCCTGGAGGGCGTCGCCGCCGTCCTGCTGGTGATCCCCGGCCGGCGCACGCGCTTCCTGGGGGCCACGGTGCTGATGTTCGTGCTCACCGGGGCGGTGACCACCCACATCGTCAACCACGACCCGGCGGTGGAGAGCTGGGCCGCCCCCACCCACCTCGTCATCATGGGCGTCATCGCGCTGGTCAACTGGCCCGCCCACTGGCGGGCGCCGGCTCCTCAGGTGGCGGGTCCGGCTCGTCGAGAAGCCGGAGATCGGACGGGGTGATCGTGGCGGAGGCCAGCAGCGCGATGATCAGGTTGTGGTTGAGCGTGTTGCCCAGCGGCGGCGGGATCTCCTCCTCCAGGAGTCCGGGCACGCGGGCGCTGAGCCGCTTGCGCGTCTGGGTGACGATGTGGGCCGCGCGCTTGGCGGTCCACCGCTCGCCGGGACGGACGCGGGCGAGCTCGTCGGCGACCTGAGCCCAGGTCAGCGGCTGCGGCCACGGCTCCGGCCGGAGATAGCGCTGACCCAGGCAGACCAGGACCAGGCGTTCGGTGGCGCTCAGGGGGTGTCCCGCGGGTTCGCGGGTGTCGGCCTCTTGGCGGGCCGGCGCGGCCGGAGCCGGCGGCCCCGCGACGACCCGCACCTCCAGCAGGTGCTCGCGTTCGGGGCCGACGACGAACAGCGGTGTGTACGCCACGGGCAACGCCACCCGGTGCCGGGTGAGCACCAGCCGCCCACCCGGCAGGCGGATGGGCAGGTTGCCGAGGTTGTGCAGCACCCACCGCCCGTCCTGGCGGCTGATGGACCCCTGCCGCCGGCTGACGTACGGGTCGTCGGGGCCGACGCAGACGTGGACGTCCGGCTCGCAGCGCCCGAACACCACCTCGAACCCGGCGTCGGGCGCGACCCGGATCCCGCCCTTGGCCCCCCGGACGTACAGCGTGCCGGGAACGGCCGGGGGGAGATCCGCGGAGTCCCGCGGCAGGAGGTCCACCTTGCTCGCGGTCCCGCGCCTCGTCCCCGCCATGCCGCCGATCCTCCCCGCCCGCCCCGGGGGGAGTCAACCAGGTCCTGACACCCGAACTACTCGTCAGTAAGCTTGTGGAAGATCTGCTGTCTGGCATCACAATGACGCATGGCCGACTTCACCCCGCTGCTGCCCGGTGACCCTGAGCAGATAGGCGGCCTGGATCTCCTCGGCCGGCTGGGCCAGGGCGGACAGGGCGTCGTCTACCTCGCCAGGACCCCGATGGACGTGCGCGTGGCCGTCAAATGGCTGCATCCGGCCGAGGAGGAGAGCACCGAGCGCTTCCTGCGGGAGGCGGAGGTCGCCCGGCGGGTGGCGCCGTTCTGCACCGCGGCCGTCCTGAGCACGGGCGTCGAGCAGGGCCGGCCGTACATCGTCAGCGAGTACGTCGAGGGCCGCTCGCTGGACCGGGTCGTCAGGGAGGACGGCCCGCTCACGGGTGGCGACCTGGAGCGGCTGGCCATCGGCACCGTCACCGCGCTCGCCGCCATCCACGAGGCCGGCGTGGTGCACCGGGACTTCAAGCCCGGCAACGTCATCATGGGCGTCGGCGGCCCCCGCGTGATCGACTTCGGCATCGCGCGCACGCTCGGCCCGGCCACCATGACCAGCAGCACGCAGATCGGGACGCCCGCGTACATGTCCCCCGAGCAGATCCTGGGCCGCGGCGTGGGGCCAGGGGCCGACATGTTCTCCTGGGGCTGCACGATGGTCTTCGCCTCCTGCGGCCGGCCGCCGTTCGGCACCGACGGGACGCCCGCCGTGATGCACCGGGTGCTCAACACGCAGCCCGAGCCGGGGCTGCTCGACGGACGGCTGGGCGACCTGGTCCGCCAGTGCCTGGACAAGGAGCCGCAGAACCGGCCGACGGCCATCGACGTCATCACCCGCCTGGTGCGGAACCCGGAGCCGGGCGCCGACCCGCTCACGGAGGGGGCCAGGCAGGCGGCGCCGGACGCCGGGCCCACCAGGCCGTCGCGCACGCCGATGCTCGCCGCCGCCGGGGCGGTGCTCACCGTCGCGGCCGTGGCGGCCGCGCTGATCGTGCCCGGCTGGCTCCGACCGGCCACACCGACCTCGCAGACCAAGCAGAGCACGCTGTCCACGCAGGCCGACGCCCAGAGCGCCGGGCCGGCTGCCGCGCCGTCGCGGGCCGCCCCCGCCAAGGTCCCGCTCCCCGGCGGCGCGATCACGCTGTACGAGAGCCCGTCCGACCCGATCACGCTGACCGCGTACGAGGTCGACGACGCCGACTACGCCAGGCAGTCGTTACGGGGCACGTTCGAGGCGTACCCGGACAACGTGGACTCGCTGGTCTCTCCCGACGGCCGCTATCTCGCCGGCCGGCCGGAGGACTACACCTCCGACGGCTACGACTCGATCCTCATCACCGACCGGCAGGCGGGTTCGAGCTTCCGGGTCAGGACCGTACGCGAACCGCTCGACACCAGCGTCCGCGCCTGGTCGAAGGACAGCTCGAAGATCCTCCTCAACCTCAACAGGAAGACCGAGGACAAACAGGGCAAGGACGTCTGGACCACCCTGGGCTTCGCCATCCTGGACGTGCCCCGGGCGCGGGTCCAGGTGGTCGAGGTGGCCGACGACTCGATCCGGGACGGCGACTTCGGCTGGGACGCCGAGGAGGACGGCGTGATCGCCGTCTCCGGGAAGGACGAGGCGCTGCGCTTCTTCGACGCCTCCGGCAACCGCACGCGCGACCTCCCCGGCGTCGGACCGCTGGCGTCCGGCACCGTCGACGTCTTCTCGCCCTCGGGCCGGATGTTCGTGACCGACTGCCCCGGCTCGGACGACGGCGACCACTGCCTGTGGGACTCGCGCACCGGCAAACGGCTGCGCACGTTCTCCTCCGACTGCGACAAGGTGCTCGGCTGGTACGACGAGGCGCACCTGTACTGCTGGGAGTACGACAACGGCGCCGAGGACGAGGTGCGCGTGGTGGCCTTCGACGGCAAGCTGGTGCACCGGCTGCTGGAGTCGGCGGACAAGCTGGAGGTCGCCCCGTACTTCACGATCGACCCGCGCTGATCAGGATTTCGGGACCCCTCCCGGCGTGGTGGCGGTACAACCGTGGCATGCCTGCCGAAGGGAAGCCCATGTCCAGGATGATCGTCACCGCCCTGGCCCTCGCGTGCGCCGTGGTCATGGCGCCCGCGGTGGCCGCCGCCCCCGCCGCCGCCACGGCCAAGCCCTCCTACCGCGGCTGCTACGACGGGAAGTGCAAGTTCACCTTCTCCGACCCGGTCAGCTTCCGCATCTCCAAGAAGCGTTACGGCTTCTCCAGGGTGTACGTGTCGAAGGAGTACGTCGGCGGCATCTTCAACACGGACATGGTCGTGGTGCGGGCGCCCGGCCTGACCGCCTCCCTGGGCGAGGGCGCCGAGGGAGATATCCGCAGCAACGGCAAGAACACCCTGTCCTTCCGCGTCCTGGCCATCACCAGCCAGGGAGCCACGATCCGCTTCACCGGGTGACCTTCCGGGCCCGGACGAGGAGCCGGCCGGCCAGCGCGACGGTCACGACGACGCCGGCGACGAGGAGGTCGGGGACCTGGCCGGCTCCTCGCAGGACGGCGCCTTCGACCGCCGCCTGGTCGGTCGCGCCAAGGATGCCGGTCAGCTCGGTGGTGCCTGCGGTGGCCAGCAGCAGGACGCCGACGGCGACGGTGAGCGCGCCCCCGACGATCCCCGTCCAGGTGTTGCGCCACCGCCCGATCGTGACCTCGCGCGGCCGGACGAGGCGCCTGACGAACGGGGCCCGCCCCCACAGCAGCGCGAGGACCAGCAGCGGCAGAGCCATCCCGGCGGCGAAGACCACCAGGACGAGCCCGCCGGCGAGCGCGTTGCCGGAGACCGCGGCGACGGTCAGCACGGCGCCCAGCAGCGGGCCCGCGCAGACCCCGGCCAGCCCGTAGACGGTGCCGAGCACGTACACCGCCGTGGTGGAGGTCCCCTCGGCGGCGGCGCCGCGGGACAGGAACGGGACCGGGACGTTCAGCAGCATCACCGCCCCGAGCGCGATCACCACGATCGAGGCGACGGTGACGAAGGTGAAGCGGTGCTCGTTCACGAACGCCCCGAGCGTCCCGGCGAGCACGCCGAGCGGGACGAGGGTGGTGATCAGCCCGAGGTAGAACACCCCGGTACGGGAGAGCAGGGCGCGCGGGCCGGCGAACGCGTAGGAGAAGAACGCCGGCAGCAGCATCGCCGAGCACGGGCTGAGCAGCGTCAGCACGCCGCCGAGGAACGCTCCGAGCAGGCCGATGTCCATGCCGGGCTACTTCGCCTGGTCCAGGGCCTGGTCGAGGAACCCCTGGAAGACCTCCGCCGGCTGCGCCCCGGACAGCGAGGTGTTGCCGGCGACGAAAAACGGCACGGCGGTGACGCCGAGCTGCTGCGCGGACTGCGTGCTCGCCCGCGCGGCCGCCCGGAGCGCGGGATCGTCGAGATCGGCGGTGAACCGCTTGATGTCGGGAACGCCCGCCTTCTTCGCCAGGCCGACGAGCGTGTCGCGGGGAAGGTCGGCGTGCCCCTTGTCGGGGGCGGCGGCGTAGACGGCCGTCACGAACTCCACGAACCTGTCCTGCCTGCCCGCCGCCCGGGCCGCGACGGCGGCGTCCTCGGACTGCTCGCCGAAGAACGTCACGTCATGGAACTCGATCCGCACCTTGCCGGTGTCGACGTACTTCCCGATCAGCGCCGGCAGCGTCTCGCGGCTGAACACCGCGCAGTACGGGCAGCGCAGGTCGATCCACTCGGTCAGGACCACGGGGGCGTTCACGTCGCCGATCGCCATCGGGTCGCCGGCGTCCCGGCGGACGAACTCCAGCTCCTGGCCCTGGTGCGCCCCCTGGTCCGCCCGCTGGTCCGCCCCTTGGTCCGCAGGGGACGACGGGGACGCCGCCGGTGGCGCCGCGGCGGGGGAGCGCTGGGGGAGGAGCTGGGCGGTGACCACGATCGCGAGGAACACGACCACCGCGCTCAGCACGACGGTCCAGGTCGTGGAGCGGCGGCGCCTGGCCGCCATCGCGTCCGCTGAGCTCGATGCCGGGGAGTTCACAGATCGGTCTTCCTTCTCCTCAAGTCGACTATCTTGCATAGTCGACTATGCACCATAGTCGACACAGGGCATGATGGACGCATGGAGTGGTCCCCGCGGATGACGGATCCGGCAGCCTCGGCCGGGGAGGCGGTCCGATGAAGCCCGCCGCCCCCGGAGAGCCGCCCCGGCTGGGCGCGCTGGAGGCGCAGGTGATGGACGTGCTGTGGGATCACGGGCCGGCCACGATCCGGGGCATCATCGGCCGCCTCCCCGGCGAGCCCGCCTACACCACGATCGCCACCGTGCTGGCCAACCTGGACCGCAAGGACCTCGTCACCTCCCGCAAGCAGAAACACTCGACCCTGTACGCGGCCCGCGTCGCCCGCGAGGAGCACGTGGCGTCGGTGATGAACCACGCCCTCGGCACCAGCAAGGACCGCGCGGCCTCGATCCTGCACTTCGTGGAGAGCATCCCCGACAGCGACCTCGACCTGCTGCGCGAATATCTGCGGCGGCGCGACGACGGACACCGGTCATGACGGCCCGGATCCTGGCCGCGCTGCTGATCCTGGGACTGGTCCTCACCGCGGTGGCCGGCCCGTGGGCCCTGCGCCGCGCGTCGCCGGTGCTGATGCGCCTGCCGCGACCGGCGATCGGGCTGCTCACCGGCGGCATCGTGGCCTGGGTGCTGGCGCTGCTCGCGCTCGGCCCGATGCTGGCCTGGGTCGTCTCCGGCCCCGACGTCCTGCCCAGCGGGGCGGCCCAGGTCTGCCGGCGCTGCCTGGCCGCCGCCAACCCGTTCACGGACATCCCGGTCGACACCGTCGTCCCGGTCGTGGCGCTGCTCGCGCTCCCCACGGCGGGCGCGCTGCTGCACGCCGTCTCGATCATCGTCGAGGCGCGGCGACGGCACCGCGGCACCCTGCGCACCGCGCGACGGCTCCGGGCCCGCAGCGAGCCCCGCCGGCTGCACGGCCACGCGGTGCTCGTCGCCGACGACCCGCACCCGTTCGCGCTCACCCTGCCACGGCGGCACGGCGGCATCGTGATCTCCACGGGCGCGCTGGACGTCCTGGACCCCGGCGAACTGGCGGCGGTCCTCGCGCACGAGCACGCCCATCTGCGCCAGCGCCACCACCTCATCACCGCGGTCGTCGCCACGCTGACCCGCAGGCTGCGGTGGGTGCCGCTGATCGCCGCCGCCGAGGCCGCGCTCGGCCACTACCTGGAGATCGCCGCCGACGACACCGCACGCCGCCAGGTCGGGACGCCCGCCCTGGCCGGCGCGCTGCTCACCCTCGGCCAGAACGGCCGGCCGCACGGCGCGGCGCTGGCCGGGGCCCTGCACGCGCTTGGCCCCAACCGCATCCACCACCTGGTCCGGCCCCACACCGGCATGACCGGCGCGATCGCCGCCGTGGCCACCGCCTGCTGCCTGACCGCGCTCACCCTGCTGGCCGCCGCCGTCCACGTGCCGTACGTGCTGGCCGTGCTCACCGGGTGCGCCTGAGCCGATCCCCCGGGGATCCGGCTATTGACCTCGCCGGGCGAACTCGTCGGGCGTCGTGCCGCCGGGGAAGCGGGTGACGAAGTCGAGCACCCCCACCCAGGCCGGCCGGACGGCGATGCGGACCATGGTGGTGCCGGGCCGGTCGACCGCGGCGACGTTCGCGGCTCCCTGCTCCTCGCCGGCGTAGCGGCGCTGTGCGGCGGCGTACTCCTCGACGATGCCCTCGACCTCGGTGACCTCGGCGTTCCCCCGGATGAGGAGCGCCGAGGGCGGGGTGGTGGCGGTGTCGATGGTGATGGCGATGCCGGGACGGGCCCGTAAGGCCCGGACCTTGAGACCGCCGAAGGTGGAGAGGACGATCTCGGCGCCGGTCCAGTGGAACAGCATGGGGAACACCCGCGGCGTGCCGTCCTTGGCCACGTAGGCGACGCGGGCGAGCTCGGTGGAGTGGAGCAGCCGCTGGGCGACGCCGGTCTCCAGCAGGCGGAGGTCGCCCTGCGGCAACGTCGCCTCGGCGAGGCGGGTCATCGGGTGACGATCCGGTCGAGGTTGTCCAGGCACAGGTCCCAGCCCTCGCGGAGCTCGGCCGCCGCCTGCCGGTCGGGCAGGCCCGAGTGGGTCAGCACGACCGAGGTGAGGCCGTCCCGCTCGGTGATCTCCAGGTCGCAGCGCGATCCGGTGCCCGCCTCGCCCTCCTCGCCGTGCCAGATCCAGGCCAGGCGGGCGGGGCGTTCGACGACGGTGTAGACGCCGGTGGCGGTGTACTCGACGCCGTCGGCGTCGCGCATGACGACGCGCAGCCGCCCGCCGACGCGCAGGTCCACCTCGGCCTCGGAGGTGTCCCAGTCGGGGCCGGCGTGCCACCACTTCCTGATCACTTCGGGGTTCGTCCAGGCGTCGAACAGGGCGTCCGCCGGCGCCCGGTAGGTGCGTTCGATGCGGACGGCGGTCGACTGCGAGGTCGTTTCGATCATGGGTGTCTGCTCCTTGTCAGCCAGGTGTTCCTCGACGGCCTCGAACATGCGCTCCCAGAGGGCGCGCTGGCGGTCGACCCAGGTGACGGCGTCGACGAGCGCGGCCGGGTTCAAGGCCAGCCGGTGCGTACGGCCGACGACCTTGCGGACGACGACCCCGGCCTCTTCGAGGATCTTCAGGTGCTTGGTGATCGCCGGTTTGGAGACGCCCAGGTCCGAGGTCACCTCGCCGACGGTCGCGGGGCCGTCGCCCAGCCGTTCGATCATCCTGCGCCGGATCGGATGGGCCACAGCCCTGAACGGATCGTTCACCATGTGGCTAACAGTACACCTTTTAGTTAACGATGTCAGTGGGTCTCCGCGATCAGGTGGACGATGCCGGCCGGGTTCTTGATCCAGTGGGTCCGGGAGTCGAGGTCCTCCAGGGGCTCGACCTCGTCGCACGGGTGGACGCCGATGCCGGCCAGCTCGCTCACGGCCGCGTCCAGGTCGTCGGTGTGGAGCTGCAGCCACAGGTCGGGCCGGCTGTAGTTGTCGACGCAGTCCAGCCACAGCGTGTTGGGGCCGAACCGCACGGAATGGGTCCGCGAGACGGTCGGGGCGTAGGAGACGTCGTCCTCCTTGACGTCGAAGCCCAGGGTGTCGCGGTAGAAGGCCACGGTGGCCTCGTACTGCGCCTTGGGGATCTTCATGGCGATGTTCAGGCCGGCGGTGAAGGTCGGAGCGGTCATGGTCGTGTGTCTCCTCGGTTCGTCTCGGTGGCGTGCGGTGCGTCCTCGGTGGCGTCCAGGGCGTCTTCCAGGGCGGCCAGGCGGTCGTCCCATCTGTGGGCGAGCCTGGCCAGCCAGGTCTGGGCGGTGCGGATGGCGGCTGGTTCCAGCCGGTAGGGATGGCGGCGGCCGGTCGGGCCGGCGGAGCTGATCAGTCCCGCTTCGGCGAGCTGGCCGAGGTGCTTGGCGACCGCCTGGCGGCTGATCGGCAGCCGCCGCGCCAGGTCGGTGACGGTCGCGGGCCCGGCGCGGGCGAGCTCGTCGAGCAGTGCCCGCCGCGTGGGGTCGGTGAGCGCCGCGAACACCGCGAGGGCCTGGCTCTCCACGTCACCCGGTGGCATCGAGGTAGATCTCCAGCTCGGCGAGTTCGTCGTCCCACCCCTGGCTGTTGGCCGCGCGGGCGGAGCGGCCCACGTCGGCGGCGGCCTGGGCGAACCCGCTCTCCACCAGGCGCAGCCGCGTGCCCTCCGGCACCGGCTCCAGGGTGAACTCCACCAGCGTCCGGGCCGCGTCGTCCTCGGGCAGGCCCTCGATCGCCCACCTGAAGGCGAAACGGCGCGGCGGGTCGACCGCCGCGACGGTGGCGACGGATTCCTGGCCGAGGTCGTCCCAGCGGAAGAACGCGCGCCCGCCGGGCCGCAGGTCGATCTCCGCCACCGAGCCGAACCACCGCGAGAGCCCTTCCGCGGTGGTCAGCGCGGCCCAGACCCGCTCGACGGGGTGCCGGAGCACCACCACCCGTTCGATCGCGTCCGCGTCCATGCCCACCTCCTTTGCAACCTGTAGGTTGCCATCAATAGGCAACCTACAGGTTGCGACAGGGGTCCCGCAAACCCCGTCAGCCGGTCAGCGCGGACAGGACGGGGCTCAGGTCCCAGTAGGCGCGCAGCGAGACGATCCGCCCGTCGTCGTCGACCCGGTAGACGAAGACGCCGTCGTAGCCGACGCGGGCGCCGGTGGCGAAGCGGGCGGAGACCGAGGCCACGACCGCCGCCTCGGCCCCGGCGGGGTGCACCGCGGCGACCTCGAACCGCACCTGGCTGGGGGCGACGGTGAGCTCCCAGAAGCGTTCGAGGGCGGCCCGGCCGCGCAGGCCGGCGCCGATCGCGCTCATCGCGGTGAGCGCGGCGACGGCCGCCGGGTGGGTGGTGTCCATCGGGTGCCTCCTCGGGGGCCATTGCTTGACGCGTGTCAAGCTAGGTCTACGCTTGACACATGTCAAGCACGCGTTCGCGCATCCTGGAGACCGCCCAGCGGCTCGTCACCGAACAGGGCCCCCAGGTCTCGATGGCCGAGGTGGCCCGCGCGGCGGGGATCTCCCGGCAGGCGCTCTACCTCCACTTCGGCTCCCGGGCCAGCCTGCTCGTGGCCGTCGTGCGGAACATGGACGCGCGCAGCGGCATCCGCTCACGCTGCGAGGAGGCCCTGACCGGGCAGGAGCCCGTCGAGGCGTTCCGCGCCTTCCTGCGCGTCTGGCTGGGCTACGCGGCGACGATCCACCCGGTGGCCTCGGTGCTGCTGGCCTCCCGCCGCGACGACCCCGACGCGGCCGCGGCCTGGAACGACCGGATGGGCGAGCTCCACGAGGGCTTCCTCACCGCCGCCCGCCGGCTGCGGGTCGCCGGGCGGCTGCGGCCCGGCCTGACCCCGGACCTCGCCGCCGACCTGGCCTGGGCGATGACCTCGATCCCCGTCTGGGAGCAACTGACGACTGACCGGGGCAGGAGCGCCGCCGACGTCGAGGAGCACCTGGTCGGCGCCGTGACCGCCGCCCTCACCGGCGGCCCGCCGGCATGATCCGAAGCCCGTGAAACTCACCTGGAAGGGTTCCCGGCGACCGGGCAATCACCAGTGTCCTGACATTCCAGGTGAGAGAGACCATGCATGACCACGTTCCTCGACGGAGAGGTCGCCGATCCCGAGCGATTCGCCGTCCTCTTCGATGCCCATGACGAGGAGATTCGCCGCTACATCGGCCGTCGGTTCGATCCCGACGTCGCCGAGGACCTGGCGGCCGAGACGTTCCTGATCGCCTTCCGCCGGCGTGACAGCTTCGACGCCGCCAAGGGCGGCATCAGACCCTGGCTGTACGGGGTCGCCACCAAGCTCATCGGCCGGCACCGGCGTGCCTACGGCGAGCTGGCCTACGACGAGGTGGCGGCGGCGCTCGGCGTCGCCTACTGCACCGTCGCCTCCCGGCTCAGCCGGGCCAGGACCAAGCTTTGTGGCCGACCACGCGACGGCGATGGCCGCGCCCCTCCTGGGCGGGACGGGCGTGCGGACGGCCACCGTGCCCACCGTGCCCGCCGCGGACGCGGTCGACCTGTGCGACGACTTGCCTGCCGGGAAAGATCTACTTCACCCCGCTGAAGCTGACGACGACGCCCGCGACGCGGCTGCCCGCCGAACCCGAGGCGCTCATGGCCGAGATCCTGCGGGCCACCGACGGGCGGGCCCCGGAGGCGTGGTTGTGGGGGGCGAGCGCATGGCTCCTTCTCGACGCCGAGACCACCCCTGCCACCAGGGCCGCGCTGACGTACGGCGAGGCGTCGGCCCGTCAGCAGATCGTCATCGACCGGGACAGCGGGCAGCTCCTCGCCATCCAGGAGAGTGACGGGTCCTCGGCGTATCTGGCCAAGCGGCTGGGCTGGACCGACGACCCGGCCCCGAAGGAGTCGACCCTCTCGTGACGCCGGCCCGCCCGGCGAGGATCACGTACGGTGCCGCGCGTCGGCCAGCAGGTCGCGCGCGGTCACGATCAGCCCGTGCATGGCGTGCTCGAACGCCTCGTCCACCGTCATGAGCGGCGCGGCTGCGACCGCCTCACGAAGGTGCGGGACGGCCAGGCCGGGGTGGGCGCGCAGCCAGGAGGGCGGGGCGGGAGTGTGGTGCATGACCGGCTCGCCCTGGTCCTGGCGGTGGTCCACGAGCAGGACGAACGCGAACACTCGCATCGTCAGATCGTGGTGCACGATCTGCGCCTGGGCGACGCTCAGCCCGATCGCCCGCAGCATGCCCAGGAAGGCGTCGGTGTGGACGAGGCGGTTTGGGTGGATCGCCACGTCGCCGAGGTCCTCGTCCAACGACACCAGCAAGGCACGCGGGTAGCGCCGGTAGACCGCGCGCAGGGCGGCGCCGTACTCCCGGATGCTGCGTTCCCACTGCTCAGGGTCCGGCCGCGGGGCCGGCCACTGCTCGATGAACAGGGCGACCGCGCGGGCCACGAGCTCGTCGCGGTCCTCGGCGTAGTTGTACAGGGCCCGGACCGTCACGCCGAGATGCTCGGCGAGCAGCCGCATGGTCACCGCGCGGAACCCGTGCACGCCCGCGAGGTCGAGCATCGTCTGGGCGATGAGGTCCTTGGTGAGCGTCGGCCGGCCCTTGCGCGTCAGCGGCCTGCGGCGGCGGCGCGGGCCGTCGGCGAAACCGGTCCGGTCCGGTCCGGCTGTGTCGGGATCTTCGGGCACCGTCCGAGCATAACAACGTTGAACTTCACACAGTGTTGACTTTAAGCCAGGGCATGCATCACGATCACTTAGGTGAGCCTTACCAATCCTCAGCTCCCTGGTCGGGCGACGGCCGTTCGCGGCCGCGCGATCCTCGGCCTCGTCATCGCCGGCACCGCACTGGTCGTCATCGACATGACGATCGTGACCATCGGCCTGCCCGCGATCCAGGCGGACCTCGGCACGACGCTCGCCGGCGTCCAATGGGTGATCGTCGGCTACATGATCACCATGGGCGCGGTGACCCAGGTCGCCGGCAGCCTGTCCGATCGCATCGGCCGGCGCCGCATGTACCTGCTCGGCATCGCCCTGTTCACCCTCGCCTCGCTCGCCTGCGGCGCCGCGCCCACCCCGGTGGTGCTCGACCTCGCCCGCGCCCTTCAGGGAATCGGCGGCGCCGTCCTGATGGTGAACGCCCTGCCCCTGCTGTCGGACCACCTGGACGGGGAACGCCGCAACCTGGCCATCTCCACCTGGGGGAGTGCCGCGACCGCCGCCGGCCTGATCGCCCCGCTCCTGGGCGGCACCCTCGTCGACGCCTTCGGCTGGCGCGCGATCTTCCTGATCAATGTCCCCATCGGCGTGGCCGCGTTCCTGCTCTGCCTGCGCGTCCTCCCGGCCGACGCCTCCGGCCGGTCCGCCGCGCACGGCCGGATCGACTGGGCGGGCGCCGCACTGCTGATCGCCGCGCTCGCCGTGGGCGACCTCGCGCTGCTCCGCGGCGAGGAGCAGGGCTGGGCGTCGGCGGCGACGCTGACCCAGCTCGTGATCGCGGCCGTCCTGCTCCTCGCGTTCCTCCTGCTCCAGTCCAGGTCCGGCGCGGTCACCCTGGACCTCGCGCTGTTCCGCAAACCCGCCTTCACCGGGGCCGCCGCGGCGGTCTTCATCTCACGCGTGCTGTCCATCGGCGGCACGGTCTACTTCGTGCAGTACTTCCAGGAGGCGCTGCACCTGAGCCCCACGCAGAGCGGCCTGCTGCTGGCGCCCGTCTTCCTGGCGCAGATGGCGGCCGGTCTGCTCGGCGGCAAACTCCTGAGCTGGTTCGCCCCCGGGTACGTCATCGCCGCCGGCTACCTCTGCAAGGCGGTCAGCGCCACGTGGCTGGCCCTGGCCCTCACCCCGGCCGCCTCGCCGTGGTTGCTGACCATCCCTCTGCTCGTCTGGGGGGTCGGCGGCGGCATCGCCGGCGCGCCGGTGATGGCCGTCGCCATGAACGTCACCGACAGGCAGCGCGCCGGCATGGTCTCCGGCACGATCACCAGCCTGGCCTCCATCGGCGCCGGGATCGGCACCGCCGTGCTCGGCGCCGTCTACACCACCCGCATCGCCGACCTCACCGCCGGACCGCGCGAGGCCGCCGTCGCCTCCGGCGCGTCGGCGGTGCTCTACGGTTGCGCGGGCCTGGCCGTCATCACGATGGTGCTGGTCCTGGCCCTCATCCCACGGCGCGGGCGAGCATGAGGACCGGATCAGCCGGCGGCGTCAGGACTGCGGAGGAACCGCAGGACGCGCTCGGCGACCGCCCGGGCCGTCTTCCCCTCCGGCCCGAAATGGTCCAGGCCGGGCAGGGTCTCCAGCTCGGCGCGGGGAAGGGTGTCGCGTACGGCATCGAACTCCGCCCTGCTCGCGCGGGGCGTACGCCCTCCGCACAGGACCAGCACCGGGGCGGTGACGGCCGCGAACGCGGCCAGCCGGCCCTGCTGGGCCGCCACCTGCTCGTGCTCGGCCAGGCCGGCGCCCAGCAGCGGCCGCATCCGCTGCCAGCTCGGCCCGCGGAACCCGACCCGCAGCGCCATCCGCAGATACCAGTACGGCAACTTGGCCAGAAAGGCGGGCGCACCACCCGCGCCCCGGATGAAATGAACGAACGCACCATACGGATCACCCGCGGCCAGCCGCTCCCGGTACGGATCCATCCACCCCGTGGGCACCGGACCGGCGGGGACTCCGGGCTCGTACACCACGACGCGCTCGAACACCGGGAACGACCGTGCGCCCTCGAGAACGACAAGGCCGCCGAAACTGTGCCCGAACGCCAGCCGCGCTCCGGTCTCCGCCTGGACGGCCAGCAGATCCTCCACCTCCTTGCCCAAGGAGTAGTCAGGCCCCTGCGGACCGCTGGCGCCACGCCCCCGCCGGTCGACGACGTGCACGGTGAAGGAACGGGCCAGAACGGCGGCCAGCGGTAAGTAGTCCTGCGAGGTTCGCAGCGCGCCCCCGAGCACGATGAGACCCGGCCCGGCGCCCGACGTCAGATAGCTGATCGGCGTCCCGTCCGCCGAGAAGACCGTGCGCTGCTTCACCTGGCCGCCTCCCGCTCCACCCGGTCCAGCGTCGCGAGCAGCCGCGCGGTGTGCTCGGCGAACTCGGCATAGGGCACGCCGCTGTGCTCGACCAGAGCGGCCAGCTTCTCCTCGAACTCCTGCCGGAGCGAGGCCACGAGGCGCTCGCCCTTGCCGGTGAGGCTGAGCTGCCGGCGGTTCCCGCCCGCCGGATCGGGCTGCACGTCGAGCAGCCCGTCGGCGGCGAGGACGGCGGTCATCCGGCTCACCGACGGCTCGGTCACACCCAGGCCGTCGGCAAGGGCGCGCTGCGTCGAGACACCCAGCTCGCTGATCAGGGTCAGCGCGAGAAAGCGGCTGTAGGAGATGTCATGCTCCGTCCGCAGCATCCGGTCCGCCGCCCGGTCAAGGCGGGCAAGGAGCACATGCAGGTTGAGACTGAGATTACGTTCCACACCGGCTAACTTAGCATCCTAACTTAGCCTTGCAAGTCTGCTCGAAGTTTTGGTCAAAAGGCTGCCTCATCACCGGCCAGCCGACATATGGTGTCTCCGCCGTCCGTCTCTCGGTGGAGGTAGTGATGACCGATTCGGTGCCGTTGCGCCCGCCTGTCCTGGTCCGCCACTTCGACACGATCGCCGACGCCGGGCTCGCCGCCGGCACCGTGGTTCTGTTCGTCGCCGTCGCGCTGGGCACCGGCGTGGCCTCGCCCTGGCAGCCGTGGCCCGGTGTGATCCCGGTGGCGCTGGGCCTCGGCGGCCTGCTGTTCCTGCGCCGCCGCCGGCCGATGACCGTGCTGCTGCTGTCGATCGCGGTGCTGGCGTTCTACCACGCCGGGGAATGGTCCCCCGCCGGGTGGATCTGGCCGCTGTCGGTCGCGTACGTGACCGCCGCCGCCACCCCGCACGTCCGCTGGGTCGCCGGCATCGGCGCCGCCCAGCTCGCCTATTCCGCTGTCGACGCCTGGTGGATCGTCGAGCGGAACCTGGAGCGCTACCTGATCCACACCGTCGGGGAGGCCGCCCTCCTGGCCCTGCTCATCACCGGCGGCATCGCCTGCGCCGCCACCCGCCGCTGGCGCGCCCACCAGCCGGAGCGGCCCTGACCTGCCGTCGCTCGTCGCCGACCTGCTGGATGTCTCGTCAGCCGATCAGGTCGTACGCCGCGGCCACGCTCGGGTAGGCCAGCGCCGCCAGGGCGACGACGCTGTGCTTCGGGTTCCTCGCCGTCGACCGCGGGAGTCTTGGGTCGTGTTCGGTCATGCCCTCCGGGCACCGGCGAGCGCCGAGGCGTGGCAGGCGTCAGGCGTCGAAGCGGCGCCGGGCGGACTCGATGTGCCCGAAGTGCTCGTGGGTCCAGCCGCAGAGCAGGTCCACCGTGGCGCGCAGGGCCTGACCGGGCCCGGTGAGCGTGTACTCGACCCGTGGCGGCACCGTCGGATACACCTTCCGCTCGGCCAGGCCGTTGCGCTCCAGCATGCGCAGGTTCTGCGTGAGCATCTTGTGGCTGATGCCCTCGACCTCGGTCCGCAGCTCGCTGAACCGCAGGGTGCGCTCGCCGAGGGCTTCGATGATCAGCAACGCCCACTTGTTGGCGACGTCCGAGAAGATCTCCCGCGCCAGGGAGTCGGCGCGCCGCAGATCCGCTTCGTCGGACAGGTTGCTGAGCTCTTTGGTCACCATCAGGTTCCCCAGTCACTGAAAAGTGCGTTCTTCCATGTCAGCGCACACTCTCCTACAGTTCCTGAGTAACCGCAAGAAACTATCGATGGAGAAGATTGTGGCTGTCACGCTCATCAACCCTGAAGGACACGTCCGCGTGCCGCTCTACCACCACGTCGCGGTGGCGACCGGAAGCAGGCACGTCCACCTGGCCGGTCAGGTGGCCTGGGACGAGAACGGCGAGCTGGTCGCGCCGGGCGACCTGGCCGGGCAGGTCGCCCAGGTCTACCGCAACGTCGCCAAGGCGCTCGGCGCGGCGGGGGCGACGTTCCACGATGTCGTCCGTTTCACCTGGTACGCCGCGGGCTGGAAGAGGGAGATGTACGACGCCTTCAACGCGGGCGTCGAGCAGGCGGCGCGCGAGTTCGACCTCGCCACGCCGCCGGCCGCGCTGATCGGCGTCGACATCCTCTTCGAGCCCGGCATCCTCGTCGAGGCCGAGGTCACCGCGATCATCGACTGAGCCGCGTCGCGCCGGCTTCCCGGGCGACCGGCTACCAGGTGGCCGGCAGCCGGTGCGCCCCGTAGATGCTCATGTCCGTGCGCATCGGAACCTCCTCGGCCGGCACCGCCAGCCGCAGCCCCGGGAAGCGCCGGAACAGGGCGGGGAAGGCGACGCGCATCTCGATCCTGGCGAGCTGCTGGCCGAGGCACTGGTGGATGCCGTGCCCGAAGGTCAGGTGGCCCGCGGTGGGAGGCCGGGTGACGTCGAAGGTCTCCGGGTCGGCGAACCGTTCGGGGTCGCGGTTGGCCGCCGGCACCGAGATCGTGACCACCTGGCCCTTCCTGATCGTCCGACCGGCGATCTCGACGTCCTCGAGAGCGGCCCTGAGCGGTCCGAGGTGCGTGACGGCCAGGTAGCGGAGCAGCTCCTCGACGGCGCCCTCGATCAGGTGCGGCCACGACCGCAGGGCCGCGAGCTGCCCCGGGTCGCTCAGCAGGGCGAAGGCGCCGAGCCCGAGCATGTTGGCCGTGGTCTCGTGCCCGGCGACCAGGAGCAGCAGCCCCGCTCCCGCGATCTCCTCATGAGAGAGGTCACTGCCGGTCACGAGGCCGCTGAGCAGGTCGTCGGCCGGTTCCGCCCGCTTGCGCGCCACCAGCTCGTACAGGTAGCCCATCATCGACCCCGTCGCCGCGCCGACCTCCTCCTTGGTCGACCCGACCCGCAGCGCGGTCGCGGAGTCGCGCTGGAAGCGCTCCCTGTCGGCGTACGGCACGCCGAGCAGCTCGCAGATCACCAGCGAGGGGATCGGCAGGGCGAACTCCTGGACCAGGTCCGCGGGAGCGCCGCCTCGCTCCATGGCGTCCAGGGTCTCCTCGGTGATCTGCTCGATCCGTGGCTCCAGCTGCCGCATCCTGCGAACGGTGAACTCCGCGGCCAGCTGCTTCCTGAAGCGGGAGTGGTCGGGCGGATCCATCTGCATGAAGAAGCCGGGCGGCTGGGCGAAGTTCTCCGGCTCGAGTCCCTCCCAGCGGATCGGCCAGTGCAGGTTCTCCAGCAGGCTGCTGAAACGCGAATCCGTCAGCACCGCCCTGGCCGCCGAGAAGCCGGTCACCAGCCAGCCCTGGTGACCGTCGGGATAGCGCAGAGGGCGGACGGGCGCCTCCTCCCGCCAGCGCCCGAGCACCTCGGGAGGGTCGAACGGCGAAGGGCGCTCGGTGGGAAAGGTGACAGGGGCCGGCGAAGCCTCGGACATGGACAGCTCCCTCATTGAGCCTCTATGGATGTAGAGACTCTACGTGAGTAGAGGTTCGCCCGGGCAACCGGCCTCAGGAAAGGAAGGCGGCGCGGTCGGCGGCGGGCAGCCATTGGCGCCCGGGGTCGAACGGGCGGAACCGGTCCCTGACGAAGCGGGCGAGCGACGTCAGCAGCGGATGGTCGTTGTGCCGCCGGCGGAGCAGCGAACAGGGATACACGGGGACCGGGTCGACCACCGGGATCTGCACGGTGCGCGCATGGCTGGGCAGGCGGCACCACTCGCCGACGAGGCCGACGCGCTCGCCCGAGGCGATCCCCTCGACGTAGTACTCCCAGCCGAAGTCGGGGCCCGAGTCGTCGATGTGGACGCCGAACTCGGCGCCGAACAGGTTCCAGAAGTCGGCCCACTCGCTGCCGGCGGCGTTGCCCGGCATCCACACGGTCATGCCCGCCAGCCGCCCCGTCTCCACCTGCGGCAGAGCGGCCAGGGGATGGTCGCGGCACACCAGCAGGTGCGCCTGCTCCAGGTAGGCGGGGCTGGACACCAGGTCGTCGTCCAGCGGCCCGCAAGCCCGCGCGAAGGCCGCGTCCACGGACCCGTTCGCCAGCGAGGCGCGCGCGGAACGCAGCCCGTTGGAGGTGACGATGTCGATCTCGGCGTCCGCGGTGACCTGGTGGAAGGCGCGGATCACGTCGATGGAGGCCAGCCGGGTGTCCAGGACGTCGACACGCAGGGTCCGCCGCCGGTTGCGCAGCATCTCGGCCGCCTGGTCGGCCAGGCCGACGAGGGCGCGGGCGTGGTTGAGGAACGCCCGGCCGTCCTGGGTGGGCTCGGCGCCGACGCGCGTGCGGGACAGCAGCCGTACGCCGAGGTCGGTCTCCAGTTTCGCGATGCGCTTGGAGACGGCCTGCTGGCTGATGCCGAGCGTGGCGGCGGCCTCGCTGAAGTAGCGCTCGTCGGTGACGGCGACGAAGGCGCGGACCGCCGCGAGGTCCAGGTCAACTGGTTGTACCACCGTTGGTTGTGGACGGGCGGCGTGTCGGTTGTTGGACAACCCGGCTTCCTCTCGGATCGAATGCGGGGTCTTCGCCGCAGCCTACAACCAGGGGGAGTGGATATTGATGGGGTCCTTCGTGCATCTCCACGTGCACACCGAGTACAGCATGCTCGACGGCGCGGCCAAGGTCGGCCTGCTGATGGAGGAGGTGGCGCGGCTCGGCATGCCGGCCGTGGCGATGAGCGACCACGGCAACGTGCACGGGGCGTACGAGTTCCACCAGAAGGCGCGCAAGGCGGGCATCAAGCCGATCATCGGCATCGAGGCGTACGTCGCCCCCGCCTCCAGGCACCACCGCAAGCCGGTGTACTACAGCGACGACCTCTCGCTGCGCCGTTCCGACGACGAGACCGGCGAGGGCGGGGACGTCTCCGGGCGCGGTCTGTACACGCACATGACGATGTGGGCGGCCGGTGCTCAGGGCCTGCGCAACCTGTTCCGGTTGCAGTCCCGGGCCTGGCTCGAAGGACACGTCCAGAAATATCCGCGCATGGATGACGAACTGCTCGCCGAGCACGGCCAGGACCTCATCGCCACGACCGGCTGCCCCTCCGGCGAGGTGCAGACCCGGCTCCGGCTCGGCCAGTACGACCAGGCCGTCGCGGCCGCCGCCCGCTACCGCGACATCTTCGGCCCGGACAACTACTTCCTGGAGCTGATGGACCACGGCCTCGCCATCGAGCGCCGGGTCCGCGACGACCTGCTGAGGCTCGGCAAGGAGCTCGACCTGCCGCCCCTGGCCACCAACGACTCCCACTACGTCACGGAGAACCAGGCCCAGGCCCACGACGCGCTGCTGTGCGTCGGCACCGGCAAGCGGCTCGCCGACCCCGACCGCTTCCGCTTCAGCGGCAGCGGCTACTACGTCAAGCCCGCCGAGGAGATGCGCGCGTCGTGGGACGCCGAGGTGCCGGGCGCCTGCGACAACACGCTGCTGGTCGCCGAGCGGGTCGGCGACTACGGGGAGGTGTTCGCGCACCGCGACCTGACGCCGCGCTTCCCCGTACCGGAAGGCGAGAGCGAGTCGAGCTGGCTGCGCAAGGAGACGCTGGAGGGGGCGCGCCGCCGCTACGGCGGCCGGCCGTCGCAGGAGGTGCTGGACCGGATCGACTACGAGCTGTCGGTCATCGACGCGATGGGGTTCCCCGGCTACTTCCTGGTCGTCGCCGACATCTGCCGGTACGCCCGCGAGCACGGCATCGGCCTGGGCCCCGGCCGGGGCTCGGCCACCGGCTCGATGGTCGCCTACTGCACCGGCATCACCCAGCTGGACCCGATCGAGCACAAACTGATCTTCGAACGCTTCCTCAACCCCGAGCGCGTCTCCATGCCGGACGTCGACCTCGACTTCGACGACCGCCGGCGGGACGAGATGATCGACTACGTCACCCGCAGGTACGGCGAGGACCGGGTCTGCCAGATCGTCACGTTCGGCACCATCAAGGCCAAGGCCGCCATCAAGGACTCGTGCCGGGTGCTGGGCCTGCCGTACGCGCTCGGCGACCGCATCACCAAGGCGTTCCCGGCGGCCGACGGCGGCAAGGAGATCCCGCTGGCCGCCATCCACGACCCCGGCCACCCCCGCTACGGCGAGGCCGCCGAGCTGCGCCAGATGTACGAGCAGGACCCCGACGTCACCAGGGTGATCGACGCCGCCACCGGCATCGAGGGCCTGACCCGGGGGACCGGCATCCACGCCGCCGGTGTGATCCTCTCCAGCGAGCCGCTCATCGACGTGATCCCCCTGGTCAAGCCGAAGACGGACGGGCCCGTCATCACCGGCTTCCCCTTCACCCAGGCCGAGGAGATGGGCCTGCTGAAGATGGACTTCCTCGGCCTGCGCAACCTCACCGTCATCGGCGACGCCATCGCGAACGTCCGCGCCAACAAGGGCGTCGAGCTCGACGTCCTGGAGATCCCGCTCGACGACGCCGCGACGTACGAGCTGCTGGCCCGCGGCGACACGCTCGGCGTCTTCCAGCTCGACAGCGGCGGCATGCGGGTGCTGCTGAAGCTGATGCAGCCGACCACGTTCACCGACATCGCCGCGGTGAACGCGCTGTACCGGCCCGGCCCGATGGAGATGAACGCCCACACCAACTACGCGCTGCGCAAGACCGGCAGGCAACCGGTCGAGCCGATCCACCCCGAGCTGGAGGAGGCGCTGGAGCCCATCCTCGGCGACACGTACCACCTGGTGGTCTTCCAGGAGCAGGTGATGGCCATCGCCCAGCAGCTCGCCGGCTACTCACTCGGCGCCGCCGACATGCTGCGCCGGGCCATGGGCAAGAAGAAGAAGGAGGTCCTGGACGCCGAATGGGACCGCTTCTCGGCGGGCATGCGCGGGCGGGGCTTCTCCGAGGAGGCCGTCAAGGCGGTGTGGGACGTCCTGGTGCCGTTCAGCGGCTACGGCTTCAACAAGTCGCACACCGCCGGCTACGGCCTCGTCTCCTACTGGACCGCCTACCTCAAGGCCAACCACCCGTGTGAATACCTGGCGGCGCTGCTCACCTCCGTCGGCGACGACAAGGACAAGATGGCCGTCTACCTGGCCGACTGCCGCCGCGCGGGCATCAAGGTGCTGCCCCCGGACGTCAACGCCAGCCGGCAGGACTTCGCCGCGGTCGGCGCCGACATCCGCTTCGGCCTGGGAGCCGTCCGCAACGTGGGCACGGGCGTCGTGGACGCGATCGTCACCGCCCGGGAGGCCAAGGGGCACTACACCGACTTCAACGACTTCCTCACCAAGGTCCCCGCCGTCGTCTGCAACAAGCGCGTCATCGAGTCCCTGGCCAAGGCCGGAGCCTTCGACAGCCTGGGCCATCACCGCCAGGCCCTCGTCTCGGTGCACGAGCAGGCCGTCGACGCGGTCGTCGACCTCAAGCGCAACGAGGCCCACGGCCAGGACTCGCTGTTCGGCGAGCCGGGCCGGAGCAGCGCGTTCTCGACCGCGATCCCGGAGGGCGAGTGGGACCGCGCCACCCTGCTCGCCTTCGAACGCGAGATGCTCGGCCTGTACGTCAGCAGCCATCCGCTCGACGGCGCCGAACACGTCCTCGACGCCAACCGCGACACCACCATCGCCGAGCTGCAGGCCTCCGGCCGGCAGGACGCGCCCGTCCGCATCAGCGGCATCGTCTCCGGCCTGCAACGCAAGATCACCAAACAGGGCAGCCCCTGGGCGATCGTCACCCTTGAGGACCATGACGCCGCCGTCGAGTGCCTCGTCTTCCCCAAGACCTACACCCTGTACGGCGAAGCGCTGGCCGAGGACCGGGTGATCTCCGTACGGGGCCGGGTCAACGTCCGTGACGAGACGCTGAGCGTGTACGGCGAGGAGATCAAGGTCCTCGACGTGTCACACGCGAACGCCGAGCCGCCCGTGGTGCTCTCGATCCAGGAGAGCCGCCTGAACGCGCGCGTCGTCTCGGAGCTCAAGCACATCCTGTCCGCCCACCCCGGCCGCGCCCCCGTCCACGTCCGCCTGCACCGCCAGGGCGCCAAAGGGCTGCTGCTGAACCTGCAGCCCTTCCGGGTCGCCCCGGAGCCGGCCTTCTACAGCGACGTCAAGGCCCTGCTCGGCCCCGGCGCGATCTGGCAGGGCTGACCCACCGGCTCCGCGACGCGTGGCGCTTCGGCGGTCAGGTCCAGCTGGTGCTCGTCAGGACGTGGCCGTCGCACGCCAGCAGAGCCCGCGAGACGCGGCCGTGGAGGTTGTTGCCGATCTTCGTGTAGGCGTAGGTGACGCCCGGGTCGACGGTCTCCGAGACCCAGCCGTCGGCGCGGGCGGCGCCGGAATTGGAGCGTTCCAGGACGGCGGCGCAGTTGGTGCGGGAGTTCTCGATGCGGGCGAACGAGCCGCACCGGTCGGAGTAGAAGTATTTCAGGGCCATGCCGCCGGCGGTTCTGGTCGGCCCGACCTGCCGGAAGGTGCCGGCGCAGCCGCCGACGGTCGGGTACTGGCCCTCGAACCCGTAGGCCCCGTAGTTGCCGCCCGAGAACGACGCGGCGTCGGCGGTGAGCGGGGTGAGCGCCAGCAGCGCGGCGGCGCCCGAGGCGGTCAGCAGGGTCTGGAACGATCGGCGGCGCATGCGAACCTCTTTCGTCAGCGGGCTGGGCGGCCATCGCGTGGTGCGCACGTCAAGACCGATGGCCGCAGACATCAGTGTGACGTCCTCACCGCCGCTGACCAGGCAGATCGAGACCGGGGACTCCTACTTGTCGCGCCGCCGGCCTCGTTCCAGGAGACGATCGTCGGCCGCCGGCGCGCCCAGCGCGACCATCTGGTCTCCCGCCTGTCCGCGCTGCCGTGGTGCCGCTTCCGGACCCCGCAGGGCGGCCTGTCGCTGTGGCTCGAACTCCTCGACGCCGACTCCAGCCGGCTGGCCGCCCTCGCGGCCACCCGCAATCTCTTCCTCACCCCGGGCTTTCATTTCTCGCCCGACGGCGCCCTGGGCCACTACCTGCGGCTTCCCTTCACCCTCCCGCCGGAGGCGCTCGACGCCGCCGTCGACAGGCTCATCGAGACCCACGCCGCCCTGTACGAGCCGGGCACGCGGTGAACGGCCCGGTCACGCCAGGACCGACACGAGGATCACCGTCATGACGACGGCGAGCACGACCCCGGCGACGGCGAACGCGACCCGATAGGGATGGCGCTCGGGCCAGGACACCAGGCCCGGGTACGTCCTGGCCAGCTCGGCGGCGTCGACCGGGCGATCAGGGCCGCCGCACGGCACGCCGAGCGCGTTCACCAGCCGGTCGATGTCCGCGCGCGCGTAGCCGCCGGCGGGCACCCGCATGAGCAGGCTGCGGTCGGCGTCGAGCACGAACAGGGTGTCGCCGGGGGACCCCCGCGGCGCGACGAGGGTCGCCCGCACCACCTCCGCGACGCGCGACCGTGAGCGGCGCCGCTGGTAGAACAGCCCTCGCAGGACGATCTCCCGCGACGTCAGGACGATCCGGGCCCGGACGAAGGCGCAGATCCCCAGGAGGATCGGCACGGCGAAGAAGGCGCCCACGATCGGGGCGAACACCGTCGGGGCGTCGCCGGCCAGGACGGCGGCGACGATGAGCACGGCGGCCACCAGTGCGGCGACCAGGAAGATCGCCCCCTTCCCGGCATCGGGCCGCAGAACGAGCTTATCCTGTGTCTCTCGCACGCCAAGATCCCCCTTTTGCTCTCCTTCCCTAACTTGCCTCACCAGGAGCGGTGCTCCGGCCATGCGGGGTTCAGGGGGTGACGGGGATGTTCGTCAGCCCGGAGACGGCGTTGGTGACGGTGTTGGAGGAGTGCACCACGTTGGGGCGGGCCCGGCACTTCGAGGTGGACGTGATCTTGATGGCGTAGGCGCCCACGCCGCCCAGGTCGGAGCGGTTCCCCCGCCACACGTTGCCGCAGCCGTTGGCGAACGACGGGCTGGTCGCCGGGTTGTGGGTCTCGTAGCCGTTGGCGAGGACGCCGGGCGAGGAGAAGGTGCCGGTGTTGCCCTCGATCAGGTAGCCGATGCCCTTCACGTCGATCCAGGAGTCGGCCGAGTTCTGCCCCGACAGGCCCCGGCCGTCGAAGGTGTTGCCCCGGATGACGCCGTCGTGGGTGCCCTCCTTGACGTCGACGTGCTCGGCGGCGACGCCGGGCCCCAGGACGTTGTCCAGCACCTGCACCCGGTCGCTGCGGTCCACGCCGCCGGAGTTGCCGTGGCAGGACCAGTTGGAGCCGGCCGAGCCGATGTAGACGGCTTCGCCGTACCCGGGCTTGACCGAGCCGGTGTTGTCGATGCGGGAGTTCTTGACGACCCCGTCGGAGGACGACCTGCGGAAGTGCACGGCCTCCTCCTCGATGTGATGAACGTGGACGCCGTCGATGGTCACGTGCCGGGAGTCGTCGAGGACGATTCCCTTCTTGGAGTCCTTGACGGTGAAGCCGGTCAGCTTCCAGTGGCGCGCGCCGTAGAGCCACAGGCCGTAGCCGGAGTCCCAGCCGTTGCCGGGGACGGGGCACGCGGGCGCCTGTCCCGACGGGCCGTCGTTGACCAGCACGGCGGTGGCGGGCCCGGTCAGCGTGATCGGCGCGGACGCGGTGCCGTCGCGCTCGGCCACGAAGGCACCCCGGTACTCGCCGGGCGCCAGCCGGATCGTCTGCCCCGGCTGCGCGCCCGCCAGCGCGGCGACCAGCCCGGCGGAGGTGGAGACGTCCACGGTCGTGACGGTGGCCGAAGCGCAGACAGGCTGCGCGGCCAGGGTGAGCGCGGTGACGCCGGCCGCCACGAGCAGACGGCGACGTGCGGGTTCGTACACCACAGGTAGCATCGACGCTCCTGACATGGGGGGTGTCGGGGGGTCATTAGGAGAGTTTCCTAACTTAACGCGGAGCGTAAGTGCGACGGCACTCCTCTGCAAGCCCTCGGTGCAAAAAGCTCGATCTGATCCAGCCCGCAGGTTAGGAACCCTTATTAAGGTCGAGCTTCGCGGCATCGGGAACCCGGTGACGCCCTTCGGGAGACAGCACGGTGAAACACCCACTCACGAAGGAGAGGCGTTGAGCGCTGAGACGGTCGAGATCGACGACGGAGAGCTGATCCGTCGTTCGGCGCACGACCCAGAGCAGTTCGCCGCGCTGTTCGATCGCTACGCCAAGCAGATCCATCTGTACGCGGCCCGGCGGCTCGGCACACAGGCTGCCGACGACATCGTGGCCGAGACGTTCCTGGCGGCCTTCCGCAGGCGCGGCACGTACGACACGTCGTGCGCGCTGGCCAGGCCGTGGCTGTACGGGATCGCCACGACGTTGATCGCCAGGCACCGGCGGCAGGAGGAACGTTTGCTGCGGGCGCTGAGCCGCACCGGGGTGGACCCGCTGCCCGAGGCGCTGGCCGACACCGTGTCGCGCCGGGTGACGGCCCAGGGCAGGGAGCGTGAGCTGGCGGGGGCGCTGGCGTCGTTGCCCCGAGGTCATCGGGACGTGCTGCTGCTGGTGGCGTGGGAGGACATGTCGTACGAGGAGGTGGCGCGAGCGCTGGACATCTCTGTGGGGACTGTGCGGTCACGGCTGCACCGGGCGAGGAAGAAGGCCAGGAAAGTGCTAGGGGATGAGGAGCTGTAGTGAACGTGCTGAAGGAGTTTCGCCGGAACACCCCGGCGATGACTGACAACGCCGCGACTGCTGCCAAGGCGCGGCTGATGACAGCGATCCACGAACCGGAGGCCACACGCAGGTCGGCCTCGTCCGGCACGAGAAGGTTCGGCTGGCGGATCGCGGTGGCGGCGGCTCTGGCCCTGGTCGTCGGCGGGACCGTCGTGACGCTCAGGGACGAGCCGGGCATGGCACCGGTGGCCAGCGTGACCGAGCTGGGCGAGCGCGCCGCCCGTGCGGCCGAGGACGATCCGATGCCCGCGCCGGGCCCCGGACAGTGGCTCTACACCAAGGAACTGCAGCTGACCGGGGTCGAAGGGGACGTCGACCGAGACCAGCGTGACACCTGGGAACGGTGGACAAGCGTGGACGGCAAGCGGTCGGCCTGGTACCAGGGCGGCAAGCTGATGTTCCAAGGCGGCGCGATTTTCAACCCGGCTGAGCTGGCCAAACCGCCTGTCACCCCGCCGGGGGTGATCGCCAAGATCAAGGCGGCCATCCTCGACGAGGACCGCCGGGGGCCGCAGGAGCTGAACGGCCACGTCCCGCCGGTGATGCTCTTCATGGAGATCAACCAGCTCATCTCCGAGCAGTGGCTCGCCCCCGAGGTGCGGGCCGCGCTTTTCCGCGCGCTGCCCACGATCAAGGGCATCACGGTGACCCAGGATGTGCCCGTCGCCGACGGACGGCGAGGCGTCGCGTTCAGCATCACCGAGGCCGAGGCACGGAGCTATCTCGTCCTGGACCCGCAGACCTTCCGGTATTTGGGCACCAACTCGACGCGGCTGCAGGATCGGACCTACGAGTGGGCCGATGGCAGTAAGGAGACCTTCAAGGCGGGCACGGTGGGCCTGACGGCGCAGCTGGAAGCCACGATCGTGGACCAGCCCGGCCGCCGCTCCTGACCACGGCGGCATCCCGGGTCGCACGCGGGCCCGGCCACAGGGCTACCGTCGAGGCATGACCCACGACCTCGCCCCCGGCCTGGGCTGGGTGCCTTCCTCCTGCACCCTGCCCAGCGCCGAGCAGCCGCTTCGCGTGGCCGAGTTCGACGCCCTGTTCGCCGACGCGGTGCGGGGCGTGGCACGGCCGGAGCGCACCCGGCTGCGCCTGGAGCTCGCCCTCAGCCCGGACAACGCCGCCCGGGCCGCCGAGCTGGCGGCCCGGGAGAACGGCTGCTGCTCCTTCTTCACCTTCGGCCTCTCCATCGCCGCCGGCAGCCTGACGCTGGACGTGGCGGTGCCGGCAGAGCATGTCGAGGTGCTGGACGCGCTCCAGGCCCGCGTGGGCGCCGTGGCCCCGCGCTGAGCCCGGGCCGAGGCGGTCAGGGGAGTGTGGAGCCGGCCGCGTTCCCGCCAGTGGCGGGGAACGGGATGACCGCGCGTACCTTGCCGCCCGGGCTGTGCTGGATCGGTTCGCTGCCGCGTTCGAGCCGTACGTGACCGAGGCCGTGGCGGGACAGCAGGTCGCGCAGGCGGACCTCGGCCTGATGCCAGAGGGTCGCGTGGGCGGGGTGCAGCCGGACGCGCAGCGTGGCCGGCGCGGTCTGGACGATCTGGAACAGTTCCAGGCCGGGCACCGCCTCCAGCAGCGTGGCCAGCGGCAGCGGTGCGAGGGTGACCGTCGCCTGTTCGTCCCCGGCGCCGGGGAAGGTGAGCAGGTCGGCGGCGCGGCCCTGGACGCGGACCGCCGGGCCGGGCCGGCCGCACGGACACGGATCGGGCCGGAGCAGGACGCTGTCGCCGAGGTCGTAGCGCAGGATCGGCTGCACGCGGTTGGCCAGGTTGGTCAGCAGCACGGTGTGCGAGGGCTCGCCCGGGGCCACCGGCCGGTACTGCTCGTCTACGGGTTCGAGGACGGCCCAGTCGGCGTTGAGGTGCATCCAGCTCTGCGAGCAGCCGTAGGACAGGAAGGGGCACTCGTTGCAGGCGTAGCTGGTCCGTACCTTCGCTCGCAGGGCGGCCGCGACGCGCGCGTACTCGCCGACGGGCAGTCCTTCGGCGGTGAGCATCACGAGGGCCGGGTTGATGCGCAGCCGTCCGGCTTCCGCCTCGCCGGCCAGCAGGGCGCCGACACTGGCATAGGGGGCCAGCACCGCTGGGCGGAAGTCGTTGAGCTCGGCCACCAGATCCGGCAGCGGCTGGTGCACGCTGAAGGCGGCGACGCGGGAGCTGCCGCGTAGCCGGGCGGCGGCCACGGTGGAGGCGAAATGCCCGCCTTCGGGTATCACCAGCGCCACCCGGCCGCCGCCCCGCGCGATGCGGGCCACGTCCCGTACGCTCAGCGAGCCGGTCAGCAGCCGCGCCATCATCGCGGAGGTCACCGCCGTCGCGCGGGCGTCCTGGAGGAAGATGCCGTGCGTGCCGGTGGTGCCGGAGGTGGTGGACAGGGTGTATCGGCCGGCGAACGGCCGGCCGATGCGCGCCGGGTCGTCGGCGAAGGCTCGTGCCTGTGCCAGGGTGACGGCCGGGTCGGTGACCCAGTCGTCGAAAGCGGCCATCAGCTCGCGCTTGCCGGTGGGCGGCAGCAGCGCCAGGTCGGCCGCGTCGGCCGGCAGGTCCCGGTACAGGCGCCGGTAGTAGGGGGAGTGGGTGCGCGCCCAGGTCACGAGCTCGCTCACGCGGGCCCCCTGCCGGGCGGCCATCGCCTGCTCGCCGCCTGCTTTGGCGGAGCGGGCGTCGGCCAGCAGCCGCAGCGTCGAGGTGTTCATGATGCTCTGGTGTCCCTTCCGGTGGCACCGCGTGCAGGCGGTGTACGGACCCGGCCGGGCACCTGCGGGGAGGACTCGGCCAGGCATGACTGCGTGGCCGAAGGTCTCGTCCACCGGCCGGTGACCGGTCCCCGCCACCGGAGAACGCGAGGTTCTCAGCGTGTCGACGTGCGGGCGTTGCGGACTACTCCCCTTCGGAGTGTCCCCATCCTCCACACATTTCGGAAGTCGCGCAAGTGTCGAAATGTAGGGGGTGGGCCCTCGGCGCGGGACAATGGAGGAACGATGTCGACCTCTCCCACCACGGGTTCAGCTGGAGCCGAGCGCCCGTCGCCGCCCCCGGCGCAGCTGAGGGCGGCGGCCGGGACGTTCGCCCTGCTGGCCAGCCCGGTACGGCTGCACCTGATGTGGCTGATCACCCACGGCTCCTATGACGTCAGCACGCTGGCCGGGCACGCGGGCATCAGCATCGCCACGGTCTCCCAGCACCTGGCCAAGCTCCGGCTGGCCGGGCTGATCACCGCGAGCCGGGACGGCCGCCGGACGCTGTACGCGGTGGAGGACCCGCATGTGGTCACGCTGATCGGCCAGATCTTCGACCACATCGCCCCCGACGGAAGCCTGGCTCCCGATCCTCCCCGATAGCTTGCCCGGCCCGGGTCGCCCAGCGGGCAGCCGGTGCCTAGCCGGGTGCCGAGGCGGCCACATGGGCGGCGTAGACGTCCGGCGGGTTGGCGACGCACACCATCTCGGTGTCCTACTCGGCCCGGTTGGAAGAGCCGGCATCACGTCCCCGGCGGCCTTCGCAGGGGTGGTGTCCGTCACCGGGTGCCGGGAGGGGCGTCGATGAAGTCGCGGGTGAGCGCGATGAGCCGGCTCGGGTCGGCGAACCAGTCCATGTGGCCCTGCCCCTCGATCTCGACGAGGCGGCTGTCCCGGATGGCGGCGTGCAGCCGGCGGGAGCCGTCGACCGGGATCATGTTGTCGTCGGCGAACCCGATCACCAGGGTGGGGGCGGTGATGGCGGGCAGCAGCGGGCGGATGTCCACGTTCAGCCCGAGGTCGACCTGGCGGCCGATGCCGGGCGGGGGCCAGGCGTCGGCCAGCGAGTAGGCCAGGCCCTCGTGGCCGAACCGGTCCAGGGCGGCGGCGCCGAAGCCGGTCAGGGTGGAGAAGCGCTTGAACAGCTCGCGGTCGGTGTCCAGGAGCTTGCGCGCGGTCTCGAAGTAGAAGCGGTCGCGGGGGCCGGTGGTGTCCGGCCAGCCCGCGACGAGGACGAGCCTGCGGACCAGCTCCGGGTGGCGCGCGGCGACGGCGGCCGCGGCGACCGCGCCCAGAGAGAACCCCAGCAGGTCCACCGGACCGTCCACTGCCGCCCGGGCGGCCGCGGTGATCTGCTCCGTGATGCCGTCCACGCTCAGCTCGCGCCCGTCGTCGGTGGTCTGCCCGCTGCCGCTGAAGTTGGGGCGGACGACGGTCCGGGTGGCGGTGAAGTGGCCGAAGACGTTGCCGAAGACCTTCTCGGCGTCGCCGCCCATGCCGTGGACCAGGACCAGGCCGGGGCCCTGGCCGTCGACCTCGTAGTGCACCCGTGCGTCCTGCGCGGAGATGAAAGGCATGATCGAACCCGTCCTTTTAGCGAGAGCTGGTTAAGTGAGCACTAAGATAACGAGTGCTCGCGTAGCAGTCAAACAGATGAGCGCTCGCGTATTCGACGGCGCGGTGCGCAGCGGTCCATGCCGCAACCGGCGGGCACGGGCCGCTGCGGCACCGGTCGAAGAGCTGTCCGGGTCAGCCGTTCAGCTGGGCGATCGCTCGCACGGCTTCCTGGTCGTCGGACTGGAGCCGGCCGGCCCAGCCGGCGTTCTCGAGCGGGTAGTGGTTCATCAGGATCAGCGTCTCGTCGGTGTTGGCGAGGCCCTGGTACGCCTCGGCGATCGCGGCATGGATCCTCTCGGTCATGCTCCGCTTGGCGTCCAGGCTGGACAGCTCCGGCGCCTCGAGGAAGCACAGCGGCCGGATCGGCTCGGCGGCGATCCGGCCGTCCTGGGCCACCTGGTCGGGCGCGTACTCGCGGAGCCAGATCCGCACGTCGGGGATGCGGTAGGCGGCGTCGATCGCCTCGGTGATCTGCTTCATCATCTTCTGCTTGGCGTCGGCTCGAACCCCGGTGGGGGCTTCGATGATGAACTGCGGCATGTCCGTTCTCCTCTTTCGGTGACCGTGTGGTTGGACCGTACAACTAGTTGATTGGAAAAAACAACTAGAGAGGTAAGTTTCAGAACTACGGCTGCTAGACTCGCGGCATGGCGGGCAAGCGGAAGTACGACGACGGATGCGCGGTGTCGCACGGGCTCGACCTGATCGGGGAGCGGTGGACGCTGCTGGTGGTGCGCGAGCTGCTTCTCGGCCCCAAACGCTTCACCGACCTGCGTACCGGCCTGCCGGGCGTCAGCCCGGACGTGCTGACCCAGCGACTCCGCGAGCTGGCCGAGGCCGGCATCGTGCAGCGGCGCAAGCTGCCCGCACCGGCGGGCTCCTGGGTGTACGACCTGACCGAATGGGGCATGCAGCTCGAACCGATCGTCCGGCACCTCGGCCGCTGGGCCAGCCGCTCGCCGAGGCTCCGGCACGACGCCGCGATCGGCGTCGACTCGCTGGTCCTGTCCTTCAGGGCGCTGTTCGCCCCGGAAGCCGCGGCCGGGCTCGACGCCGTCATCGCCCTCACCATGGGCGAGCAGCGCTTCCGCGTCGAGATCGCCGGCGGCCGGCTCGACGCCGCCCGCGGGGAGGCGGAGCACGCGGACGTGGTCATCGGCACCGATCCCGCCACGCTGACCGCGCTGCTGCACGAGGGCCTGCCCGTCGCCGACGCGCTGAAGGCCGGCGACCTGGTGATCGACGGCCCCCTGGACCTGGTCGAACGGTTTCTCGGCCTCTTCCCGCTCCCCGAGCCGGCCCCGCTCCCCGGTCCCCAATGATCACGTGCGGGTGACCGCCCCGTGCGGAGCGCGTGGCAGGATCGCGGCCATGTCCCTGCGTGTTCCCCGCCTCCGGGTCGGCTCGGCCGAGATCATCGCCCTGGCCGACGCCGAGGGCCCGTTCTTCTCCCCGCGCGCCGAGGCCTTCCCCGAGGCCACGGCCGCCCAGTGGGCCGAAGCCGACCGCTACGACCCGGGCGCGGTCGACGCCGAGGGCCGCTGGCGGCTCCAGTTCCGCGCGTACGCCATCCGCGGGGACAAGGGCCTCACCGTCGTGGACGCCGGGATCGGCCCGGCGGACAGCCCGGCCGGCTCGTGGGCGCCCGTGCCCGGCAGGCTCCCCGATTCACTCGCGGCCGCGGGCCTCGACCCGGCCGAGGTCGACACCGTGGTGCTCACGCATCTGCACACCGACCACGTCGGGTGGGCGGTCGTGACCGAGGCGGCTGTCCCGCCGGCGGACGGCGCACCCGCGCCCGGCGGCCGTCGCCCGTACTTCCCGAATGCCGACTACCTGCTCCAGCGGGCCGAGTTCGAGGCCCTGGACGCGCTCAACCCGCAGCTTCGCGAGACCCTGACCGACCCGCTGGAGGCGGCCGGCCGGCTCCGGCTTCTCGACGGGGACACGCGGCTGCGCGCCGGGCGCATCGTCGCGACGCCCGGTCACACGCCCGGGCACCAGAGCGTGGTGGTGGGCGACGGGCGCGAGCTGGTGCTCGTCACCGGCGACCTCCTGGTGCACGCGCTCCAGGTGCTCCACCCCGAGCTCGCCTACGCGCACGAGCTCGACCCCGGGGCGGCCAGGCGGTCAAGGAAGCGCATGCTCGACCGCGCGACCGCCACCACGCTGCACCTGGCGACACCGCACCTGACGGAGCCGTTCGTCGCGGTGTGACCACGGCCCGCTCCGGTGCTCAGGCGACCGGGAACCCACCTCGGGGGCCGGTCATTGACGCGGGACGTCGATGCCCGCCGCGCGTAGTTCCGCCTCGACCAGCGCGTTCAACCGGGCGATGCTCGGCGCTTCGTCCTCCCGGTGGTGGTTGACCAGGCCGTACCGAATGGCGGCGTCGGACCGGCTCCGGGACGCGGGCGGCGGCGCCAGCAGCGCGCGGTCGGCCAGCAGCCTGTCGGCCAGCGCGGACGCCAGCTCCTCGATCCGCGGGTCGCCGGGATCCCAGGACATCGCATCGACGCCGCGCTTGGTCAGCTCGACGAGCTCGGGATCGTCAAGCGAGCGTTCGAGCCGGGTCAGGAAGCTCTCGAAGATCTCCGGAACGAGTGCCCGGGCCAGCAACAGGGCCTCCCGCTGGGCGGCCACGTAGTCAGGGCCGAAGCCGAGTTCGGCGAGCCGCTCCAGGACCGCGCAGGCCCGGTCGGGCAGCAGGGCCCGGTCACCGTGGGCGAGCCGGTGCAGCGTGTCGCGGCGCGCGGTCAGGTCCTCGATCCGCTGGGTGAGCCGCCGCTCGACGTCGTGCAGCGACGCGGCGAACTCCTCGGGGTCGGAGTCGAGCAGGTCACCGATCTCGGCCAGCGGCACACCGGCCTCGGCCAGCGTGCGGACCTGGACCAGCCGCAGCAGGTCGGTCGACCGGTAGCGCCGGTAGCCCGACCCGTCCCGCTCCGGCTCCGCGACCAGGCCGAGCCGGTGATAGTGCCGCACGGTCTTGATCGTGACGCCCACGAACGCCGCCGCCTGACCGATCGTGAGCCCGTCTGCCATCGGCACAGCGTACCGGCGGCCCTCGCGTTCACGGGTGAAGCGACCGGGTTGACGTTGACCTAAGGGCAGGGTGCACGCTCCCCGCAAGGCCCCTCGGAGGGGCGAACACCACGCTCACCGCACGCCCCCTCGAAAGGGCGAACACCAGGAGGTTCATGATGGGACAGAGCAACGGCGGCTTCTCCGACGCGGGGCTGCGCAGACTGCGCGAGGTGCTGGCGCGCCATGTCGAGTCCGGGAAGATCCCCGGGCTGGTCGCCCTCGTCAGCAGGGGAGACCGGACCCACGTCGAAGCGCTCGGGACGATGCGGCACGACGGCGGCGCGCCGATGCGCCGGGACACGATCTTCCGGATGGCGTCGGTGTCCAAGCCGGTTACGATGGCCGCGGCGATGGTCCTGCTCGACGAGTGCCGCCTGCGACAGGACGACCCGGTCGACGAGTGGCTGCCCGAGCTCGCCGACCGGAAGGTGCTGAAGCGTCCCGACGGGCCGCTGGACGACACCGTGCCGGCCGACCGGCCGATCACCGTACGGGACCTGCTCACCTCGACGCTCGGGCTCGGCATGGACTTCGAGCTGCTGAACGCCCCGATCAGGGCCGCGCTCTTCGAAGCGACCGACTACGGCGTGGCGTCCGGACCGGCGCCGGATCCGGACGAGTGGATGCGCCGCCTCGGCGAGCTGCCCCTGTCGTACCAGCCCGGGCAGCGGTGGCAGTACGACCTCAGCCACGAGGTGCTCTGCGTGCTCGTGGCCAGGGTCACCGGCCGGCCGTTCGGGACGTTCCTGCGCGAACGCGTCCTCGACCCGCTGGGCATGACCGACACCGGCCACCACGTGCCCGCCGCCAAGATCGACCGGCTGCCGCCCCTGTACGGGCCCGACCCGCGGACCGGGGAGTTCCTCGTGTGGGACGAGGCCGAGGGCGGGCGGGTCAGCCGGCCCCCGGCGTTCCAGGGCTGCGCGCTGGTCTCCACCGTCGACGACTTCCACGCCTTCTTCCGGATGCTGCTGAACCACGGCGTGCACCAGGGGCGGCGGATCCTGTCCCGGCCCGCCGTCGAGCTGATGACCACCAACTGCCTCACGCCCGAGCAGCAGGCCGCCCGCGACAGCATGTACCGGAACATCGCGCACCTGTCGGCCGGGCTCGCGCTGCACGGCGGCTGGGGCTACGGCATGGCGGTGCGCACCCGCCGGAGCGACTACGCTCCCGTCGGCCAGTTCGGCTGGGACGGCGGAACCGGCACCACCGTCTACGCCGACCCGGCCAACCAGCTCACCGGAATCCTGCTCACCCAGACCGGGATGTCCACCCCGGACCCGGCGCGGCTGTTGCACGACTTCTGGACCACCCTCTACCAGGCCCTCGACGACTGAATGCCGGGGCCCCGGCTACGGTCTGACCAGGATGGCGTTGCCCAGGGAGCGTTGTCCCGTGGCGTCGGAGGGCCGGTTGACGATGCCCGCTCCGGACGTGGCGAGCACGCTGGAGCCGCCGCCGTCGAGGTTCATCGCCTCCACCGCGCCGAGCCGCTTCATCAGCTCGGCCGTCTGCGCGATGCCGAGCCCTTCGCTGTATCCGGCCTGCCTGCCGTCGACGACCACGAGCATCAGGCGCCCGCGGTCGTCCATGCCGATCATGGATCGCGGGTTGGCGCGCAGCGTCCAGTTGTAGGTGAACGTCTGGTCGGCGCCCTCCCGGATCAGCCCGTCGGCGCCGGCGTTGACGGAGATCCTGCCGTCACGGACGAGGGTGGGCCCGACCTGCAGGATCGTGGTGTCGGGGGTGAGGGGTACGCGGTGGCCCCTGCTGTCCTCGACGCGCTCGGTGACGGTCAGCTTGCTTCCCGGGGCGGCGTGGCCGAGCAGCCAGGCGGCGCTGTCGCCGATGGCCTGGACGACCGATCCGCCGGCCGGGACGGCGGCGCCGCGCGTGGTGTTGACCGCGAGCACGGTGCCGTCGGCGTCGAGCACGGCCTCGGCGCCCTCGCCCGCGGGTGGCACGCCCCATTCGGGAGTGAAGAGCACCAATTCGCTGGAGTCGGTGCACCTGAGGTCGTGCTGGGGCTTCTCGGTGGGCTGGTCGCCGCCGACGCCGCCGCAGTTCCACACCTCGCCGGGCAGCCGGTTGACGCCGTCGATCTCGGCCGTCGCCCCGCCCGCGCGCAGCGTCACGCGCGCGGTGAACGCGTCGACGTCGACCCGGCGGCCGCCGTGCGTGATCTTGATGCCGCCGCGGCCCTGGGTGGCGGAGCCGATGAGCTTGCCGTTCTTGACGTACAGGCCGCCGGGCGCCCGGTTGTAGAACCACTGGGCGTTGATCCCGGCGGCGGCGCCGGTCGCGGCCATGAGGTCGGTCAGCGTCTCGGGGCCGTTGAGCGCCTGCCCGAACTCGGTGTCCACGGTGCCGCGGAACTCGCGGAAGTCGACGCGCAGCACGTGCACCTTCTGGGGCGCGTTCGCGTCGGCGCCGTCCTGCGCGGTGTAGCGGGTGCCGCCGGCGAAGCCCGCGGCCCTGATGCGGGTCAGCTCGGCGGACGCCTCGCCGCTGGTGGCGTAGCGGCCCACCCGTACGGTCCACCCGAGGACGTCCGCCGGGCGGTCGGCGAAGTCCGGGAGGTCGACCCGCTCGACGCGGGGGGTGAAGCCCTTCTCGCGCAGGGCGGCGGCGATCCGGTCGGCGATCTGCCTCGGTCCGAGCGCCGTGCCCGCCGTGGCGGCCGGGCCGTCGAGGGTCGCGGGCAGGTAGACGTGGACCGTCCACTGGTCGTCGGCGTCCTGGGCGCCCAGCGAGAGCGTGGTCAGGCTGACGCCTGGGGGCAGGCCGGGCTGGGTCGCTCCGACCGTGGCGGGCAGCAGCACGGTCAGGGCCGCTACCAGGGACGTTAAGGCTGTGCTGGGCATGTGCGTCCTTCGTTCTCGTGGCCGGCCCGACCGAGACCCGTGTCTTGACGGCGCATCGAGCGGCTCCTATTCTTCAGGGTCAATTAATAAATGACCCTGAAAAAAAGAGCAACCCTCCGCACCCCACCGACCCAAGGACCCCCTCATGAGGAATCTGCTTCGGCTCGCGGCGGCCGCACTCACCGCCCTCCCGCTGACCGCGTGCGCCGCCGCCGGGAGCGACGGCCCCGTCGCGCTCACCTGGTGGCAGGGCCCGAACGCCGAGACGCCCACGCGGGAAGCCGTGGCCGCCTGCACGCGCGACGGCAAGTACACGATCAAGGTCGAGACCCTCCCCGAAGGCTCCGACAAGCAGCGCGAGCAGCTCGTCCGGCGGCTGTCGGCCAAGGACCGGGCGGTCAACCTCATCACCATGGACGTCGTGTGGACGGCCGAGTTCGCCGAGGCCGGCTGGATCCTGCCGCTGCCCGACGCCACCGCCAGGACCGTCACCGACGGCACGCTCGACGGCGCTCTCAAGTCCGCCACGTGGAAGGGCGAACTCTACGCGGCGCCCCTGCTGTCGGGCTCGCAGCTGCTCTGGTACCGCAAGTCGCGAGCCGCGCAGGCGGGCATCGACCCGGCCAAGGGCGAGCTGACCTGGGAACAGCTCCTGGCCGCGGCCGGCCGCCTGCCCGAGGGCGAGCGCGGAGTGGCCACGCCCGGCAACCGCTACGAGGGGTACACGGTCTTCGTCAACGCGCTCGTCGCCTCGGCGGGCGGACAGGTCGTCGACGCCGAGGGCCGTCCGGGACTCGACGGCGACGCCGGGCGGGCCGCCGCCACCGTCATCGGCTCCCTGGCCACCGGCCCGGCGGCGCTGAAGGGCCTGAGCACGCTCGACGAGGAGACCATGCGCGCCGCCTTCGAGCAGGGCGAGGCGTCGTTCATGACGAACTGGGGCTACGTCTACGCCGCGGCCGCCGAGCGCGCCGCGAAGGAGCCCGCGTTCAAGAAGGTCTTCGACGACTACGGCTGGGCCCGCTACCCGAGGGTCGCCGCCGACCGGCCCAGCGCGCCGCCGCTCGGCGGCTCCAACCTCGCCATCGGCGCCGGCACGCCGGAGGACCAGCGCGAGAGCGCCTACGCGGCCATCGCCTGCCTGACCTCCGCGCAGTCGCAGAAGGGCTTCATGATGGGCGCCGGCATCCCCGCCGCCCGCGCGTCGGTCTACGACGACGCCGAGGTACGCGCCGCGTTCCCGTTCGCCGACGTCATGCGCGACTCGATCGCCGAGGCGGAGCCCCGGCCGATGGTGCGCAAGTACAACGCCCTGTCGACCGCGATCCAGACCGCCTTCCACCCGCCCGCGTCGGTGACCCCCGACACCGCGGCCAAGGCCCACACGGCCGTCGCCGAGGCCGTGGGACAGTGAACCGGATCCGCACCGAGCGGCGGCTGGGCTGGCTCATGGCCGGCCCGGCGCTGCTCCTCATGACGGCGGTGACGGTGGTGCCCGTCCTGCGGACCGTCGCGCTGTCGCTGGAGAGCTACTCCCTGAGCGCCCCCGGCGAGCGCGCGTTCGCTGGGCTCGGCAACTACCGTGAGATCCTCACCAGCGGCGACTGGTGGCGCGACCTGTCCTCGACGGTCATCCTGACGGTCACCAGCGTGGGCATCGAGTTCGTGCTCGGCTTCGCCCTGGCGCTGGCCATGCACAAGGTCCTGTGGGGCAGGCAGCTGCTGCGCACCGTCGTGCTCGTGCCGTACGCCGTGCTCACCGTGGTGTCGGCGTTCGCCTTCCGCTTCGCCTTCCAGCCGTCGGTGGGCTTCGTGGGCGGCGACTTCAACTGGCTCGGCGAGACCTGGTCGGCGTACACGGTGATCGTGCTGACCGAGGTGTGGAAGACGACGCCGTTCATGGCGCTCATGCTGCTGGCCGGGCTCGTCACGGTGCCCGGCGAGGTCCACGAGGCGGCCAAGGTCGACGGGGCCGGCGCCTGGCAGCGCCTGTGGCGGGTGACGATCCCGGCCATCCGATCGGCGATCATGGTGGCGCTGCTCTTCCGCACGCTCGACGCGTTCCGGATCTTCGACACCGTCTACATCCAGACGCAGGGCGCCGTTGGCACCGAGACCCTGTCGTTCCTGAGCTACCGCTTCCTGATCAGGGATCTGGAGGTCGGCCTCGGCTCGGCCGTCTCGGTGCTGCTGTTCGTCTGCGTGGCGATGATCGCGGCTGGATTCGTCAGAGCGTTCAGAGGTGAATCATGAAACGGCGCGTCGCGGACATCCTGGTTACCCTGACCGTCGCGGTCTGGACCCTGGCCCCGATCGCCTGGGTCGTGAGCCTGTCCCTGAAGCCCGCCACCCTGCAGAACGACGGCCGCTTCCTGCCCGCCTCGCCGACGCTCGACAACTACACCGGGCTGTTCACCAAGCCGGTGTTCACCAGCGCGCTGGGCAACTCCGTGGGCATCTCGCTCATCGCCACGACCGTCTCGGTGATCGTCGCCATCTTCGCGGCCTACGCGATCGCGCGGCTGGCCTTCCGCGGCAGCGGGCTGGTGCTCGGCACGGCCCTGTGCCTGACGATGTTCCCGGCGATCGCGCTGGTCGGGCCGCTGTTCACGCTGTGGACCGAGCTCGGCCTGTTCGACACCTGGCTCGGCCTCATCATCCCGTACGTCTCCTTCTCGCTGCCGCTGGCGATCTGGCTGCTGACCTCCTTCTTCCGCACCATCCCGCGCGCGCTGGAGGAGTCGGCGCAGGTCGACGGCGCCACCCGGCTCCAGGCGCTGGTCCGGGTCGTCCTGCCCGCGGCCGTGCCCGGCGTGGTCACCACGTTCCTGCTCACCTTCCTGGGCTGCTGGGGCGAGTTCCTGTTCGCGATCTCGCTCACCTCGACCGAGGCCTCGCGCACGGTCCCCGCCGCGCTGGCCTTCTTCACCGGTGACTCGGAGTTCCAGCAGCCGTACGGCGCCATCGCCGCGGCCGCCCTGATGGTGACGGTGCCGGTGGTCGTCCTCGTCCTGCTCGCCCAACGCCGCATCGTCGCCGGGCTCACCTCCGGCGCCGTGAAGGGGTGACACCATGCCTCACGCCGGAACCCACCGTCTGCCCGAGAGAGTGCTGCCATGACGTCTTCCGCGACCGCTCCCTTGCTGCGCCGGCTGAACGCCGAGAAGGCGCTGGCCGTCCTGCGGGAGGTCGACACGATCCGCCTCGCCGAGCTGGCCGACGCCTCGGGCCTCTCCAGGCCCACGGTCGACGCGGTGATCGAGGATCTGCGCAGGATCGGGCTGATCGCCGAGACCGAGGACGCCACCGCCGGCCGCCGCGGCCGTCCCGCCAGGCTCGTCCGGCTACGGGCGGAACGGGGCTACGTCGTCGGCATCGACATCGGCGTGCACAAGTGCGTCGTCTCGGTGGCCGACCTGCGCGGCGCAGTCCTGGCCACCGAGGTCCGGCAGCTCGGGCAGGAACTCGGCCGCAAGGCCCGGCTCGACGGTGTTCGGAGGACCGTACGAGCCGCGCTGAAGCCCGCCGGGGTCGACCGGTCCGCCGTCCTGGCGGTGTGCACGGCCACGCCCGGCGTCGTCGACCCCCGCACCGGGGTGGTGCTGGCCTGCGACGTGCTGCCCGACTGGAAGGGCCTCAACCTCAGGACCGAGCTGGGCCGCTCGTTCGGCGCGCCGGTCCTGGCCGACAACGACGCCAACCTCGCCGTGGTGGGGGAGCGCTGGCGCGGCGTGGCCGCCGCGAGCGAGGACGTCATCTACGTGCTGGCCGGCGAACGCCTGGGCGCGGGCATCGTCTCGGGCGGCCAGGTCTTCCGCGGCCACGACGGGGGCGCCGGTGAAATGGCCTTCCTCAGCCTGCTGGAGCACACCCCGGGAGCCGAGGGCATCGGCGCGCTGGCCAGCCATGTCGGCAAGGAGGTCGTGGCCAGGCTGCGCGAGCACGGCGAGCCGCAGCCCGGCCAGGCCGAGGGGCTGACGGGCGACGCCGCGCTCCTGATGGCCGCCGCCCGCGACGGCGACGAGGAGGCCCAGCAGGTCCTCGAGCAGATCCTGGCCCGCATCGCCAGGGCGGTCGGCACGCTGGCCCTGCTCCTGAACCCTGAGCTGATCGTCATCGGAGGCGGCGTGGCGGCCGCCGGCGAGCAGATCGCCGAGCCGATCCGCCGCAGGCTGCCGCAGATGACCTCGCTGCCGCCCCGGCTGGAGGTGTCGTCGCTCGGAGACCGGGCCGTCACCGCCGGGGCCCTGCGCACCGCCCTGGACGTCGTCGAAAGTTCCCTGCTGGACAACCTGAATGGCTGAGAAGAGAAGCATGTCACCTGTGTCGCTGGCCATCGTCGGAGCCGGGGACCGCGGCAGCGGATACGCCCGGTGGGCGCTGGAGCACCCTGACCAGGCCCGGATCGTGGCCGTCGCCGACCCGGTCGAGGAACGGGCCCAGGCCCTGGCCCGCCCGAGCGGCGCCCGGATCTTCCCCGATTGGAGGCAGCTGGCCGAGGCGGGCCGGATCGCCGACGCCGTCGTGATCGCCACCCAGGACTCCGACCACGCGGAACCGGCCCGGACCTTCGCCGGGCTCGGCTGCCACCTGCTCGTCGAGAAGCCGCTGGCGCCGACCGAGGCCGAGTGCCGCGCCATCGTCTCGGCCGTCCAGCGGACGGGGGTGATCTTCGCCGTCTGTCACGTGCTGCGGTACGCGCCGTACACCGACACCGTGCGATCCGTGCTGAGCTCGGGCCGGATCGGCGAGATCGTCTCCGTCCAGCACCTCGAACCCGTGGGCTTCTGGCACCAGGCGCACTCCTACGTGCGCGGCAACTGGCGCAGGTCCGACCAGGCCAGCTTCATGCTGCTGGCCAAGTCGTCGCACGACCTCGACTGGCTCCAGTACGTGGTCGGCCGCCCGGTCCGCCGGGTGTCGAGCTTCGGCGGGCTCAAGCACTTCCGCCCGGAGAACCGCCCCGAGGGAGCGGCCTCACGCTGCCTCGACTGCGCGGTCGAGCCCGGCTGCCCGTACTCCGCGACGCGCCTGTACTTCGGACGGCTGCGCGAGGGGCGGCACGGCTGGCCGCTGAGCGTCGTCACACCCACCTTCACCGAGGAGGCCCTCACCGGCGCCCTCCGGCACGGGCCGTACGGCAGGTGCGTCTACGACTGCGACAACGACGTCGTCGACCACCAGGTCGTCGCCCTGGAGTTCGACGGGGGAGCCACCGGCACGTTCACCATGACCGGCTTTAACACCGGCGGGCATCGCCGTACCCGGATCTTCGGCACCCACGGCGAGCTGTCGTGCGACGGCCGGAGCGTCGTCGTCGAGGACTTCCGCACCGGCGACTCCACGACGATCGCCGTCACGCCGACCGGCGACCCCACGGCGGGCGGCGGCCACGCGGGCGGCGACGAGCGGCTCATGGAGGCGTTCGTCCGCGCTGTCGCCACCGGCGACCGCGACCTGATCCGCTCGGGCCCCGCCGAATCGCTCGCCTCCCACCTGGCCGTCTTCGCCGCCGAACGGGCCAGGCTCACCGACCGGGTCATCACCGTGGAGTGAGGCCGGAACCGCAACAGGAAGGAGCTCGCCCCATGCGAGCAGCGCTCAGAACGGTCCTTTCCGCCCTCATCTGCTTAGCCCCGCTGCTCGCCCCCGGGCCCGCCCATGCGGACGCGCCCGACGCCGAGAACTGGCCGCGCCCGCGGTTCATCAGCTACAACGTCTGCGGCGGCGCGAGCCACTGCCCGCCGATCTACGAGGACTCCGCGATCGCGTGGCGGGACGTGGTCGTGCGCGCCCTGGACACCTGGGACGCCGACCTCGTGATGCTCCAGGAGGTCTGTTACGGGCAGTGGACCCTGCTGCGCGACCACCTGCGCGGCCGTACGGGCGAGCCCCGGTACGACTCGGTGTGGGCGGCGGCCCTGCCGTCCGCCCCCGGCTGCTCGCGCTGGGGCGACGACCTGCGCTTCGGCCTGGTGATCTTCGCCAAGGGCGGGACCGGGACGATCGACAACGGCTCCCGCGTCGTCCACCCGCTGCCCGAGGCGCGCGACGTCGAGAACCGGATCCTGCTGTGCGCCCGCGCCACCGTCACCGGCCGCCAGGTCCGCGCCTGCAACACCCACATCGACCCCGACGACGCGACCGCCAGGCTCCAGGTGGAGCGCGTGGCGACCCTGACCGAGGGCTACGCGGGCCAGGGCGAGCCGGTGGTGCTGGGCGGCGACTTCAACGTGCTCCCGGCGGACAACACCCTCGACCCGCTGTACGGCCACACCGGCGGGCACGGCGTGTTCCAGGAGGTCGACGAGAACGACAAGGAGCACTTCGGGGCAGCGTGCGCGCAGACCCGGGACCGCTGCAGGAGCGGTGAGGCGACGGCGAAGCTGCCCTGCTCGCCCCACGTCAGCGAGCCCGGGAAGATCGATTACGTCTTCCTCAGCCACTACTGGTTCACGACCGTCCGCGGCGACGCGGCGGCGTGCACGCCGGGCATGTCGGACCACCACCTGCTGCGCGGTGCGGCGGCCTGGGAACACTGACCGGGACCTTGCCCGTGGCCTCGTCCGGGCATACGATCAGGGCAGTCGTACAGGACGACTGCCCTGATCGGAGGAAGCCATGACGTCCCCGGCGGCCGAGCGCGGACGCGACGTGCGGAAACGCCTGCTGAACGCGGCGGTGGAGCTCATCCCCGAGCGCGGCTGGGCGGCGGTGAGCACCCGGGTCCTCGCCGAGCGCGCCGGGGTGACGCCGAGCGTGGTGCACTACCACTTCCCCTCGCTGCCGAGCCTGCTGCGCGAGGCCGCGACCGGCCGGATGAGGGAGCTGCTGGCCGGGCTGAACGAGCTGCTGGAAGGCGCCCGGTCGCCCGGCGACGCGATCGGGACGATGCTCGCGTCGGCCGAGGAGTACACCGGCGCCGACGCGAGCTCGCTGCTGTTCGTCGAGGCGTACCTGGCGAGCACCCGCGACGACGAGCTGCGCGGGCAGATCGCCGAGCTGGTCGCCGAGTTCCGGCAGCGGTTCGGCGGGTGGCTGGAGCGGCACGGGGTGCCCGCCCCGTTCGAGACGGCCGCCGTCCTGGCGGCCTCCGTGGACGGCCTCCTGCTGCACCGTGGCCTGGGCCTCAGGGCGGACGATCTCTCGGCGGTGCTCCGCAGGCTCGTCCCCGCGCCGGTCGAGGAGGGATGACGTGCGAACGGTGATCTGCGGGGCCGGGATCAGCGGCCTGGCCCTGGCCCACCGGCTCGCCGCCCTGGGCGGCGAGGTCGTGGTGGTCGAGCGCGCCCCCGGGCCCCGACCGCAGGGATACATGATCGACTTCTTCGGCCCCGGGCTGGAGGCGGCCGAGGCGATGGGCCTGCTGCCCGCGCTGGAACGAGCGGCCTACCACTACGACGAGGGGCGGCTGGTCGACCGGGACGGCCGCCGCCGCGCCACGCTCCGGACCAAGAGCTTCTCACGCGGCCCGCTGCTGAGCCTGCTGCGCCCCGACCTCGAGGCCGTCCTGGCCGACGCCCTTCCGGCCTCCGTCGACCTGCGCTACGGCACGGCCCTGACCGGCGTGGCGAACCGCCCCGGCGGCGTGACGGTGACGCTGGCCGACGGCGGTGTCCTGGACGCCGATCTGCTCGTGGGCGCCGACGGGATCCACTCGACCGTCCGCCGGCTGGCCTTCGGGCCGGAGGACCGCTACCTGCGCTACCTCGGCCTGCACACGGCGGCGTTCGTCTTCGACGCGCCGGACGTGCACGCCGCCGTCAGGCACGCGTTCTGCCTCACCGACTCCGCCGACCGGCAGATGGGCTTCTACGCGCTCCGCGACGGCCGGGTCGCCGCGTTCACGGTGCACCGCAGCGCCGACCCCGCGACTCCGGACGACCCCCGGGCGGCCGTCCAGCGGGCCTACGCCGGCCTGGGCTGGGTGACGCCGCGCGCGCTGGAGCGGTGCCCGCCGGCCGAGGAGATCTACTACGACCAGGTCGCGCAGATCGAGCTTCCGGAGTGGAGCACCGGCCGGGTCGTCCTGGTCGGGGACGCCGCCCACGCCGTGTCGCTGATCGCCGGGCAGGGCGCGTCGCTCGGGCTCGCCGGCGCTTTCCTGCTCGCCGACCGGCTCGCGCACGAGCCGGCGATCGAGCGGGCCACGGCCGGGTTCGAGCGGCTGTGGCGGCCCGTGGTCGAGGACATGCAGCGCAACGCCCGGTCGATGGCCCGCTGGTTCCTGCCCTCCTCACCGGCCGACCTGCGGGTCCGGCGCCTGATGCTCCGGCTGAGCCGGGCGCCCCTCGTCATGGGCTACGTCAGCTCGGTCCTCGCGGGCAAGGACACCAGGCTCGCCGACGTCGCGGGGCCACGTCACCACCCCTGCTGAGCCGTCCCCGGCCCGGCGCGAGGGTCAGCTGACGACGAAATCCTCGACCAGTGGGTCGTCGCGCAGCTCGGCGGCGGTGGCGTCCGGGTCCAGGACCTCCGCCGCCAGATGGACGCCCGGCGGCACGGAGCCGGTGAGCACGGCGCGGGCGGCGAGCGCCATCACCACCCCGCTCAGCGCGTACGAGTCGACGGCCGTGAGGACGATCCGGCCGGGACCCGGCGGCTCGCCGGGACGGGGGCGGGCGGTGAAGAGCATGACGTAGAAGGCGCCGAAGTCGGCGTTGTCCGCCAGCGAGGCGCGCACGACGGAGCCGGCCAGCGCGGCGGGATCGGCGCCGTCCGCCTCGGCCCAGGCCGCCGCGAGAGCCTCGGGGAGCCGGCCGGAGACGAAGACGTTGTAGCACCGCACCTCGTCGGCGCGGGTGTCGGCGGCCAGGGTCTGCGCCTCGGTGGTGAGGTACGGCCAGGCGTGCACGGGGACGGGGAAGCCCGGCAGCCGCACTCCGTGCAGCGGCGCGAGGGCGTTCGGCTCGACCCGGCCCCCGCGCCAGGCCGCCATCGGCGCCCCGAACCTGGGCCCCCTGGTCAGCAGCGCGTCCACGGCGGACAGGGGGGTGAACACGGCCGCGCCGCCCACGTACACGTCGAGCCGGCGCGGCGCCCGTCCCTTCGCCAGCAGCCTGGGCAGCAGCCCGGACAGGCCCGGCATGACTCCGGCGGAGAACACCGCGGTACGGTCGCCCGCCAGGGGGTGGCCGGTGAGGGCGTCCTTGGCGGCCAGCTCGCCGCCGATGTCGACGTAGTCGGCCCCGGCGGCGAAGGCGGCGCGGGCCACGGTGTCCAGGACCCGGTACGTGGGCCCGGCGCAGCTGACCACGATCCGGCAGCCGTCGCAGAAGGCGGCCAGCTCGGCGGGGTCGTGGAGGTCCACGCGCACGGCGTGGGCCGGGCCGGGGAGGGAGGCGGCGACGTCGGCGGCTGCCGCCACGTTCCTGCCGCCCACGCGTAACGGGCCGAGGCCG
>NZ_JAHKRO010000053.1 GCF_019396325.1 Nonomuraea ceibae
CGCGTGATCACCCGCATCCTGGCACTGACCGCCGTGATCTGGCACAACGACAAGACCGGTCAGCCCATCGCCCGCTCACTGACCGCCTACGACCACTGATCCCAACCCCTTGGAATCAATCATCTAGTCGCCCGAGCGGCCGGCGTCCGTGCCGAAGCCGTCGTGCGATGCGCGCTCCTCAAGGGTGCTCAGCTCCTGGAACACCGTGATGTGCAGGCCGCCGGGCGCGTCGAGCCGGGCGTTCAGCGACTCCCACGGGGTGACCGTGGGCGGCGCCACCTCGTCCGCGCCCGCGGCGACCAGTCGCCCGGTGGTCTCGCGAGCGTCGTCCACCTCGAACGCCACCCGGAACTTGGGCGCCACCTGCCGTCCAACCTCGACCTCGTCGATCATCTTCTTCTGCGCCGGGTTGGCGATCTCGAGCGTGGCCCGTCCGGCGTCCAGGATCGCCACCCGTGCCCCGTCGCCGCCGCTGAAGGCCGCCTGCTCGGGCAGGCCGAGAACGTCACGGTAGAAGGCCACGGCGGCCTCGTAGTCCTCCGCCTCCACCACCAGCCTGAGCTGGCGGACGGCCGGGCTGCTCTCCTGGGGGGCGCTCATGGGGGCTCCTTCGGGTACGCGGGGTTCGGTGTCCCTGTGCCCAACCCTCGGCCGCCCCTGTTCATTCCGATCGTCGTGGAACGGCGCGGCATCGATTTCCGCGCGATCTGAGTTGCGTAATCGGGCCCCCACCAGCAGTGATAAGCGCCACGTCAGCGCTCTCAGGCTTCTCTGATCAATGCCTTAACCGGCGCTTACGCCGCTCTTGGCACCCTTGAGTCATCGGGACTTGAGGAGATGTGAGATGAACGCGAACGAGCCTCACGAGCAGGGCGCCGGAGGGTGGAGCCAGTTCGGTGACACGCCGCCCTCCGCCGGGGGCTTCCCCCGGCGCGACGACACCCGGGCGATGGCCCAGCCGGTGCCGCCGCCCCCGCCGCCACCGGCGGGGAAGCCGGGCTTCTCCGCCCGGCAGAAGGCGGTCGCCGGGCTGGCGATGGCGGCCATGGCCATCGTCGGCGGCGTCGTGGGCGGCGCGGTCGTCACCTCCTTCCAGCAGCCGTCCGTCGCCGCGGTGAGCGCGCCGAGCCCGACGTTCAAGCAGGCCTCCAACCCGCTCTCCGTGGCCGAGGTCGCCCGGCGCACGCAGCCGTCCGTGGTGATGATCCAGGGCGCCTCCGGCGAGGGCTCGGGTGTCGTGCTGTCGGCCGACGGGCTGATCCTCACCAACAACCACGTCGTGGTCGGCGCCGCGCAGGGCGGCCAGATGTCGGTCAAGTTCAGTGACGGCAAGACGGCCAAGGCCACCGTGGTCGGCACCGACCCGGCCACCGACCTGGCCGTCATCAGGGCCGAGGGCGTCTCCGGGCTCACCGCGGCGCAGCTCGGCGACAGCGGCCGGCTCCAGGTCGGCGACTCGGTGCTGGCGATGGGCAGCCCGCTCGGCCTCGACGGCTCGGTCACCATGGGCATCATCAGCGCCCTGGACCGCACGCTGACGGTCGGCGGCGGCGGGCAGGAGCAGCTCCCCCCGGGCTGGGGGCGCGAGCAGGGCCAGTCGGGCCAGCCGACGACGATCGGCGGCGCCATCCAGACCGACGCCGCCATTAACCCCGGCAACTCGGGCGGCGCGCTCGTCAACGCCTCCGGCCAGGTCGTCGGCATCAACACCGCGATCGCCACGGCCGGCAGCAACGGCAGCATCGGCGTCGGCTTCGCCATCCCGATCAACACCGCCAAGCACGTGTCCGAGCAGCTCATCAGCACCGGCAAGGTCAGGCACGCGTTCCTCGGCGTGAGCGTCACCGACGCCACCGGCGACGTGGCCGGCGCCCTGGTCAGCCAGGTGAACGCCGGAAGCCCGGCGGAGAAGGCCGGGCTGAAGCAGGGAGACCTGATCACCAAGATCGGCGACAAGCCGGTCGACGGCTCCGAGAACGTTGTCGGGCAGGTCAGAGGTTTCAAACCGGGCCAACAGGTTCAGATCACTTATATGAGGGACGGTCGCCAGAGCACCGCCACCGTGACCCTCGAAGAGAAGAAATAACAGAAGCCCCCTCCCGGACGGGTGTGCCGTTGAGATCGCTGCGGACTCGGCGGCACACCCCCCGTACGCGGGGCCCGTACGTCAGGAGTAGCGGCGGCCCTCGTCGCGCCGGTACGCCCACGCCGCGACCGCTCCGGCCACGACCGTCCACACGGCCATCGCCACCAGAGGCAGCACGTCCGGCGCCACGCCCGTGGTCGCCCACCACACCAGCTCGCCCGCGCCCCGGCTGGGCACGAACTGCGAGATCGTCTTGACCAGCTCCGGCATGATGTCCAGCGGCATGAACAGCCCGCCCAGGATGGCGAACGGGAAGAACAGCAGCTGCGACACGCCGATCGCCGCCTTCGACGGCAGCAGGAAGCCCAGCACCAGGCCGATCAGCATGAACGGCAGCGACGAGACGATCACCGCGCCCACCCCGAGCAGCAGCCGCGGCGGCGTCACCGTCGCCGCGGTGAACAGCGCCGCGATCAGCAGCACCGGGATCATCGACACCAGCATCACCGCCGTCGTGGTGATGATGCGGCCCGCGAAGCGGGGCAGCGGCCCGGCGGGCAGCGTGCGCAGGTAGGGGTCCCAGGGCTGCTCCCGGTCCTGCGCCACCGTGATCGACAGCCCCATCAGCGCCGCCGACATGGTGCCGACCAGCGTCATCGACCCGGTCGACACCGTGGAGGCCAGCGGGTCGTCGCCGACGAACGGCACCGCGAACGCCAGCATCGCGATGGCCGGGAACAGGCTGCTGGCCAGCAGGCCGATCGGCACCCGGATCTGCTCCAGCATCTGGTGCCGGGTGTGGGCCAGGACGAGGCTAGACATGCGCGCTCTCCTTCTCGGTGATGGCGAGGAAGGCCTCCTCGAGCGAACTGGGCCGGATCTCCAGGCCGGAGAACGGCACCCCGCTGCGCACCAGCTCGACGACCAGCTCGTCGGAGTCGGACGTCAGCAGGTGGAAGCGGCCGTCCTCACGGTCGCTGGAGATGAGCCCGGGCAGCTCGGGCAGCCGGTCGGCGACGAGCGAGACCCGTCGCACGCCCACCATGTCGCGCACGGCGCGGACCGTGTCGTCGGCGAGCACCCGGCCCCGGCCGACGACCACGACCCGCTCCGCCAGGGCCTCGATCTCCTCCAGATAGTGGCTGGTCAGCAGGACGGTGCCGCCGGACTCGTGGTAGGCCTTGACGCCGTCCCACAGCGCGCGCCTGGCCTCGACGTCGAGCCCGGTGGTCGGCTCGTCCAGGAACACCATCCGCGGGTTGCCCGCGAACGCCAGCGCCACGGCCAGCCGCCGCTTCTGCCCGCCGGACAGCCCGCCGATCTGCCGCTTGGCCAGGTCCTCCAGCCCGAACCTGGCCAGCAGCTCCGCCTTGCCCGCCGCGTCGGGGAAGTGCGCCGACACCAGGTCCACGATCTCGCCCACCCGCAGCGCCTCGGGCAGGCCGGTCTCCTGCGGCGTGACGCCGATGCCGCGCCGCACCAGCGGGTCGGCGGGGGAGCCGCCGAGCAGCTCCACCAGCCCCGACGACGGGCGGCGCAGCCCCACGAACAGGTTGATCAGCGTCGACTTGCCGGCCCCGTTGGGACCCAGGAGGCCGACGATCTCGCCCGCGCGGATTTCCAGCGACACCCGGTCGAGCGCCACCACCTCGCCGTAACGGCGTGTGGCCTCGACGGCTCTGGCCAGGACGGTCATGCGGTGCCTCCCGCGGTGTCGAGCAGGGCGCGGATCGCCCTGGTGTAGTCCTCCAGGGCCGCTCGGCCCCGTTTCGTCATGGCGACGTACGTGACGGGCGTGCGGCCCTTGTGGGTCTTGACGATGCGCACGTACTCCGCCTCCTCCAGCTTGGACAGGTGCACGGACAGATTCCCGGCGGTCATGCCGAGCAGGTCCTTGAGGGACGGGAAGGCCATCTCGTCGCCTTCCGGCAGCGTGTTGAGCGTGACCATCACCCGCAGCCGGGCCTGGGCGTGGATGACCGGGTCGAGCTCCGGGGCGGAGTCGGTCACGAGCGCCGCCACATCCACAGCCCCGCGGCGATCTGGCCGCCGCCGAGCAGGACCGCCGTCAGCAGCGCGTGCCAGCCCGCCCCGAGCACCACGCCGACCCCGTTGACGGCGGCGATCCACACCCCGATGAAGAACATCGGCCACTGCAGCCAGAGCGCGCCGCCCGCCATGTAGAGGATCGCCACCACGGTCAGCGTGCCGCCCGCCCACAACAGGCCGGACAGGTCCGGAGGCAACAGCGGGGAGACGCGCAACGCGATCAGGACCATCAGCACCATGCCGGCGAACCACGTGTAGCCGTACATGGTGCCCCTGGCCTGGTTGTCGCCGCGGGTGTGGCCGCTCATCCGGACGATCTCGTACGCCGCCACCGACCCGGCCACGATCTGGGCGACCATCAGCACGGCCAGCGCCTGCATCTGGCCGATCGGCGCGTACGACTCGCCGTGCAGGCCGTAGTGCAGGAAGAACGCGGTGAAGCCGACGAGCCAGGCCACGCCCCACGGCACGTACATCCGCAGCGGGTTGGGCTGCAGCGCCCGCGCCGTGGCGGCGCGCTGCTGCTCGATAACCCGCAGCGTCTCCTCGGGGCTCGGGATCCGCTCGCCGTCTTCTGTCATCCCAACTCCTCTTGGCCTCAAACTGGTTTGTACTTTAAACCAGCTTGCCACGCCAACGCAAGGTGAGGGGATTCCGGCGCCTCACCGCCGGGTCAGGACCTCCGACTCCCACAGGTCGCGGTAGTAGCCGGGCGAGCGCACCAGCTCGTCATGGCGGCCGCGCTGCGTCACGCGGCCCTCCTCCAGCACCACGATCTCGTCGACCGACTCCAGGCCCCGCAGCCGGTGCGTGACCAGCAGCGTCGTACGGCCGCGCGTCACGTCCAGCAGGTCCGCCATCAGCGCGTCGGCCGTCTCCTCGTCCAGCGCCTCCGCGGGCTCGTCCAGCAGCATCACCGGCGGGTCGTGCAGCAGCGCCCTGGCCAGGGCCAGCCGCTGCAACTGGCCGCCCGACACCGTCCGGCCGTCCTCGCCCAGCTCGGCGTCCCACCCCGTGCGATCGGCCCACTCCTCCAGCCGCGCGTCCCGTACGGCCCGCCGCAGCTCCTCCTCGCCCGCCTCCGGCCCCGCCAGCCGCAGGTTGTCGCGGAACGTCGTCTGGAAGATGTACGGGTCCTGCGTCAGGCCCGTCATCATCGCCCGCACGTCATCGGAGTCCATTGCGCGGACGTCGGTCCCGTTCACCGTCACGCCGCCCGACTCCGGCTCCACCAGCCGCATCAGCGCCGACAGCACCGTGCTCTTCCCGGCGCCGCTCGGCCCCACCAGCGCCACCCGCCTGCCCGGCGTCAGCGTCAGCGACACCCCGTCCACGGCCGGCCGGTCCGCGCCCGGATGGCGTACCACCAGATCGGCGACCTCCACCGTCAGCGGCGCCGACGGCGGCGCCACCGGCGCGACCGGGTCCGTCACGGCCGGGGGAGCGTCACGCACGGCGCGCAGCCGGCGCAGCGCCGCCAGCACGCCCGCCAGCCGCTCACCCGCCGCCGCCAGCGGCAGCACCGGCTCGAACGACACCAGCGCCGTCAGCGCCAGCACCGCCGTCGCCACCGTGCCCGCGCCCGCCCCCTGCGCGATCAGCACGATCGCCGCCACCGTCAGCCCCTGCACCAGCGTGCCCCCGGCCAGCGCCGCCGCGTGCACCCGCGCCTGACGCCGCTCCAGCGACGCCAGAGCCTCGTCGGCCGCCCGCGCGTCGCCCAGCGCCCGCCCCGCCGCGCCGTACGCGGCCAGGTCCGCCGAACCGTGCACCAGATCCGCCACCCGGCCCGCCAGCTCCGCCCGGGCCGGCGCGATCCTGGCCGCCCAGCGCCGCGCCGCCGCCGCTGTGCCCGCCGGCAGCAGCACCCCCGCCGCCACCAGGCCCGCCACCAGCACCAGCGCCGTCACCGGCAGCACGAACAGGCCCACCGTCACCGCCGCCAGCCCCGCCAGCGCCGCCGCCGCGGCCGGCAGCAGGCAGCGCACCAGCAGATCCTGCACCGCCTCCGTGTCGTCCACCATCCGGCTCAGCAGATCCGCGCCGCCCAGCCCGTCACGGCGCGGCGGGATCAGCGACTCGTACAGCCGCTCCCGCGTCCCCGCCTGCGCCCGCAACGCCACGTCGTGACCCGTCAGCCGCTCGGCGTAACGGAACACGCCCCGGCTCGTCGCGAACGCCCGCGTCGCCACGATGGCCACGCTCAACGCCGCCAGCGGCGGCTGCTCGGCCGCCCTCGTGATGAGCCACGCGGCGGCCGCGATCAGGCCCACGCCGGCCAGATCGGCCGCCCCGCCGGCCAGCACCGCCCCGGCCAGCCGCCACCCCATCCGCCGCCTCACAACGCCCCCTCGACCCGAACCGCGAACCCCTGACCAGAACCCGCCCCACCAGCGGCCACCCCACCGGGAGACGCCGTACCGGTGGGCACCCCACCGCCGGGTGGCGCACCGCCGTAGGCGCCCCTCTCTCCGCCAGTGGGCCCTTCCCCGTCACCGACCCCCGAGCCACCGACGGCCCCGTCGTCGTCCCCAGAGGACGCGCGGGCCGTCCCGCCACCAGAGGTGGCCTCGCCGTCCCCGAAGGGCGCGCCGCTACGGGGCGTCCCGCTGTTGGGCGACGTCTCGCCACCCGAGGGGGCGCCGCCATCCCCGAAGGGCGCGCCACTGCGGGGTGGCTTGCCGCCGTAAGGGGCGTCGCCGTCCACGGGAGGGGGGTCGGGGAGGAGGTGGCCGTCGTGCAGGCGGATGACCCGGTCGGCGAGGTCGATCATGGCGGGCCGGTGGGCGACGACGATGGCGGTGCGGTCCTGGCAGAGGGCGGCGGTGGCGGCCACGACGGCGGCCTCGCTGCGCCCGTCGAGGCGGGCCGTGGGCTCGTCCAGCAGGAGCACCGACGCCGAGGGGCGGCAGAAGGCGCGGGCGAGGGCGACGCGCTGGCGCTGCCCGGCCGACAGGTTGGCGCCCCGCTCGCCGACCGGCGTCTCGTAGCCCTGGGGGAGCGCGTCGATGAACGCGTCGGCCTGGGCGGCCCGGGCGGCGCGGCGTACGTCGTCGAGGGACGCGGCGGGGTCCCCGAGGCGGATGTTGTCCGCGACAGAGGTGGTGAACAGGTGGGGCCGCTGCGGGACGAAGGCCAGCCGGGCCCGCCACGCCTCCAGGTCGAGCTCGCGCAGGTCGGTGCCGTCGACGAGCACCCGGCCGGCGGCCGGCTGGACGAAGCCGAGCACGAGCGCGAGCACGGTGCTCTTGCCGCCTCCGCTCTCGCCGACGAGGGCGACCCGTTCGCCGGGTTCGATGGTGAGGGTGACGTCGCGCAGGGCGGGGTCGTCGCGGCCGGGGTAGCGGACGGTGACGTTCTCGAGCTGGATCCGCGGCGCGGCGCCGCCGCTGGGGGGCGCGGTGCGGGCGCCGGGGGCGGGCCGTTCGCCGGGCTCCTGGTCGAGGACGGCGAAGGCGGCGTCGGCTGCGGCGACGCCTTCCATCGAGGCGTGGAAGCGGGTGCCCATGGCGCGCAGCGGCAGGTACGCCTCGGGCGCGAGCAGCAGCACCAGCAGCGCGGTCGTGAGGTCGAGGCTGCCGCCGAGCAGGCGCAGCCCGATGGGCACGGCGACGAGGGCCAGCGAGAGCGACGCGCACAGTTCCAGCACGAGCGACGACAGGAAGGCCACGCGCAGCGTGCGCATGGTGGCGGCGCGGTGGGCGTCGGCGACCTGCCGGATGACGGTGGCCTGGTAGCGGGCGCGGCCGAAGGCGCGCAGGGTGGGCAGGCCGCGCACCACGTCGAGGAAGTGGCCGCCGAGCCGCGACAGGGCGTGGAACTGCTTCTCGGTGACGGCCTTGGTGGTCAGCCCGACCAGGGCCCCGAAGATCGGGATGAGCGGCAGCGTGACGAGCACGATGACGGCGCTGGCCAGGTCGGCGGCGAGCAGCCGGACGAGCACGGCGACGGGCACGACGGCGGCGACGGCGATGGAGGGCAGGTAGCCGGTCAGGTAGGCGTCGAGGCCGTCGAGCCCGCGCCCGGTGAGGGTGACGAGCTCGCCGGAGCGGTGGCCGGTGAGGCGGGCGGGCCCGAGCTCCTGCAGCCGGGCCAGCAGCCGGTGGCGCAGCGCCGACTTGACGCCGGTGGCGGTGCGCCCGGCGAACACGCCCTGCGTCCAGCCGAGCAGCGCCCGCAGGGCGACCACGCCCGCCACCCCGGCCAGCGCCACGGCGGTGAACCGGCCGGACAGCACGCCGGCCAGCAGCTCGGCCTGGACCAGGACGAGCAGCCCGGCGACCGTGGCCGCGGCGAAGGTGACGGCGAGGTGGCGGCGGACGGCCCGCTCGGCCCGCATGAGCCGCAGAAGATCTTTGTGCACGGTGCCTCGGGTGCCTCAGAAGAACGATGGGATCCGGTCGGCGCCCTTGCCCGGTCGGAAAGTGCGCCATACCCATACTTGCGCGGCGACCATGAGGGGTGCGAACGGGAGCACCATGAGACTGAGCACATTCAGCGTGGCCGGGGGCGCGCTGTGGTCGAGCAGGTAGCCCATGGCGCCCGCGAGCAGGCCGAGCGCGGGCAGCGCGGCGACGGCCCCGGTGAGGGCGAGCACGCGTCCGGACCGGGCGGCGCCGGTGAGCGCGGGGTCGCGCCAGCCGAGGAACGTCCAGCCGTGGAAGGCGAACAGCAGCGTGACCACGACGCCCAGCAGCAGCCCCACGGGGTGCATGGGGGAGGAGGTGAACCCGGTGGCGGCCCCGTACAGGGCCATGCCCCAGCCGGCCGACAGCCACAGTGAGCCGAGGGCGATGAGGGCGTCCCAGAAGCGGCGCCAGCCGGGGCCGCCCACGCGGCGGCGGAACCACAGCCCGGCGTCGCGCACGACCCACGCCAGCAGCATGGCCACGACCAGCGGGTAGAGACCGAACAGCACCTCGCCTTCGAGCATCGGGTAGACGCCGAACAGCGTCCCGGCGACGGCGACCAGCCACACCTCGTTGGCGAGCACGAACGGCGCGATGGCGGCGACCATCCGGTCGCGGCGTTCGACGGTCCGGCCGAGGACGGGCAGCAGCAGCCCCACGCCCAGGTCGAACCCCTCAAGGGCGAAATATCCGGCAAGCAGCACGGCGAAGAGGGCGAACCACAGCAATTCCATGTGCGACTCCCTAGTACGTCAGCGCGGGGGCGCGCCGCTCGCCGGCGGCGCCGAGGGACAGGTCGTCGCCGGGCCCGCGCCGGATGATCCGGGCGATGAGCACGTAGTCGACGACCGCGAGCAGCCCGAGCACCGCGGTGAACCCGGCGAGCGAGGCGGTGACCATGCCCGAGGTGAGCCCGGGCGTCAGGGCGTCGGCGACGGTGAGCCGCTCCCAGATCATCCACGGCTGCCGCCCGATCTCCCTGGCCAGCCAGCCGAGAACGGCCAGCACGAACGGCAGCGGCGTCAGCGCGATCAGCAGCGGGTGCGCCCACCGCCAGCGGGGCAGCAGGCGGATGCACGGCAGCATGAAGAACAGCACGATCAGCGAGAACAGGTGCCCGCCCTCGACCATGAAGCCGAGCGGCACGGCGGCGGCCGCGTTGCCGGAGAACTTCCCGGGCTGGATGCCGACGGCGAACTGCGCGTAGCCGAACATCACGGTCACCGTGATGCCGATCGCGGCGGTGATCACGCCGGTCTTCATCGACCGGGTGAAGAACTCCACCTCGGCGGTGCGGCGCCGCAACTGGTAGGCGCTGGCGCCGACGAGCACCATCCCCCCGGTGAACAGCCCGGCGCCCAGCACGTGCGGGAACGCGTACACCAGGGCGTCGTTGGTGAGCAGCGCGCCGAAGTCGGTCAGCTCCAGCCGCCCGCCGGACAGCACCGCGCCCGCCGGGTTCTGCAGGAACGCGTTCGCGGTCAGGATGAAGAACGCGCTGCCGTACGCGGTGGCGGTGACCATCCAGATGCACGCCACGTGCGCCCACTTGGGCAGCCGCCCCCAGCCGAAGATCCACAGTCCGAGGAAGGTGGATTCGAGGAAGAACGCCACCAGGGTCTCCATGGCCAGCGGCGCGCCGAACACGTCGCCCGCGTAGTGCGACAGCCCGCTCCACGCCAGCCCGAACTGGAACTCCATCACCAGACCGGTCACGATGCCGAGGGCGTAGTTGATCAGGTAGATCTGCCCCCAGAAGCGCGTCATCCGCTCGTGCAGCGGCAGGCCGGTGCGCGCCCAGCGGGTGTGCATGATCGCCACCAGCGGCGCGAGCCCCAGGGTGAGCAGCACGAACAGGAAGTGCAGGCTTCCCGTCACGGCGAACTGGGTGCGCGCCAGGTCGAGTACGTCCAAGGTTCCGCTCCGTCGTTGTGTCTGTCTACATATAGAGAGCCTACATGTAGGCTGGCTACATGAAGAACGGATGCCTAGGATCGATGACATGAATCCCGACGCGCTCCGCGGCCACATGGACGCGCTGCTGCTGTCCGTGCTGGAGCGCGAGCCCCTGCACGGCTACGCCATCATCGAGGCCCTGCAGGAGCGCAGCGAGGGCGCGCTCTCCGTGCCGACCGGCACGGTCTACCCGGCGCTGCGCCGGCTGGAGCGCACCGGCTGCCTGGCCAGTGAGTGGGCCACGGTCGGCGGGCGCAGGCGGCGCACCTACCGGCTGACCGACGCGGGGCGCAAGCAGCTCGCCGCGGAGCGGTCGGCCTGGCGCGAGTTCGCCGGCGTGATCGGCAGCGTGCTCAGGCCCGACCCCGGACCGGCCGGCTGACCCGCAGGCACCGGGTGGCGCAGTAGAGCTGCATGCCCCAGAACGCCCAGGTCACCAGGTTGGCCAGCACCGCGGGCAGGAAGAGCGCGACCCCGGCGGGGGAGGTCTGCGCGAGCACCAGGCTCAGCACCCCGGTGACCGGCAGCATCACCCACACGATCACGCCCAGCGACCGGGTGACCAGGCCGGGCCGCACCAGGCCCCGGGCCAGGGCCAGCAGCGCGGCCCCGCCGTACAGGCCGGTGCCGAGCTGGAGCACGTCGAGCAGCCGCGAGGCGAACACGTGCCAGTCGGCGCGCGGCCCGTAGCCCGCGAAGGAGCCGGGGTGGAAGCGCCAGACCACCGACCACATGACCACGGTCACCGGCACGCTGACGAACAGCAGCAGCCCCAGCCGCCGCCCCGCGACCGCGGTGAGCTCCGACTGGAAGCCGGGCGCGATGTCGCGGACCGGGCCGAACTCCTCGATCGCCAGCCGCTCGGCCTCCTCCCGCCCGGCCCCGCCCGCCTCGTAGGCGTCGGCGGCGTCGACCAGGCTGTCGCGGGCCTCGACGACCATGTCCCGCTTCGGCCCGGACGGCCCGGACAGGGCGCGGCCGAGGTCGGTGACGTAGTCGTCGATGCGCATGCGCACCAGTGTACGAACGGTCCCGCCGGGAGCCCATCAGGGTTTTCCCTGATTCGGGTTGTTACGTAGGAAAAAACCTACGTATAGTGGCTGACATGCTCATCTCGCACATCGTGACCGTGACCGTGCCCGTCTCCGACCAGGACGCCGCGCACGCCTTCTACACCGGCGTCCTCGGCTTCGAGGTCCGCACCGACAACCCGTTCCCGATGGGCCGCTGGCTCACCGTCGCGCCCAAGGGGGCCGAGAGCACGCTGCTGCTCGCCTCCTGGTTCCCGTCGATGGCGCCGATCGGCGGCCTGGTCCTCTCCTCGCCCGGCGTCGACGCCCTCGCCGAGCGGCTGCGCGAGCACGGCGTGGCCGCCGAAGGGCCCACCGACGAGCCGTGGGGCAAGCAGCTGCTGTTCTCCGACCCGTTCGGCAACGGCTTCGTGGTCAGCCAGGAATGACCGCCGACCACGTCTTCACCGCGCTGGCCAGCCCGGCCAGGCGCGAGCTGCTGAGGCTGCTGCGCGAGGAGGGCTCGCAGCCCGCCGGCCGGCTGGCCGACCGCTTCGACATGAGCCGGCCCAGCGTCTCCGAGCACCTCAAGGTGCTCAGGGACGCCGGGCTGGTGGCCGAGACCCGCAAGGGCCGCGAGAGGCACTACCGGCTGGAGGCGGCGCCGCTCATGGAGATCCGCGACTGGCTGACCCCGTACGAGCGCTTCTGGCGCCAGAAGCTGACCGATCTCACCGACCTGCTGGACGACCTGGAGGACGACGATGCCTGACGACAGGAGGGCGATCCGGCTGGACCAGTTCATCGGCCACCCGCCCGCCAAGGTGTGGCGGGCGCTCACCGACCCCGGCCTGGTGACCCGCTGGCTCATGCCCGGCGACTACCGGGCCGAGGTGGGGCACCGGTTCACCTTCACCACGACGCCCAGGCCCGACGTCGGCTTCGACGGCGTGGTGCCCTGCGAGGTGCTGGAGGTCGAGCCGGAGAAACTGGTCAAGCTGGCCTGGGGCCGCGAAGGCTGGATCGTCACCTGGCGGCTCGAACCCGAGGGCCACGGCACCCGGTTCTTCCTCGACCACGAGGGCTTCGACCCGGACGACCCGGCCCAGCAGCTGTCGCGCCGGATCATGGGCGGCGGCTGGCCGCGCATCGTCACCCTGATCGGGCGGATCGCCGGCGAGCTGTGAGCCAGCGCAGCATCGGCCAGAGCGTCCCGCGCCGGCCGAGCGCCAGCGTGCACTCCGTGAGCCGCAGCCCCGACGGGTGGGCCAGCCCGGCGAACCGGCAGGACGACAGGTCCAGCCCGGCCAGCGCCAGGCTGGCCGCGTCCACCTGGCGCAGCGACGTCAGCGTGGCCCGGCCGCGCCCGGTCACCGTCGCCGGGCCGCGCAGCACCGCACCCTCCAGGTCGGCCTGCGAATCGGTCAGCCGCAGCGTGGTCGCGCCCGCCACCCGCACCTGGCGCAGGTCCACCCCGCAGCCGCGCACGGCCACGTCCAGCGTCGCGTCGGCCCGCGCGCGGGCGGCCGACAGCCGGCCGGTCGCCGACAGGTAGGCGTCGGCGGCGAAGTGCGCGGCGTCGAACCCGGCGCTGCCGGCCACCTTGCGGAACGACAGCGTGCGCCCGAACCGCGCGCCCCGGAAGCACGCCGCCTCGCCCAGCCGGGCGCCGTCGAACGTCGCGTACCCGTCGAACCTGGCGCTCTCGCACGACAGCCCGTGCTCGAAGACGGCCTGGCTGAACAGCGCGTCGCGCGACATCACCGCCCGGTCCAGCGACACGTGCCCGCGCGCCCGCACCCCGTGGAAGGACAGCTCCCTGGCGAACCAGGCCCCGGCCAGCGACACGTTGCCGTCGAAGCGGGCGCCGAAGAACGACGCCAGGCGCTCGAACCTGGCCCCGTCGAGCGACACGTCCCCCTGGAAGGCCACGCCCGACAGCCGCACGTCGCCGGTGAACCTGGCCCGGTCCAGCCGCGCCCGGCCCGGCCGGTCGCCCGCCGCCGCCAGCACCCGGCGCAGCAGGTCGCCGCCCACGGTGGTGCCGCGCAGGTCCAGCAGGCGGCCCGGGGCCAGGGCGGCGAGGGCGGCCGACAGCTCCTCGTGGGGCAGATGGGCCAGGCAGCGCCCGGACGGCGGGCGGGCGACTCCGGTGCAGGCGGCCGAGTGCGCGCAGGTGACCCAGTCCATGCAGGGGTCATACCCGGGGCGGGTCCATGTCAAGGTTCGGAGATTTCATGTTCCAGCCTTGTCCATGGAGGAAGATACGGCGGGGACTGCCTCTAAAGTGCGGATTATGCGTGCTTTACCGCTTGCCGCGCTCACCGTGGCAGCCACCCTCACCGCCACCCTCACTGCCGGGGCCGTACCCGCCTCCGCGGCCCCTGCCGGGCCCTGTGACACCCCGGCGGACCGGCAGGTCGCCGAGGTCCAGGGCCGCGGCGCCGCCACCCCGCTCGCCGGGCAGAGCGTCCGGGTGGAGGGCGTCGTCACCGGCGACTTCCAGCGCGGCGACCAGCTCAGCGGCTTCTTCCTCCAGGACCCGACGCCGGACGGCGACCCGGCCACCTCCGACGGCCTGTTCGCCTTCGCCCGCGACACCTTCAAGGACGTCAAGGTCGGCGACCGCGTCCTGGTGACGGGCCGGGCGATCGAGTACAACGGCTGGACCGAGCTGTCACCGGTCACCGCCGTCGACGTGTGCGGCACCGGCTCCGTCGCGCCCCTGCGCCAGAGCCTGCCCGCCGACGGGCTGGAGTCCGTGGAGAACGTGCTGCTCACCTTCCCGCAGCCGCTGACCGTCAGCGACCACTACGACCTGGGCCGCTTCGGCGAGGTGACGCTCTCCTCCGGCGGCCGGCTGTTCCAGCCGACCGACCGGCCCGGCGTCGACCCGGCGCTCAACCAGCGGCGCTCCCTGCTGCTCGACGACGGCTCCTCCCGCCAGAACCCTGCCACCCTCCCGCCCCTGGCCCGCGCCGGCGACACCGTCACCGGCCTCACCGGCGTCCTCGGGTACGGGTTCGGCGCCTACCGCCTGCAGCCCACCGAGCCCGTCGCCTACCGAGCGGCCAACCCGCGCCCGGCCAGGCCCGCCCGGGTGGGCGGCAACGTCAAGGTGGCCTCGTTCAACACGCTCAACTGGTTCACCACGCTCGGCTCGCGCGGCGCCACCGACGCCGCCGAGCAGCAGCGGCAGCTCGCCAAGCTGGTGGCCGCGCTCAAGGGCCTCGACGCCGACGCCGTCGGCCTCATGGAGGTCGAGAACAACGGCCGGACCGCACTCCAGGCGCTGGTCGACGCCGTCAACGCCGAGGTGGGCGCGGGCACGTACGCCGCCCTGGCCCACCCGTACCCGGGCACCGACGCCATCCAGGTCGGCCTCATCTACAAGCCCGCCAAGCTCAAGCCGGTCGGCGAGCCCGCGGCGTCGCGCGACCCGGTCTTCAGCCGGCCGCCGCTCGTCCAGACGTTCCGCCGCACCGGCGGCGGCCAGCCGTTCACCATGATCGTCAACCATCTCAAGTCCAAGGGCTCCTGCCCCGACGACGGCCCCGACGCCGACCAGGGCGACGGCCAGGGCTGCTGGAACGCCACCCGCGTCAAGCAGGCGCAGGCGCTGCTCGGCCTGACCACGGACCTGCCCAACCCGATCGTGCTCGGCGACCTCAACGCCTACGGCGAGGAGGACCCCATCGGCACGCTCGAAGCCGGCGGCCTCACCAGCGTCACCAAGAAGCACGTGCCCGCCTCCCAGCGCTACAGCTACGTCTTCGAGGGCCTGGCCGGGGAGCTCGACCACATGCTGGTCGGCAGGCAGCTCCTCAAGCGCGTCACCGGCGCCGCCATCTGGCACGTGAACGCCGACGAGCCCCGCATCCTCGACTACAACACCGAGTTCAACCCGCCCGGCCTCTACCGGCCGGACGCCTACCGCTCCTCCGACCACGACCCGCTCGTCGTCGGGCTCGCCCTGCCGGGAGGCCGCGGCTGAGGGCTGGAATGCCCGCGCGAGGGTAGGGGTTCTTCCTGTGTAGAGATGTTGACGTACACACGCTGACGGACGAATGCGAGGAGCCACTTGTGGCGACCATCGAAGTAACCGAGAAGAACTTCAACGACATCGCCGACAAGGGGATCGTCCTGCTCGACTTCTGGGCGGACTGGTGCGGCCCCTGCAAGATGTTCGGGCCGATCTTCGAGAAGGCTTCCGAGGAGCACCAGGACATCACGTTCGGCAAGATCGACACCGATCAGGAGCAGGCGCTCTCGCAGGGCTTCGAGATCCGGTCCATCCCGACGCTGATGGCGATCCGCGACGGCATCGTGGTGTTCTCGCAGCCGGGCGCCATCCCGGCCCCCGCCCTGGCCGACCTCATCCGCCAGGTCCGCGCCCTGGACATGGACGAGATCCGCGCCGAGCTCGACAAGGAGCTCAAGGACGCGCAGCGGCAGCAGTGAGACGACAGGGCAGCCCCGCTCGCGGCGGGGCTGCCGTGTTTTCAGTGACGCCCGGTGAGGCTCAGGGGCCGGTCTTGCGGCCCACGCCCGCGTAGCCGATGGCGGTGCCGCCGCCGTAGGTCTCCCCGCCGTCGGGCCGCCAGTCCTTCGGGAAGACCAAACCCGGCTCCAGCAGCTCGTAGCCGTCGAAGAAGCGGACGATCTCCTCGTGCGTGCGCAGGTTCAGCCCGGCCGTGGCCTGGTTGTAGACCTCGATCGCCTGCGGCGTGGTGTCCGGCTTGGCGTCGATCGCGTGGCTGATCACCAGATGGCTGCCGGGCACGCTCACGTCACGCAGCTTGCCGACGATCCCGTACGCGTCGTCGTCCGGGATGAAGTGCAGGATGGCCAGCATCATGAACGCCACCGGCTGCCCGAAGTCCACCATCCCGTCGAGGCGTTCGAGCAGCTCGTCCGGCTTCCTCGCGTCGGCCTGCAAGAAGTCCACCTTCTCGCCCCTGGCCAGCAGGGCACGCCCGTGCGTGCACACCACGGGGTCGTAGTCCACGTACACCACGCGCGCCTCGGGCGCGATCTCGTGCGTGTTGCCCTGGGTGGGCAGGCCCGCCCCCAGGTCGATGATCTGCCGGACGCCGCCCGCGACCACCTCGCGCACGGCCCGGCGCAGGAACGCCCGGTTCTCCCTGGCGGCGTCCTTGGTGACCGGGAAGATCTTCATGATCCGCTCGGCCGCTTCACGGTCGGCCGCGAAGTTGTCCTTGCCGTCGAGGTAGTAGTCGTACATCCTCGCGACGTTGGGCACGTTGGGGTCGACGCCCTCCGGAGCACTGTCCACCAAAACTCCTGATATTTCGCCCTTTACAGCGCGATCCTAGGAGATCACGGGGGTCACCGTGACCGATGACCCCCGGTGTGAGGTGGATCACTCAGCCGCGGTAGAGCTCCGCCACCCGGAACGCCAGATCCAGCGACTGACCACGGTTGAGCCGCGGGTCGCAGGCCGTCTCGTAGCGCGTGGCCAGGTCGCCCTCGGCGATCTCGTGGCCGCCGCCCACGCACTCCGTCACGTCGTCGCCGGTGAACTCGATGTGGATGCCGCCCGGGTGCGTGCCGAGCGAACGGTGCACCTCGAAGAAGCCCGCCACCTCGTTGAGCACGTCGTCGAGCCGCCGCGTCTTGTGGCCGCTCGGCGCCTCGAACGTGTTGCCGTGCATCGGGTCGCAGATCCAGGCGATCTGCGCGCCCGAGGCGGTGACCTCCTTGACCAGCCGCGGCAGGTGCTCGCGGATCTTGGAGGCGCCCATCCGGGTGATGAACGTCAGCCGGCCCGGCACGTTGTCCGGGTTGAGCTTGTCGATCAGCGCCAGCGCCTCGTCCGGCGTGGTCGTCGGGCCCAGCTTGACGCCGATCGGGTTGCGGATGCGGGAGAAGAACTCCACGTGCGCCCCGTCGAGCTGCCGGGTCCGCTCGCCGATCCAGACCATGTGCGCCGACACGTCGTAGGGCAGCCCCGTACGCGAGTCGATGCGGGTGAGCGCCTGGTCGTAGTCGAGGATCAGCGCCTCGTGCGAGGAGTAGAACTCCACCGAGTGGAACTCCTCCGGGTCGGCCCCGCACGCCCGCATGAACGCCAGCGCCTGGTCGATCTCCCGGGCGAGCTGGTCGTAGCGGCGCCCGGCGGGCGACTCGGCCACGAAGTCCTGGTTCCACGCGTGGACCTGCCGCAGGTCGGCGTAGCCGCCCTTGGTGAACGCCCGCGCCAGGTTGAGCGTCACGGCCGAGGAGTGGTAGGCCTTCAGCAGCCGCCACGGGTCGGGGCGGCGCGACTCGGCGGTGAAGTCGAAGCCGTTGACCATGTCGCCCCTGTAGGCGGGCAGCTCGACGCCCTCGCGGGTCTCGGTGCCCTTCGAGCGCGGCTTGGCGAACTGCCCCGCCAGCCGGCCGATCTTCACGACCGGCACCTTGCCCGCGTAGGTGAGCACGATCGCCATCTGCAGCAGCGTCTTGAGCTTGTTGCGGACGTTGTCGGCGGTCGCCGCCGCGAACGTCTCGGCGCAGTCGCCGCCCTGCAGCACGAAGGCCTCGCCCCGCGCCACGGCGGCGAGCTCGTCCTTGAGCTGGTCGCACTCTCCGGCGAAGACCAGCGGGGGGAGGCCGCCGAGCTCGGCGACGACCTTCTTGAGCTCGCCGTGATCGGGCCAGTCGGGTTGCTGGGCCGCGGGGAGGGCTCGCCACGAATCGAGATTCAGCGAATTGGTCAGTGCGCTCACGACATACGAGGGTATTCCACCGGGTCCTCCCCACCGACCGCCGTGTCCACGTTGTGAGAAGACGGTGTCAAAATAGGGGTCGCCCGCACGTGCTCGGGGCGCACCCCGAGACCGACGAAGCGGCGGACCAGCCGGTTGAGCACCGGCACCCGCGCCAGGTCCGGGCGCACCCGCGGCGGCCCGAATTTCCTGGTCAGCGCCGGTTTGATGAGCTGGTTCTGCACCAGCCGCTGCACCGCCTGCGTCACCAGGGTCGGCGGCATGCGCCGCCGCTGCACCCGGCGCAGCGCCGCCTCCGGGACCGGCCCGCGCCCGGGGGAGCGCAGCGCGCCCGCCAGCAGGCCGGCCGTGGCGACCGCGTCCTGCACCGCCAGGTTGATGCCGACGCCGAACACCGGCGACATCGCGTGCGCCGCGTCGCCGATGCACAGGAACCCCGGCCGGTGCCAGCGGCGCAGCCGGTTGAGCCGCACCGTCAGCATGCTCACGTCGTCGAAGCCGCCGATCACGCCCAGCCGCCCGGCCGCGAACGGCAGCATCCGCGCCACCGGCTCGCGCAGCGCCTCGATGCCCCGGCCTGCCAGCTCCTCGTAGCCGCCCTTGCGGATCACGTACGCGAGCTGCCAGTAGGTCTCGCGGTTGATCGCGACGACCACGTGGCCGCTGGAGACCCGCAGGAACGGCTGGTCCGGGTCGGACTCCTCGCGTGGCACCCGGAACCACAGCACGTCCATCGGCGCGCCCAGCTCCTGCGGCGCCAGCCCGGCCCGCCCGCGCAGCACCGAGCCGCGCCCGTCGGCGGCGACCGTCAGCGCCGCCCGGACCTCGTGCTCGCCCGACGGGTCGCGGTAGCGCAGCCCGCGCACCGCCCCGCCCTCGCGGATCAGGTCGTACGCCTCGGCCCGCATCAGCAGGCGGAAGTTCGGGTAGCGGGCCGCCTCGGACGTGATGAGGTCCAGGAAGTCCCACTGCGGGACGAACGCGATGTAGTCGTAGCGGCCGGGCAGCCCCCGCAGGCTCGCCAGCCGGATCGGCCCGCTGTCGGTCACGACGCTCAGCTCGTGGGCCTTGCGGTGCGGCAGCGCCAGGAAGCGGCCGGCCAGCCCCAGCTCGTCGAGCACCTGCAGCGTGGACGGATGGATGGTGTCGCCGCGGAAGTCGCGCAGGAAGTCGGCGTGCTTCTCCAGCAGCGTCACCTCGACGCCGGTCCGGGCCAGCAGCAGGGCGAGCATCGCGCCCGCCGGGCCGCCGCCCGCGATCACACAGCTCATAATTCATCACCTGATGAGATTGTCTCACGGGCCGGGAAAGGGAGCAATACTCGCATCCGGAAAGGCGGAAGGACCGAATCAGGTGATGCAGCCGCCTCTCCCGGGAGTGGACATGAACGACGACCTCCACCTCCTCACCGGCGCCTACGCCGTGCACGCGCTGCCCGCCGCCGACCTGGCCCCCTTCGAACGCCACCTGACCCGCTGCCCCTCCTGCCGGGCCGAGGTCCGCCGCCTGCGCGAGACCGCCGCCCGCCTCGCCGCCCCCGTCCCGCCGCCGCCCGCCCTGCGCACCCGCCTGCTCGGCTCCCTCCACCCCCACGGCGGAGCCCTCCGGGAGCAGGAGGAGCCCCCCGGCGAGCCGGCCCCGCCCTCCGCCCGCCGAGGCTGCGGCCCCCCACCCCTGCTGCGGGGCCCGCATCCCTCCCGGGGAAGGCCCCCGCCGTGACGGCGCGGACGGGCCCCGGCGCCCGCGGGCCGGGTGGCGGGTCAGGGCTGGCGGGTGAGCCAGGTGGTGTACGGGGGGCGGCGGGCGGCGACGGCGGCGTGGGCGGCGCGGGCGCTGTCCAGCAGGGCCGGTACGTGGGCCGCGAACCCCGGGCGCCACACGAGCACCTGCCGCATCCACAGCGGGTTGCCCGCCAGCGGCCGCACGACGACGCCGGGCCCGGGGTCGTGCAGCGCCTGGCAGGCGGAGACCGCGTGCCCGGCGCCGATGAGCTCGCCGCGTACCCCGGCCCCGATGAGCTGGTAGCGGGCGCGGGGCGTGAAGCCGGCGCGCCCGCACGCGTCCAGCAGGTGCTCGGGCCACCCGAGCCCGTCCGGCGGCGGCAGCACCCACGGCTCGCCGGCCAGGTCGGCGAGCTCGACCTCCTCCCGCGAGGCGAGCGGGTGGGCGGCGGGCAGGGCGACGAACACCGGCTCGACGGCCACGGCCTCCAGCCCGAGCGAGGGCTGGGGGCGCAGTTCGTGCCCCGGGTAGTCGGCCACGAGGGCGACGTCGAGCCGGCCGTTGGCGACCATGTCGACCAGGACGCGGACGAAGTGCTCGGTCTGCAGGGTGATGCGCGCCTCGGGGAAGGCGCGCATCAGGTTGGCGACGAGCGGCACGACGACGGGGTGCTCGAAGCTGCCGACGCGCACGGCCTGCCCGGCGAGCTCGTACGGCCCGGCGGCGAGCAGGTCGTCCACGCCGGCGAGCACCACCCGGGCCCTGGCCAGCACGAACTCGCCGAACGGGGTGGCGGTGACGCCGCGGTGGTCGCGGGCGAAGACGAGCCCGCCGAGCACCCCCTCGATGCGGCGGAGCTGGGCGGTGAGCGCGGGCTGGGAGACGCCGAGCGCGGCGGCGGCCCTGGTGACGCTGCCTTGGTCGGCGATGGTCCGGAGCGTCTCCAGATGCCGCAGCTCCAGCTTCATCCGGCAGAAGGTATCACGCCGGGGTTATGCCCTTATGGGATGAGACGTCCGGCGTGGCCGGGCCGATAGTGCTGGGCATGCGCACAATCGCGGCCCTCGTGCTGGCCGCCGCAGTCGTGTACGTCCCCTCCCAGGCTGTCGCCACCACCGCCACGGTGGCGGCCACGGTGTCCGCCGCCGAGCCCGGCGCCGCCACCGTCGTGCCCGTGCAGGTCACCGGCGCGCCGGAGAAGCGTTTCAACCTGATCGTCATGGGCGACGGCTACACCGAGTCAGAGCAGGCGAAGTTCGGCCAGGACGTCGACCGTCACCTCAACGTGATGTGGTCGATCGAGCCGTTCAAGTCCTACCGCAACTACATCAACGTCTACCGGGTCGACATCGTGTCCGGCGAATCGGGCATCAGCTGTGACCCCGACCTGACCTCGCCGCGCAGGACGACCCCGCTGAGCATGGGCTTCTGGGGCCGCTGCAACCCCGGCAGCGTGCAGCGGCTCATCACCATGGACAACGGCGCCGCCAACCGCTACGCCAACCTGGTCGCCGGCACCACGTCCGGCAACCGGCAGATCCTCGCCCTGGGCAACAGCGGCACGTACGGCGGCGCGGGCGGCTCGTACGCCACCGCGTCGGGCAGCAACGCCATGTCCGCCCTGATCAGCCCGCACGAGCTGGGCCACTCACTGGGCGGGCTGCAGGACGAGTACGACTACTACCAGCGCGGCGAACCCGGCGGCGCCTACAGCGGCGGCGAGCCGTCGTCGGCGCACCACACGCTGCTGACCGAGCAGCAGATGCGCGAGCAGCAGCGCAAGTGGTGGCGCTGGCTGGGCGAGCCCAGCGAGTCGGGCGGCCCGATCGCCCGCTACGAGGGCGGCCTGTACGCCACGACGGGCGTGTGGCGGCCGAGTCAGCACTCGATGATGAAGACCCTCGGCTACTACTTCGACCAGGTCAGCCGCGAGGTCATGGTCCGGCGCATCACCGCGAAGACCGCGGTCGTGCAGGACGCCACCCCGTCCGGGCAGCCGGTCGGCGCGGACCGCGTGCTGTGGGTCGAGCCGATGCGCCCGGTCAGCCACAGCCTGACCACCACCTGGAACGTCGACGGCAAGGACCTGCCGGGTGACGCCGACACGCTCGACCTGCGCACGCTCGGCCTCAGCCCCGGCACCCACACGGTCAAGGCCACGGTGACCGACCCGACGGAGTTCGTCCGCGACCCGGCCGTGCGCGCCGCGCTGACGGCGAGCAGGACGTGGACCGTCGACACGACGCTCACCACCCCGCCCGACGGCGTCGAGCCGGGCTTCACCTCCTCCACCCCGACCGGCCGCCCGGCGGGCGCCGAGGACGTCATATACGTTGAGACCACGCACCCGGCGCACACCGTGCCGAAGGTCGCCTGGGAGCTCGACGGCGAGCGCGTCGGCGACGGCGGCACCGACCTCGACCTGGGCGAGCTTGACCTGAGCCCCGGCACGCACCGGCTCACCGCGAGCCTCGGCGGCGACACGCTGACCTGGACGGTCGACGCCGTCGCCCCCGCGACCGGCTACGAGCTGTCGGAGCCGCTGGTCAGGTCCGGCGACACCTACGTCTACAACGGCCCGTTCTCGATGCGGCTGACCGGCGACGACGACCGCGACGGGTACGTGGTCTCGGAGTCGCGGGTCGACGGCGACGGCTGGTTCAACTACTTCGGCTGGCCGACCTCCTCGGAGCTGCCGTGGACGTTCACCGAGGAGGGCACGGTCATCGACCACCTCGTGTACGGCAAGCTGCCCCGGGGCCGGCACACGGTCGAGTACCGCTCGATCGACGCGGCGGGCAACGCGGGCAAGGCGAAGTCGTTCACCGTCACGACGATCGCGCCGCCCCCCGCCTGCACCCGCACGGTCACCGGCGCCCACCGCGGCCCGCTCACCGTGACCGGCGGCGTGACCTGCCTCGACGGCGCCACCGTCACCGGGCCGGTCCAGGTGCGGGCAGGGGCGTCGCTGGTGGCCGACGGCGGCCGGATCTCCGGCACGCTCACCGCCTCCGGCGCCGCCGAGCTGCACCTGCTGGGCACCCGCGTGGACGGCGCGCTGACCGCCGACCGGACCGGGACGCTCACCGTCGTGGGCGCCGAGCTGCGCGGCGCGGCCTCGCTGACCCGCAACACGGCCCCGGCCGTGTCCGGCACCACGGTCAAGGGCGCGCTCTCCTGCACCGGCAACACCCCCGCCCCGGCGGACCTGGGCGTGCCGAACCGGGTCACCGGCGCGGGCGGCGGCCAGTGCCGCGACCTACGCGAGGGCCCCAGGGGCGGGAGCTACGAGGCGATCCAGCAGCTCGCCCAGTGAGCTGAACGCCGCGTCGCGGATCCGGGCGTACTCCTCCTCGGGGTACTGCCTGGGTCCGTTCTCCACCAGCAGGATCAGCGACAGGTAGGCGCGGTAGAGGTCGAGCCGGGTACGCGCGGACGCGGTGAGCTCCAGCGGGCGCACCTCGCGGTACCCGGCCAGCATCGGATCGTCCTCGCGCAGCTCCCCGAAGATCGTCGGGGTGACGAACTCGGCCAGCGGATCGCCCCAGAACGCCCGCTCGTGGTCGATGATCGCCTGGATGCGCGGCGTGCCCGACACGTCGAGGAACACGTTCCCCTTCCAGATGTCGAAGTGCACCAGCCGCGGCGTCGTCACCTCGTCCAGCACCGGCGAGGCCGCCTCCAGCACCTCCATGATCCGGCCGGGCGGCGCGGGCAGCGGCGTCGGGTAGCGCCCGGTGTCGCCGAGCAGCGCCCCCGCCATCGCCAGGAACGCCTCCCGCCAGGTCGCGCCGGTGATCCCGGCGTGCGGGTAGCCGAACACCTCGCCGGTCACCGAGTTGAAGCGGGCCATCAGCCGGCCCAGCTCGCGCCGCAGCTCGTCCTCGTTGCCCGGCCGCGCGTCGTTCCACGACACGCCGTCGAGCGCGGACAGCATCAGGTAGTCGCCGCCCAGCACCGGATCGTCGAACCCGGCCCGCAGCAGCGCCGCCACCGGCACCCCGGCCGCCGCCACCAGCTCGTACGCGGCCGCCTCCATGCGCAGCAGGTTGCGTTCGTAGCTGAGCTGGTCGAGCTCGGGCGGCGGCGCCAGCTTGCACACCACCTCGCGGCCGTCGTCCAGCCGCAGCCGCCACACGGCGTTGGCGTAGCCGTCGGTCAGCTCGGTGTGCCCCACGACCCCGGCGCCCAGCGCGCGGCGGGCCAGGGCGTCGAGCTCGGCGGGGGATAAGCGGCGTTTCGTCCTGCTGTCCACGCGAGCAAGTGTGGCCTCAGGCCGCGCCGATCGTCCAGCGCGCCTCGTGCTCGCCGCCCGGCTTCAGCACCACCAGGTCGGTGCCCGAGTTGAACGCGTCGGGCGGGCACGTCATCGGCTCCACCGCCACGCCCTCGTAGCCGAGCTGACGGCTGGTGCACACCTGCACCCACGGCAGCACCGCCGGGTCCCACGTCAGCCGCACCCCGCCGACCCGCACCTCGCCCCGCGCCAGGCCGGTGAACGCGTGGTCGACCACCGCGCCGTCCACCGCCCGGACGCGCGTGAAGTCGTACGGGGTGCCGGAGACGTCCGCCAGCTCGCGGGGGAGCAGCGCGTCGTCGGGCAGCAGCACCTTGGCCGCCGGCACCTCCAGCTCGTCGCCGAGCAGCCACGGGTGCGGCCCGCACCCGTAGGGCGCGTCGTGCTCGCCCGCGTTGCGGGCCAGCACCGTCGTGGTCAGCCCCCGCTCGCCCAGCTCGTGCGTCACCGCCAGCTCCAGCGTGAACGGATAGCCGGGCGCGCCGTCGATCCGGTACGTGAGCCGCACCCGGGAGCCGCCCGCCTCGGCGATCTCCCAGTCGTCACGCGCCACCAGCCCGTGGATGGCGTGGCCGCGCTCCGGCTCGGTCACCGCCAGCTCGTGCGTGCGGCCCTCGAAGGTGTAGCGGGCGCCGCCCACCCGGTTGGGCCACGGCGCCAGGATCGTGCCCGCGAAGTAGGGCACCGGCCCGCCCTCGGGCCAGGAGGTGACCAGGTCGCGCTCGCCGTGCCTGAGTGTCCTGAGCGCGGCTCCGCGGCGGCTCACCTGAGCGGTGTAGCCCCCGCCGACAAGCTGAGGCACGACAGACGTCCTCTCGACTGGTGTAAACGGTTTCGGAAATGATATCGGCAGGTCAGGCGGATTCGCGGCGCACCAGGTGAGTGTCGAGGATGACGACCGGCTGGCGCAGCTCCTCGCCGTTGATGCGGGCCACCAGCAGCAGCGCCATCTGCCGGCCCATCGCCTCCATCGGCTGGTGCACGGTGGTCAGCGGCGGGTCGGCGTGCAGCGCGGCCTTGGAGTCGTCGAACCCGATCACCGCCACGTCCTCCGGGATCGCCCGGCCCGCCGCCTTGAGCACCCGCATCGCGCCCAGCGCCATCGGGTCGGAGGCGGCGAACACCGCGTCGACGTCGGGATGGGCGGCCAGCAGCTCGGCCATGGCCGACTCGCCGCTCTCCTCGGAGAAGTCGCCGTAGGCCACCAGCTCCGGCAGGCCCGTCGGCAGCACCGCGTCGCGGTAGCCCGACAGACGGTCGACGCCCACGCCCATGTCCTGCGGCCCGGCGATGGCGGCGATCCGGCCGCGGCCGAGGCCCAGCAGGTGCTTGACCGCCTGCCGGGCCCCCGCCCTGTTGTCCATGTCGACGTAGCTGTAGGGGGTCGCAGGACCGACCGGCCGGCCGCCCAGCACGGTCGGCACGCCCATCGCCTCCAGGCGGCCCGGCAGCGGGTCGTCGCCGTGCAGCGACAGCAGCAGCACGCCGTCGACGTGCTGGCCGGTCAGGTAGTGCTCCAGCCGGGCGTGCTCCTGCCGCGAGCGGGCCATCGCCAGGATGAGCTGCAGCCCCGTCTCGGTCAGCGCCGAGCCGATGCCCCGGATGGTGCCGGCGAAGTAGGGCTCGTCGAACACCCGGAACTCCGACTCCGACACCACCAGGGCCACCGTGTCGGTGCGCCGCGTCACCAGCGCGCGGGCCGCCCGGTTGGGCACGTAACCCAGCTCCTGGATGGCCTGCTGGACCGCCTCGCGGGCCTTCTCGCTGACGTTGGGTGAGCCGTTGATGACTCTCGACACGGTGCCCCGGCCGACGCCGGCCCGAGCTGCGACTGCCTCAAGAGTCGGTCGGTTCATGGGCCCTATTCTGCCGGATGATCTCGGCATACCAGATCGCGCTGTCCTTCAGCACCCGCTGCTGCGTCTCGTAGTCGACGCGGACCAGCCCGAACCGCTTGCCGTACCCCCAGGCCCACTCGAAGTTGTCCATCAGCGACCAGGCGAAGTAGCCCTCGAGCGGCACGCCGGAGTCGATCGCCGTGCGGCAGGCGCGCAGGTGCGCCTCGATGTAGTCACGGCGCTCGGTGTCGCGCACCCGGCCGTCCTCCAGCACGTCGTCGAAGGCCGCGCCGTTCTCCGAGACCACCAGCGGAACCGGCGGATAGTCGCGCGCCACCCGCTGCAGCACCTCGACCAGGCCGTCCTCGTCGATCTCCCAGCCCATCGAGGTGACGGGCCGGCCGCCGTTGACGAACGACACGTGCTCGCTGCCGATCCACGGCGAGCCCGTCTCGGTCGGCGCGGCCGAGGCCGACGCCTTCCCGCCGGCCTCACCGGAGACGGTGAAGCGGCTGTAGTAGTTGACCAGCAGCACGTCGATGGGCGCGTTGATGGTCTTGAGGTCGCCGTCCTCGATGAAGGACAGGTCCATCCCCAGGTCGTCCAGGACGTCCTGGGGATAGCGGCCCGTCAGCAGCGCGTCGAGGAAGAACCGGTTCTGCAGCCCGTCGATGCGGCGGGCGGCGTCCTGGTCAGCCTCACTGGCCGTGGCCGGGGTGATCGCGTACAGGTTGACGCAACCCCCCACCCGCCTGGCGCCCATGGCCTGGACCCCTAGTCCATGGGCGAGGTTGAGGTGGTGCGCGGCCCGGATCGCGTTCTCGGGCTCGCGGCGTCCCGGAGCGTGCTCGCCCGAGGCGTAACCCAGGAAGGCCGCGCACCACGGCTCGTTGACGGTGCTCCACGTGTGCACGTGATCCTTCAGCGCGTCGTGCACCGCCGCCGCGTACTCGGCGAAGCGCAGCGCGGTGTCGCGCTCCGGCCAGCCGCCCTTGTCCTCCAGGGCCTGGGGCAGGTCCCAGTGGTAGAGCGTCAGCCAGGGATCGATGCCGTGCGAGCGGAGCTCGTCCGTCAGTCGCTTGTAGAAGTCGAGACCCTTGTGGTTGACGGGTCCCGAACCGTACGGCTGGACGCGCGGCCACGACACGGAGAACCTGTAGGAGCTCAGCCCCAGGTCCGCCATGATCCGCACGTCGTCGCGGTAACGGTGGTAATGGTCGATGGCCACGTCCGCGTGCTGGCCGCCGACCACCCTGCCCGGCGTCCTGGTGAACGTGTCCCAGATGGAGACGCCGCGGCCGTCGGCCGTCACCGCGCCCTCGATCTGGTAGGCAGAGGTGGCCGCACCCCACGCGAACCCGGTGGGGAATCGCAGCTCGGAGCGGGTCTGCTCCTCCTGAGTCGTCACGCCTTGACCGCACCTTCCATCAGGCCGCCGACGATCTGCCGGCCGAACAGCACGAAAACCACGAAGAGAGGGAGGACCGAGGCCGCGGTGCCGGCGAACAGCATCACGTAGTCGGTGCCGTGCGCCTGGTTGAGCGCCGCGATCGAGGTCTGCACCACCGGGTTCTCCGGCAGCAGCACGATGAGCGGCCACATGAACTCGTTCCACGTCTGCATGAAGACCAGCAGCGCGAGCACCGCCATGCCCGGCCGCAGCGCCGGCAGGATGACCTTGCGGTAGATGCCCATCGTGGACGCCCCGTCGACCCGGGCCGCCTCGACCAGCTCGTCGGGCACCGCCTGGGAGGCGTACTGCGTCATCATGAACACGCCGAACCCGTTCACCAGGAACGGCAGGATCACCGCCTGGAGCTTGCCGGTCCAGCCGAGCGTCACCATGAGCTCGTAGAGCGGGACGATGCCCATCTGCTGCAGCGGCACCATCATCGTCACCAGGATCACGCCGAGCAGCACCTTCGAGCCGCGGAAGCGCAGCTTGGAGAAGGCGAACCCGGCCAGCGTCGAGATGAGCACCACCGACACTGTGACGGTCGTGGCCACGATCGCCGAGTTGACCAGGCCGGTGATGAAGTACGCGTCCTCGGTGGTGAGCAGGCGTTCGACGTTCTCGCCCAGGTGGCCGCCGGGCAGGAGCGGCGGCGGCACGTCGAGCGCGTCGTCGTTCGTCCGCGTCGCCATGATGAACATGTAGTAGATGGGGAAGGCGGACAGCAGCAGGGCCACGGCCAGCACGACCTTGGTGAGAGCCCCCGCTTCCCACAGGCGGCCGGTCGGTTGTCCGGCGGTCATCGCGCACCCCCGATGCGGCGAGTGAAGAAGTAGTTGATCATCGTGCCGATGAGGATCAGCACGAACAGCAGCCAGGCCGCCGCGGAGGCGTAGCCGATCTCGAAGCTGCCCCGGAAGGCCTGCTCCACGATGAACATCGCCACCGTCTGGTACTGGCCGGTGGTGCCGCCGGTCATCATCTGCTCGCCCTCGAACGTCACCGGCTCGGTGAACAGCGTCAGGCCGCCGATGGTGGAGATGAAGACCACGAACACGATCGTCGGGCGCAGCATCGGCAGCGTGATCTGCCAGAACTGCCGCCGGGCCGACGCGCCGTCGATGGCGGCGGCCTCGTACAGGTCCTTGGGGATCGTCTGCATCGCGGCGAGCAGGATGATCGCGTTGTAGCCGGTCCAGCGCCAGTCGACCATCGTGGCGATGGCGATCCAGGACGACCACTTCTCGTTCTGCCAGGCGATCGGCTCGATGCCCACCAGGCCGAGGGCCCAGTTGAACAGGCCGTAGTCACGGCTGTAGAGCTGGCTGAAGATGACGGCCACCGCGACCACCGAGGTGATCATCGGCAGCAGCACGCCGAGGCGCAGCAGCAGCCGGCCGCGCAGTCTCTTGTTCAGCGCGTTGGCCAGCACCAGCGACAGGATCAGCTGCGGGACGGTGGCCAGCACGAACATGCCGACCGTGTTGAACACCGCGTTCCAGAACTCGGCGTCGGCGATCAGCTCGGCGTAGTTGCCGAGGCCGGCGAAGGTCCGGTCCCCGGCCAGCTCGGCGTCGTGCAGCGACAGCCAGAGCGTGTAGACCAGGGGGAAGATCCCGAATACGGCGAAGAGCAGGAAGTAAGGGGACACCAGGAGATACGGCATCCCCTTGATGTCGAAGCGGGCCATACGCCGCCTGGGCGCCGCCCGCCTGCCGGACGCGTGCCGCGGCGGCGCGAGTTGGAGAGTCATGAAGGGCCTTTCGAGCCGGGGCGGGAGTGAGGTGGCGTCCGCCGCGGGGGAGGACGCCACCCGTTTCCTTCAGGCGAGCCGTCAGCCGGCTGCCTTGACGCCCGCTTCGACGAACTTGGTCCAGGCCTCGTCGTAGCCGATGGCGCCCTGGTCCATGCCCTCGAGCACCTTCTCCACCGAGGTCTTGACCTGGGCGTGCTTCTCGCCGAGGAACACCGGCTGCAGGTCCTTGACCGAGGCCGCGAAGATCTCGCCCGTCGGCACGTCGTTGAAGTACTCGTTCTTCAGACCCGCCACCTCAGGGTCCTGCTGGGCCGGGATGGAGCTCGGGAACGCGCCCGCCTCCTTGAAGGCCGCCACGTGGCCCTCCTTGCCCGTCAGGTAGTTGAGCACCTGCGCGGCTTCCTTCGGGTGCTTGGTCTGCTTGGGGATGGCCAGCCAGGAGCCGCCCCAGTTGCCCGACCCGCCCGGCACGGCCGCGACGTCCCAGTTGCCCTTGTTCTCGTCACCGGCCGCGCCGGAGATCACGCCGAGCATCCACGACGGGCAGCCCATGGTGGCGAAGTCGCCGCCCTTGATGGCCTTGTTCCACGGCGGGCTGAACGCCTGCAGCTTGGCCGTCAGGCCCTGCTGGCTGAACTTCTGCACCCAGTCGAAGGACGTCTTGACCGCCGGGTTCGTCTCCAGCACGAGCTGGTTGCTCTTGTCGAAGTAGGAGACGTTGCCGTTCTTCGGCGCCTCCTGCGACAGGATCACGTTGTAGATGGTGTTCGGGCCGTCCATCCACTTGGCGTCCTTGTTGGCGGCCTGGAACTTCTTGCCGGCCTCCAGGTACGCGTCCCAGGTCGGCCAGAGCTTGGCGACCTCCTCACGGTCGGTCGGCAGCCCCGCCTTCTCGAACAGGTCCTTGCGGTAGCACATGGTCATGCCGCCGATGTCGGTGCCGAGCGCGAACAGCTTGCCGTCGGCGTTGACGCCCGCCTCCCACTTGGCCGCCGGGAAGTCGGCCTTGCGGTCCTGCAGCCCGTGCTCGCCCAGGTCGGTGAAGAACTGCGGCCGGGCGGCCATCAGGCCCATCGCGCCCTCGTCGATGCCGACGATGTCGCCGGCGCCGCTGCCCGCCTGCAGGCGCTGGAGCAGCTGCGGCAGGTAGACGTCCTCGAACCGGTCGGTCAGGTTCGTGTACTTGATCTGGATGTTCGGGTGCTCGGCGTTCCACTTCTCGACGGCGGCGTCGTAACCGAAGTTCTCGCCACCGCCGAAGGTGTGCACATTGATCGTGACAGGCTCTGCCGCCGCCGTCGTCTCACCGGCCCCGGCCGGCGTCGTCGTGCCGCCGCCGCCACACGCGGCCGTCGCGACGGCCAGCGCCGCGACCATGACACCGGAAACAGCAAAGCGCTTGTGGTTCGTCATTCCGTACCCCTTTTGGGTGTGGATCGTGGGAGGTGCATCGCGGGGTGAGCCGCGAGAGGAAGGTCTTTGGGAGCGCTCCCACAAAGAGTGCCCGTACGGCGTGCGGACGTCAACGTCCCGAAACTCAACCGTTACCTATGGGGTGTTTCGGGCCACTAGAAGCGGATTTTTCACCTTAAAGGGCTCATATAGCCCTTTGGGAGCGCTCCCATCTCATGCGCACCTATTCCACACCACTCCGGGCAGCCCACCCCGGCGGCGGCGCGGATCAGCCGCAGGCCAGGGCACGCTCCTCCAGCAGCCGCCGCTCCCGGCCGTTGCGCGTCAGCCCCGCCGCCCGCACGAACTCCGCCCGCGCCTCCGCCAGCCGGCCCAGCCGGAACAGCAGATCCCCGCGCACGCTCGGCAGCAGGTGGTAGCCGCGCATCGCAGGCTCCCCTGCGATCTGGTCCACCAGCTCCAGCCCCACCGCCGGGCCGTACGCCATCGCCAGCGCCACCGCCCGGTTCAGCTCCACCACCGGCGAGCGCGACAGGCGCGCCAGCTCCTCGTACAGCGCCGCGATCCGCGCCCAGTCGGTCTCCTCCGCCGTCAGCGCGCGCGCGTGACAGGCGGCGATCGCCGCCTGCAACGTGTACGGCCCCATCCCCCCGCCCGCATCCCCGCCCGCATCCCCGCCCGCATCCCCGCCCGCAGCCTCGCCCAGGTCCCCGCCCCGGTCCCCGCTCAGCTCCTCGGCCCGCGCCAGCGCCGCCAGGCCGCGGCCGATGAGCAGCCGGTCCCAGCGCGCCCGGTTCTGCTCCAGCAGCAGCACCGGCTCGCCCGACGGCCCCACCCGCGCCGCCGCCCGCGACGCCTGGATCTCCATCAGCGCCACCAGCCCGTGCACCTCCGCCTCCTTCGGCATCAGCCCGGCCAGCACCCGCCCCAGCCGCAGCGCGTCCTCGCACAGCCCCGGCCGCATCCAGTCGTCACCCGCCGTCGCCGAGTAGCCCTCGTTGAAGATCAGGTAGATGACCTCCAGCACCGACGACAGCCGATCCGCCAGCTCAGCGCCCTCCGGCACCTCGAACGGCACCCCGCGCTCCGCCAGCGTCCGCTTGGCCCGCACCACCCGCTGCGCCATCGTCGCCTCCGGCACCAGGAACGCCCGCGCGATCTCGTCCGTCGACAGCCCGCCCAGCACCCGCAACGTCAGCGCCACCCGCGCCTCCGTCGACAGCACCGGATGGCACGCCGTGAACACCAGCCGCAGCAGGTCGTCCTCGATCTCCTCGACGCCCGGCAGCTCCGTCTCGTCGTCCAGCTCCCGGCCCAGCTCGACCAGCTTGCGCTCGAACCGCTCCCGCCGCCGGATCATGTCCACCGCCCGGCGCTTGCCCACGGTCATCAGCCAGGCGCCCGGATTGCGCGGCACCCCCTCCCGCGGCCACTGCTCCAGCGCCGCCACCAGCGCGTCCTGCGCCAGCTCCTCCGCCAGGCCGACGTCACGCACCATCCCGGCCAGCCCGGCGATCACCCGGGCCGCCTCGATCCGCCACACCGCCTCAATGGCCCGATGAGTCTCCGACGCCGTCACCCGCCCATGACAACAGCCCCACCCGCTTACTCGCAACCCAAGCGCTCTCTCGTGGGACGCACCCCTTTCGCCACACGGCCCCTGCCGATCCGTGGGGGGCACGCCTCCCTGAGGCGGCGGCTTCCCACGAGGCGGCGGCTGTTCCCACGAGGCGGCGGCTGCGCCGCACCACGCGGGCCCACAACCCACCAGCACCGCCCAGCCCAGCAACGGGGTCGGACCGTCCGGGGTACGGGCGGCCGGTGGGGCCGCGCCCCCGGGAGCCGGGCACCGGAGGGGCTGGGTCCGGCCTGCCGATGGGGCCGGGCCGTCCGGGGTGCGCGCCGCCGGTGGGGCCGCGCCCCCGGGCCGAGCCCAACTGAGGGGGCGGGCCCGGGAGCCGGTGAGGGTGGGCCGTCCGGGGCGTGGGCCGCCGGTGCGGTCGGGCCGCCCCGGCGGAGGCCGCCAGCCTGGGGCACCGGTGCGGGTGGGTCGTCCGGGCGTGGGCTGCCAGTGCGGTCGGGCCGCTCCGCCGGGGGTCGCCGGTGGGGTGGGGCCGCCTCGGCGGAGCCCGCCAGAGGGCCGGACTGCCTGGGGCACCGGTGGGTTGGGCCGTCCGGGGCGTGGGCCGCCGGTGCGGTCGGGCCGCTCCGCGGGGGGCCTCTGGTGGGGTGGGGCCGCCTCGGCGGAGGCCGCCAGAGGGCCGGACTGCCCGGGGTGCCCCTTCCGAGGGGCCGCCCCCTCCCGGGGTTGCCGCCATCCTGGGGCTTCCCGCCTGGCCGGCGGGAGCGCGGCCTTCGGGGCGGGGGCGCCCCTTCCGGCGGTCACCCTTCCGGGGCTGCCGCCATCTGGGGCTTCCGCCTCTGCCCCGGCGGGGTGCGGCCTTCGGGGAGGAGGCCGCCGCAGCGGGGTCGCCTCCCGCTGGGGCGTCGCTATCGGATGGTCAGGGCTCAGGTGGGGAGTCGAGGGTGGCGCGGATGACGGCGTGGCGTTGGGCGGTTTCGGGGGTCAGGGAGGTCTCGGGCATGTCCGAGGGGTCGAAGACCTGCCAGACGTCCAGGCCGATGCCGTCGTGGCCGGGCGGGACGGGGACGCGCAGGGCCCATTCGAGCGCCTCCTCCCGCGACTTGACCTGGATGAGCCAGAAGCCGGCGATGAGCTCCTTGGCCTCGGCGAACGGCCCGTCGATGACGCGGGCCTTGCCGCCGCTGTAGGCGATGCGGGCGCCGCGCGAGCTGGGGTGGAGCCCTTCGGCGGCGAGCAGGACGCCCGCTTTCACGAGCGACTCGTTGAAGGCCGTCATGTTGTCGACGAGCTCCTGGCTCGGCAGGGCGCCGGCCTCGGTCTCCTCGCTGGCCTTGCCGACGATCAGGAATTTCACGGTGCGTTCTCCTCGTCCAGGCGGTGAAGCGGGCTCCCGGCGAGCCTGCCACACCTGTGCGTCGTCCCGGAGGGGGCCGGATCGACACGGGGAGGGGAGAAAGCGCGGAAGCGCGCGCCCGGGGGAGGGGCGCGCGCTTCGCCAGGGGGAGGGTCAGGCGGCGTACGAGGGGTAGCCGTAGCCGACGACCTGGGACTTGGGCCGGACGCGCTCCTCGACCTTGCCGTTGCCGGTGTTGCCCTCGATCGTGGAGATCGTGCCGTCGCCGTTGTCCTTGACGACGAAGCCGACGTGCTGGATGGCGCTGATGCTCTTGCTGCCGTTCCAGGCGAAGAAGACGACGGCGCCGGGCTTGGCCTCGGTGCCCCAGCGGCCGTTGGCGGCGAACCACTTGGCGTGGGTGACGGTGTAGGCGTCCCAGCCGACCTGCGGGCGGGCGCCGGTCTGCTCGCCGACCCAGGAGACGAACATGGAGCACCAGGGGGCGTTGAGGTAGGCGCTGGGGTTGCCGCCGTCGCGGGCGACGGTCTCGAGGGCGCGCTTGGAGCTGGCGTACCACTCCTGGAACTTGGTGCCGCCGCCGTAGGCGTTCTCGGAGGTGCCGACCTGGGCCTTGGCCAGGGCCAGGACCTGGGAGGCGGTGACGTTGACCTGGTTGGCGCCGGCCCTGGTCTGCGTGGACTCGGACATGGTCTGGGTCTCGACCTGGTGGCCGGGCTCGGCGGCCTGGGCGGGGAGTGCGGTGGTCATCCCGGCGCCGAGTCCGGCGGCCAGGACGGTTGCGCCGAGGGTGGCGCTGAGGGAGGCGCCGGCGCGGGGGTGAAGCTTCTTCGGGGCACGGGTAAGACGGTGCTTCGCCATCGAGGGGATTACTCCTTGCTTCCATGCCGCTTACCGGGTTAGCTGACGGGTTCGGGCGTGGAAGCTGCCCTACGGCACACAAGGTGCCGATTCACCCCAAAGGACATGGGTCCCCGGCTCCGCGCAAGGCGGATTCAGCGGTCACAGGACGATCCTGTGAGTGTTGTGCGATGGTTGGCAACGACCGGACAAACCGGACGTAAGCCGCGAATGCGCCATAAGGTAATACATCCGCCAAGGCATTACAAGTCGATAAAGTTGCAGCTAGGCGAGTTGCCCGCGCGCGTCGGCCAGGAGCCCCATCATGGCAAGGGATTCGTCAAGAGGCATGATCGCGCTCTCGGTCCGGTTCTCGGCCAGCGCGTCCCGCACCTCGCGCAGCTCCCCGGCGTAGCCGTTGTCGGCCGGGTCCAGCTCGTGCTCCTCGGTCTCCATCGACGGCCCGCTGAGCACCACCCGCCGGGGCGCCCAGAACGGCGCGTCCAGGTCGGCGCGCATCCCGGTGCCCACGATGCTGGCCGAGTTGGGGAAGTGCGCGAGCAGCGAGGTGTCGACCAGCGCCCGCCGGCCGCCCGGGTAGACGAGCACCCCGCCCGCCTCCGCGTCGACCCCGTTGGGCGCCAGCGCGCCCGTCAGGTGCATGGACTCGGGCATGCCGAGGAACAGCTGGGCCAGCCCCAGGGGATAGATGCCCAGGTCGAGCAGTGCGCCCCCGCCCAGCTCGGGCGCCCACAGCCGGTGCGCGGGATCGTACGGCAGCGCGAACCCGAACGAGGCCCGCACCGAGCGGATCTCCCCGAAGCGCGGGTCGTCCTTGAGCATGCGCACCAGCGGGTTGAACCGCATCCACATGGCCTCCATCAGGAAGACCCCGGCCTCGCGGGCCAGGCGGACCATGCGCTCGGCGTCGGCCAGGCTCGCCGCCAGCGGCTTCTCGCACAGCACCGCCTTGCCCGCCGCGATCGCGGCCTCGGCCACCTCCAGGTGCTGGGCGTGCGGGGTCGCCACGTAGACGGCGTCGACGGCCGGGTCGGCGCACAGCTCGGCGTAGGAGCCGTGGGCGGACTCGGCGCCCAGCGTCGCCGCCAGCGCCTTGGCCCGGCCCAGGTCGCGGGAGCCGACGGCGGCCACCCGCATGCCCGGCTCCGCCGCGATGACCGCCCCCACGGTCCTGGCGATGCCGCCCGTCGCCGCGATGCCCCACGCTAGATCTCGCACGCGGAAGATCGTACTGATTCATCCGCGGACGCGAAACCTGACCGGTTTCACCTCACGGGAACACGTCCGGGTCCGGGCCCAGCCGGCGGCCCGCGTTCAGGGCGCCGATGGCGGCCATGTCCTCCCGGTCGAGCGTGAAGTCGAAGACCGCGATGTTCTCCTTGATCCGCGCCGGCGTGACGGACTTGGGGATGACGATGTTGCCGAGCTGGATGTGCCAGCGCAGCACGATCTGCGCGGGCGTGCGGCCGTGCTTGTCGGCCAGCACCGCCAGCGCGGGCTCCGACAGCAGCCCCTTGCCCTGCCCGAGCGGGCTCCAGGCCTGCGTGAGGATGCCGTTCTTGTCGTGGAACTCGCGCAGCTCGCGCTGCTGGAAGTACGGGTGCAGCTCGATCTGGTTGATGCACGGCGGCACGTCGGCCTCGTCGAGCAGCCGCTCCAGCGTCTCGACGGTGAAGTTGGACACGCCGATGGCCTTGGCACGGCCGTCCCGGTAGACCTTCTCCAGCGCGCGCCACGCCTGGACGTACTTGTCCTGCCGCTGCGCCGGCCAGTGGATCAGGTAGAGGTCGACGTAGTCGAGGCCGAGCCTGCCCAGGCTCTCCTCGAAGGCCTGCTCGGCGCGGTCGTGGTCGTTGTTCCACAGCTTCGTGGTGACGAACAGCTTCTCCCGCGGGATGCCGGAGGCGCGCACCGCCCGCCCGACGCCGGCCTCGTTGCGGTAGAGCTTGGCGGTGTCGATGTGGCGGTAGCCGCATGCGAGCGCGGTCGTGACCGCCTGCTCCGCCTCGTCGTCGGGCACCTGCCAGACGCCGAGCCCCAGCTGCGGGATCTCCACGCCGTCTCTGTATAGCCGTAGCGAGTTCATACCCTCCATTGTTCACGTGCCGTTCCGAGCGGCTTAAGCCGCCCGGGCTAGCTTGAAGCGGTCGTGAACGGGCCATCACCTGGCTGGGAGAACATCAGTGGTCAAACGGGCGTCGGCCTGGGTGGAGTCGCCGCTCCAGATGCTGTGCGCCGTCGAGGCCCACCATGCCGGGCTGCTGGGGCCGTCGGCCGAGGTCGTGCCGCGCGCGGGGCTGCGCGCGCTGCGGGTGACGCGGCGCGAGCTGCGCCGCCTGCCGCTGCCCGACGGCCTGGAGCTGGCCGAGCCGCGCGAGCGCATGCCGCGCCGGCCGTCGGCCGTCGGTGACGCGTTCTCCGGCAAGGTGCAGCTGCGCTGGCTGACGGCCCATCCGGGCCGCGTCGTCGTGGTCGACGACGGGCTGGCCACGATCCGGCTGCTGGAGCTGCTGGCGGCGGGCCCGTACCGGCCCCTGCTGCGGGCGCGCGCCCACCCCGGGCTGCTGCGCACGGCGCTCGGGCTGGCCGCGGCCCTCAGGCTGCGCGCCGGCCGGGTGACGGTGTTCACCGCGCTGCCGGTCTCCCGCGAGCTGGACAAGGCGGTCACCGAGGCGGGCGTCGACCTGGTGCGCCACGACTTCGCCTGGCTGCGCGGCCAGCCGCCGAGCGACCCCGGCCCGGCGGAGCGCACCGTGGTGCTCGGCACCTCGCTGGTGCGCAACGGGCTGGTGCGCCGCGACCGCTACCTGACCTGGCTGACCGAGCTGGCCGCGCGCGAGCCGCTCGCCTACTACCCGCACCGCCGCGAGGACCCGGTGGACGTGGCGCTGATCCGGGAGCGTCCCGGCATCACCGTGCACGAGGCCGGGCTGCCCGCCGAGCTGCGGCTGCGCGGCCTCGACCCGGGGCAGCGGGTGCTCAGCCTGCCGTCCACCGCGATCTCCTCGCTGCGCGTGCTGCTGAGCCCGCGCGGGGTGGCGGTGGAGCCCGTCGAGGTGCCCGACGACTGGTGGACCAGCAGAGCGGCCCCCGCTCTGCGCACGCATCTGACGGAAGTGACAGGAGTGACCGGGTGAGGGTGCTGGCGATAGCCGACTCCGACTCGTATCTGAAATGGGCGGCCTGCCTGCTCGGCGACCTGCCGGCGGGCTGCGCGAGCGAGCTCGTCGTGGTGCGCACGCCGATCGCGCCGTCCGCCGACCAGATCGCCGCGGCGGTGGGCGAGCTGCCCGCGCCGCCGGTGCTGACGGCCAGGGCGGTGCGCCGGCTGGCGGAACGGTCCAGGCCGGACGCGATCCTCGTGGCGTGCACCGGGCCGGTGGTGGACGTGCTCGTCTCGGGCGTGCTCGACGGGCTGCGGCCCCGGCCGGTGTTCGTCACCGGGCTGCCGGGCATCTCGGTGCCGGCCACGGACAAGGCGTGGATCTACCGCAGCGGCTGCGACCTGTTCGTGGTGCACAGCGAGCGGGAGGTGGCCGAGTTCGCCGCCGTGGCCGCCCGGCTGGGCGGGGGAGGGGCGGTCGGGCTGGCCAGGCTGCCGTTCCTGCGCCCGGCCCCCGGGCGCGGCGGCGGCGACCGGGTGGTGTTCGCCACCCAGGCCAAGGTGCCGCGCGCCCGCGAGGAGCGCGAGCGGGTGCTGCGCGGGCTGGCCGAGCTGGCCGCGGCGCGGCCCGACCTGGACGTGGTGGTGAAGCTGCGCGCCCTGGAGGACGAGCAGCAGACACACCGCGAGCGCCACCACTACCAGCGGCTCTGGCGGGAGCTCGGCGAGCCGGGCCGGCTGCGGTTCGAGGCGGGCTCGATGCGCGAGCACCTGGCGCACGCGGCCGGGTTCGTCACCGTCAGCTCGACGGCCGCGCTGGAGGCGATCGCGCAGGACGTGCCGCTCATCGTGCTCAGCGACTTCGGCGTGAACGCCGAGATGATCAACCTGGTGTTCGAGGGCAGCGGCCTGCTCGGCACCCTGGACGACCTGGCGCGCGGCGACTTCCGGCGGGCCGAGCCGCGCTGGACCGCCGCCAACTACTTCCACCCGGCCGGGCGCGACGACTGGACGGGCCTGCTGACCGGGCTGGTCGTCTCCCGGCCGAGGGTGCCGGCCAGGTCGCTGCTCGACGGGCCGGAGCACGCCGCGGCCCGCCGCCGCGCCCGGCTGCGGGTCGAGGTGCCGCCGAACATGCTGCGCGCGGGCCGGCGGGCCGAGCGGCGGGTGCGCCGCTACCTGAAGGCTCTCACCTGAGACAGCTTCCTGCGGAAGCGGCCCATCGCGCTGGGCCGTTCGGCCAGGCCGAGACTCTCCAGCCGCTTCCTCTTGAAGTAGCGCGGATCGAACTCCAGCGTCTCCGGCCGCAGCTCCGGGTAAGCGTCGGCCTGCATGCAGTAGCCCACCGCGCGCACCAGCGCGGTCACGTCCAGCCGGGGCGGCGCTTCCACGCTCCCGTCGGCCGACAGCCGGGGCAGCAGCGCGTCGGCGATCGTCGCCGGGACCCGGTTGCTGTTCTCGTACGGGGCCAGCCGCTCCAGCACCAGGCCGGTGCCGTACGTGGCCACCGGCAGGCTGAAGTAGCGCCGCGCGGTCATCAGCGCGGTCGAGAAGCAGCCGACGACCAGCTCCGGCCGCAGCGCGGCGAAGCACACCTCGGCCGGCACGCTCTCGCCGGCCACGATCAGCCGCACGCCGAGCGGCTCGGCCGCGGCCCGCAGGAGCTGGGCGTGCCGGCGGCCCGCCGCCGGGTGCGGCTTGAACGCGACCGTGGTGTGGCCACGCGCCACCAGGCCCCGCAGCATCGCCTCGTGCAGCTCCGCCTCCTCCTGCGGGGTGACGATGTCCAGCGCCGACAGGTACTGGCCGAGGATCAGCGCCCCGGCCGCCATCATGTCCGGCGCCGTCGCCGCCACCTCCCGCACCACGGCCAGGAACGCCTCCTGCGGCAGCGTCTCGGCGGGCACGCCGTACTCGCTGAGCAGCAGCGGCTCCAGGCCGGGCACCAGGTCCAGGTGGAGCAGCCGGGTGACGCGGCGGAAGATCTCGGCGGGCAGCGGGTCGCGGGTCGGGCCGTAGCTCATCAGCCCGTCGGAGTAGACGGTGATGGGGCAGTCGCGCACCAGCCCGGCGATCGTGCGGGCCGGCGGCACCGCGATCGACTCCAGCACCAGCTCGTCGACCCGCTCCAGCCCGAGCCGGGCGCCGATGAGCCGCTCCAGCATGGGCACCTCGATCACCCGGGCCCGCCAGTCCGACGGGTGCAGCGGCGCGATCAGCTCGTTCCACGAGTGCACCTCGTCGAAGCGGGAGCGCAGCGCGGCGAAGCCCGGCGTGGCGTCGAGCGGCGTGGCCGCCTCCGGCACGGCGCCGTTCGACGACACCAGCAGGACGGCGCGCCCGCCGCCGAACCGGCCGTCGTCGATCGCCGCCGCCAGCGACATCGCGCCGAACAGGGTCGAGGCGTAGAACACCGTGGTCATGGGTCCTCCCGATCGCGGCGATGGCGGGAACCGGCGGGCAGGCCGGGCAGCAGGGTCCGCAGCGTGGCCTCGCGCGAGGCGGACATGCCGGAGGCGGCCTCGGCCACCAGCTCGACCGGCAGCGAGCCGGCGAGCTGCGCGCCGCGCTCCTCGAAGCGGGCCCGCAGCGCGGGGGTGAACCGGTCGGCGATCTCCAGATGGTGGGCGAGCAGGGCGCAGAAGTTCCGCACCGCCTTGGGCAGGAACTCCTCCTCCAGGTCCTTGAACACCAGCTCGAAGGCGTCGAAGAAGTGCAGTTGCCGCTCGTCGCCGACCTGGGTGAGCGATCCGGCCACCTGCCGCCGGTAGAACACCCCGGCCAGCGACACCACGGCGAACGTCGCCGCCTCCCGGTGCAGCCGCCAGATCCACGGCCGGTCCTCGGCCGTGTGCAGCGATCCGGGGAAGTGCAGCAGGTCGCGCAGTGAGCGGCGGTAGACGCCCGCCCACGCGTACGGGTAGTCCACCATGGTGCGCACCCCGGCGGGCAGGATCGCGTCGCGAGGGTCGAGCACCGCGCCGCGCCGCGCCAGCGGGGCGCGGTGCACGACCCGCTTGCGGCCCTCCACCTGGACGTGGTCGGCGCGTACGAAGTCGCAGCCGAGCCCCTCGATGGCCTCGACGAGCCGTGCCAGGTAGCCGGGGGCCAGCCAGTCGTCGCCGTCCATGAACGTGACGTACCGGCCGGAGGCGGCCGACAGCCCGGCGTTGCGCGCGTCCGCGAGCCCGAGCGGAGCCGGGTTGCGGATCACGGACAGGCCGGGCAGGTCGGCGCTGAAGTCGTCGACGATCGCGCCGGTGGCGTCCACCGACCCGTCGTCGACCACGATGAACTCGAAGTCGCGCCGGGCGTTGCGGCACAGCGAGGCGAGCGCGTCGGCGATGAAGCGCTCGCCGTCGCGGATCGGCACGACGACCGAGAGTGTGATCAATGCGGTCTCCAGGTACGGCCGCGCGGCCGTACGGGCCAGAAGGGTCAGACGGTGACGCGGCGCAGCCGGGCCTTGGGGGCCTCCTCGCCGGGGAAGACGCGCTTGACGCCGTCGCCCAGGGCCTGCTCGATGACGCGGATGTCGCGCACCAGGTGCTCCAGCCCGGCCGGCTCCAGGGAGGCGGCGTGGTCGGAGCCCCACATGGTGCGGTCGAGCGTGATGTGGCGCTCGACGCAGACCGCGCCGAGCGTGACCGCGGCCAGCGAGATCTGCAGGCCGCGCTCGTGCCCCGAGTAGCCGACCGGCACGCCGTAGCGCTCCTTGAGCGTGGTGATCGTGCGCAGGTTGGCCTCCTCCGGCGGCAGCGGGTAGGTGGAGGTGGCGTGCATCATGATCAGCCGGTCGGTGCCGAGGATCTCCACGGCCCGGTCGATCTCCTGGAGGGTGGACATGCCGGTCGACAGGATGACGGGCTTGCCGGTGGCGGCCAGGGCGCGCAGCAGCTCGTGGTCGGCGACGCCGGCCGAGGCCACCTTGTGCACCAGGACGTCCATCTCCTCCAGGAACTCCACCGACGGCACGTCCCACGGAGAGGCGAACCAGTGCAGGCCCCGCTCGTCGCAGTACTTGGCGATCTGCCGGTACTCGTCGCGGCCGAACTCGGTGCGCTCCTTGTACTCCAGGTACGTCATCTCGCCCCACGGCGTCTGCCTGATCTGCCCCTTCTGCTCCTCGGGCACGCAGATCGCCGGGGTGCGCTTCTGGAACTTGACCGCCTGGCAGCCGGCGTCGGCGGCCACGTCGATGAGGCGGCGGGCCACGTCCAGGTCGCCGTTGTGGTTGATGCCGATCTCGCCGATCACGTACACCGGCTCGCCGTCGCCGACCAGCACGTCGCCGATCGCGACCGGGCCGAACGTGCGGCGGGGCGCGGGGGAGGGGGCGGGCTCGGGCTCCGGCCGGGCGGCCACCACCCGGTCGCACAGCTCGCGCACCGCGCCGTCGCCGCCGACCTTGGTGAGGACGACGCGGGCGGCGGCGCGCACGCGCGGGTGCGCGTCCGGCACCGCGACCGGCCAGCCCACCTCGGCCATCGGGCCCAGGTCGTTGACGTCGTTGCCGACGTAGGCGACGCGGGCCGGGTCGAGCCCCTCGATGGCCAGCCAGTCGCGCAGCACCGTGCGCTTGTCGGCCAGGCCCTGCAGCACCGGCACGCCGAGCTTGCGCGCCCGCGCGGCCACCACCGGGTTGTGCTCGGTCGACATGACGAGCACCTTGACCCCGGCGCGGCGCAGCAGCGACACGCCCATCCCGTCGGAGCGGCTGACCAGCACCATCTCGCGCCCGTCGGAGTCGACGTAGGCGCGGTCGTCGGTGTGCACGCCGTCGAAGTCGGTGATGACGGCGTCGACGTCGATCGGCTCGGGCGCGTCGACGAACGGCGCGAGCGCCCGGACGAGCTCCAGGTCCTCGGGGTTGTCGACCTCGATCGCGTGCTGCGGCGGCACCGGCTGGACGGCGATGGCGCCGAAGAAGCGGTGCCCGTGCTCGCGCAGCCCCTCGGTGCGCATCGCGTAGAAGGCGCCGTTCTCGCGGTACTGCGGCTCCAGGTCCTGGCGGCGGCGGCGCACGGCCGGGTCGTGGTTGATGCCGGAACCGTTGCCGGTCCACAGGAACTCGTGCGTCGGCAGCCCCGACACGACGGAGTCGGCCTCGCCGTCGAGGACCCGCCGCACCGCGGCCGACAGGTCCTCGGGGTCGATGAACGCGCTGGTGCACTGCACGAGCACGACCACCTCGGGGTCCTCGCCGAGCGTGTCGAGCGCGTGCAGCACCGCCGACTCGCTGGAGGCGGTCGCGCCGCTCAGCTCCTCGGGCCGGTCGACGACGCGCGCGCCGGCCCGGCGGGCGGCCTCCGCGATCCCGGCATGGTCGGTGGACACCACGACCTCGTCCACGAGCTCGGCCCGCAGGCAGGCGCGCACCGCGCGGGCCACCAGCGGGACCCCGCCGACCGGCGCGAGGTTCTTCAGGGGTACGCCCGCCGAACCTCCGCGGGCGGGAACTACGGCCAGGACTCGCAACGTGACTCCTCCATGCTTACGGGTTGCACCCAGAAGCTAGAGGGACCGATTGAACTGGCAGCGTCCCCGTCCTGAACTTTCCGTGTGCCTCAGACGGCGGGCAGCCGGAGCACGAAACGGGCGCCGTCGGGGTGGTCCTCGACCCGGATCTCGCCGCCGTGCGCCATGGCCACGTCGCGGGCGATGGCCAGGCCGAGGCCGGTGCCGCCGGCGTCGCGGCTGCGGGCGGCGTCCAGGCGGGTGAAGCGCTCGAAGATGCGCTCGCGGTCCTCCTCGGCGATCTGCGCGCCGTCGTTCTCCACGGCCAGCACCGCCTGGCCGTTCTCCCGCGAGACCGTGACGCGCACCCGGCTCTCTGCGTGGCGCTGGGCGTTGTCCAGCAGGTTCGTCAGCACCCTGACGAGTTGCAGGCGCACGCCCTGCACGGCGACGCCCTCCTCCAGCTCGGCCCGTACCGGGATCTTGTCCTTGCGGGTGGCGAGCTCCTGGCGGACCAGTTCGGCCAGGTCGGTGCGCTCCTTGGCGACGTCGACGCGGGAGCCGATCCTGGCCAGCAGGAGCAGGTCGGTGATGATGGCCTCCAGCCGGTCGGTGTCGCGCAGGCAGCTCTTGACCAGCGCCTGCACGTCGGTCTCCTCCGGGTAGAGCTCGGCGCTCTCGAGCTGGGCGCGCAGCCCGGCGATGGGGGTGCGCAGCTCGTGGGAGGCGTCGGAGGCGAACTGCCGCTGCTGCAGCGCCGAGCGCTCCAGCCGGGCCAGAGTGCCGTTGACGGCCCTGGCGAGCTGCGCCACCTCGTCCTCGCCGCGCGGCTGCGTCACCCGGCTGCTCAGGTCGCCGACGTTGACCTCGTCCAGCTCGGCCCGCATCGCCGCCACCGGGCGCAGCGCCCAGCCGGTGACGGCCCAGGTGGCCCAGGAGGCGAGCGCGACCAGGGCGCCGAGCTGGGCGGCCACGGTGACCTCCAGCGTCCGGGTGGCCAGCACCGACGGGGTGCGGCGGCCGGCGTAGACGACGGCCGCGCCGGGGTCGTGGGAGACCCGCATGGCCGTCAGGTGCAGGCACTCGCCGGAGCGGCAGCTCGTCGTGTCGATGGCGCCCGCGTCGGGCGGCGGGCGCACGCCGCTGATCGGCGGCCGGTTGCGGGCGGCGTCGCTGGCCGCCACGACGGTCCCGTCGGGGGCGACGACCTGGATGAGGTCGATGGACGGGTCCGGCACCGGCACCGTCGCCCCGGGCCTGAGCGCGCCGGTGCGGACCTCGGTGACGGTGCGGCCCGCGCTGTCGCGGGTGTCGGACCACACGGCGTCGGCGACCAGCGACCTGGCGATGATCACGCTGCCGACGGCCACGGGCGTGAGCACCAGGGCGGCGACCGCCGTGGCGACGAGGGTGACGCGTCCGCGCAGAGAGCGGGCCCACAGGCGTGACACCCACCGAGGCTACAAACCGCAGTCACTCGCGCATGCCGCCTGCGGGCAAAGTATGGTCAATGCTGCAGCCAAACGGCGGTGTCCGGCGGGATCGCGCCGCCGGCAGGCAGCGGGCCGCTCGCCAGCAGCACCCGCCCGCCCAGGCCCGGGTCGACCGGCTCCTCGCCGGTGTTGAGCACCACGGTCAGGCCGGGCTCGCGCCTGATCGCCAGCACGTCCCTGGGGGAGTCGAGCCAGGTCAGCGTGCCGCCGCCGAGCGCCGGGTGCTCCCTGCGCAGCCGCAGGGCCGCCCTGTAGAGGTTGAGCGTGGAGGCGGGGTCGTCCTCCTGCGCCTCGGCCGACAGCGCCGTCCACTCCGCCGGGATCGGCAGCCACGGGTCGCGCCAGCCGCAGCCGGGCCCGGCCGTCCACGGCAGCGGCACCCGGCAGCCGTCGCGGCTCTCGCCGGTGCGCCGGAAGGCCGGGTCCTGCCGCAGCTCGTCGGGCAGGTCCAGCACCTCGGGCAGGCCCAGCTCCTCGCCGTTGTAGAGGTAGGCCGAGCCGGGCAGCGCCAGCATGAGCAGGGTGGCCGCGCGGGCGCGGGCCAGGCCGCCGTGCCGGGTGACGTGCCGGGGCTTGTCGTGGTTCGACAGCACCCAGGTGGTCGGCGCGCCCACCAGCTCCGCCTCCGCCAGCGACTTCTCGATCACCGTACGGAACGACTTGGCGTGGAAGTCGGCCATCATGAACTCGAAGTTGAACGCCTGGTGCAGCTCGTCCGGCCCGATGTAGCGGGCCAGCCGCTCCGGCGACGACACCCACGCCTCGGCCACCGCCATCCGGCCGCCGGGGTAGGAGTCGAGGATCGGCCGCCACTCGCGGTAGATGTCGTGCACCCCGTCCTGGTCGAAGTACGGCACCCGCTCGTCGCCCAGCATCTCGGCCTGGCGGCCCTCCTTGGGGCCGACGTCGGGCAGCCCCTCGGCCTTGATCATGCCGTGCGCCACGTCGACCCGGAAGCCGTCGACGCCCCGGTCCAGCCAGAACCGCAGGATGTCGCGGAACTCGGCGCGCACCTCCGGGTTCTCCCAGTTGAGGTCCGGCTGCTCGGGGGCGAACAGGTGCAGGTACCACTGCCCGTCGTCCACCTGGGTCCAGGCGGGGCCGCCGAAGATCGACTCCCAGTCGTTGGGCGCGTCGCGGAAGATGTAGCGGTCGCGCAGCCCTGCCCGGAACCACGGGTGGCGGTCGGAGGAGTGGTTGGGCACCAGGTCCACGACGACCCGCAGGCCCAGTTCGTGCGCGTCGCCGATCAGCGCGTCGAAGTCGGCCAGCGTGCCGAACATCGGGTCGACGTCGCGGTAGTCGGCCACGTCGTAGCCGCCGTCGGCCATCGGGGAGGTGTAGAACGGGCTCAGCCAGATCGCGTCCACGCCGAGCCTCTTGAGGTAGCCCAGCCGCAGGCGCACCCCTTCCAGGTCGCCGACGCCGTCCCCGTTCGCGTCGGCGAAGCTGCGGGGGTAGACCTGGTACACGACGGCGTCGCGCCACCAGTCGTCGTTGTCGGGCATGGCTGTCCTCCCCGGGGTGTCCGTGATGTCTGGTGCAGGATGGCGTGCTCGATCGGCTGAGCGCAAGTTGCCGAAAGTTGCAGATCGCCTCTGCGCTGGGCCGGGCGCGTTTCTCTCGGCCCGTACGGTGTGGATCGGGTAACGCTCGATTGCAAGTTCTTCCAATTCTTGCAAAGAGCCGCTAACGTCCCGGTCACATAAGCCGCGAAAGCGGTCCTGTTAACGATCTTTGGTGGCGGCCCCGCTCAGGTGTCGCCCATCCTCCGTGACCTCAGGAGGTCTCATGAGCAAGCGAGCTCTGGGTGTGGCCGCTTTCGCGTCCCTGGCCTTCGCCACCGCGGCGTGCGGCGGCTCCGACCCGGCCGCGCCGTCGGCCGCGCCCACGGCCGGGGCGAGCGGATCGGCGTCGGCCCCCGCCGCGGCGGGGGGCACGCTCGTCATCTGGGCCGACCCCAACCGGGTCAAGGCGCTCAAGCCGTTCGCCGACCAGTTCGGCACCGAGAACGGCGTGACCGTCGAGGTCAAGGAGATCAGCAAGGACAACCAGACCGTCTTCCTGACCGCCTCCCAGCAGGGCAGCGGCCCCGACGTGATGGTCGGCGCGCACGACTGGATCGGCAACCTGGTGCAGAACGGCGCCATCGACCCGGTCAACCTGACCGAGGAGCAGAAGAGCGCGTTCTCCCCGATCGCGATGAAGGCCGTCACCTTCGACGGCCAGGTGTACGGCGCCCCGTACGCCGTCGAGAACATCGCGCTGATCCGCAACACCGACCTGGCCCCCGACGCGCCCGCCAGCATCGAGGAGATGGTGAAGACGGGCAAGAAGCTGAAGGACGACGGCAAGGTCGAGGAGATCCTCTGCCTTCCGGTCGCGCAGAAGGGCGACGCCTTCCACGCCTACCCGATCTTCGCCTCCGGCGGCGGCGCGCTGTTCGGCACCACCGCCTCCGGCGACCCCGACCCCAAGAAGGTGCTGCTCGGCTCCGAGGGCTCGGTCAAGGCGTTCGGCAAGTTCAAGGAGCTCGGCGAGAAGGGCGACGGCGCGCTCAAGACGTCGATCACCAACGAGAACTACATCACCAGCTTCGCCGGCAAGAAGTGCGCCTACCTCATCTCCGGCCCGTGGGCGATGACCGACGTGAAGAAGGGCGGCTTCGGCTACGACATCACGCCCGTCCCGTCGTTCGAGGACGGCGAGCCGGCCACCCCGTTCGTCGGCGTGCAGAGCTTCTTCGTCGCCTCCAAGGGCAAGAGCAAGACCCTCGCCCAGGAGTTCGTCACCAACTACGTCACCAACAAGGACGTGGCCAAGGCGCTGTACGAGGCCGACCCGCGGCCCCCGGCGCTGGCCGAGACCCTCGAAGAGGTCAAGGCCGCCGATCCCGACGCCGGCAAGTTCATGGACGCCGGCAAGGACGGCATGCCGATGCCCGCCATCCCCGAGATGGCCGCGATCTGGGAGCCGTTCGGCATCGCCGAGGCGGCGGTCGTCAAGGGCGGCGACCCGGCCAAGGCGGCCGCGGCCGCGCAGAAGGCCATCGACGGCGCGCTCAAGAACTGACGTCATGGCTCCGGACGTGCCCGGGGCCGCGGAGCGCGCTCCGCGGCCCCGCCGCAACATCACCACCGCCTTCGTGGTGAGCCGGATCGCGGTGCTCGCCGTGGCGGCCGCGATCCTGCTCTACGCCGTGCCGCCGCTCGTCGCCGCCGAGTCCTGGCTCGGGCTCGGCGTGCTCGGCGCGGCCACGGCGCTGATCGGCTACCTCTACCTGACGCCCCGCCTCGTCCCGGCCAAGTACCTGGTCCCGGGCACCGTCTTCCTCATCGCGTTCCAGGTCGTGCCCGTCGTCTACACGGTGACGACCGCGTTCACGAACTTCGGCGACGGCCACCGGGGCAGCAAGCAGGACGCGGTCGTGGCCATCGAGACCGGCTCGGTCCGCCAGGCGCCCGGCTCGCCGGAGTACGCGCTGACCGCCGCGCTGCGCGACGGCGAGCTGGTGTTCCTGCTCGTCGACCCCGACACCAAGCAGGCCGGGCTGGGCACCGCCGAAGGGCTGGAGCCGCTGGCCGGCGCCCGGGTGGGCGTCACCGGCAAGGTGCTGAGCGCCCCGGGGCTCACCGTGCTGAAGGCGCCCGAGGCCGCCGCCCGCGCCAAGGAGATCTCCGCGCTGTCCGTGCCCACCCCCGGCGGGGCGATCAAGGCCAACGGGCTCAGCCGCGCCGTCGAGGGCAGGGCCGCGCTCGTGTACGACGCCGCCTGCGACTGCGTGCGCGGCGAGGGCGGGCCGTGGACCGCCGACGAGAGCCAGGGCTACTTCGTCAACGCCGCCGGCGACCACCTGGCGCAGGGCTGGCAGGTCGGCGTCGGCCTCGACAACTTCGCCCGGGTGCTGACCAACCCCACCATCTCCGGCTACTTCGCCGGGGTGTTCGGCTGGAACGTGGTGTTCGCGCTGGCCTCCGTCGCCGGCACGTTCGCCCTCGGCATGTCGGTCGCGCTGGCGCTGCACCATCCCCGGATGCGCGGCACCAAAATCTACCGGATCGCGATCGTCCTGCCGTACGCCATGCCCGCCTTCGCCATGCTGATGGTCTGGCGCGACATGTTCAACCGCGACTTCGGCCTGATCAACCAGCTGTTCGGGCTGGACGTCGACTGGCTGGGCGAACCGCTCACCGCCAGGCTCGCGGTGATCCTGGTCAATCTGTGGCTCGGCTTCCCGTACATGTTCCTGGTCACCACCGGCGCGCTCCAGGCGATCCCGCGCGAGCTGACCGAGGCCGCCTCCATCGACGGCGCGACGCCGTGGAAGGGCTTCCGCAAGGTCACGCTGCCGCTGCTGCTGGTGGCGCTGACGCCGCTGCTCATCTCGTCGTTCGCGTTCAACTTCAACAACTTCAACGCCATCGCGCTCACCACCGACGGCGGGCCGTTCCCGGCGGAGAACCCGCAGGTGGGAGCCACCGACCTGCTCATCACCTACACCTTCCGGCTGGCGTTCGGCGCGGGCGGGGCGCAGTTCGGCTTCGCCGCCGCGGTGTCGGTGTTCATCTTCGCCATCGTGGCGATCATCTCGGCGACGGCGTTCCGGCGCACCCGCAAGCAGGAGGAGGTGTACGCGTGAAGATGGCGCTCAGGCACGCGTTCGCGCTGGCGGTGTGCGCGTTCGCGCTGTTCCCGATCGTGTTCGTGCTCTCGGCCGCGATCAACCCGCTGGGCACGCTGGCCTCCACCGACCTGCTGCCGACCGGGTTCGGGCTCGGCAACTTCGCCGACCTGTTCGGCTCGGACGTCTACCCGTTCGGCCGGTGGTTCTTCAACTCGGTGTTCATCGCGCTGACCGCCTCGTTCGCCAGCCTGCTGCTGTCGATGTTCGCCGCCTACGCCTTCAGCCGGATGCGCTTCGCCGGCCGCCGGGCCGGGCTGCTGGCGTTGCTGCTCATCCAGATGTTCCCGCAGTTCCTGGCCATCGTGACGATCTTCATGATCTTCACCAGGGTGACCGAGCTCTACCCGGCGTTCGGCTTCGACACCGTGTGGGGGCTGCTGCTGCTCTACCTCGGCGGCGCGCTCGGCGTGAACACCTGGCTGATGAAGGGCTTCCTCGACACCATCCCCAAGGAGCTCGACGAGGCCGCCACGGTCGACGGCGCCACGCACGCGCAGATCTTCTGGCGGGTCATCATGCCGCTGGTCACGCCGATCCTCGCGGTCACCGCGCTGCTGGCGTTCATCGGCACGATGAGCGAGTTCCTCATGGCCAGCGTCTTCCTGCGCGACCCGGAGAGCAAGACGCTCGCCGTGGGCATGTTCGGGATGATCGCGGGCGACAACCGCAACGCCAACTTCGGCATGTTCGCCGCCGGCACGCTGCTCACCGCGATCCCCACCGTGGGGGTGTTCCTCTGGCTGCAGAAGTACATCGTCTCCGGCCTGACCGCCGGAGCCGTCAAGGGATAGGAATCACGTGCGCCTGATCGACGAGCCGCATCACGACGGCTCCGCACTCTACGTCTCCGCCCAGGCGCCCGAGCTCGGCTCCACGGTGACCCTGTGGCTGCGCGCCCCGCGCGCCGCGGGCGTCACCGGCGTCCACGTACGCGCCGTGCACGACGGCGAGCCCCGCTACGCGCCCGCGTCCGTCGACGCCGCCAGGACCGCCCGCGCGGTCGGCGGCTACGGCGCGGGCGACGTGTGGTGGCGGGCCGAGGTCACCGCGGTCAACCCGGTGACCCGCTACCGCTTCCTGCTGGAGACCGCGCGCGGGCAGCGCTGGCTGACCGCCGCCGGGCTCGTCCGGCACGACCTGCCCGACTCGGGCGACTTCCGGCTGGTCTGCCACGCGCCGCCGCCCGCCTGGATGGCCGGCTCGATCGTCTACCAGATCTTCCCCGACCGCTTCGCCGCCTCCCGGCCGATGCGCGAGCTGCCCGGCTGGGCGCTGCCGCGCGACTGGGACCGCGACCCCGTCATCCCGCACGGCCCCGGTACCGCCGAGCAGTTCTACGGCGGCGACCTCGACGGCATCACCGAGCGCCTGGACCACATCGAGGCGCTGGGCGCCGACACCGTCTACCTGACGCCGATCTTCCCGGCCCGCTCCAACCACCGCTACGACGCGGCCACGTTCGACCGGGTCGACCCGCTGCTCGGCGGCGACGAGGCGCTGCACCGGCTGTCGGACGCCCTGCACGCGCGCGGCATGCGGCTGCTCGGCGACATCACCACCAACCACACCGGCGACTCCCACGAGTGGTTCACCGCCGCCGTGTCCGACGTGCGCGCGCCCGAGCGCGAGATGTACTTCTTCGACCCGGACACCGGCGACTACGCGTCGTGGTGGGGCTTCAAGTCGCTGCCCAAGCTCGACTGGAGCAGCGAGCTGGTCCGCGCCCGCATGCGCGAGGTGCTCACCCGCTGGATCGGGCCGTTCGACGGCTGGCGCGTCGACGTGGCCAACATGACCGGCCGGCTCGGCGCCGCCGACCACGCCCACGAGGTGGCCGCGATGCTGCGCCGCGCCCTGCCGCCGCAGGCCGCGTTCATCGCCGAGCACAACCACGACGCCTCCGCCGACCTGGACCGCGACGGCTGGCACGGCACCATGAACTACGGCGGCTTCACCCGGCCCGTGTGGGCCTGGCTGCGCGGCGACGACCCCGGCCTGGAGCACTTCCTCGGCGTGCCCGGCGGCGTGCCCCGCCGCGACGGGACCGACGCGCTCGCCACGTTCCGCGCGTTCGCCTCGCACCTGTCGTGGCGCTCGCTCGTGCACTCCTGGCAGCTCCTCGACTCCCACGACTCGCCGCGCATCCGCACCGTGACCGGCTCGCGCGAGCGCCACCTGGTGGCGCTCGGCCTGCAGGCCACGCTGCCGGGCACGCCCATGGTCTTCGCCGGCAGCGAGTACGGGCTCACCGGCGTCAACGGAGAGCACGCGCGCACCCCCATGCCCTGGAACCGCCCGGCCGACCAGGATCTCGTCACCCTGGCCGGCTACCGCACCCTGCTGGGCCTGCGCCGCGCCGAGCCCGCCCTGCGCCACGGCGGCCTGCGCTGGCTGCACGCCGACGCCGACTGCCTGGTGTTCGCGCGGGAGACGTACGAGGAGACGCTGGTGGTGTGCGCGCGCCGCGCGCCCGGCCCGGAGCTGCGGCTGGGCACGCACGCCGAGGGGGTGCACGACGCGCCCGACGGCGACGTGCTGCCCGGGGACGGGCCGTCGTTCCGCGTCTGGCGCCTCGCCCCGCGATCACGCTAAGTTGGCACATCTCCGTGCAACGTTCAATTAGATAGTGGTGTCACGTATGAGGTTACTGTCCGTGGCGGTCCTGGCCACGCTCCTGCCCGCCGTCCCCTTGCAGGCCGCGGCCCAGGCCGGCACGACCTACTACGTCGACTCCAAGGCGGGCGACGACTCGGCCGCGGGCACGTCCGAGTCGGCCGCCTGGAAGTCGCTGGACGCGGTCAACGCCACCTCGCTCCAGCCGGGCGACACCGTCGCGATCCGGCGCGGCAGCACGTTCAGCGGCTCGCTCACCCTCACCGCCAGCGGCACCGCGGCCGGCCCCATCACCGTCAAGGCGTACGGCAAGGGGCCGCTGGCCAGGATCAGCGGCCGCGACGCCGACTGCGTCGTCATCTCCGGCAACCACTGGAAGGTCAGCGGCCTGCGCGCCTCCGGCTGCCGCTGGGCCGGCTTCCGCGTCGAGGGCGACCACAACACGCTGTCCGGCGTCGAGGCCGACCGCAACATCGCCGGCGCCGTCATCGCGCCCACCGGCGCCCGCAACACCGTCCGCGACAGCACCTTCACCGCCAACAACCGGATGAGCATCGCCGACAAGGGCGGCGACAACGACTCCGGCGCGTTCGGCATCCTGCTCAACGGCGACGACAACCTCGTCACCGGCAACACCATCACCGGCAGCTACGCCAAGAGCCCCGACTACGGCTACGACGGCGCCGCCATCGAGGTGTTCGGCGGCAACCGCAACCGCGTCACCCACAACCGGGCGCACGACAACAACACCTTCAGCGAGCTCGGCGCCAAGAAGGGCGACACCGCCACCGGCAACGTGATCGCCTTCAACGTCGTCACCTCCACGCTCAGGAGCGGCTCGTTCCTGGTCACGCGCGGCCCCCGGCACATCGTCGGCCCGGTCAAGGGCACGATCGCGGTGCACAACTCGGTCTACATGCCGGCCAGGAAGACCATCGGCTGGTCCTGCCACGACGGCTGCTCCCCGTCGATCCTCAAGCTCCGCAACAACGTCGTCGTCGTCGGCGGCCAGGCGGGCTTCGAGGACGGCTCCGGCGCCGACGAGGCGGGCAGCGTCTACCGGGCGCGCAGCGCCCGCTTCAAGCTCGGCGCCGGCTCGGTCATGGCCGACCCGAGATTCGTCTCCGCGACGAACCTGCGGCTGCGGCCCGGCTCCCCGGCACGCGGCCGGGCCGTCCGCCTGCCGGCCGCCTGGTACGGGGGCGCCGAGCTGGCCAGGGACTTCACCGGCAGGCCCATCCCGGCCGACCCGCACGCCGGCGCCTACCAGCGCTGACCCGCCCCGGGCGGCTCAGCCGATCCCGTAGCGATCGGCCATCCACGCGTAGACCTGCCGGGCGGCCCGCTCGTCGCCCAGCAGGTGGATCAGCCGCGACGTGCGGCGGGTCAGCACGCAGGCGAAGCTCTCGGCGAACAGCTCCGAGACGTCCTCCCGGTACGGCGGGGCCAGGTGGGCGCGGCGCAGCGCGTGCAGCACCACCCACCACGGCTCCGCCGACGGGCGCCCGTCGGAGTCGTCCAGCGCGTGACCGAGCTCGTGGCCGCACACGTTCACCGAGGGCGAGGGGACGCTGCCGACCGCGATGCGGCGCAGCGCCGGGTCGTAGACTCCGGCGCTGCGCTCCCACGTGCCCTCCTGCTGGGGGAGCGGCAGCGCGCGCAGCTTCTCGAAGGCCGGCAGGTCGGGAACGGCTCCCGGGCCGACGACCAGGCCGCCGCTCAGGTGCTCGGCCAGCCGCCCCGCCAGCCGCCGGGGGACCGCCGCCAGCGTCATGACGGCCAGCAGCGACTCGGCCGGCGGGAAGGCGCCGGGCACCCACATCCGGGTCAGGCGGTGTTCCAGGACACCGACATGGAGCCACCCGGGCCATGCTCTGCTGGGCCTCACCACACCGCGCTCTCTCCGCGCTCTCAGCACGTCTTTCCGGTGGCCGCCCTCCGCGGCCGGATTCCATGATTGCCTATTTACCGGTGAGGAGCGGCTGATCGCGCCAACGACATGCTTGGCCCGAAAAATGACCTCATCTTTCAGCGGCCCCGGGCCGCCTGAGCGAGAGCGCCCAGGAGGTCAGGCCGGGGGTCAGGCCGGGCGGTGGGCCAGCCCGTGGACGATCAGGTCGAGGACGGTGTCGAACGCCGGGCCCGGCTCGGCGATCAGGCCCTTCGTCTCGGCCAGCACGAACCCCGACATGAAGGCGTGCAGCACGTCGCCGGTGCGCTCGACGTCGGGCCCGGGCACGCCGGCCGCGCGCAGGATGCGGTGCAGCACGCCCCAGATGCCGCCCTCGTGGGCGATGCCCGGCTGCTGGTGGGCGTAGGCGTAGGCGAACAGGGCCGGGTAGGCGCGGGCGAGCGCATGGTAGGCCAGCGCCAGCGCGCGCAGCTGCTCCTGCCACGGGGTGCCGTCGTCGGGCGGCAGCTCCAGCCGGTTGGCCATGCCGACGCAGATCTGCTGGATGAGCGCTTCCTTGCTCGGCACGTGGTGGTAGAGCGACATCGGGTTCACGTCGAGCTCGGCGGCCAGCTTGCGCATCGACAGGGCGTCGACGCCGCCCTCGTCCACCATGCGCAGGGCGGCGGCGTGGATCTCGCCGAGGGTCAGAGGAGCGCCCCTTCGCGCACTGGTAGCCATACGGTGTATGGTAGCAGCCATACGGTGTATGGCAACAAGCATTGGGAGTGCTCATGACGGAGATCCCGGCCCCCAAGGGCCTGCCGATCCTCGGCAACGCGCTGCAGATCCCCTCACACTCGCCGTCGGCCTACTTCGAGGAGCTGGCCGGCCGCTACGACCAGGGGCTCTACCAGGTGGACCTGGCCGGCCGGAAGGTCCTGTTTGTCTACGACCCCGACCTGGTGGCCGAGGCGTGCGACGAGAGCAGGTTCGTCAAGCGGATCGACCCGCCGCTGTCGATCGTGCGCGACTTCGGCGGCGACGGCCTGTTCACCGCCGAGCAGGACGAGCCCCTGTGGGGCCAGGCGCACCGCATCCTCATGCCGGCCTTCAGCCAGCGCTCGATGAAGGCGTACTTCCCGCAGATGCTGGAGGTCGCCGAGCAGCTCGTCGCCTCGTGGGCCCGCCGCCAGGGCGAGGACCTGCCCGTCGCCGACGACATGACCCGGCTCACGCTCGACACGATCTCGCTGACCGGCTTCGGCTACCGGTTCGGCTCCTTCGACACCCCGGAGCTGCATCCCTTCCTGCGGGCGATGGGCGGCGCGCTGACCGAGGCCATGCACCGCAACCAGCAGCTCCCGCTCCTCACGCGGCTCAAGTGGCGCGAGGAGGAGGCATACCGGCGCGACATCGCCGTCATGCGCGAGCTCGTCGACGAGGTGATCAAGCAGCGCCGGGGCGGCACGGAGAAGTCGCAGGACCTGCTCGGCCTCATGCTGGAGGCCGCCGACCCGCGCACCGGCGAGCGCCTGCCCGACGACAACATTCGCGACCAGGTGCTCACCTTCCTCATCGCCGGCCACGAGACCACCAGCGGGCTGCTCTCCTTCGCGCTGTACAACCTGCTGCGCGAGCCGCACGTGCTCGCCCGCGCCTACGACGAGGTCGACAGGCTGCTGCCGGGCGACGAGCCGCCCACGTACGAGACGATCATGAAGCTGGACGTGATCCCGCGCATCCTCGACGAGACGCTGCGGCTGTGGTCGCCCATCCCGGCCTTCGGCGTCAACGCCGTCGCCGACACCACGATCGGCGGCCACCCCATCCCGGCGGGCACCCGGATCGGCGTCCTGCTGGGCCCGCTGCACCGCAGCCCCAAGGCGTGGGAGCGGCCCGAGGAGTTCGACATCGACCGCTGGCTGCCCGAGGGCAGGAAGAGCCACCACCCGGCCGCCTACAAGCCGTTCGGCAACGGCGAGCGGGCCTGCATCGGCCGCCAGTTCGCGCTCACCGAGGCCCGGCTCGCGCTGGCCATGATCCTGCGCCGCTTCGCCGTGTCCGACCCGGCCGTCTACCGGATGCGGATCAAGCAGACCCTCACCGTCAAGCCCGACGGCTTCACCGTGCGGGTGCGCGAGCGCCGGCCGCACGAGCGCAGCGTCGCCGTGCCCGAGCGGCCGGCCGAGCACGGAGACGTGCACGGCGACGAGCGGCAGGACGTCACCGTGAGCGGCGTCCCCCTCACCGTCGCCTACGGCTCCAACCTCGGCACCTGCGCCGACATCGCCGAGCGGCTGGCCGAGCGGGCCGGCCGGGCCGGCTTCGCCACCACGCTCGTCACGCTCGACGAGCTGGAGCCGCCCGAGGGCGGGCTGCTCGTCGTGGTCGCCTCCTCTTACAACGGCAAGGCGCCCGACAACGCCCAGCGCTTCGACGCGCTGGAGAGCCTGCCGCCGCTGACCGGCGTGCGGCTCGCGGTGCTCGGCGTCGGCAACACCCAGTGGCCCACCTACCAGGACTTCCCGCGCCGCGCGTACGCCAAGCTCACGGCGGCGGGCGCGGAGCCGCTGGTCGAGCGGGGCGAGGCGGACGCCGACGGCGACCTCGACGGCGACGTCACCGCCTGGACCGGCAAGCTGTGGGCGGCCGTCGCCGACGTCTACAGCGCCTCGGCCGCCGACGCCGGCCCCCGCTACGAGCTGGAGGTGCTGAGCGAGGCCGAGGTCAGGCCCGCCGTCGTCTCCGCCCGCGCCGTGCCGCTGACCGTCGTGTCCAACGAGGAGCTGACGGGCGACCCGGCCGGGCTGTGGGACTTCTCCCGGGAGGCGCCGCGCCCCGGCGTCCGCTCGATCGTCGCCCGGCTGCCCGAGGGCGTCACCTACACCGCGGGCGACCACCTGGCCGTCTTCGCCAAGAACGACCCCGAGCTGGTGGAGTGGGCGCTGCGGCTGCTGCGCGTGCCCCGCGAGCAGGTCGTCCGGCTGCGCGCCCGCACCTCCAGCCACCTGCCGCTGGACACGCCGGTGACCGCCGGGCTGCTGCTCACCGAGTTCGCCGAGCTGCAGGAGGTCGCCACCCGCGCCGACCTGGAGGCGCTGGCCGCCCACACCGGCTGCCCGTGGACCAAGGGCCAGCTCGCCGCCCTGACCGACGCGTACGCCGACGAGATCCTGGCCAAGCGGGTCTCGCCGCTGGCGCTGCTGGAGCGGTTCCCGGCGATCGAGCTGCTGCTGCCCGCCTTCCTGGAGATGGCCGGGCCGATCAAGCCGCGCTACTACTCGATCTCCTCCTCGCCGCTGGCCGCCCCCGGCCTGGTCCGGATCACCGTCGGCCTGGTGGAGGGCCCGGCCTGGTCCGGCAGCGGCGAGTACCGGGGCATGTGCTCGGCCTACCTGGCCGGCCTCGGCGAGGGCGAGGTCTTCTACGGCTACGTGCGCGAGCCCGCGCCGCCGTTCCGGCTGCCGGAGGACCCCGCGACCCCGGTGATCATGGTGGGCCCCGGCACCGGGTTCGCCCCGCTGCGCGGCTTCCTGGAGCACCGGGCGCTGACCGGCGCCACCGGCCCCGCCGAGGTGTTCACCGGCTGCCGCCACCCCGAGCACGACTGGCTCTACCGCGACGAGGTGGAGGCGTGGGCCCGGCAGGGCGGCGTGCGCGTGCACACCGCGTTCTCGGCCGTGCCCGGCCACCCGCACCGCTACGTCCAGGACGCGCTCGCCGCCGCGGGCGACGCCGTGTGGGACCTGCTCGAACGGGGCGCGTACGTGTACGTGTGCGGCGACGGCCTGCGGATGGCGCCCGCCGTCCGGGCCGCCCTGTCCGCCCTGTACCGCGAGCGCACCGGCGGCGGCGCGGGCGAGGCGGAGACCTGGCTGGCCGGGCTGGAGGAATCCGGCCGCTACCAGCAGGACGTCTTCGCCTGACGCCGGTATGAGGTGCCTCCCGCGAGGGAAGAGGGCAGGGGGGCGATTCGCGCATCATGTGCGACATATCCGTGGAACCTTCCGGAAACCTGTCCACGGCACTGTGAGAAGCCTCGGGAAGGGAGGGCGGCAATGCTGCTGAGACTGAGGGTGTCGCTGCCGGACCGGCCCGGTGGCCTCGGGCAGGTCGCCAAGGTGCTCGGGACGCTCGGCGCCGACATCCTGCAGGTCACCGTGCTGGAACGGGAGAAGGGCCGGGCCGTGGACGACTTCACCGTCTCCTGGCCCGGCGCGGCGAGCCCGCAGGAGGTGCGCCAGCGGTTCACCGACGTGCCGGGCGTGCGGATCGAGGGCGTGTGGCCGACGCGCGAGGCGCCCGGCTCCGCGCCCGACTACGACCTGCTCATGCACGTCGCCGCCGAGCCGGGGCGCGGGCTGGCGACGCTCGTCGACGCGCTGCCGGGGCTGTGCGGCGCCGAGTGGTCGGTCGCCTACGCCGACGGCGCGGTGCGGCACGCCTCGCTGGCCGCGCCCGACTACGTCGACCTGCCGGAACCGCCGCCGCGGGCCGCCTGCCTCGACACCGAGAAGCTGCGGCTGATGCTGCTGCCGGTGACCACGCAGAACCTGCACCTGCTGGTGGCGCGCGCCGACGGGCCGGTGTTCCACCGCGCCGAGCTGGAGCGGGCCGTGCGGATCGTGGACGTGGTCTCTGCGCTGGCCGCGCGTAAGTGATCGTTGACCGGCGAAACGGACGATGACTAACGTGGCCGGATGACCGTCCACGAAGCGCGCATCGGCCGTCACTACGAGGACTTCGTGATCGGCGACGTCTACCAGCACCCGCTGGGCCGCACCATCAGCGAGGCCGACAACACCTGGTTCACGCTGCTCACGATGAACACCAACCAGAACCACTTCAACGCGCACTTCGCCGCGAAGGCCCCGGCCGGGAAGATCATCGTGAACTCGGGGCTGACCGTCGCCATCGTGCTCGGCCTGTCGGTCATGGACGTCAGCCAGACCGCGCTGATGAACCTCGGATGGGAGGAGATCCGCCTCACCCACCCGGTGTTCATCGGCGACACCCTCTACGCCGAGTCCCTGGTCACGGCCAAGCGCGAGTCGAAGTCGCGGCCGTACGCCGGGATCGTCACCTGCCGCACCCGCGGCCTCAACCAGGACGGCGACGAGATCATGTCGTGGACCCGCACGGTCATGGTCTACAAACGCGACGCCCCGCACGACAAGGGCTATTTCCCCCAGGCCAAGACCGGCCCTCTGGAAGGCTGAGCGATGGACTTCGAGCTGACCGACGAACAGCGGGCCTTCCGCGAGACGCTGCGCGCCTTCGTCGACAAGGAGATCGTGCCGGTCGCCACCGAGTGGGAGCACTCCGGCCGCTACCCCACCGAGATCGTCGAGAAGATGAAGACGATGGGCCTGTTCGGCCTGTCGGTGCCCGAGGAGCACGGCGGGCTCGGCGCCGACATGGTCACCTTCGCGCTCGTCTTCGAGGAGATCGCGCGCGGCTGGATGGGCGTGGCCGGCACCATCGGCTCCCACTCCATGGCCTGCTCGATGATCGCCCGCCACGGCACCGGCGAGCAGAAGCGCCTGCTGCCCGAGCTGGCCACCGGCGCCCGCCGCACCGGCATCGCGCTCACCGAGCCCGGCGCCGGCACCGACCTGCAGGGCATCCGCACCCGCGCGGTCCGCGACGGCGACCACTACGTCGTCACCGGCACCAAGACGTGGATCACCAACGCCCGTCACGCCGACCCGCTGCCCGTGCTCGTCAAGACCTCGATCACCGAGCCCGCCCACAAGGGCATGTCCGTGCTGCTCGTCGACCCGTCGGCCGAGGGCTTCGCCGTCAGCCGCGACCTGCCCAAGCTCGGCTACAAGGGCACCGAGACGTGCGAGGTGGCGCTCGACGGCGTCCGCGTCCCCGTGGGCGCGCTGCTCGGCGGCGTCGAGGGGCGCGGCATGCAGCAGGTCCTCGGCGCGCTGGAGATCGGCCGCGTCAACATCGCCGCCCGCGCCGTCGGCGTCGCCCAGGCCGCCTACGACGCCGCCCTCGGCTACGCCCGCGAGCGCACCGCGTTCGGGCAGCCGATCGCCGACTTCCAGGCCATCCAGCTCAAGCTCGCCGACCTGGCCACCGAGATCCAGGCCGCCCGGCTGCTCACCTACTGGGCCGCCTCCCGCGCCGACAGCGGGCAGCGGATCGACATGGAGGCGGGCATGGCCAAGTACTTCGCCTCCGAGGTGGCGCTCAAGGCGTCGCTGGAGTCGATGCGCATCCACGGCGGCTACGGCTACTCCCAGGAGTACGTGGTCGAGCGGCTCTACCGGGACGCGCCGCTGATGGCGATCGGCGAGGGCACCAACGACGTGCAGCGGCTGGTCATCGCCCGGGCGCTCGTCTCCGGGAAGGGGCGCATCGGCTGGTAGCCGGAGCTCAGATCGGGCGCACCACTACCATTACCGTCCTTTGTCCGCACATAGGGAACAAGCGGCATCGACGGGGCAAGTCAGGGTAGGTTTGGCCGGGTGTCGATCGCCCCAGCCGCATCCAGCGGCACCGCGTCCGATTCCGCCGGCTCCCACTCCAGGCTCGCCTGGCTCGACGCGCTCCGCGGAATCGGCGCCCTGGCCGTCGTGGCCGAGCACATGCTGCCGTGGTACCTGCCGTCGGCACGGCCCTACTGGTTCAGCTTCGGGGTCTTCGGCATCTTCGTGTTCTTCCTGGTCAGCGGCTACATCATCCCGGCCTCCCTGGAGCGGCACGGCGACGTGCGGGCCTTCTGGCTGAGCCGCGTCTTCCGCCTCTACCCGCTCTACCTGGCCGTCTCCGTCCTGGTGCTCGCCCTGGCCTGGTGGGTGCCGGTCCGCGAGGCCGTGCCGCGCGACGGCGGGTCCGTCGCCGGGCACGCCACCATGCTGCTCGACGTCGTGGGCGTGGGCGGGCTCGCCGACACCATGTGGACGCTCTCGTACGAGATGGTCTTCTACCTGCTCGTCACCGCGCTGTTCCTGCTGAGGCTGCACGAGCGCAGCGCGCTGCTGTCGGTCCTGTTCGCCGCCACCGGCGTGGTGACCGGGCTGGTGATGAGCCGCGCCCTGTTCGGCGGCGCCTGGGTGGCGTACGCGTCCTGCGCGGTGTTCGTCGCCGGGCTCGCCTGCGTGATCGGCGGCCGGTTCCGCAGGGCGGCGGCGCTGAGCATGGGCGTGATGGCGCTCGTCCTGCTGGTCCTCAACAGCCGGGTGCCGTGGCTCGGCGCGGCCATCGTGGCGCTCATGTTCGCCGGCACCGCCGTCCACCGGTGGGAACGCGGCCAGGGCAGTCTCTGGCCCGTCGCCCTCACCACCGCGCTCGTCGCCGTCTCGCCCTTCTGGGCCGTCCAGAACGGCTGGTGGTGGGTCCAGCCCGACGTGTGGGTGACCACGATCGCGCTGTCGGCCGCGGTGTTCGGCGGCGCCATGGCGCTGCGCGGCAGGCGGCTGCCGAAGGCGCTCACCTGGCTCGGCCTGATCAGCTACTCGCTCTACCTCGTGCACCATCCGGTGCTCAAGTACGTCAGCGCGGTCGCCGGTGACCTGCGCGCCGCCTCGCTGCCGGTCCAGCTCACCGCGACCGTGCTGGTCACGGCGCTGATCGTGGCCGTCAGCGCGCTGACGTACCGCTGGGTGGAACGGCCCATGCAGGAGCTCGGCCGCCGCCTGTCCCGGCGCTGGGCGACAGCGCGATAGCGACCTCCGGGTGGCGGGACAGCGCCTCGCGCACCACCGGGTCCTCCACCATGAGGAACGCCAGGTGCCGGATCGCGTGCGCCGCCACCTGCGCCACCTCCACCCGCTCCGGCGACGGCGTCGCGGGCGCCGCGCCCCGGGCCGGCTCCGCCGCCGGCCGCCCGTCGGCGGGCAGCCACGGCTCCGGATCGGGACACACCGCGTAGGTCAGCACGATCTCGCCCGGCCGGTGGCGCCAGCTCGTCGAGTGCACCACCACCTCGTCCGTGCCCGGCTCCACCCCGGCCGCCCGGCGGGCCGCCTCGTCGGGGCTCTCACCAGCGGCGGGGGAGACCACCACGCGCCGATAGGACCAGCCGTCGCCCGCCCGCAGCAGGAGCGTCTCGACCGAGACCACGTGTCTTGCCGTCACCGCCAGCAGCCTACTGCCACCCCTGTGCAGGAACGTCCATCTCGCATGTGTGTCCCGCTCTTGCGCGAGCGGGCCCGCCCGTGGCAGTAGTCGAGGACGGGACAGAGAGAGGCGGGGGCCATGCCGGGGACGCTGGTGCTGATGGGATCGGGCGAGACGAGCCCGACCATGGTGGAGGTCCACCGGGCCGCCGCTCGCGCGCTGCCGCCCGGCGCGCGGGCCGTGCTGCTCGACACCCCGTACGCCTTCCAGGAGAACCGCGCCGACATCTCCGCCCGCGCGCGCGGCTACTTCGCCCGCAGCGTCGGCCTGGACGTCGAGGTGTCCGGCGACGTGACCGGCGCCGCCTGGGTCTTCTCCGGGCCCGGCAGCCCCACCTACGCGCTCGACCGGTGGACCGGCTCCGGCGTGGCCGCCGACCTGCGCGCCCGCGTCCGCGCCCGCACCGGGGTCACCGTGCTCGCCTCCGCCGCCGCCTGCACCGCCGGGCTCGCCACCGTGCCCGTGTACGAGATCTACAAGGCCGGCGCCGACCCGCACTGGCGCGACGGGCTCGACCTGCTGGCGGCGCTCGGGCTGCGGGCCGTGGTGATCCCGCACTTCGACAACGCCGAGGGCGGCACCCACGACACCCGCTACTGCTACCTGGGCGAGCGGCGGCTGTCGCGCATGGAACGCGAGCTGCCGCCGGGCTCGGCCGTGCTCGGCGTCGACGAGCACACCGCGCTCGTCATCGACCTGGAGAGCGAGTCGGCCGAGGTGGCGGGCCGGGGCGTCGTCACCGTCCGCCGCCCGGCGGGGGCCGGAGCGGCGGTGACCGAGCTGCCCGCGGGGACGCGTACCGATCTGGACGAGCTGCGGCGGCTCGCCGAGGGGCGGCGGGGCGCCGCCGC
>NZ_JAHKRO010000054.1 GCF_019396325.1 Nonomuraea ceibae
CCCCCCTCGGCCCTCGACCCGGCGCGCCCGCTCACCTCGACCACCGGCCCGGCGCGGCCCCCGCCGGGTCGCTGACCGGCTCACCCCCTGGAGTCTGCTCATCCCCCCGAAGGAGCATGTCCAATGGCCGACACCTACACCCCTCCGGTCCACGGGACCGGCGTCAAGGCCACGATCCAGCGGATCGGCGGCCACCTGGCCGGGATGATCATGCCGAACATCGGCGCGTTCATCGCCTGGGGACTCATCACCGCCCTGTTCATCCCCACCGGCTGGCTGCCGAACGAGTCGTTCGCCGCGATGGTCGAGCCGATCATCAAGGTCCTGCTGCCCGTGCTCATCGCCTACACCGGGGGGCGGATGGTGCACGGGCAGCGCGGGGCGGTGGTGGGCGCGGTCGCCGCGATGGGCGTCGTGGTGGGGGCGGACATCCCGATGTTCCTCGGCGCCATGATCGTCGGCCCACTCGCCGCCCTGATCCTGAAATATGTGGACAAGTTCACTGAGGCGCGGACCCGGTCCGGGTTCGAGATGCTGGTGGACAACTTCAGCGCCGGCATCGTCGGCGGCGCGATGGCCGTCGCCGGCGTGTGGGGCATCGGCCCGGTCGTCCAGGTGATCACCAACGTCGCCGGCGACGCGGTCGACTGGCTGGTCGGCAACGGCCTGCTGCCCGTGGCCTCGGCGCTGATCGAGCCCGCCAAGGTGCTGTTCCTCAACAACGCCGTCAACCACGGCGTGCTCGGCCCGCTCGGCGTCGCGGAGGCGGCCGAGACCGGCAGGTCGATCCTGTTCATGCTGGAGTCGAACCCGGGCCCCGGGCTCGGCCTGCTGCTGGCCTACCTGCTGTTCGGCCCGCGCCCGCTGCGCCCCAGCACCCCGGCCGCGATGATCATCCACTTCTTCGGCGGCATCCACGAGATCTACTTCCCGTACGTGCTCATGAAGCCCCGCCTCATCCTCGCCGTCATCGCGGGCGGCGCGGCCGGGGTGTTCACGTTCATGGTCACCGGCTCGGGGCTGGTGGCGACGCCGTCGCCGGGCAGCATCTTCGCGTACGCGGCGGTGACGCCGAGAGGCGGCTGGCTGGGCATGATCCTCGGGATCGCGATCGCCACCGCCGTGACGTTCGCCGTCGCCGCCCTGCTCATGGGGTTCGGCCGCGGCGAGAAGGAGCCGCCCGCCGGAGCCGGGCCGCCCGCCGAGAGCGCCACGCCCGCCGCCGACGAGCCCCGCGACGCCGCCGCCCGCGAGGACTCCCCCGAGCACCGGACCGCCGCCAAGGAGGCATGAACCATGACGAGCATCGACAGCAAGGACATCCGCAAGATCGTCGTCGCCTGCGACGCGGGCATGGGCAGCAGCGTGATGCTCGCCTCCCAGCTCAGGAAGCAGCTCAAGGACAGCGGCGTCGCCGTCGAGCACACGCCGGTCAACGACATCCCGGCCGACGCCGACGTGGTGCTCTGCCACGCGGGCCTGGCCGCCAGGGCGAGAGCGGCGGCGCCGGGCAAGGCGCTGGTGCCGTTCCAGATCTTCCTCGGCGACCCGGCGGTGACCAGGCTCGTCACCACCATCAGGAACGGCGGCGTCGTCGATGCGTGACGGCCTGCTCGACCCCCGTGCCGTGCTGCTGCACGAGAGCGCGTCCGGCCGCGACGAGGCGATCCGCCGGTGCGGGCGCGCCCTGGCCGACGTCGGCGCCGTCGCCGAGCCGTACATCGAGGCCATGCTCGAACGCGAGCGGACGATCTCCACCTACGCCGGTGAGGGCTTCGCCATCCCGCACGGCACGGCGGCGGCCAGGCAGGACGTGCTGCGCGACGCGATCTGCGTGGTGCGCTTCCCCGAAGGCGTCGACTGGGACGGCGAGCGCGTCACCGTCTGCGTCGGCATCGCCGCCGCCGGCGACGGGCACGTGCCGCTGCTGGCCGCGCTGGCCGACGTGCTGCTCGACCCCGCCCGGGCCCGGACCCTGCGCGAGGCCACCGAGGTGAACCACGTGATCGAGGAGCTGACGTGAAGGTCGCCAGATTCCACGCCCCGGGCGACATCCGGGTGGAGGACGCGCCGGAGCCCGTCGCCGGGCCCGGCGAGCTGAAGATCCGGGTGCGCAACTGCTCGACGTGCGGCACCGACGCCAAGATCTACAAGTTCGGGCACCACCACATCAGGCCGCCCCGCGTGATGGGGCACGAGATCGCCGGCGAGGTGGCGGGCACCGGCGAGCGGGTCCAGGTGATCGCCGCGATCCCGTGCGGCGCCTGCGCGGAGTGCCGCCGGGGCCGCCCGGCCGTCTGCCCGGCGCAGGAGTCGATGGGCTACCACTACGACGGCGGCTTCGCCGAATGGCTGATCGTGCCCGCCAAGGTGCTGGCCGTCAACGGCGTCAACGCCGTCCCGGACGGCGTCGGGTTCGCCGAGGCGTCGCTGGCCGAACCGCTCGCCTGCGTGCTCAACGGGCAGACGCTGGCCGGCGTGGGTACGGGTGACGACGTGGTGGTCATGGGGGCGGGGCCGATCGGCTGCCTGCACGTGCGGCTCGCCCGGGCGCGCGGGGCGGGCCGCGTCTTCCTCACCGACGTCAACGCCGCCCGCCTCGCCGTCGCCGCTGACCTCGTACGGCCCGACGCGGCCATCGACGGGGACGTGGTGGAACAGGTGCTCAAGCTGACCGGAGGCCGTGGCGCCGACGTGGTCGTCACCGCCGCGGCGTCGGGCGTGGCCCAGGAGCAGGCCGTGCGCATGGCCGCCCGGCGGGGCCGCGTCAGCTTCTTCGGCGGGCTGCCCAAGGACGATCCGGTCATCCGGCTGGACTCCAACCTGGTGCACTACCGGGAGCTGACCATCGTCGGCGCCAACGGCTCCAGCCCCGCCCACAACGCCGAGGCGCTCGGGCTGATCGCCGCGGGCGCCGTGCCGGTCGGCGACCTCATCACCCACCGGCTGCCGCTGTCCCGGGTGCTCGACGGCATCGAGCTCGTCAGCCGGGGCGCGGCCATCAAGGTCACGATCGAACCCTGAGGAGGCAGGCCATGGCATCGCGGACGGTGACCATCGCGTCGGCGAGCGGGCTGCACGCGCGGCCCGCCAAGCTGTTCGTCCAGGAGGCGGCGCGGCTGGGGGTGCCGGTGCGCATCCGGGCGGGCGACGGGAAGGCGGTCCCGGCGTCCAGCATGCTCGGCGTGCTGTCGCTGGGCGCGGTCCGCGGGACCGAGGTGACGCTGGAGTCGGACGCCCCCGGCGCCGACGCCGCCCTCGACACCCTCGCCGCCCTCCTCTCCCGCGACCTCGACGACCCCCCGCCCCCGGACGGACCCCCAACCCCGCAAGGGGCCCAGCCCCCGAAGGGAAACGCGGCCCCGGACGGACCCCCACCTCCCGAAGAAACCCCGGCCCCGGAGGAAGGCGCGGCCCCGGAAGGGGGCGCGGGCTTGGGCGGAGGTGCGTGCTCGGGCTCGGGCGCGGGCGCGATACCGGGTACAGGCCAGGGGGCAGGGTTGGGGGCTGGGGAGGTTGTCGGTGGGTGAGGTGGTGAGGCTGGCCGGGCTGGGGGTCAGCCGGGGGGTGGTGGCGGGGCCGGTGGTGCGGATGGCCGCGCCGCCCGTGCTTCCGGCTCCTCGGCCGGTCGGCGACGCGGAGGCCGAGGGGGCGGTGGCCGCCGGGGCGCTGGGGGCGGTGGCCGCGGGGCTGCGCGAGCGCGCCGCCGCGGCCGAGGGTGACGCGGCCGAGATCCTGGGCGCGCTGGCCATGATCGCCGACGATCCGATGCTGCGGGAGGAGGCCGAGCAGGGCGTACGCGACGGCCTGGACGCCCCGCACGCGCTCGACGCCGCGTTCACCCGCCACCGGGAGGCGATCGCGGCGCTCGGCGGCTACCTGGCCGAACGGGCGGCCGACCTGGACGACCTCAGGCACCGGGCCGTCGCCTTTGCGCTGGGCGTGCCGATGCCGGGCCTGCCCTCCCCCGGGCATCCGTACGTGCTGGCCGCCGAGGACCTGTCGCCCGCCGACACCGCCGGGCTCGGGCCGGACGTGCTGGCGCTGGTGACGGCGAAGGGCGGCCCGACGAGCCACACCGCCATCCTGGCGCGCGGCCGGGGCCTGCCCGCCGTGGTGGCGTGCCCGGGCGTGATGGACCTGGCGGACGGCACGTACGTGTGCGTGGACGGCGTGACCGGCGAGGTCACGGCGGGCATCAGCCGGGAGGAGGCCGAGGCGGCGTGCGAGCGCGACCGCCGGGAGCGGGAGCGGCTGGCCGCGACCGGCGGGCCCGGCAGGACCGCCGACGGGCGGCCGGTCGGACTGCTGCTCAACATCGGCTCGGCCGCCGATCTGGTGCCTGACGGTGAGGGGGTGGGGCTGTTCCGCACCGAGTTCCTGTTCCTGGGTCGCGAGCGGGCGCCGTCGTTCGACGAGCAGGTGGCGGCCTATGCGGAGGTGTTCGGGCGGGCGGCGCACGTCGTGGTGCGGACGCTGGACGCGGGCACCGACAAGCCGCTGCCGTTCCTCGGGCTGCCGCCGGAGCACAACCCGGCGCTGGGCATGCGCGGGCTGCGGGTCGACCGGGTGCTGCCGGGCGTGCTCGACACGCAGCTCGACGCGATCGCCGAGGCGGCGCGGCGGACGGGCGCGGAGGCGTGGGTGATGGCGCCGATGGTCGCCACCCGGGACGAGGCCGCCGGGTTCGCCGCCAGGGCGCGCGCCCGGGGGGTGGCCCGGGTGGGCGTCATGGTGGAGATCCCGGCCGCCGCGCTGCTGGCCGACCGGCTGCTGGAGGAGGTGGACTTCCTCAGCGTCGGCACCAACGACCTCAGCCAGTACGCCTTCGCCGCCGACCGGCAGCATCCGGCGCTGGCCGACCTGCTCGACCCGGCGCAGCCGGCGCTGCTGCGCCTGGTGGCGGCGTGCGCGGAGGCGGGCCTGGCGGCGGGCAAGCCGGTCGGCGTCTGCGGCGAGGCGGCCGGCGATCCGGCGCTCGCCCCGGTGCTGGCCGGGCTGGGGGTGACGAGCCTGTCGATGGCGCCGTCGTGCGTCCCCGCCGTCCGGGACGCGCTGTCGCGGCACACGTACGCCGAATGCCGCGAGCTGGCGCGCGCCGCCCTCTCCTGACAGGCCCGGGCCGGGAGTGGCGGGCGGTCAGCTCGCCGGTTCCGGGGTGCGGGCGCGCAGGGTGAGCTCGCCGTCCTGGGCGTCCACGTCGACGGCGCCGCCCTCCCCGACCTCGCCGGTGAGCAGCATCGTGGACAGGCGGTTGTCCAGCTCGCGCTGCACGGTGCGGCGCAGCGGGCGGGCGCCGAACTCGGGCTGGTGGCCGCGCTCGGCGAGCCAGTCCTTGGCCGCGTCGCTCACCTCCAGCGCCACGTCCTGGCCGCGCAGCCGCTGCCGGGTGCGCTCCAGCAGCAGGTCGACGATCTGGCGGAGCTGGCTCCTGTCCAGGCGGCGGAAGACGATGGTCTCGTCGATGCGGTTGAGCAGCTCGGGCCGGATGGAGTGGCGCAGCAGGTCCATGAGCCGGTCCTGCAGGTCGGGCGTGTCGCCCTGGGCGTCGAGGATCATCTGGGCGCCGATGTTGCTGGTCATGATGACGATCGTGTTGGTGAAGTCGACGGTGCGGCCCTGGCCGTCGGTGAGGCGGCCGTCGTCGAGCATCTGGAGCAGGATGTTCATCACGTCCGGGTGCGCCTTCTCGATCTCGTCGAGCAGGATGACGCCGTGCGGGCGGCGGCGGACGGCCTCGGTGAGCTGCCCGGCCTCCTCGTAGCCGACGTAGCCGGGCGGGGCGCCGATGAGCCGCGAGACCGTGTGCCGCTCCTGGAACTCGCTCATGTCGATGCGCACCATGTGGTCCTCGCCGCCGAACAGTGCCGCCGCGAGCGCCCTGGCCAGCTCGGTCTTGCCGACGCCCGTCGGGCCGAGGAACAGGAAGCTGCCGATGGGCCGGTTCGGGTCGGCCAGACCGGCGCGCGCCCGGCGGACCGCCTCGGCGATGGCGACGACGGCCTCGTCCTGGCCGATGACGCGCTCGTGCAGGTGTTCCTCCAGCCGCATCAGCCGGTCGCGCTCCTGGGTGGTGAGCTGGGTGACGGGGATGCCGGTGCGGCGGGAGACGACCTCGGCGATGTCCTCGACCATGACCTGCGGGGCGGCGTCGCGGCCCTGCCTGGCCCGGTCGAGCTCGGGGCGGAGCTTGTCGATCTGGCCGGTGATCTCCTTGGCCCGGTCGAAGTCGTCGGCGGAGACCGCCTGGTCCTTGTCGCGGCGCAGGGAGGCGAGGCGTTCCTCCAGCTCGCGCACGTCGCTGCCGGGGGTGCGCGAGCGCAGCCGGACCCGGGCGGAGGCCTGGTCCATCAGGTCGATGGCCTTGTCGGGCAGGAACCGGTCGGCGACGTAGCGGGCCGACAGGGTGGCGGCGGCGTCGAGCGCCTCGTCGGTGATGCGCACCTGGTGGTGGGCCTCGTACGCGTCGCGCAGCCCGGCGAGGATCTCGACCGTCTGCTCCACGGTGGGCTCGGTGACGAGGATGGGCTGGAAGCGGCGTTCCAGCGCGGCGTCCTTCTCGATGTTCTTGCGGTACTCGTCGATGGTGGTGGCGGCGATGACGTGCAGCTCGCCGCGGGCCAGGGCGGGTTTGAGGATGTTGGCCGCGTCCATGCCGCCCTCGGCCGACCCGGCGCCGACCAGCGTGTGCACCTCGTCGATGAACACGATGACCTCGTCGGCGTGGGCGCGTACCTCGTCGACGACCTTCTTGACCCGTTCCTCGAACTCGCCCCGGTACTTCGACCCGGCGACCATGCCGGTCAGGTCGAGGGCGATGACCCGCCGGTCCTTGAGCGTGTCGGGGACGCTGCCGTTGACGATGCGCTGGGCGATGCCCTCGACGATGGCGGTCTTGCCGACGCCGGGCTCGCCGATGAGCACGGGGTTGTTCTTGGTGCGGCGTGACAGGACCTCGATGGACTGCTCGATCTCGTCCTCGCGGCCGACGACCGGGTCGACGCGGCCCTGCCTGGCCTCCTCGGTGAGGTCGCGCCCGTACTCGTCGAGTGAGGGGGTGCCGCTGTCGCGGCGTTCTCCGCCGGGCTGCCCGGGGCCGGAGGAGAGCAGGGCGCGCTGGATCTCGTTGGCGGAGACGCCCTGCTCGCGCAGCAGTTCGGAGGCGGTGGACTCGGGGTTGGCGGCGAGCGCGAGCAGCAGGTGCTCGGGGCCGATGTAGGAGGAGTTCAGGGCGCGGGCGACGCGCTGGGCGTCCAGGACGGCGCGCTTGGCCGACGGGGAGAGCGTGTCGGGCGGCTCGGCGGCGGGTCCCTGCCCGGCGAGCGTGCCGATGCGGTCGCCGAGCCTGCCGGTGTCGACGCCGGCCGAGCGCAGCAGCTCGCGGGTGGGCTCGGCGCGGGCGAGGGCGCCGAGGAGGTCGAGCGCGTCGAGGTCGGCGGCGCCGCGCCGGCCGGCGATCTCCACGGCGTCGGCGAGCACCTCGCGGGCGGAGGCGCTGAGCAGCTTGCCCACGTCGACGCGCTGGACGCTGGGCCGGGTCGGCGGCCAGGCGTCCATCCCGCCGAACACCCGGCCGGTCAGCTCCTCGAAACCCCGGAAAGGATCCCGCCCAAAGAACGACATATCCGACATTTTGCTCGTCCCCTTCTCGCGCACCTCCGGGACCTCTTGCCGGGCCCGTCGCAAGGCATAGCCAGCGATCGGCAAAATGCCTCCGCGCCTCCGGGGGGTGCGGCTGACTCCGGGGGGTGCGGGTCACTCCGGGGGGTGCGGGTCACTCCGGGGGGTGCGGCCCCCTCCGGGGGCGCGGCTCACTCCGTCGCGAGGAGGTCCACGATGGGCGTGTCACCGGAGACGAGCTCGAACGTGCGGCGGCCCGTCCCCGGGGCCTGGAGCAGGGCGGCGACGACGGCGGCCACGTCGTCGCGCGGCACCGGGCCGGGCGGCACCTCGGGAGCCAGCCGGACCAGGCCGGTGCCGGGCTCGTCGGTGAGGCGGCCCGGCCGCAGGATGGTCCAGTCGAGGTCGCGGCGGCGCAGGTCGTCTTCGGCGGCGGTCTTGGCCGCGATGTAGGCGGCCCACACCTCGTCGGAGCCCGGCTTGGGCGGCTTGCCCGCGCCCATGGACGAGATCTGCACGAACGTGCGCACCCCGGCCCGCTCGGCGGCGTCGGCCATCAGCACGGAGGCGGCCCGGTCGACGGTGTCCTTGCGCGCCGCGCCGCTGCCCGGCCCGGCGCCCGCGGCGAACACCACCGCGTCCGCCCCCCGGACGATCCCGGCGACCTCCTCCACGCCCGCCTTCTCCAGGTCGCACAGCACGGCCTGCGCGCCGGTCTCCTCGACGTCGGCCACGTGCGCCGGGTTGCGCACCAGGCCGACGGCCGCCGCTCCCAGCAGCCTCTCCAGCCGCAACGCGATCTGCCCGTGCCCGCCCGCGATGATGATCCTCATGGGCGTCATGGTGTCATGGAGCCATGAACGACTTCCCGCACGCGCCCGCCCCGGCGTTTCTGTTCGACCTGGACGGCACCCTGATCGACAGCGTCTACCAGCACGTCATCGCCTGGCGGCAGGCGCTGGCGGGGATGGGCATCGACCTGTCGGTGTGGCGGATCCACCGGCGCATCGGCATGAGCGGCGGCCTGTTCGTCAACGCCCTGCTGCGCGAGACCGGGCTGAAGCTCACCCAGGCGCAGATCGACGAGCTGCAGACCACCCACGCCGAGGCGTACGAGCAGCAGGCCGATTCGGTGCGGCCGCTGCCGGGGTCGGTGGAGCTGCTGGCGGAGCTGTCCTCGCGCGGCGTGCCGTGGGCGATCGCGACCAGCGGCTACGCGCGCACGGCCCGGCTGGCGCTGGGCCTGCTCGGGCTGCCGGACGACGCGCCGATGGTGACGCGCGACCTGGTGCGCCGGGCCAAGCCGGACCCCGACCTGTTCCTGGCCGGCGCGGCGCGGCTCGGCGTCGACCCGGCGCACGCGATGGTGGTGGGTGACAGCATCTGGGACCTGCTGGCGGCGCGGCGGGCCGGCTCGCTCGGCATCGGGCTGCTGTCGGGCGGCTACGGCCGCGACGAACTGGAGCGGGCGGGGGCGTTCCGCGTCTACGCCGACCCGGCCGACATGCTCGACCGGCTCGACGAGCTGGGCGTGCGGCAGAGCGACTGAGGAATATCCGGCCGAACCACGGAGCTTTGATCACGCGTACCCCTTTTGGAGGAGCTGACTATGGAATTGGCAGACATCGGCGTCACCGGCCTGGCGACCATGGGCCGCAACCTGGCGCGCAACCTGGCCAGGCACGGCTACGCGGTGGCCGTGCACAACCGCACCGAATCCCGTACGCAACAGCTCGTGCGGGAGTTCGGCGGCGAGGGCACGTTCCTGCCGTCGCAGGACCTGGCCGGGTTCGTGGCGTCGCTGAAGCGGCCACGCCGGGCGATCATCATGGTGAAGGCGGGGCCGGGCACCGACGCGGTGATCGACGAGCTCGCCGCGCTGATGGAGCCGGGCGACATGATCGTCGACGGCGGCAACGCGTACTTCGAGGACACCCGGCGGCGCGAGGCGGCGCTGCGTGAGCGCGGCATCCACTTCGTCGGCACGGGCATCTCCGGCGGCGAGGAGGGCGCGCTGAACGGCCCGAGCATCATGCCGGGCGGCTCGAAGGAGTCGTGGGAGGCGCTCGGCCCGATCCTCCAGGACATCTCGGCCAAGGTGGACGGCGTGCCGTGTGCGGTGCACGTGGGCCCCGACGGCGCCGGTCACTTCGTCAAGATGGTGCACAACGGCATCGAGTACTCGGACATGCAGCTCATCGCCGAGTCCTACGACCTGCTGCGCCAGGCGCTGGGCGCGACGCCCGCCGAGCTCGCCGGGGTGTTCCGGGAGTGGAACCAGGGCGACCTGGACTCCTACCTGATCGAGATCACCGCCGAGGTGCTCGACCAGGTCGACGCCGAGACGGGCAAGCCGTTCGTGGACGTGGTGGTCGACCGGGCCGAGCAGAAGGGCACCGGCCGGTGGACCGTGCAGAGCGCTCTGGAGCTGGGCGTGCCGGTGACGGGGATCGCCGAGGCGGTGTTCGCGCGGGCGCTGTCGGGCCACCCCGAGCAGCGGGAGGCGGCCCGGCCGCTCCTCCAGGGGCCCGAGCTGACCGGGACCGGCGGCAAGGAACTGGTCGAGGACGTGCGGCAGGCCCTGTACGCGTCCAAGATCGTCGCCTACGCGCAGGGCTTTGACCAGATGGCGGCGGCGTCCAAGGAGTACGGCTGGGACCTCGACCTGGGCGCGATGGCGACCATCTGGCGGGGCGGCTGCATCATCCGGGCCAAGTTCCTGGACCGGATCCGCGCGGCCTACGACGCCGACCGGGCGCTGCCGACGCTGCTGGCCGACCCGTCGTTCGCCGAGGCGCTCAACGCCGCGCAGGAGTCGTGGCGCCGGGTGGTGGCCACGGCGGTGAAGATCGGGGTGCCGACGCCGGGCTTCTCCTCGGCGCTGGCCTACTACGACGGGCTGCGGCGCGACCGGCTGCCCGCCGCGCTGGTGCAGGGGCTGCGCGACTACTTCGGCGCGCACACCTACCTGCGGGTCGACAAGGAGGGCGCCTACCACACCGACTGGTCGGGCGACCGCGCCGAGCGTCCCGCCTCCTGAGGCCGCCTCCCCCGGCGGGCGTCAGCGCGCCGCCGGGGGCGGCGGGATCCGGTTGGCCAGCGCCGTCACCACGCAGTAGCCGATGGGCCCGGACGCGTCGTGCACGGTGCACTGCCCGTTGGCCACGCCGTCCGCGCTGAGATGGCCGGTGGCGTCCAGGCCGATCACCTCGCCGCGCGGCAGCCGGGCCAGCGTGAGCGTGTAGTCGGCGTTGATGAACGGCAGCCCGCCCGCCGTCATGCCGCTGAGCGGGCTGGCGAAGTCGGCCGCCAGCGCCACCCGGACGAACGGGCTGACCTCCTCGTCGTCGACGAGCGGCCGGTTCTCCCGCGTCCAGACCCGCCTGCGGCCCGGGTCGCCCCACTCCGACAGGCGCCACAGGTCGAACGGCGGCGTCCAGCCGGGCCCCTCGGCGGGCGGTCCGTCGGGCGGCGTCTCGTCCCACGCGGGGGTGACCGGCCGCTCGCCGCCGGGCTGCTCGCCCTTCCTGAGCAGTACGGCGCTCGCCCGGCCGATCACGCCCTGCTCGGTGCGGATGACGGCGTCGGCCACGCGGATCCGCCGCCCGTCCCTGACCAGGGCGGTCTCGACGGTGACGGGCAGCATCGGGCTGTTGCGGAACAGGTCGACGGTGAGCCTGGCGAACTGCATCTCCGGATCGCCGTACCGGTCCTCGACGGCACGGGCGGCCAGCCCGCCGAGCAGGCGGCCGTGGAGCATGTCAAGGGCCCAGGGGCTGCGGGCGTGGGGCGCCGGGACGAACTCGTCCCCGGCCGTGGTGAAGAAGGCAGACGTCACAGAATCAGATTCTAGTGGAGAGCCGTTCGCCCAGGCTACGCAGCTGATCCCGCAGCCCGTCCGGTTCGAGGACCTCCGGGTCGGCCACCTGGAAGTCGGCGGTCAGTGGTGGTGGGCGGATTCGATCCGGCCGCCCAGTTGGGCGCGGACGCCTTCCAGCAGGGGCGGGGTGGAGACGACGACCCAGCGCTCGCCCACGAGGTAGGCGCCGCCGTACATCTGGGCGAGCTCCAGCCAGTCCCGCTGGCCTCGTTCGGTGGTGAAGGTGACGAGGGTGTAGTGGCCCCGGGCGGTACGGCAGTCGGCCTGGCGCAGGTCGGCGGCGTCGATCTGCAGGGCGGGGCGGGGGCATCCGGCGGCGGCGCCGATCTGGTCGATGCCCGCCGGTGCGGCCGGGGCCGCCGAGGCAGCCGGAGCGGCCGGGGCCGCCAGGGTGGGCGGGGCCGCCGGGGCCGTGCAGGCGGTGAGGAGCGCGGCGAGCGCGACGGCGACGGCGAGCGGCTTGCCGGTGGAAGTCTGCATGGCCTCATCCCGTGGACGGTGAAACGTTCCTGCCGCAGGTACGCACCGGCGGCGCGGGAGGTTCACCACGGCGGCAGTAGCCTTCTCGCGAAGGCGCGGGCGTGAGGAGGGTGACGGTGCAGCTCGGCAATCTGGAGCGGTCGGTCATGGAAGCCCTGTGGGAGCATCCCGGCGGCATGTTCGCCCACGACCTGGCGCCGCTGCTGCCGTCCGGCCCGGCGGTCACGACGGTGCTGACGGTGCTGACGCGGCTGTCGAACAAGGGCATGGTCTCGCGCGAGCGGGTGGGCCGGGCGCATCTGTACCGGGCGACGGCGGGCAAGGACGCCTTCGTCGCCGAGGCGATGCGCGCGGCCCTGGACGAGGCGGGTGACGTCGCGGCGGCGGTGCAGCGCTTCGTGGGCACGGTGTCGCCCGAGGTGGCCTCGGCGCTGCGTGCGGCGCTGGGCGAGCGGGACGGTTCGGCGCGATGATCGCCTGGCTGGTGGCGGCCGGGGTGGCGCTGTTGCCGGTGGCGCTGGGCGATCGCGCGGCGCGGGCGCTGGCCGGTGCGGCGTGGACGCATCGCTGTCCCCGGGCGGCGCTCGTGCTGTGGCACGCGGCCGGGGCGTCCGCCGGACTGGGGGCGATCGGGCTGGGGCTGGTGGCGGCCGTGGCGCCGTCGGCCGCGGCGTTCCCGCACGGCGTGCACACGCTGGTGGGCCGGATCGCCGGCGGGCACGGCCTGGCGGGGCTGGGTCCGGCGCACCTGGTGGCGCTGGCCTGGTCGGCGGGCCTGACGGCCTGGCTGGTGGTCCACACGGTGCGGGTGGCCGCCGGGACGTTCCGGGAGCGGCGCCGCCGGCGGCTGCTGATCGACGTGGTCGCCGATCATTCGCCGGAGCACGACGCGTACATCCTGCCCGCGTCCGGCCGGGTGGCCTACTGCGTTCCGGGCAGGCGGCGGCGGATCGTGCTCAGCCAGGGCGCCCTGGACGCGCTGAGCGCGCAGGAGCTGGCGGCGGTGCTCGGGCACGAGCGCGCGCACGCGCGGGGCCACCACGACCTGGCTCTGCTGCCGTTCGTCGCGCTGGCGCGGGCCTTCCCCTGGCTGCCGGCGGCGCGGACCGCCCGGCGGGCGGTGGCCGTGCTGCTGGAGATGGTCGCCGACGACCATGCCCGCCGCGCCCACGGCGGCCTGCCGCTGGCCGGCGCGCTGGTGCGGATGACGGCCGGCGGGCCAGGACCGCAGGCGTCCACGCCGGCGCCGGCCGAACAGGGGGTCGTCGAGCGGCTTCAGCGCCTGCTCACCGAGCGCGAGCGGCCCCGCTGGGCGCCCGCGGCGGCCTGCTCGACGGCCGGGCTGCTGCTCAGCGGGCCGCTGGCGGTGCTGGTCGCCCCGCTGGTCTGCGCCGCGATCTGAGAGGCGCGGACGGCCGGGCGGCACCCCTGGACGGGGAGGCGGGACCACCGCCCACTATCTTCTACACAAAGTAGAAGTAAGCCGTGGACCGAAAAGGGGAGCACCCGTGTCATCAGAGGCCGAGCGTCGCCAGGCGGCCCGTAAGCGCAACGTCACCGTGTCGGTGACCGTGATCGGCGTCTTCGTGCTGGCGGTGGCGGTGCTGTTCGCGTTCGGCCGGCCCGGCCCTGAGGCGGTCGAACAGGCCGGTCTGTCCGCCGGGGAGTCGCAGCTGGTGCGCGCCGACAGCCACCGGCTGCAGTCGGCCGCGGACGGCAAGGTGACGCTGGTGGAGTTCCTCGACTTCGAGTGCGAGGGCTGCCTGGCCTACTACCCGGCGGTGGAGGAGCTGCGCGAGGACTACGCCAGGAAGGTCACGTTCGTGGCGCGTTACTTCCCGATGCCCGGCCACTTCAACGGCGAGCGCGCCGCCCGCGCGGTGGAGGCCGCCGCCGCGCAGGGCGCGTTCGAGGCGATGTACCGGCGGATGTACGAGACGCAGCCCCAGTGGGGCGAGAAGCGGGTCCCGGCCGACGAGACGTTCCGCGGCTTCGCCAAGGACCTGGGCCTGGACCTGGCGGCCTGGGACAGGGCCTACGACGACCCGGCGACGCTGGCCCGCATCCGGAAGGACATGGCCGACGGCCGGGCCCTGGGCGTGCAGGGCACCCCGACGTTCTTCCTCAACGGCACCAGGATCGAACCCCGCACCCTGGCGGAGTTCAGGGCGGCCATCGATGCGGCACTCGCCGAGTGACGCCGCGCGGCCTTCCGCCGGCCCGTTCCCCCGGCTGCTGCCCGGCCTGCTGCTGGCCGGCGGGCTGATCGGCCTGCTCGCCGCGTTCGTGCTGGCGGTGGAGAAGATCGCGCTGCTGGCGGACCCCGGCTACGTGCCCGGTTGCAGCCTCAACCCGGTGCTGTCGTGCGGGTCGGTCATGAGCACGCCGCAGGCCGCCGTGTTCGGCTTCCCGAACCCGCTGCTGGGCGTCGCCGCGTTCGCCGTCGTCGCCGCCGTGGGCGCGGCGCTGCTGGCCGGCGCGGCGTTCCGGCGCTGGTTCTGGCTGGGCCTGCAGCTCGGCGTCACCGCCGGGGCGGTGTTCGTGCACTGGCTGATCGTCCAGAGCCTGTACGAGATCGGCGCGCTGTGCCCGTACTGCATGGTGGTGTGGTCGGTCACCGTCCCGGTCTTCTGGTACGTGAGCCTGCACAACCTCCGGGAGGGCCATCTGCCCGTCCCCGGTCCGGTGCGCCGCCCGGTCGAGGCGCTGACCGATTACCACGGCGTCGTGCTGACGGTGTGGTTCCTGACCGTCGTCACCCTGATCGGCGTCCGCTTCTGGAGCTACTGGAGCACCCTGCTGTGACTCCTCGCTGGCAGGGGTGGGCGGCTCTGCGGCCGGGCGTGCTGTGCTACGGCGGCCGGATCGGCGCGACCGGCCCGCACGCCCACCGCGCCGCGCAATTCCTGACCGGCGAGGGGCTGGTCCTGCGCGGCGCCGACGGCCGCGATCATGCCGTACGCGCCGCGCTCATCCCCGCCAACGCCCCGCACACGATCGTGCGCGGGACGGCCGACGGGCTGCTTGCCCTCGTCGACCCGGCCCGGATCGGGCAGCCGGGCGGCGGCGAGGCGGCTCCGGGCTCGGCCGCCGCGTGGCGCCTCGGGCCGGACGTCCCCGTCACCGGCGACCTGGACACGCTGACGGCACTGGTCGACGCCCTGACCGGGCACGTCCCGCCCCGGCCGCCGCACCCCGCGCTCGCCGGCGCCGAACGAGCCGTGCGGCGCATGCTGCCCGGCCGGGTGCGGCTGTCCGACGTCGCGCGGGCCGTCCACCTGTCGGAGAGCCGGCTGTCCCACCTGTTCACGGCGGAGTTCGGGCTGCCGTTCCGGCCGTACGTGCTGTGGGCCCGGCTGGACGGCGTGTGGTCGGCGCTGGCGGCCGGGGCCACGCTGACCGAGGCCGCCCACGCGGCCGGGTTCGCCGACGCCGCCCACCTGAGCCGGGTGGTCCGCCGGATGATGGGGAACGCGCCCTCCACCATGACCGCCGGGGTGCGGTGGCTTTCCTAGCAGGTTCGTTCAAGCCCGGCCGCCACCCCGCCGGGCAGGCTTGACCCCATGATCATCGTGATCGGCGCCGGTCAGGCGGGGCTCGCGGCAGGCCGCGCCCTCCGTCTGGCCGGGCTTGACGTCGTACTCCTCGAAGCCCATGACCGGATCGGCGAGTCGTGGCGGCGGCGGTGGGACTCCCTGCGGCTGTTCACCCCGGCCCGGCTCAGCTCGCTCCCCGGCCTGCCGATGCCCGGCGGGAGCCGCTACCCGGGCAAGGACGAGGTGGCCGGCTACCTGGAGGCGTACGCGGCCCGCTTCGACCTGCCCGTCCGCCTCGGCGCGCGGGTGTCGGAGCTGCGCCCCGGCCCGGGCGGCGGGTTCGAGGCGGTGACCGGCGACGGGGTGATCGCCGGCGACGGGGTCGTGGTCGCCACCGGCCCGTTCCAGGAGCCGCGCGTTCCCGCCCTGGAGCTGCCACCCGGCGTCCACGCGCTGCACAGCTCCGCCTACCGCGCCCCCGACCGGCTTCCCGACGGCCCCGTGCTGGTCGTCGGCGGCGGCAACTCCGGCGTGCAGATCGCCGCCGAGCTCGCCGCCACCCACCCGGTCACCCTCGCGGCCGGCGCGCGGCAACCGGTCCTCCCCCAGCGTCTCGGCGGCCTGGACGTCTTCACCTGGCTCCGCGCCCTCGGCGTGGTCCGGGCTCCGGTCACCGGCCGGCTCGGCCGCCTGGTCCGCGCCCGCGACCCGCTGATCGGGCTCGGCCCCCGGGGGCTGCGCCGGATGGGTGTGCGCGTCGTCGACCGCGTCGTCGAGGGCGGCGTCGATGGCGAGGGGCCGCTGCTGCGCACCGCCTCCGGCCTGCGGCTCGCTCCGCGCAGCGTGATCTGGGCGACCGGTTACAGGCCCGGCTACGGGTGGCTGCGCGTCCCCGGCGCCCTGGCCGGCGGGGTTCCGCGCCACACCGGCGGGATCAGCCCGGTCCCCGGTCTCACGTACGTGGGCCTGCCCTTCCAGCGCTGCCGCGGCTCGGCCCTGCTGGGCTGGGTCGGCGAGGACGCCGCGCTGATCGCCGAGGCCCACGCCGCCCGGCGGGCGTGATCGGCCCGGACGTAGCATGGGCCCCGTGACAGGTGACGCCGGCGGGCGGCGCGGCCGCCGGCCATGACCGGGGCGTGGGGGTGGGACCTCCTGCTCGGCGTCGTGGCCGCGCTGCTGATCGCCTACCTGGCCCTGCCGCTGGACCTGGTGCCCGACTTCATCCCCGTCCTGGGGTACGCCGACGACGCGATCATCGTCACCGCGGTGCTGCGCTCGGTGGTCCGCCGCGCCGGTCTGCCCGCGGTGCGCCGGCACTGGCCGGGCACCGACGACGGCTTCGCCGTGCTGACCCGGCTGACCGGGCTGGACTGGCCGCCCGCCGCGCCCTGAAAACCCCGCCGCGCCGGCCGGGGGTCAGGCGGTGAAGCGGCCGGCGATGTTCGTCCAGGTGTCGTCGGACTGGCCCGGCCGCTGAGCGGCGTGGACGCGGCTCGCGGCCGTGGTGAACGCGCGCAGCCCGAGCAGGAGAGCCGCCCGCGCGTCGGGCGGCATCTCGTCGATGACCTCGGCCAGGTGTTCGCGGCGCCGGGCGCGCAGCTCGGCCAGCAGGGCCCGCCCGGAGGGGGTGAGGCTGATGGTCAGCTCCCGCCGGTCGTCGTGGGAGGTGGAGCGGCGCACCCAGCCGGTGGCCTCCAGCCGGTCGCAGAGCCGGCTGGTGGACGACGGCAGCGCCCCCAGGGCCTCGCTGAGGGTGGCGAGGTTGATGTGCCGGTGGGGTTCGAGGGTGAGCAGCGCCTGGAGCTGGATGGAGGAGACCTTGGTGACCGCGGCGTGCCGGGAGTGCGCCCAGACGGCGACCAGGGCGGCCGCCGCGTTCTCGACGACGGCCCCGGTGGAGGCCTCGCCGGAGGCTCCGGCTGCGGTCGGGGGGAGGTGGCTGAGATCGCGGTGGCTCATGCTGGCTTCCAGGGGTCGAAGCGTGACTACGCGCGTATGCCTCGCGCGGGTGCCGCGGCGGTCCAGTCTAGGCAAACCACGACGGCGTCGTCGATGACGTCCACCCCGGCCCTGAACGCCATCATGTCACGGACGATCGTACGGACGGCCTCTCCGGCGGGCTGCAGGCGGGTGGAGCGGACCGTCGTCTCCAGCAGACCGGCGCCGAACTCCACGTCGGCCGTGGACCGCGCCCCGTACACGCCGTCGCTGACGATGACCAGCCGGTCGCCCGGCTGCAGCGGGACGGGCTGCTCGACGTAGGCGGTGGCGCCGAACATGCCGAGCGGCAGCTGGGCGTCCAGTTTGACGGTCTCGACCTCGGCGCCGCGCAGCCGGAAGATGCGCGGCGACCCGGCCTCGACCGCGGCGACCTCGCCGGTGACGGCGTCGAAGCGCAGCAGCAGGGTGGAGACGTGCTCGCGGCCGCCGTACTGGGCGTGCACGACCTCGTCGGCGAGGCCGGCCTGCTCGACGAGGTCGGCGCCGGAGCGGCGGGCGTTGCGGATGGCGGTGACGGCCAGCGAGGTGAGGAGCGCGGCGCGCAGCCCCTCCCCCATGCCGTTGGTGACGGAGAGCATCAGCGAGTCGCGGTCGCAGCTCCAGTCGAAGTTGTCGCCGTGGACGGCGTAGGCCGGTTCGAGCTGGCCGGCGAGGTCGTAGGAGTCACCCCGGTGGCCGTAGCCGGGCAGGAGCTCCCACTGCATCTCGGCGGCGAGGGTGAGCCGGGACAGGCGGCGGGCCCTGCGGTAGCGGTCGGTGACCCGCCCCGCGCCCCACAGGGCGGCGGCGAGCGCGGAGGCCAGCTCGTGGAACTCGTGGATCCGCTCGTCGCCGGGGGCGGCGGGCAGGCTGAGGCTGAGGACGCCGAGGCGCTCCCCGCACGCCGACATCGGCAGGTGCAGGGCGCCGCGCTCCGGGTCCCACGCCGGCCGCTGGGAGGCGAACACGCGGCCGCGCTCGCTGGCGTCGATGCGGATCTCGGGCGCGTCGGGACCGGGCGGGTCCAGCACGGGCCTGAGCACGGTCAGCGCGTAGTCGGCGAGCAGCAGCTCGACGCCGGTCGCGGCCGTGTGCGCGACGAGCGCGTCGCGGGCGGCCTCCCCCAGCCGGTACGGGGGTGCCGCGCGTAGCGCCCGGTAGACGGCGCTCATGTCGTTGTCGGTGGTCACGGGCGTAGTTCCTCATGGGCAGGGAAGTGGCGCACCCGAGCTGCCCCTCGTGTGCGCTGCGGTTGTCGTGCCGCGTGCGCCTACGCTAGCCTCCAAGCCAATTATTTGCACTATGGCAATTATTGAGAGGTGGGCAACACCGTGAGTGGCAGCCGGTCGGGAACACAGCGGGTCCACGACGCCGGGGAGCTCGAACTGCGTCAGCTGCTCACCGGACTGACCGCCGTCAGGGACGGCGACTTCGGCACGCGGCTGCCCGCCGACGCCGACGGCCTGCTGGGCGAGATCGCCTCGGTGTTCAACGGCATGGTCGACCAGCTCTCGCTCGTCACCTCGGAGGTCACCCGGGTGGCCCGCGAGGTCGGCACCGAGGGACGCCTGGGCGGCCAGGCCGACGTGCCGGCCGTGTCGGGCACCTGGAAGGACCTCACCGAGTCGGTCAACGCGATGGCCGGCAACCTCACCGGCCAGGTGCGCAACATCTCGCAGGTGGCCACGGCGGTGGCCAAGGGCGACCTGTCGCAGAAGATCACCGTCTCGGCCCAGGGCGAGATCCTGGAGCTGAAGAACACCCTCAACACGATGGTCGACCAGCTCTCCTCCTTCGCCGACGAGGTCACCCGGGTCGCCCGCGAGGTCGGCACCGAGGGGCGGCTGGGCGGCCAGGCCGACGTGAAGGGCGTGTCCGGCACGTGGAAGGCGCTGACGGAGTCGGTCAACGTCATGGCCGACAACCTCACCGCCCAGGTGCGCAGCATCGCCCAGGTGACCACGGCCGTGGCCAAGGGCGACCTGTCGCAGAAGATCCGGGTCGACGCGCGCGGGGAGATCCTGGAGCTGAAGGAGACCATCAACACGATGGTCGACCAGCTCTCGGCGTTCGCCGACGAGGTCACCCGCGTCGCCCGCGAGGTCGGCACCGAAGGACAGCTCGGCGGCCAGGCCCAGGTCCGCGGCGTGTCCGGCACGTGGAAGGACCTCACCGACAACGTCAACTTCATGGCCTCGAACCTGACCGGTCAGGTGCGCAGCATCGCCCAGGTGGCCACGGCGGTGGCCCAGGGCGACCTGTCGCAGAAGATCCTCGTCGAGGCCAAGGGCGAGGTGGCGGCGCTCGCGCAGACCATCAACACGATGGTCGACCAGCTCTCGGCGTTCGCCGACGAGGTCACCCGCGTCGCCCGCGAGGTCGGCACCGAAGGACAGCTCGGCGGCCAGGCCCAGGTCCGCGGCGTGTCCGGCACGTGGAAGGACCTCACCGACAACGTCAACTCGATGGCCGACAACCTGACCAACCAGGTGCGCAGCATCGCCCAGGTCACCACGGCCGTGGCCAGGGGCGACCTGACCCGCAAGATCGACGTGGACGCGCGGGGCGAGATCCTGGAGCTGAAGACCACGATCAACACGATGGTCGACCAGCTCTCCTCCTTCGCCGCCGAGGTGACCAGGGTCGCCCGGGAGGTGGGCAGCGAGGGCAGGCTCGGCGGCCAGGCCGAGGTCGAGGGCGTCTCCGGCACCTGGAAGCGGCTGACGGAGAACGTGAACGAGCTGGCCGGCAACCTCACCCGGCAGGTGCGCGCGATCGCCGAGGTGACCAGCGCCGTCACCTCCGGCGACCTGACCCGCTCCATCACCGTCGACGCCTCGGGCGAGGTGGCCGAGCTCAAGGACAACATCAACTCGATGGTGAAGTCGCTGCGCGAGACCACCAAGGCCAACGAGGACCAGGACTGGCTGAAGACCAACCTGGCGCGCCTGTCGGGGCTCATGCAGGGCCACCGCGACCTGGCGGCGGTCGCCGAGCTGGTCATGAACGAGCTGGCGCCGCTGGTCTCGGCCCAGTACGGCGCGTTCTTCCTGGCCGACGAGGACGAGCTGCGGCTCATCAACGCCTACGGGTTCCCGGCGGGCCAGACCGCGACCCGGGTCGGCCTGGGCGAGACGCTGGTGGGCCAGGCGGCACGGGCCCGCCGCACGATCGCGGTCGACGACGTCCCGCCCGGCTACGTCACGGTCTCCTCGGCGCTCGGGCGGACCACGCCGAGCTCGCTGATCGTGCTGCCGATCGTGGTGGAGGAGCAGGTGCTCGGCGTGATCGAGCTGGCCTCCCTCGGCACGTTCACGCCCGTGCACCGCGCCTTCCTCGACCAGCTGATGGAGACGATCGGCGTCAACGTCAACACCATCGTCGCCAACGCCCGCACCGACGAGCTGCTGGCGGAGTCGCAGCGGCTGACTGTCGAGCTCCAGGCCCGCTCGGAGGAGCTGCAGAACCAGCAGGAGGAGCTGCAGCGCTCCAACGCCGAGCTGGAGGAGAAGGCGGCGCTGCTCGCCTCGCAGAACCAGGACATCGAGGCCAAGAACCTGGAGATCGAGCAGGCCCGCCAGGAGCTGGAGGAGCGGGCCCAGCAGCTCTCGCTCGCCTCCACGTACAAGAGCGAGTTCCTCGCGAACATGAGCCACGAGCTGCGCACGCCGCTGAACTCGCTGCTCATCCTCGCGCAGCTGCTCGCCCAGAACCCGACCCGCAACCTGACGCCCAAGCAGGTCGAGTACGCCAGCGTCATCCACTCGGCGGGCTCGGACCTGCTGCAGCTCATCAACGACATCCTCGACCTGTCGAAGGTCGAGGCGGGCAAGATGGACATCAGTCCCGAACGGGTCGGGATGCGTCAGCTCCTGGACTACGTCGAGGCCACGTTCCGGCCGATGACCACCGAGAAGAGCCTGGAGTTCCGCATCACGACGGCGCCGGGCGTGCCCGACAGCCTGCTCACCGACGACTCGCGGCTGCGCCAGGTGCTGCGCAACCTGCTGTCCAACGCGGTCAAGTTCACCGAGAGCGGCAGCGTCGAGCTGCGCATCGAGCCGGCCGCCCCGGCGCAGGTGCCCGCCTCCGTGCGGCCGCACGGCGCGGCGATCGCCTTCCGCGTCATCGACACCGGCGTCGGCATCGCCGAGCAGCAGCTGGAGGCGATCTTCGGGGCGTTCCAGCAGGCCGACGGCACCACCAGCCGCAAGTACGGCGGCACCGGGCTCGGCCTGTCGATCAGCCGGGAGATCGCCTACCTGCTCGGCGGCGCGATCACCGCGCAGAGCACGCCCGGCCAGGGCAGCACGTTCACGCTCTTCCTGCCGGCCGCCCGGCCGGACTTCGCCGAGCAGGGCCCGGGCCAGGCCGCGCCCTCGCACCGCGAGCTGCCGGAGGCCCCGGCCGACGGCGAGCCCGTCAAGGCGGCGGCCCCGGCGCCCTCCCAGCAGCGCAGGCTGCTGGTGGTGGAGGAACGCTCGCGCGGCCTGCTCTCCCTGGTGGCCGAGAGCGTCGTGGCCGACCTGGCGCGCCGCGACGCGGGCGGCGCGCACGCGCCCGTGGAGATCGTGACCGCCGTGGGCGGGCAGGAGGCGGCGGCGACGCTGGCCGCCGCCCCCTGCCACTGCATCGTGCTCGACCTCGACATGCCGGGGCGGGCCGGGTTCGGCCTGCTGGAGGCCATCGACGGGGACGCCGCCCTGCACGGCGTGCCGGTCCTGGCCTACAACAACTGGCGGATGGACGCGGCGCAGGAGCGGGCGTTGCAGGCGCGGGCCGTCTCCCAGCCGCTGGAGCTGCTGTCGAGCCTGGACGAGCTGCGCGAGCGGATCGCCCTGCACCTGACCGCCGAGCAGCCCGGCGACGTGCTGCCACTGGTGCGCTCGGAGGAGGCGGACCTGCCGGTCGAGCGGCCGGAGGACGGCGCGCTCACCGGCCGCACCGTCCTGGTGGTCGACGACGACGCGCGCAACCTGTTCGCGCTGACGAGCATCCTGGAGATGCACGGCCTGCGGGTGCTGCACGCCGAGGACGGCCGCAAGGGCATCGACACGCTGGTGGCGCATCCGGAGATCGACATCGTGCTGATGGACGTGATGATGCCGGAGATGGACGGCTACGCCGCCACCACCGCGATCAGGGCCATGCCGCAGTACGCGGACCTGCCCATCATCGCGGTCACGGCCAAGGCCATGCCGGGCGACCAGGAGAAGAGCCTCGCCTCGGGCGCGAGCGGCTACGTCACCAAGCCCGTCGACGCCGATCACCTCCTCGGGCTGATCCAGCGCTGGCTGACGGCGTAACCCCCCGCGCGTCCGTCCCCGCCACGTCTTCGCGCCACGTCTTCGCGCCACGTACGAAGGAGCTGCACGCAGTGCGCATCCAGCAACACCCGGGCGACGAGCCGGCCTCCCCCGGCGAGGCCGCCACCCCCGAGGAGGCCACCAACGTCGGCCGGCTCGCCGCCACCATCGAACGGCTGCGCGAGCAGATCAGGCAGGCCCAGCACGCGGCCGAGGGCCGGGCGCTCATCGAGCTGGCCAAGGGCATCCTGATCGAGCGGCTGCGCTGCGGCCCCGCCGAGGCGGCCCGCCAGCTGGCCGACCTGGCCGAGAAGGCCGGGCTCTCCCCTCTGGAGCTGGCCGCCGACCTCATCGACCAGGCGGCGCACGACCGCCTGAGCGACGCCGCGCGCGACTTCCTCGCCTGGGCACGGAGCGAGCCGGGCGGCGCCGGCGCGGACGACACCTCCATCGCGGTGCGGCTGCGCGCGGCCGAGAGCGGCGCGCTCGTCGCCACGGACAGCCAGCTCGTCGCCGAATCCCTGCTGGAGCACGCGCTCGCCCCGCTGGGCGCGACGGCGGTCGCCGTGTGGGCGGCCGGAGCCGACGCCTCGCTCACGCTGACCGGCTACGCCGGCTACAGCGCCGAGGAGGCCAGGCGCTGGCGGTACGTGCCGCCCGGCGTGGCGACGCCCGCCCGGCGCGCGCTGGTCGAACGCCGGACCGTCTGGTTCCCCAGCCTCTCCGGCACCGGCCTGCCCTCCATCGGCCACCTCCACCTGCCGGGCGGCCGGGTGGCCGTCCCCGCCGGCACCGGAGGGCGGGTCCTCGGCGTGCTGGAGATCGGCTGGCCGCACGCGCTGGAGCCGCAGCCGCCGCAGATCCACAAGCAGGTCGAGGCGCTGGCCGAGCTGTGCGCGCACACGCTCGAACCCTGCGAGGAGCCCGCGCCCGACCTGGCCGAGCTGGTCAACCTCACCGACGGGCTGCACGACTCCGCCCTGCTGCTCCGGCCCGCGTTCGGCAAGGACGGGCTGCTCGCCGACTTCCTCATCGAGCACGCCAACAACTGCTTCGCCGACCCCGCCGGACGCCCCCGCGCCGTCGTGACGGGGGCCACGATGCTGGAGGCGTACCCGCTGGCCGCCCACGACGACGGGCTGTTCGGCAAGATCGAGCACGTGTACGGGACGGGCGAGCCGTACCGGGCCGAGCGGGTGCCGCTCACGGCGCTGGTCGACCAGGTGCCGCTCACCACGGTCGCCGACATCAGCATCACCCGCCACGGCGACTGCGTCCTGCTCATCTGGCGGGTCCAGGACGAGGCCGTCCGCCTGGCCAGCCTGCTCCAGCACGCCCAGCGCCTCGGCCGCATCGGCGGCTTCGAGCAGGACGTGCAGACGGGCGAGATCACCTGGAACAGCGAGCTGTTCAACCTGTACGGCCTGCCGCCCGGCGAGCACCCGATCCCGCTGGACCGGCTGGCCGAGCACGCCCACCCCGACGACGCCACCGCCATCGGCCGCTTCCTGCGGACCGTGCTGCACCACCGGCTGCCCGCCTCGGTCGCCTTCCGCCTCCAGCGCCCCGACGGGGTGGCCCGCCACACCCGGGTCGTGGCCGAGCCCGTCATCGACGCCGAGGGCCGCATGCTGGCGGTACGCGGCGCGTACCAGGACGTCTCGGCCCAGCACTGGACGGAGGTGGCGCTGGCCGCCACCCGCGACCAGCTCGCCCACTCCGAGCAGCAGATCTCCGAGCGCAACCGGCTCACCCTGCAGCTCCAGCGGGCCATCATGCCGCCCGCCCAGCGGATCATCGAGGCGTCCGGGCTGCACATCGCGGTCCGCTACCGGCCCGCCGAGAAGGAGCACCTCGTCGGCGGCGACTGGTACGACACCGTCGTGCTGCCCTCCAAGCAGGTGCTGCTCTCGCTCGGCGACGTCGCCGGCCACGGCATCGAGGCCGCCACCGGCATGGTCATCCTGCGCAACGCCCTGCGCGGCCTGGCCGTCACCGGCGCCGGGCCCGGCCAGCTCATGACCTGGCTCAACATGGTCGCCCACCACCTGACCAACAGCCTGACCGCCACCGCGCTCTGCGGCCTGTACGACCCGGCGACCCGGGTGCTGCGCTGGGCCAGGGCGGGGCACCTGCCGCCGATCCTGGTGCGGGGCGGCACGGCCGAGGAGCTGCCGCTGGTCCACGGGATCATGCTCGGCGCCGTCTCCGAGACCGACTACGAGGAGGGGCAGATCCGCCTGGCGGGCGAGGACACGCTGCTCATGTACACCGACGGGCTCATCGAGCGCCGGGACCGCGCCCTGCAGCACTCGCAGCAGCAGCTCCTGACGACGGTGCAGCACCCAGTGACGAGCCTCGAGCACCGCCTGGACCATCTCCTCACCCACAGCCATTCCGACACCGACGACGACACCTGCCTGCTCGGCATCCAGGTGCGCTGAGCCGCGGGTGGCGTGTCGTCAGGGCAGGTCGAGGGCCGTGCCGTACAGGCGCGACACGCTGATCCTGATCACCACGCGCCCTTCGCGGGCCTGCTGCTCCAGGAAGGCGGCGGGGTCGGGCTGATCGCCGGCGAAGGCGAGCAGGTCGGCGGGGTCGCCGGACACCTCGGCCTCGCCTTCGGCGACGGCGAACGACCACACGTCGGGGCCCTGGACGTGCAGGGCGACGTGCGGGTCGCGGGCGATCTGGCGGGCCTTGAGCCGGCCGGCCGTGGTGGAGATCCGGATGACGCGCCCGGCGGGGTCCCATCGGTACAGGACCGTGGACAGGGCGGGGTGGCCGGTGCGCCGGACCGTCGCCAGCACGCCGAACCGCTGCCCTTCGAGCAGCTTGACCAGCTCGTCGTCGCTCAGCGGCCGGGGCGCTGGCCCCTGCTGGTTCTCGTCCACGGTTCTCCTCCGTCGTGCGGCTGCCAACGAGAGGACCGTAACAGATAGTTTCGTTGCAGACAATCTAGCCGCCGTAGCGGGCGGCGATCGCGGCGGCGCGGTCGCGCAGCGCGTCGCGCAGCCACTGCGGCTCGAGGGCCTCCGCGTTCGTGGTGAGCTGCCACAGCGCCCATTCGGCGTGCCTGCGGTCCTGGAAGGACACCTCCATCCGCAGCCACCCGTCCGCGTCGGCCCGCTCCGCGCGGACGGCCAGCGCGGTGCCCACCAGGTCCTCCCGCCGCACCGGGTTCACCCGCACGAGCACGCTGACCTGGTCGCCGCCGGCCCGGAACCGGGTGCTGCGCTCCTGCCAGGCCCGGTCCAGGTCGACCCGGTCCGGCCGCTCCGCGCGCTCGGCGAGCTCCTCGGCCGCCAGGATCCGCGACAGCCGGTACGTACGGTCCGCGCCGGCCCGCGTGGCCAGCAGGTAGCCGCGTTCGCGCACGGTGACCAGGCCGATCGGGTCCACCGTGCGCCACTGCGCCGCCTGGTTCACGGCCGCGTAGTGGATGCGCAGCTTGTGCCCGGCGAACACCGCGCGCAGCACCTCGGCCACGATCGCGTCCGGCACCTCCTCGTCGGCCAGGCGGCGCGAGAGCAGGTCGGTCTCCGGGTCGATGAGCAGCCGCTCGGCCGCGCCCGCCGCCGTGTCCCGGTAGCTCTCCGGCAGCGCGTCGACCACCTTGAGCATCGCCGAGGCGAGCGCCGAGCCGAGCCCGAACGCCTGCGCCCCGCGCCGCGACCCGGCCACCAGCAGGGCGAGGGCCTCGTCGTGGTTCAGCCCGGTCAGCTCGGTCCGGAAGCCGGGCAGCAGCGCGAACCCGCCGTGCCGGCCGCGCTCGGCGTACACGGGGACGCCCGCCGACGACAGCGCCTCGATGTCGCGCAGCACGGTCCGGGTGGACACCTCCAGCTCCCGGGCCAGCGCGGTCGCGGACATCCGGCCGTGCCGGCGCAGCAACAGCACCAGCGAGACCAACCGGTCGGCACGCATATCCGAACTGTACCGAAATACACGACAAAAGATGTCGTGATTGGCTGCGAGGCTTTTGCCCGATCGGAACGCGATTGTCGATGAACCGAATGGAGCCGACATGGCAGTGGAACGAACGGCCGTCAACCCGTGGGCGTGGTCGCAGCAGCTCGGATACCACCAGGGTGAGGTGGTCTCCGGGCACACCCGGACCCTGTACTGCTCGGGGCAGACGGCGATGAACGGCGACGGCAAGCCCGAGCACGCCGACGACATGGCGGCGCAGCTGGCGCTGAGCCTGGACAACCTGGAGGCCGTGCTGGGCGAGGCCGGGATGTCGCTGGCGAACCTGGTCCGGCTCAACGTCTACACCACCGACGTCGACCGGCTCTTCGAGCACTACGGCGTGCTGGCGTCGCGGCTGGGCGCCGCCGGGGTGGCGCCGCCCACCACGATGCTCGGGGTGACCAGGCTGGCGATCCCCACCTTGATGATCGAGCTGGAGGGCACCGCCGTCGCGTGACACCCCGCCGCCTCCGGCGTCCCCTGCCGGAGGCGGCAGGCCGTCACAGGGTCAGGTCGCGGCGGCGGAGCCCGTACAGGCCGAGCGCGGTGAAGGCGGTCGCCACGAGCGTGAGGCCGAGCAGCGTGCCGGGCCCGGGGTCGGCCAGCGTGGAGTAGTGGACGTGCGCGAACGGCGAGATCATGAAGACCTGGTCGTTCACCAGCCGGAGCTCCCAGCCGAGTTCGAGGGCGATGGCGAGCGCCAGCGCGGTCCACGCGACGACCGTCCCGGCGCGCCGGAACAGGCCGTACGCCGCCACGGCGACACCGGCCATCACCCAGACGCCGGGCAGGACGACCGTGGTGAGGGCCAGGCCGGAGCCGACGTCGCCGCTGCCCAGGCCCAGGCCGAGCCCGGCGACGACGAGCATGGCGCCGGGCACCGCCGCCGCGAACGCCAGATGGCCGAGGACCCAGCGCGCCCGGCTCACCGGCCCGGACAGGAACAGCTCGGTGGCCCCCTCGCCGCGCAGCCGGAGCACCGTCATGATCGCGTACAGGGACATGGAGAACACGGCCAGCTCGTACACGACGAGCCGGAAGAAGATCTCCACGGGGTCGTCCGTGCCCGTCCGCCTGGCCCAGTGGTCCAGCCCGCCGCTCTGGCCGAACTGTTCCAGGACGCTCGGCCCGGCCAGCCCGAGCCCCGCGCCGACGAACGCGGCGCCCGCGATCCACGCCAGCGCGGCGCCCCGGTGAACGCGCCAGGCCAGCCCGAGCGGCCCGCGCAGCGCGGCCGGGGCGCGGGCGGGCCCGAGCCGCGGCGCGAGGAGGCCGCCGCCGAGGTCGCGCCGGGCCGACAGCGTGTAGGCGAGCCAGGCCAGAGCCGCGACGAACACCGCGAGCAGCGGGAACACCCACCACCGCTCGGCGCCGAACGCGCGGGCGCGCAGGATCCAGCCGTTGGGGACGAGCCAGCCCAGCCATTCCAGGCCGGGACCGGCCAGGTCGCTGATGCCGCGGACCAGGTAGGCGGCGAAGAACACGGCGAAGGCCGCGGCCCCGGCCGTGCGGGCGCTCCGGGTGAGCTGCACGGTCACCGCGGCCAGCCCGGCCCCGAGCCAGCCGGCGGAGGCGGCCATCAGCCCCCAGGCGAGCGGCCCGGCCAGGCCGAGCCCGGCGCTCGCGCCGACCACGGTGATCAGCAGGGCCAGGACGAGGTTCGCGCCGAGCACGACGGCGAGGGCGGCGGTGAGCGGGGCGTGGCGGCCCACGGCGGCCGAGCCGACGAGCTCGCGCCTCCCCTGCTCCTCGTCGGAGCGGGTGTGCTTGACCACGAGCAGGATGCTGGCCAGAGCGGCGAAGATGGTGGTGGCGGCGCCGCGCTGCTGGGCGGCGGCCGCGCCCACGCTGTCGCCGTACGCCGGTCCCTGCAGCAGCATGATGGCCGGGTTGTCGATGATGTTCACGAAGTAGTCGCGGCGTGCCTCCGGGGTGGGCAACAGCTCGCGGATGGTGGTGACCGTGGCCGCGACGAAGAGCGTGACGCTCAGGATCCACAGCGGCTGCCAGACGCGGTCGCGGCGCAGGATCAGCCGGATCAGGGTGCCGGTGTTCATCGGTAGTGCCTCATGAACAGCTCTTCGAGAGTGGGAGGCTGGGCGGTGATGTCGCGGATGCCGTACTCCGTCAGGCGGGTCAGGACCTCGCCGATGTGGTCGGCGTCGGCCTGGAAGCGGACGCGGCCGCCCTCGCCGGTGAGGTCGTGGACGTGGGGCAGGCCGGCCTCCGGAACCCTGGCCAGGTCGGCCGTGACCGAGATGCGCGTGAGGTGGCGCAGCTCGGCGAGTGTGCCGGACTCCACGATCCGGCCGTCGCGGATGATGCTCACCCGGTCGCAGAGCGCCTCGACCTCGGCGAGGATGTGGCTGGAGAGCAGGACCGTGCGGCCCGCGCGCCGCTCCTCGCCGACGACCTCGCGGAAGACCGCCTCCATCAGCGGGTCGAGCCCGGAGGTCGGCTCGTCGAGCAGCAGTAACTCCACCTCGGAGGCGAGCGCGGCGATCAGCGCGACCTTCTGCCGGTTGCCCTTGGAGTAGGTGCGGGCCTTCTTGCGCGGGTCCAGGGCGAACCGCTCGATCAGCTCGTCGCGCCGTTTGGCGTCGGCGCCGCCGCGCAGCCGGCCGAGCAGGTCGATCACCTCGCCGCCGGACAGGCTGGGCCACAGCGTGACGTCGCCGGGCACGTACGCGAGCCGCCGGTGCAGCTCGACGGCCTCGTTCCAGGGGTCGCCGCCCAGCAGGCTCACCTCGCCGGAGTCCTTGCGCAGCAGGCCGAGCAGGATGCGCAGGGTCGTGCTCTTGCCCGCGCCGTTGGGGCCGAGGAAGCCGTGGACCTCTCCCTCCCGCACGGTCAGGTCCAGCTGGTCCAGCGCGCGGACCTTGCCGAAGTTCTTGACCAGCCGGCGGATCCGGATCGCGTCAGGCATCGGGGTGCTCCTCGTCGTGGACGTCGGTGACGGCCTGGCGGACCCGGTCACCCTGCTGGGTGGCGATCCACTGCCCCATGTGCGCGTAGACGTCGAGCATGGCGGCGCCGAGCAGGCCGGAGTTCGGGCGGCGCAGCACGTCGATGCCGAGCCGCCTGGACAGGTGCTCGTGCAGGACGATCGTGCCCAGGTGCATCGCGGCCATGACGGCGGCGCGCTCGCGCACCTTCGCCTCGCCGGGGGTGAACGTGTCGGGCCAGGTGTCGGTGAAGAACCGCTCGGCCCCGGCCGAGCCCTCGTCGAACAGCTCGGCCGCCACGGGTGAGCCGTCGACCAGGGCGCGGGCCAGGTAGCGGACGCTGAGCTCGCTCGCCTCGTACATGCCCCTGAGGAAGTCGGCGTTGACCTCGGCCCCCTCCTGGACCCGGCCGGCGGCGCCCAGGACGGTGTCGCGGACGTGCTGGTCGCAGGCCTCCCGCAGGCGGTCCTTGGAGCCGAAGTGGTGCTGGACCAGGCCGACGGAGACGCCGGCGGCGTCGGCGATGTCCTTCAGCGTGGCGGCTTTGACGCCCCGGGCGGCGAACTGCTCCAGCGCGGCGTCGCGGATGCGGGCACGCGCGGTCAGGTCCTCCGGCGGGCGGTCCCCCGTTGGCGGTATCGACATACCGGGAACAATATCTGCATATTGGAAACCATATCAAGATATTGTCGCAGCGATCCAGCAGGCTCCTCTTTATTTGAACGATCGTCCTAGTTGTACTATCGTTCAAATATTCTTGCCCAAGGAGGATGTCATGCCCGAAGTCGTCACCCGGCGTGCGGGAACGCGGGAGTGGGCCGGTCTGGGACTGCTGGCGCTGCCGACGGTGCTGCTCGGCCTGGACGTCACCGTGCTGTACCTGGTCCTGCCGAGCATGGCCGAAGCCCTGGACCCGTCGGCGACCCAGACGCTCTGGATCATGGACGCGTACGGGTTCTTCATCGCCGGGTTCCTCATCACGATGGGGACCCTGGGCGACCGGATCGGGCGGCGCCGCCTGCTGGTGATCGGGACGGCCGCGTTCGCCGCGGTGTCGGTGTTCGCCGCCTTCGCGCCGAACGCCGAGCTGCTGATCGTGGCCCGGGCGCTGCTCGGGGTCGCCGGGGCCACGCTGATGCCCTCGACGCTGTCGCTGATCTCGAACATGTTCGCCGACGCCCGGCAGCGCGCGGTCGCGATCGGGATCTGGGCGACGATGTTCGCCCTGGGCATGGCCGCCGGCCCGGTGGCCGGCGGCGCCCTGGTCGGCACGTTCTGGTGGGGCGCCGCGTTCCTGCTCGCCGTCCCCGTCGCGGTCGCCGTGCTCGCAGGGGCGCGGGCGCTGCTGCCCGAGTACGCCGACCCGCAGGCGGGCCGCCTCGACCTGGCCAGCGTCGGCCTGTCGCTGGCCGCGATCCTGCCGGTCGTCTACGCGATCAAGCACGCGGCGGCGGACGGTCCCGGCCCCGGCACGGCGGCCCTGGCCGTGCTCGGCGCGGTGGCCGGGGCGCTCTTCGTACGGCGTCAGCGCGGCCTGGCCTCGCCCCTGCTGGACGTCACGCTGTTCACCAGCCGGGCGTTCTCCGCGGCGCTGGCCGTGCTGCTGATCGGGCTGGTCGGCGTGGGCGGGACCATGTACCTGGTCACCCAGTACCTCCAGCTCGTCGAGGGCCTGACGCCGTTCGCGGCCGGCCTGTGGATGGGACCGCCCGCCCTGGCGATGTTCGCCGCGGCGATCGGCGCGCCGATCATCGCCAGGCGGGTGCGTCCCGGCCTGGTCATGGCGCTCATGCTCGCCCTCTCGGTGATCGGCTACGCGCTGCTGGCCACCGCCGGCACCGGCGACGCGGCACGGGTGGTGGCCGGGTTCGCGTTCGTCTACCTCGGCCTCGGCGCGATCGCCGCCCTCGGCACCGACATGGTCGTCGGCGCCGCGCCGGCCTCGAAGTCCGGGTCGGCCGCCGCGATGTCCGAGACCGTCCAGGAACTCGGCATCGCCGTCGGCGTCGCCGTCCTCGGCAGCCTCACCACCGTCCTCTACACCGCCCGCATGACCGCCCCGGCGGACGTCCCGCCCGAGCTCGCGGCGCGTCTCACCGACAGCCTGCCCGGCGCGCTGTCGGTCGCCGGCCAGGTGCCCGCCCCGGTGGTGCGGGAGGCGCAGGCGCTGTTCACCAGCGGGGTGAACATCGCCTCGGCCGTGGCCGGCGTCGCGATCGTCGCGGCGGCGGCGCTGTGCCTGACGGCGCTGCGGCACGTGCGGCCTCTCGGAGAGAACGAGCGGTGACGTGCTCGTCCACCCTGGCTCGTCTACCCTGGACCTCACGGGAGGGGTGCATGAACGACGACAGCGGGCACATCGACGGCCGCAAGGCCCGGGGCCACCGGCGCCGCGCCGAGATCATCGAGGCCACCCTCGCCGTCGTGACGCGCGAGGGCGCGGCGGGCGTCACCCACCGCACCGTCGCCAAGCAGGCCGGCATCACCACCAGCCTGAGCACCTACTACTTCGCCACCCTCGACGACCTGCTCGTCGCGGCCCTGTCCAGCGTCGCCGACACCTACACCCGGCGCATCCGCCAGATCATCGACGGCCCCGGCGACAAGCTCCGCGCGCTGGCCGAGCTGATCGCCGAGTCCGGCGGCCCCGGCCGTGACCACGCCCTGGCCGAGCGCGAGCTGTCCACCCTGGCGGCTCGCCGCCCGGCGCTCGCGCCCGTCGCCCGCCGCTGGCGGCAGGACATCGGCGAGCTCGCCGCCACCCTCACCGACGACCCCGAGGCCATCGCCGCCGTCGTCGCCGCCGCCGACGGCCTGTGCACCGCCATCCTCATCGACAACGCCCCCGCCGACGCCGGCTACGTGCACCGCATCCTGACCCGCGCCGTCCACGCGCACCCCGCCGCCGCTGTCTCCTGAGCGGCCCGGCTCATTCCTCCTCGATGCGCACGGTGCCCGCGGCGCCGTCGATGGTGATGAGCTGGCCCGTCCTGATCTCGCGGGTGGCGTCGCGTACGCAGATGACGGCCGGGATCCCGTACTCCCTGGCGACGGTCGGGCCGTGCGCGACCGGGGAGCCCGTCTCGGTGACCAGGCCCGCCGTCGTCAGGAAGAGCGGCGTCCAGCCGGGGTCGGTGGTGGGCGCGACCAGGATCTCGCCCGGCTCGATGTACGCGCCGGCCGGGTCGCGGATCACCCGCGCCCGGCCGGTCGCGCGGCCCGCCGCCCCGGCCATGCCGGTGAGCACCCCGTCGCCCGCCGGAACCGCCGGCGCGAGCGCCTCCACGTCGGTGCCGTCGGACAGCAGCGCGCCGGGGACGCCGGGCCGCCGCAGCTCACGCTCGTACGCGGCGCGCCGGGCCGCGATCACCTCGCGCAGGTCCGCGCCCCGGGCGGCCTGGCGGGCCTCGGCCAGGTCGAGGAACATGATGTCGTCCGGCCGCTCGAACAGCTCCGCGCCGGCCAGCAGCAGTTGCTCCCGCGCCGCCCGCAGCGGGATCAGCCAGGCGAACTTCCCCAGCTCGCGCAGCCCGGTGAGCTCGCGGGACCTGCGCATGAGGAAGACCGCGACCCTGCCGCGGACCGGCCGCCCGCGCGTGGCCCGCCGCGCCAGCGCGGCGAGCGTCCGCTCCGCCCGATCCGCGGCGCGCTCGAAGCGCCGGTCCGGCGCCTGCTCGGGATCGCCGACCCGCAGGTAGTTGGCGATCGTGGCGAACAGCGGCGCCGGGTCCTCCGCCCAGCGCGGCATGCCGACGTCGATCTCGGCCGCGGCCCGCAGGCCGTACCTCTCCAGGAACTGTGCCAGGCCGATGTCGGGCAGGTCGCCGTCGCGGTAGCGGGCGGCGAGCTCCGGCGCGGGGGTGCCGGCGAACAGCTCCCGGTGCTCGCGCGCGCTGACGGCGAGCCGCCACAGGGCCAGGTCCATCTCGGTGGTCACGTTGTACGGCATGCCGCCGAGGACGGTGTCCAGCTCCTCCTCGCTCGCCACCCCGTCGAGCAGGGCGGCGGGGACGGTGCCCGCCACGATCCCGGCGGTCAGCGGCCAGACGATGCCCTGCATGTCCAGGGTCATGATCGGCCGGTGCGAGTCCTCCGCCACCCAGCGCAGGCGTTCGGCGGCGCTCGCGTCCGGCCCGGGCGGCACGGTCAGCCGCCTGATCCTCCGCACGCCGCGGTAGGCCCGGCCCCGCGCGGCGTCCGGCCAGGCCAGCGCGGCGATCACGCCGGCGACGGCCCGGGGGGCGATGCGCGCGACCCCCTTGACCACGGCGCGCACGTCGAACGGCAGGCCGGGCCGCGGGGCGAAGCGCGGGTCGTCCAGCATCCGCCGCACGGCGCCCTGCACGCGCGGGCCGTACACCTCCAAGGACGTGCCGAGCCGGTCACGCATCACCTTGCTGCGCAGGAAGTCGGTCAGGTCGAAGTAGAGCCTGCCGCCGATCGCGACCATCCGGGGCAGCGGATCTCGGCGGTCGACCTTGGCTCCGGCCGCTTCGAACCAGAGGCCCGCGCCGGTCCTGAGCAGCGACACGCCCATCGGCGTCATCGGCCGGAGCATGCCCTGGATGTGGCCGAACTCCAGGTAGAGCCGGGTGTCGGCGGTCGCGGGCGGCGCCGGGAACAGCGTCGTGACCGGGCGGGACTGCAGTAACCACAGCACGCCGTCCCGGTCGAGGGCCCACTCGACGTCCTGCGGCGAGCCGAAGTGCTCGCGCAGCCGCAGCCCCGCCGCGCGCAGCTCCTCCAGCCAGCCGGTCTGCGGGGCGTCGTCGTCGAACTCGTAGTGGTCGGGCGCCACGGTGCCGTCGACGATCGCGGTGCCCAGGCCCTCCGCGGCGTCGACGACCATCTGGGTGCGCCGGCCAGTGATCGGGTTCGCCGTGAACAGCACCCCGGCGCGCTCGGGGTCGACCATCCGCTGCACCACGACGGCCATCGCCGCGTCCTCGATGCCGACGTTCGCCCGGTAGGCCACGGCGCGCTCGGTGTGCAGCGAGTCCCAGCAGCGGCGGACCGCCTCGGCCAGCGCGTCCTGGCCCTCGACACCCAGGTAGGTGTCCTGCTGGCCGGCGAAGCTGGCGTGCGGCAGGTCCTCGGCGGTGGCGCTCGACCGCACCGCCACCTTCCCGCCGCCGAGCCGCTCGTAGGCGCGGGCCAGCTCCTCCTGCGGGACCTGCCCGCTCGCGTAGGCCTCGACGGTCACGCAGAAGCCGTCGGGGACCCGCTCCCCCGCTCTGATCATCTCCCCGAGCCCGGCGGCCTTGCCGCCCACCAGGCCGATCATCGAGGCGTCGATCTCGGCCAGCCGGATCAGCTTCATCCCGGATCCTCCTCGCAGCCGTGGCGCCCGGATCCGGCCGGTCCGCCACCCGGAACGGCCGGTCGGCGCGGACCCCGTGAACCCGCAGCAGCCTTCAGCAGTCAATCTACGCGTACGTGACCATCCGTCCAGTAGGCGGCGGTCCCCCGGTCAGGCCAGGCACTTCGAGCCCGCCGGGCAGCAGGCCGGCGGCGGCCTGCTCACGGGCGGCGGATGCGGCGCGTCACGGCGGTGTGCCAGGCGGGGACCTCGCGCTCGTCGTCGAACCAGCGGGCCACCACGATGTCGGTCGAGGAGTGCAGCAGGATCGACACCACGATGGTCACCGCGACGTACTGGAACACCGGTTCGGCGACCGCGATGCCGGAGCCCAGCACGAGCAGCCCGTACACGACCGAGGCGAAGCCCTTGGGCCCGAACCAGGCCACGGCCGCCTGCTCGCGCACCGACAGCCCCGAACGCAGGAACGACAGCCAGATCGCCACCGGCCGCGCCACCACCAGCGCGAGCACCGCGAACAGCCAGCCGGCCCAGCCGACCGCGCCGAGCAGCGCCGGCGTGATCAGCGCCCCGAACACCAGCAGCGCGGCCAGCTTGAACACCTCGGCGATGAGCTCGCCGAAGTGCTCGAACGACTCCCGCTGCCGGGGCCCGAACGTGGCCACGGTGATCCCGGCCGAGAACGCGGCCAGGAACAGGTTGCCGTGCGTGGCCTTGCCGACGGCGAGCACGAGCAGGCCGATGGCCAGCGCGTTGAGCGGCTCGTAGGCGGTGGACGCGGCGAACCAGCGGGTGCGCTCCAGCTTGATCGCCGCCCACGGGATCGCGACCCCGATGACGATGCCCAGCCCGAGCTCCAGCCCCAGCTCGCCCAGGTGCAGATCGTGCGACCCCGCCGCGACGGCCAGGAACACGATCACGAACGGCAGCGCCAGGCCGTCGTTGACGCCGGACTCGACGTTCAGCAACTGGCGCAGCCGGGGCGGCACCTTGTCGTTGCCGACCAGGGCCGCGGCGAACACCGGGTCGGTGGGCGCCAGGATCGCGCCGATGAGCAGCGCCTCGACCCAGCCGAGGCCGAGCAGGTAGTGGGCGCCGAGCGCGGTGATGGCCAGCGTGAGCGGCAGGCCCCAGCCCAGCGCCCGTCCGGGGAGCCGCCAGGCGCTGCGCAGCTCGGTCCAGCCCACCCGCATGCCGTCGGTGAACAGCACCGTGAACAGGGCCAGCTCGGCGAGCGTGGCGACCAGGTCGTCGCCGGGACTCAGCGACACGACGCCGAGCACGCCGTCGCCCAGCACGAACCCGGCCACCAGGAACAGCGCGGCCGTGGACAGGATGGTGCGGTGGGCCAGGCTCGACAGCAGCACGGCGAGCAGGAGCACGCAGGCGAAGGCGGTCAGCAGCACGCCCATCAGGGACACCGCGCGGGGAAGATCATCGGGCACCTCCGGTCGGGACAGAGAACCATCTTGCCGACCAGGCTTCCCGGCGCACCGCGCTCACCTTAACAGCGGCGCCGCCCGGGCGACAGACTCCGCTGTGCGGGCGACCCGGCGGGGCGGCGGGGGCGGCTCAGGTGAGTTCGAGGCCGCCGTCGACGGTGATGACCTGGCCGGTGACCCAGGCGGTCGCGGGGGTGGCGAGGTGGACGATCCAGGCGGCGACCTCCTCGGGGGCGCCGCGGCGGCCGAGCGGGATGCGGGCGGCCTCGTCCCGTTTGATCTGCTCGACGACGTCGTCCGGCAGGCCGGCGGCGGCCAGGGCCTGGCTCTCGGTGGGGCCGGGGGCCAGGGCGTTGACGCGGATGCCGTCGGCGGCCAGTTCCAGCGCCCAGCTGCGGGTGAGCTGTTCGAGTGCGGCCTTGGAGGCGGCGTAGTGGGCGGCGCCGGGCAGCGGCCGGTGACCGTAGGTGCTGGAGACGTTGACGATCACGCCCCGGGTGGCGCGCAGGTGCGGCAGGGCGGCGGCGGCGAGCAGGCTGGGCGCGGTGACGTTGAGGGCGAACAGGTCGGCGACGCCGTCGGCGGTGACCTCGGCCAAGGGCATCCTCCTGGTGGCTCCGGCGTTGTTGACCAGCACGTCCACGGCGCCCCACCGGTCGACGGCGGCCTCGACGACCTGCCGGGAGGCGTCCGGGTCGCGCAGGTCGGCGGCGTGGACGGCGATGCCGGGGTGGCCGTCAGCGGTCTCCTCCAGCGTCGGCAGGCGGCGGGCGACGCCGAGCACGCGGGCTCCGGCGCGGGCGAACTCCCGGGCGGCGGCACGGCCGATGCCCGAGCCTGCGCCGGTGACGATGACGGCCTTGCCGGTGAGGTCCGCGCAGGGCTGCTGGTCCACCATGACTCCCCTGTTCGTTGTTCGTGAAACGTCGAACAAGGTAGCATGGGGTCGTGAAGCAGGCGCAGCATCCCGAGCTCGAGCAGATGACCCTCGTCGCGGTGCTGGGCGCGCTCAGCGACCCGATCCGCGTCGGGCTGGTGCGCGTGCTGGCCGACGGCCGCGAGCGGGGCTGGGGCGAGCTGCGCGCGCCCGTCGCCAAGTCGACGCTCAGCCACCATCTGCGCGTGCTGCGCGACGCCGGCATCACCCGGACCCGACAGGAGGGCACCCGCTGCTTCGTGCGGCTGCGCCGCGCCGACCTGGACGCCCGCTTCCCCGGACTGCTCGACGTGGTGCTCCAGGTGGCGGACGCCGACGACGTCGGCGCGCACGTCGGGACGCACGACAGCCCGCAGCCCGCCTGAACCGGGCGGGCCGTCATCGCCTCGTAAGGAATCGGGCCGCCGCGCGCTCCTAGGGTGACCGGCATGAGCAACGTGCGAAGCGCGGCCGCCGCGCTGGCGGCGCTCGCCCTGCTGGCCGCCGCGTGCGGCACCGGCATGCGGGACGAGCCCGGAGACATGGGGAACACTGGAGACACGGCCATGAGGACCTCGGCCCCGGCGGCCTCCCCCGCCGGGCCCGGGAGCGCGTCCTCGGCGCCCGCCGCGTTACGGTTCGACGCCCGGACGCTGGACGGCGAGCCGTTCGAGGGTGAGAGCCTGGCGGGCAGGCCCGTCGCGTTCTGGTTCTGGGCGCCGTGGTGCCCCAAGTGCCTGTCGGACGCGCCCGCCGTCAAGGCCGCCGCCGCCCGGCACGGCGACGTCACGGTCGTCGGGGTCGCCGGCCTGGACACCGAGGCGGCGATGGAGCAGTTCGTCCGGCGCACGGGGACCGGTGACCTCGTGCACCTGTCCGACGCCGAAGGGGCGCTCTGGACGAAGCTCGGCGTCAGCGAGCAGTCCACCTTCGTGTTCATGAGACCGGACGGCTCCACGGAGAAGGTCACCGGCCCGCTCGGCCAGGACAAGCTGGAGACCCACCTGCGCGCCCTGGCCACCCGGTAGCGCGGCCGTGTCCCTGTCCTCGTCGCTGTCCGAGGCGCCGCTGGCCCTGGCGCTCACCGCCGGGATGGTGGCCGCGTTCAATCCCTGCGGCTTCGCCATGCTGCCGGCCTACCTCACGCTGCTGATCACCGGCCGGAGCGCCGCGCCCGTACGCCAGGCGCTGGTCCTCGCGGCGGCGATGACCGCCGGGTTCGTCACGATCTTCGGCCTGTTCGGGCTGGTCGTGACCGTGCTGGCGGTCTCGGTGGGCGGGCGGCTGCCGTGGGCGACCCTGGTCATCGGGGCGGTGCTGGCCGGGCTGGGCCTGTGGCTGCTGTCCGGCCGCGAGCTGGTGCTGCGCCTGCCGGGGCTGCCCACCGGCCGTCCCACCACCTCGCCGCTGTCCCTGTACGGCTACGGCCTGTCGTACGCGGTGGCCTCCCTGTCGTGCACGGCCGGCCCGTTCCTGGCGGTGACCTCGGCGGCGCTGTCCGGCAGCGGCGTGGCCGGCGGGATGGCGGCCTTCACCGCGTACGCGCTGGGCATGGGGCTGATCGTCGCCGTCCTGTCGCTGGCGGTGGCGCTCGCCCGCGCCGCCGTCGTGGCCCGGCTGCGGCGTGTGCTGCCGTACGTGTCCCGGGTCAGCGGCGGCCTGCTCGCCCTCGCGGGCCTGTACGTGCTGTATTACGGCTGGTACGAGCTGCGCGTCCTCGCCGGGCAGGACGCGCGCGACCCGATCGTGGGCGCGGCGACGGAGGTGCAGGCGGCCCTGGCCCGCTGGGTGGCCGGACTCGGGCCGGGCCCGCTCCTGCTCGCGCTCGTCCTCCTGCTGGTCCTGGCGGCGGCGGCCGTGCGCAGGGCCCGCCAGAAGCCATGACCTTTCGCATATCTTGCCTTGCAAGTTATGATGGCCGTGTGACTATGACGGAGCCGATGTTCCTGGCCTTGACGGCACTCCTGGACGAGCCGCGCCACGGCTACGGGATCGTGCGGGAGGTGGACCGGCTGTCCGAAGGCACCGTGCAGCTCAAGATCGGGTCGCTGTACGGGGTGCTCGACCGCCTGACCGCCGACGGCCTGGTGGAGCTCGACCACGAGGAGGCCCACTCGGGCCGCCTGCGCCGCTACTACCGCATCACCGAGCAGGGCGAGGCGGCACTGGCGGCGGAGCTCGCCAGGCTGACCGGCACCCTCCGGCTCGCCGCCGAACGCCTCGGCGCCCGGCGGCGCGGTTTCACCATCGGCCCCTCGACCGCCGGAGGTCCCGCATGACCCTCCTGGAGGAGCGCTACCGCCTCGCCCTCAGGATGCTGCCCGCCTCCTACCGGGCCGAGCGCGAGGAGGAGATGGTCGAGGCCTTCCTCGAAGGCGCTCGCCACGCCCACGGCGAGCGCGGCACGCAGCCCGACTGGGGCGAGGTCGTCTCCATCGCCGCACTGGCGATCAGGATCAGGGTCGGCGGCATCGGCGCCGCCCCCCGCTCCCGCGCCGTCGGCGACGCCGTCAGGCTGGCCGCCCTGCTCGGGCTGGGCTACCAGGCCGTGATCGGCTGGATCGGCCTGGCCTTCTCCGTGCAGGTGCTCGGCCCGCTGCCGGGGCAGTCGCCGGTCCTCACGCCCCGGGGGGCGGCGCCGGAGCTCGTGTCGGCGGCCGAGAGCCTGGTGTGGATCGCCGCCTTCGCCACGCTCGCGCTCGGCAGGGTGCGGGCGGCCAAGCTCCTGGCCGGCCTGGGACTGCTGTACGTGCTGGCCATGTTCGGGGTCGACGCCTTCACCTGGCCGCGAGCGCTCGTCGACTCCGCGCCTCACCTGCTGGTCACCGTGGTGCCCGTCGCGGCCCTGCTGACCGCCTACCACCGGGACGCCCCGGTGCGGCGCTCCCCGCCGCTGTCCGCCCTGCCGCTGGGGCTGACCGTCGCGTACGCCGCCGCCGTGCTCGCCGTCACCGGCCTCGGAGGCGGGACGGACGCGGCGGCCGCGTGGGCTGCCGGCTGGCTCGACCCGCAGGGGGTGGCCACGGCGGCGCTCCTGGTCGCCGGCCTGGTGAGCCTGCTACGCGGGACCGCCCCGGCCGGGCGGCTGGCCCTCGCCGTCGTCGCGGTGCCGCTGATGGCGGCGCGCTCCCCGCACTTCCTGATCGACGTCGCCCCGGCGCAGCCGCTCACGATCACCCTGACCGCGCAGAGCGCGGCGCTGCTGCTCCTGTGCCTGGCGCTGATCGTCTCGGCCGTGCGCGCCCTGCCACGCCCCCACGCGGCGGCGCTTCCCGGACTGCCGCGGACGCGGTAGATCCCGCGGCCGTACGGCATCCGCAGCAGGGAGAGATGTCTCCGCCGGCGGGATGACCGGCGGCGGGGCCGGCGGACATAGTTCTGACGTCCGGTCGCGGGAAAGCGGAGGAGAACTCCATGTCAGTCCTGTCGGTGCTCGCCGCCCAAGCGGCCTCACCCGTCTGCACGTCCGCCGCGGAGTGCGCGGGCCAGGGGGTCGGCACCTTCCTCGGCACCCCGCAGCGCGTCTGGGCCAGCGTGGCGGCGCTGGTCTCGCTGGCCGGCGTGATCGCCGGCCGGCCGGCCTCGCGCTCCGCCCGCCGGTCGGGCGGCGGGCGGAGGAGAGCCGTCGCGGCCCTGGTCCTGGGGCTGACCGGCGGGCTCAACGGCGCGGCGAACCTGGCCGTCGCCGACGGCGGGCTCGGCACCGGCAACGGGGTGTTCGGCGGAGCCGTCGCCCTGACCCTCGGACTGGCGGGCGCGGCCCTCGGCGGACTGGCCCTGACCCGGGGTCAGGGGATGTACATGAGGAAGTAGTAACCGGCCGCCCGGTACCGGTCCTGGTACCACCGGCAGGGGGCGAGCCCGGTGTACTGGCCGTTCACGGCGGCGTCCTCGAAGGCCACCTCGCAGGCGGCCAGGGTGTCGTAGCGGCTGGACCAGTACCAGTCCGGCGGCACCGGCGCGAGGGCGTGGCCTCCGGCCGAGGCCGGCGTGGCCTCGGCCACGGAAGCGGAGGCGGGCGCCGCCCCGGCCAGCACGGCGGCGCCCAGCGCGGCCGCGACCAGGGCTGCGCCGGACAAGCTGCGGATCTTCACGGAGGCTCCTCACGGTCGGGTGGGAGAACACCTTCAGATGAGCACCGATCGCCGGCCACGGGGAGCCCTCGCTTTTCCATACTTCCGCCGTATGGGGCTCAGGTGAGGTCGGTGCTGGGGGCGGGCCGGGGTGTCGCGTGCAGGGCCGGGCCCGGGAGGTGGCGTTCGAGGCGGAGGGTGCAGGCGATCGCGACGCCGTTCAGGGCCGAGAGCACCAGGAAGGGCGCCGCGTGGTCGAGGTCGAACAGGGTGGCGAACAGGACCGGGGCGAGGATCTCCGCCGCGACGAAGGAGTACTGGAACACCGCCAGGTAGCGGCCGCGGGCGTGCGGCGGTGCGAGGGTGGCCGCGAGGGCCATGGAGGCGGGCGCGTGCATGATCTCGGCGACGGTGAACAGGAAGGTCGCCGCGACGAGCGCCACGATCGCCCACCGGCCCGGGTCCGGGATGAGGGCGGCGAGGGACAGGCTCCAGCAGGCCCACAGGCCCGCCGCGGCGCACAGGACGCGGGTGCGGCGGTAGGGGGCGAGGCGCCTGGTGAGGGCGCCGCCGAGGGCGAAGACGATGATCGCGTTGTCCGCCAGCACGGCCGAGGTCAGCCAGGCGGGGCCGCGCAACGCCGTCTGCACGAAGGTCGGGAGCGCGAGCCCGAGCATGAGGGTGGACAGGGCGAAGACGACGTTCAGCGCGGTCAGCCCCAGGAACACCCGATCACCGGCGAGCTCGCGGTAACCGGCGGCCGGTGCGTCCGGCGCGGCCGGGCCGGGGCGGCAGGGGAGGCGGAGCAGGGCGGCCAGGGCGAGCGCGGCCAGCAGGAAGCAGGCGGAGGATGCCCAGGCGACCGCGTGGTAGGCGGCGGGGCGGCCGTCGGTGACGAGCAGGCCGGTGACGAACCCGCCGACGCCGATCCCCACGGTCCTGGCGATGTTGGCCCGCGCGTACCACAGATCCTTGCCCGCAGAAGCACGGTGATCGGCGTGGTCGGCGATGAGCGTGAAGATCGACGACCAGTAGAGCCTGACGCCGAGGGCGCCCACCGAGGCGGCCAGGAAGATCCCGATCGGCTCGCTGACCCACACGTAGGCGAGAAAGGACCCGGCCTGAAGAACCTGCGCGCCGATCACCGGCGTGCGCGACCCGTACCGGTCGGCGAGGACCCCGGCCCACAGCGGGACGGGGATCGTGAGCACGTTGGCCACGCCGAGCAGAACGCCCAGCACCGGCAGGGGGACGTGGGACAGCGTGGTGAAGTACACGATCGACAGCGGCATGAACAGCCCGCTGCCGATCGAGGCGAGCAGAAGGGAGGCCACGAGCGCGACGGCGCCACGGCTCGACGAAGACAGGGAGGGCATGACGGAGCCTCGGATTTCAGCACGGGAGGTCGGGGGTTTCCGCTCAGGGGAAGGCCGACCCGCGCTAGACATCCATCAGAGGCATGCCGCAGATCTTACCGCTCGGCTCCCCCGCCGGGCGGAGTGAGCGCGACCTGGTAGACGATGAAGCCACGGTGATCGGCCACCTGGTCGTACAGGCGGCGGGCGGTGGCGTTCGTGTCCTGGGTGTGCCAGTAGAGGCGTCCGCATCCGGCCTCGGCCGCCCACTCCCGCACCGCGCCGATCAGCGCCCGCGCCACGCCCTTGCCCCTGGCTGCCGGGGCGGTGAAGAGATCCTGCAGGTAGCAGGAGTCGACCCCGGGCGCCGAGGTGTTGGGATGGGACAGGAAGTGCGCGATGCCGACCAGCGCGCCGTCCATGCGGGCGCCCAGAGCGTGTACGCCCGCGCCGTCCTGGAATCTGCGCCACGCCTGCTCGTACATGGACGCGGGCTCGGTCCGCCCGTAGAAGGCGAGGTAGTCGCGGAACAGGGCTTCCCAACCGGCTCTTTCACCGGCTGACAGCGGCCCGATGTCGATCATCCGTACACGATAGGGACGGAGGCGGCCGCCAGGGCATGACCACTTGCGCGCGTAATGGGGGAACCACCACCGCGGCGGTGAGAGGTTGGTGCCGTGAGACAGGTGACCGTTCTCGGCAGTTGCGGGGCCTTCCCCGAACCCGGCCGGGCATGCAGCGGGTTAGCGATCGAATGGGACGGCTTCCGGCTGGTGCTCGACCTGGGTTACGCCACGTTTCCCCGGCTGCTCGCCCGCTGGCCCGACGCCGCCGTGGACGCGGTCGTGATCACGCAGGAGCATCCCGACCACTGCGTCGACCTGCACGCGCTGTTCCGCATGCGCCTGTACGGCCCTTCCGGCGGGCCGAGGCTGCCGCTGTACTGCCCGCCCGGGGTTCTCGACCGGCTGGCCGGGCTGGAGCCCGACGTGGACCTGCGCACCGTCTTCGACCCGCGCCCCCTGCCCGGCCACCACCGGGCAGGCCCCTTCGCGCTCAGCGGGACCCTGCTGCCGCACTGGGTCGACAACGCGGGCATCCGGCTGGAGGCGGACGGCACGGCCATCGCCTACTCGGGCGACACCGGCCCCACTCCCCTGCTGGCGGACTTGGGCCGCGACGCGGACCTGTTCATCGTCGAGGCCACCGACCGGCCGGGCGAGCGCGAACGCCCGGACCGCAACCTGATGACCGCAGCCGAAGCCGGCCTGTGGGCACGGCGTGCGCATGCGCGCCGGGTCATGCTGACGCACTTCTGGCCCGGCAACGACCGGACCGCCGCGCTACAGGCACCCGGGACGGCCTTCCCCGGCGAGATCCTGATCGCGGACGAGGACCTCACCACCCCCCTGGGCCGCCCCGCCCGGGGTACCGCATGAATGAGTCCAGAGAGGTGGCCTGGGGATGCGCGGAAGCATGGCGGGAGGGACCGATCCTCGCGGCGAGGTTCAGGTCGCGGCCGTCGACCTCGTGAGCGGCAAGGTGGGGTTCCGCCTCCCCGTCCTCTCGGTTGATCATCTGAGGGCCGGGGACGGCGAGGCGTAGGGCCCCGGCGGCTCAGTCGTACAGGGTGGCGACGGCTGTCAGGAGCTGGGCGCGTGCGGTGGGGGCGGGGGTGACGCCGGTGAGCACGTAGGCGGCCAGTCCTTCGGCCAGCGCCACCAGGGTGAGCGCCGTGGTGTGCGGGTCGAGGGCGGCGGGGACGCGTCCGGCTTGCTGGTCGCGGGTGATGACATCGGCGAGCCGGCGGTGGAAGTCGGCGTACAGGACGCGCAGGCGGGCGGCGATGGCCTCCTCGGCGAAGGCGAAGGCGTGGAAGGACTGCCGGACGCGCATGTGCGCCTCGGTGGCGGCGTCGTACGGGATGAGCTCGCCCAGCACCGTGGTGAGCACCAGGCGTGGCTCGGCGGCCCGCAGGTCAGCGCCGGCCTTGGCGCGGATGCGGGCGCTGGACAGGTCGTTGCCGCGTTCGAAGGCGGCTTCCAGGAGTTGCCGCTTGGCGGGGAAGTAGTGCTGTACGCGGCCGGGTGAGATGCCCGCCTGGGCGGCCACCTCGGTGAGGGAGACGGCGGCGAGGCCGCGTTCGGCGACGATGGCGAGCACCGCGTCGGCGATGTCCGCGCGGCGTTGCTCGTGGTGCGCTCCCGGTCCCCGGCCCATCAGTCCTCCCAAAGTTTTCCAATGCGGTCACATCGGATTATATGGTGGACGCCGTAATCCGATGTGATCGCATTGCGATAGGGGGAGGAGCCGGTGCCGGTCGTGCTGGCGGTGCTGTGCGCAGCGCAGTTCATGGTCGTGTTGGACGTGTCCGTGGTGAACGTCGCGCTGCCGTCCATTCAGCGGGCGCTCGGCTTCGACGCGGCGCACCTGGCGTGGGTGGGCAACGCGTACGCGCTGACCTTCGGCGGGCTGTTGCTGCTCGGCGGGCGGCTGGCCGATCTGTACGGGCACCGGCGCGTGTTCGCCGCCGGGCTGGTGGTGTTCACCGTGGCCGGCCTGGGCGGCGGGCTGGCGGAGGCGCCGGGCTGGCTGATCGCGGCCCGGGCCGGCCAGGGGGTGGGGGCGGCGGTGCTGGCCCCGGCCACGCTCACGATCCTGACGTCCGCCTTCCCCGAGGGCGCGCGGCGCACGCGCGCGATCGCCGTGTGGACGGCGGTGAGCCTGGCCGGCGGCACGACGGGCAACCTGGTCGGCGGGGCGCTGACGGAGTTTCTGTCCTGGCGCTGGACCCTGCTGACCAACGTGCCGATCGGGCTGGCCTGCCTGGCCGCGACCCGCCGGCTCGCGCCCGGCCCCGACCGGCGCGGCGGGCAGGGCGGGCCCGACAGGCACGGCGGGAGGCGGCTGGACGTGCTCGGCGCAGTGCTGTCCACCGGCGGGCTGGCCGCGCTGGCCTATGGCCTGTCGGGCGGCCTGTCCGACGCGCCCGCCGCCGCCCCTGCCGACGCGCCCGCCGCCGCCCTCGCCTTCGCCCCTGCCGTCACGCTCGTCGCCGGGTTCGGCGGGGTCGTGCTGCTGGGGCTGTTCGCGCTGGTCGAGGTGCGCGTGGCGCGGGCGCCGCTGATCCCGCCGTCGCTGCTGCGGCCGAGGGCGATCTGGCTGGGCAACGTGACGATGCTGCTGGCCGGGGCGTGCCTGAACCCGATGTGGTACTTCCTGACCTTGTCGCTGCAGAACGTCCTCGGGTACGGGCCGTTGCTGACCGGGCTGGCGTTCCTGCCGCACACCGTGCTGACCATGCTCGTCGGCCTGCGCCTGACCCCGTGGCTGATGCGCCGCGTCGATCATCGCGTGCTCGTCGCCGCCGGGGCGCTGGCCGGCGCGGCGGGGTTCTGGTGGCAGAGCGGCATCGCCCCCGGCCAGGACTACCTGACGGCCGTCCTCGGCCCGGCCGTACTGATCTCGCTCGGCGGCGGCCTGCTGAACACGCCGCTGACCGTCATGGTCACCTCGGGGGTCGCACCGGCCGACGCGGGAGCGGCCTCCGGGCTGCTGAACACCGCCAAGCAGGTCGGCGGCGCCCTCGGCCTGGCGGTTCTGGTCGCGCTGACGGCGGCGCCGGGCGGCGGCCCGGCACCGGCGCACGTGCCGGCCGCCGGCTACGGGGACGCGTTCGCCGCCATCGCCGTGGTGCTGACCGCCGTCGCCGTTCTGGCGGTGGCGCTGCCGCGGCGGCGCGACGGCACCCCGGCCGCGTCCAGAGGGTCCCAGACGTCCGGGGAGTCCGGTGTCACGTCTCCGCCGGGCCGGACTTTCCCTTGACCGACTGCTGGTAGAGGTCGGCGTACGTGGGCGAGTCCTTGATCAGGTCGTCGCAGAAGGCGGCGACGTCGTCACCGATGAGCTCAAGGACGCCCTTGCCGGCGGCGACGCCCTCCTCGAAGAAGTCGAGAAGCCCCGGGAGCAGGGAGCCGTCGAGCAGGCCGACCGGTCCGACCTTGAAGAAGTATCGCTGGATCTCCTTGTAGACGATCTCGTAGTCCGGCGGGAGCGCCTTGACCCGCGCCATGTGGGCCCGCCATTGCCTCTTGCCTTCGATGATGTCCCGGATGCCCATGTCAGCCTCCCAACCGGCCCAGTTTGCGGGCGACGTTCCTGTTCAGCTGCTCGCGCCACCGGTCGCGGTAGGTCCGGCCGCCCTCTCCCCCGGCCAGCGCCGCGCAGAAGCCGGCGATGTCGTCGCCCAGGACCTCGTGCACGCTCTGGCCGTCGGCCGCCGTCTCTTCGAGCAGCCCGAGGGCGCTGTCGAAGATCGGCATCAGGTTCCGGCCGGTGAAGTCGGAGTAGAGGACGAGGTGACCCTTGATCTCCTCCCACGCCGCCTGGTGGTCGGCGGGCAGTTTCCGGGCCCGGGTCTCGAACTCCTTCCATTCCCTGGTGAGATCGCTGCCTGTCACGGTCTCCCAGAAGTTCATGTCCCGCCCTCCTTGAGCTTGTCGATCCGGGAGGTGATGTACTCCCATTTCGCCCAGAACGTCGCGAGCTCTTCGCGTCCCGCGTCGTTGAGCGCGTAGAACTTGCGCGGCGGGCCCAGCCCGGACGGCCGTTTCGTGACCTGGACGAGCCCCTTCTTCTCCAGTCGCAGCAGGATGGTGTAAACCGTCCCCTCGACGACGTCGGCGAACCCGAGCTCGTTCAGCCGTCGCGTGATGGCGTACCCGTAGGTCTCCTCGCTGCCGATGATCTCGAGCACGCAGCCTTCCAGCGTGCCCTTCAGCATCTCCGTCAGGTCGTCCATCCTGGCCCTCTTCGTTCTCGGTACTCTGTAGCACCGAGTACCACTATACAGCATCACAGAGTAGTGCGGCGGGACCCGGTGGGTTTCGCTTCGATACCTACACTGGAGCGAGTGTCGCCGCGCAGCGCGGTGATCGGCAAGGAGACGGGCAGTGTCACGACAGGTGCGGGAGCAGGACGCCGTGTGCGCGATCGCACAGGGTGCGGCCGTGGTCGGCGAATGGTGGAGCCTCCTCCTCGTACGGGAGGTCATCCGCGGCCGGCGCCGCTTCGACGACCTGCACACGGAGCTGGGCATCTCGCGCCGGGTGCTCGCCGAGCGGCTCAAGCACCTGCTCGACCACGGCGTGCTGGAGCGCCGCCCCTACCAGCAGCGGCCGACCCGGTACGAATACCACCTGACCGACGCCGGCCGGGCGCTGGCGCCGGTGCTGATCGGCCTGCAGGACTGGGCGGACCGGTTCGTCCTCGGCGACGGCTCCGTCACCGGCGACGCCGCCCCCGGCAGTCCCCAGGCCGACCGGCTGCACACCCTCGTCGGCTCCCGGGTGCCCGCCCCGCTGCGCCTGCCCGCGACGGGCGGCGGCGAGCTGGACGTCGTGGCCGGCGACGCGCCCGTCACCGTCGTCTTCACCTACCCGGCCACCGGCATCCCGGGCCCGCTGCCGGCGAACTGGTCGCAGATCCCCGGCGCGGCCGGCTGCACGCTGGAGAACCGGCTGTTCCGCGACTCCGCCGCCGCCTTCGCCGACGCCGGGATCGCCCTGCGCGGGGTGAGCACCCAGGGCCCGGACGAGCAGCAGGCCTTCGCCGAGGCCGAGGACCTCCCCTTCCCCCTTCTCTCCGACGCCGAGCTCGCCCTGTGCGCGGCCCTGCGGCTGCCCACCTTCCGGGCCGGTCAGGCCCTGCGCCTCAAGCGGGCCGTCGTCGTCGTCGACTCCGCCCGGACGATCCGCCGCGTCCGCTATCCGATCACCGACATTCCCGGCGCGGTGGAGGAGGCCCTGCGGCTCGGCGCCGAGGTGGCGGAGGAGCGGCGGGCCGCGTCCGGGGGCATGGCGCAGCGCCTGAGGGCCTCGACCCGGCGTTGACGCGCCGGCCACCCACACCTCGGCCCCGCAGCGGAGGGCGGCGAGTGGCGCTCGACGCGGCGACCGGTTAAGTTTTGCTCTGGAACTTACCGAGTTCCATACTGAAACTCATGCTGAGGGGCGAGTATGACAGCGATCGTCCGGGTGACCGGCCGGGAAATCCTTGACAGCCGCGGCAACCCGACCGTCGAGGTGGACGTGATCCTCGAGGACGGCAGCCTGGGGCGCGCGGCCATCCCGTCGGGCGCCTCGACCGGGGCCAACGAGGCCATGGAGCTCCGCGACGGCGACCCGCGCCGCTATCACGGCAAGGGCGTGCGGAAGGCGCTGGAGGCGGTCCGCACCGAGCTCGCCGATGCCGTCACCGGCATGAACGCCGAGGACCAGACGGCGATCGACGAGACGATGATCAAGCTGGACGGCACGGCGAGCAAGGCCAGAATCGGCGCGAACGCGATCCTGGGCGTCTCCCTGGCCTCGGCCCAGGCCGCGGCGGCTTCGCACCGGCTCCCGCTCTACCGCTATCTCGACGCGGACGCCGCGCTGCTGCCCCTGCCGATGATGAACATCATCAACGGCGGCGCCCACGCCGACAACCTGCTCGACTTCCAGGAGTTCATGATCGCGCCGATCGGGGCGGCCACCTTCGCCGAGGCCGTGCGCATGGGCTCGGAGGTGTTCCACACCCTGCGGGCGGCGCTGAAGGCCGCCGGGCACCACACCGGCGTCGGCGACGAGGGCGGCTTCGCGCCCGACCTGCGCTCGGCCGAGGAGGCGCTGGACTTCATCATGGCCGCGATCGAGAACACCGGTTACGTCCCCGGCACGGACGTCGCCATCACGCTCGACCCGGCGGCGTCGGAGTTCTACCGCGACGGGGCCTACGTCTACTCCGGCGAGGGCGCCACGCGGTCGGTCGCCGAGCACGTCGCCTACCTCGCCGGGCTGGCCGCCGCCTACCCCGTCGTCTCGATCGAGGACCCGATGGCCCAGGACGACCTCGAGGGCTGGCAGCTCGTCACCAGCACCCTCGGCGGCGCCTGCCGGCTCGTCGGCGACGACGTCTTCTGCACCAACGCCGCCCTGCTCCGCAGCGGCATCGAGCACGGCGTCGCCAACGCGATCCTGGTCAAGGTCAACCAGATCGGCACGCTGACCGAGATGCTCACCACCGTCAGGACCGCCCACGAGGCCGGCTACGGCGTGGTGATGTCACATCGTTCGGGGGAGACCGAGGACACCGTGATCGCGGACCTGGCCGTGGCCACCGGCTGCGGCCAGATCAAGACCGGCTCGCTGTCCCGGTCGGAGCGCACCGCCAAGTACAACCGGCTCATCCGGATCGAGGAGGAGCTGGGCACGCAGGCGCGCTACGCCGGCCGCCTGCCCTGACGCCCCGGACCTCGCGGCGCCCGGGGCCCGGGGTTGGACCCGGCGCCGGAGGGCAGGGGTGCGGGATGCGCGCCCCGCCGTCCCCTCACGTCACCCGGCCGGTGATGTATCACCGCTGGTCGCGGCTGACCTTCATCCACTGGCGCTATCCGGTCGCCGACGTGCGGGCGCTGCTGCCGGACGGCCTCACCCCCGAGACCTTCGACGGGACGGCGTGGGTGGGGCTGACGCCCTTTCTCATGGAGGGCGTACGGGTCCCGGGCGTGCCCGCGTTGCCGTGGCTGTCCACGTTCCCGGAGACCAACCTGCGCACGTACGTCCGCGACGCCCGCGGGCGTACGGGCCTGTGGTTCCTGTCCCTGGACGCCGGCCGGCTGCCCGCCGCGCTCGGCGGCCGGGCCGGGTACGGGCTGCCGTACTTCTGGTCGGACATGTCCGTGGACGGCGGCGGGAGCCGCGTCCGCTACCGGTGCCGCCGCCACTGGCCGGGCGGCCCGCGCTGCGACGTCGAGGTGGAGCTGGGCGGCACGCTGACGGAGGACGAACGCGACGAGCTCGCGTACTTCCTGACCGCCCGGTTCCGGCTCTTCACGAGGGTGGCGGGCCGGACGGTGTGGGCGCCGGTGGAGCATCCGCCCTGGCCGTTGCGGCACGCGAGCCTGATCAGCCTGGAGCAGGACCTGACCCGGGCCGCGGGACTGCCGGACCCGCAGGGGCCCGCCCTGCTCCACGCCTCGCCCGGGGTGCCGGTCCGGGTGGGGATGTGGCGCCCGTGACCGCGAGGTCACGGGCGCCGCGGGTCACGGGGTGACGGTGACCCGGGTGGGCGGGGACGCGCCGATCCGGACCTCCAGGGTGATCGGGGTGCCGGCGCGCAGGGCCGTGCGGGCGTCGCCGCGGAGGTTCAGCTTCAGGTCGCGGCTCTTGCCGGGCTGGAGCGTGACCTTCTTGGCGTCTACGGGGTCGCCGTCGTGGGTGACGGTGACCTGCTCCTGGCACTTGCTCTTTCCGGCGCAGATCAGGGTGATCGTCGCCTGGGCGGGGGCGTTGCCGGGCTTGAGCGTGGCGGTGACGGTGTCGTCGGCCACGCTCATCCCCGCGCCGCCGGGCTCCCGCGCGAGCAGGGGCGCAGTGTAGCGCTGGGTCCCGGCCGAGGTGTTCAGCGCCAGGACGGTCCCGGCCGGCTCGGCCAGGCGTACGGTCAGGGCGCCGTTGCCCTGCTCGTCGAGCCGGACCTCGCCGAGGTGGGCGATGTCGGCCTCGCCGGGCGCCGACGCCGAGGCGCCGGGTTTCAGCAGGAGGAACGACAGCTGGGCCCCGGCCGCGCCGGCGCCCGCCGACATGGCGACGGTGACCGTCCCGTCGCCCGCGGTCGCCGCGTGGCTGATCCCGCTCCCCGTCGCCGAGGCTGTCGAGGCTGTCGAGGCCGACGACGCGGCCGTGGCCGACAGGGTCGCGGCGGCCGAGAGCTTCGTGGCGGCCGCGGCGGTGGCGCGCAGGGTGGGGTGGCCGAGGGCGGCGTCCCACTGCCAGGTCGAGGCCAGGTCGAAGCCCAGCTCGCCCGACCAGAACGCCTCGGCGGCGGCCTGGTCACGGGTGGCGGTGGCGCCGTTGAGGGTGGCGGGGCCTGTCGTGGTGTCGGTCTGGGTGGTGGCCTGGACGGTTTCGAGCGCCCAGTTGTTCTCCAGGGTGGCGACGTGGCCCGCGCCGACGCGGCCCAGGAAGCGGTGCGCCCAGGACGGGGCCGAGACGGCCGGGTTGAGGGCGGCCGAGTCGCGGATGACCGTGCCCGTGTAGCCGTATCCGGCCACGCCGCCGTCGTTGCGGGTGTCCGCGCGGACGGTCCCGGTGGCGAAGACCCGTTCGGTGGTGGAGCCGGCCAGGGCCACGCCGACGACGCCGCCCGCCTCGGTGGCGCGTACGTGCACGTCGGCGGTGGAGTAGGAGTCGCGCACGACGCCCTGGGAGTCGCCGACAAGGCCGCCCGCGCGCGAGCCCGCGGTCACGGACCCGGAGACGAGAACCCGCTCGACGGTTCCGGTGCTGGTGGCGGCCAGGATGCCGGCGCGGGCGGCGGTGGTGTTCACCACGCCGGCCAGGGCGAGGTCGTGCACGCGGCCGGAGACCTGGGTGAACAGCGGGGCGGTCAGGCCCCTGATGCTGTGCCCGGCGCCGTCGAACTCGCCGGTGAACGGCCTGGGCAGGCTGGTGAACGGCGTGCCGGTCAGGTCGAGGTCGGCGGCGAGCGCGTAGTCGTGCGACGGGTGCTCGCCCATCACGGTCAGGTCCGCGGCGCTGTCGACGAGGTGGAAGCCGCGCGGGTCGGTGGGCAGCGGGGGCGCCGGGGCCGGTTCGAGCTTCTCGGGCGCCATCCGCAGGGTCGGCCTCCTGGCGACGTCGTCCCACTGCCAGACGGCGCCGAAGTCCCAGCCGCGCGCCTCGTAGAAGGCCTGCCGCTGGATCTCTGAGGGGGCGACGACGTTGCCCTTCTGGTTGCCGGCCGACGGCGGGTCGGTGATGGTCTGGCCGCTGATCGGCACGGACCTGCTGACGTGGTTGTCCTCCAGGGTGGCGGTCTGCCCGCCGTAGACGCGGCCGACGATGGCGTGCGCGTAGCTCGACGCGGTGATGTTCGCGTTGAGGGCGACGGAGTGGCTCACCTGGGTGCCGGTGTAGCCGTAGGCGGCCACGCCGCCGGCGGAGGCGCTCTGCGCGCTGACGGCCCCGGTGGCGAGCACGTTCTCGGTGACGGAGCCGCCCACGGCGACGCCGACGACGCCGCCCGCGTACTGGGTGGTGGCGCGCACGTCGGCGGTGGAGACGCTGTCGCGCACGGTGCCGAAGTGGTGGCCGGTGACGGCGCCGGCGTAGCTGTGCGCGGTCAGCGTCCCGCCGGCGCGGACCCGCTGGATGGTGCCGTGGTTCTGGTCGGCGACCAGCCCGGCGGGGGTGCGGTCGGTGGTGACGTCGCCGTGCACGACGAGGTCCTCGATGGTGCCGTGGTTGTCGGCGAACAGGCCGGGCCCCTGGTCGGGCAGGGCGGCCAGGCCGGAGACGGTGTGCCCGTCGCCGTCGAGGACGCCGGTGAACGTGGTCGCGCGGCCGAGCTGGGCGCGGCTGACGCCGGTCAGGTCGAGGTCGGTGGTCAGCCGGTAGTGGCCGGCCGGGTCGTTGTCGACCTTGGCCAGGTCGTCGGCGGAGTCGATCAGGTAGGGCGACTCGGCGGTGCCCTCGCCGGCCAGGCCCTCGCGCACGGTCATGACCGGCCGCAGCGGCCTGCCGGACGCGAGCGAGTCCCACACGTACAGCTTGACGGTCGCGCTGGGCGCGACCGGCAGCGGCGTGCGGAAGCGGACGTACTGCTCGCGGCCGAGGTGGTCGAACGTGACGTCGGCCGTGCGCACGTCGATCATCCGCTGGTGGGTGTTGTCGTACGTGGCGGCCATGACGGTGGCCTTGTCCAGGCTGCCCGGGTAGGACAGCAGGCCCACGCCGGCGAGCTCGCGGTTCTCGACCTCGGCGGCGGAGACCTTCCAGGAGCCCTGCGGCTTGGTGACGGTCACCTCGTCGACGGGCCGCCCGTCGATCGTGTACGCCGACAGCTTCAGCCCGGCCTCGGTCGCCTCCAGGACGGCGCCCATCTGGACGTTCTCGTCGAAGACCTTGTCGTCCCACCAGAACTGCTGGTTGTCGTAGAACTTGGGCCCGGAGGAGCCCAGGGTCACGAACGTGGTGCCGGCGGCCTGCTCCTCGGGGGTCCTGGCCAGGCGGCCTTCGAAGATCGTGGAGCGCTTGTAGACGTGGTCGTGGCCGCCGAGGTACAGGTCGACGCCGAGCCGGTCGAGCACGCGGGTGACCTTCTCCCGGGCGAGGTCCATGCCGGCGTCGTCGGCGTGCTGGCCGCCGTAGTAGGAGAAGTGGCCGGTGACGACGTTCCACTTGGCGCCGGAGGCGCGCACGTCGTCGACCAGCCAGGCGAGCTGCTCGTCGAGGCGCGTGTTGGAGTTCAGCACGGAGAAGTGGATCTCGCCGCGGTCGAAGGAGTAGTTGCTCTCCCCGATGGCGCCGTTGGCGGGCAGCGCGAACGTGTTCGTGAAGATCGCGGCCGGCTTGCCGCCGACCACGTCGTAGTCCAGGTCCTCGTACGTCTCGTGGTTGCCGACGAGGCCCGCGTACTGCAGGCCGAGGCGGGACAGGAAGTGCTCGTGGACCTCGGCCCACTGCTCGCCGCGGCCGCCCCGGTCGACGAGGTCGCCGACCTGGAGCACGGTGCCGCCGCCGGGCCGCTGGGCCTTGAGCCGGTCGAGCACCTTGCCGGGCAGGGCGAGGGCGCCGGGGTCGCCGTCGGGCACCTGGACGTCGCCCAGGAGGTAGACGGGTCCGGCGTCGCCGGCGAGGAACGGGCCGCGCTCGCCGGTCCAGGAGGAGCGGTCGGCGCTGAGCCGGTAGCGGTAGGCGGCGCCCGTCTTCAGCCCGGTCAGGCGGAACTCGTGGGAGCGCAGCGTCCGGCCGGTGATCGCGTGCTGGCGGACGGGCTCGTCGTTGCCGACCACGTCGACCTCGTACGGGCGGCTGTTCTCCGAGGTGAGGACCGGGGCTTCGGCCCAGTCGCCCGAGCCCTCGGGCAGGACCTGCGCGTAGACCTTCCGGATGGCGCGGTCGGTGGTGACGGCGATGCCGGCGGTGCCTGGCCTGTCGCCCACGGCCACGTTGGCGCGCAGGAAGACGGACTCGGGGTCGGGCTTGTCCTGGGAGATCCGGATGCGGAGCAGTTCGGCGTTGGTGTTGCCCAGGTTGTCGGTGGCCTTCACGACGACGAACGCGTCGTCGTACGAGCGGACGCGGAAGGCGCCGCCGGTGACCGGGACCTCGCCGGCGGAGTCGTACACCTCGACGCTGACGGCCGGCCGGGTGCCGGAGTCGTCGGTGGCGGTGGCCTGGGGCAGGGTGATCGTGTCGCCGTGGCGGGCGGTGGCGGGCACGCCGGAGACGGTGATCTTCGGGGCGTAGTTGGCGCCTCGGGTGGTCTCGCCGATCCAGATCGGGGCGGAGACCACGAAGTCGCCGTCGGCCTGGTCGGCGCGGACGTAGAAGAAGTCGCCGTCGCGGACGGCGAGCTCGGCCTTCAGCGTCAGGTCGTTGCCGCTGAGCTTGCCGAAGTCGTGGGCGACGGCGCCGCCGTTGGTGATGAGGCGGGCGCCGGTGAAGGAGTCGCCGTCGCCGGGGTCGGCGAGCCGCAGGTCCACGTTCAGGGCGGTGGTGGCGGCGGGCAGGATCGTGCCCATGGGCTTGTCGTTGCCGCCGAGCGCGACGACGGCGTCGACGTCGGTCGTCGAGTAGAGGGTGCGCTCGCGCATGGCCGCGTACAGGCCCTTGAGCGAGTGCTCCGCGGCCCACACGCCGGTGATCGACGGGTTGCCGGACACCCAGGTGGCGGAGTGCTCGTCGCCGTTCCACACGGGGGCCAGGTGCCAGCCGGCGTCGAGCGCCTTCTGGAACTCCTTCACCGCGTCGGCGGACTTGACCTCGATGAGCTCCATCCGCTCGTCGGCGACGGGGTCGAGGCCCTTGAAGCCGAAGAAGTCGCCCTTCGCGGTCGGGGACGGGTGGTTGAACTGGCCGATCGCGTCCGGGTCCTGCTTGATGCGGGCCAGGAACGTGAAGTAGTCGTACTTCAGGTCGCCGGTGCCGAAGGCGTTGCCGTAGCCGTCGACGCTGCCCTTCTCGGTCGCCCTGGCCGTGGCGTGCCAGTCGGCGTTGAACACGTTGATGTGGCCGGTGCCGTCGTACCAGGTGTTCTCGATCGACGGGACGGCGACCAGCTCGTCCTGGCCGGCGTTGAACTTCTCGGCGCTCTCGTGCAGGTAGCGCCATTCGGCCGAGTCGGCCTCGCGCCAGTCGTCGAGGTAGTCGTCGCCGTTGCGGATGTCCCACATGACGTCGTGCTCGGACACCGTGAAGAAGTCGGCCCCGGTCGTGCCGTGGACGTGCTCGTAGGCGTCCGGCGGCAGCTTGACGCCGTCGCTCACGGAGGTGTGCGAGTGGAACTCGCCGGTGTAGAGGCTCCTGCCCAGGTAGGTGGGCCGGTCCTCGGGGGCCGCGGCGGCGGGTTGGGGGGCCAGTGCGCCGGCCGCGAGGGCGATCGCGGTGATCGCTCCGGGCCAGGCGCGTCGTGGTGCGCTGATGCGCGTCATGTTTCTGCCGTTTCACGTGGGTCCAGCGGGACAAAAGTGCTTTCCACAGAAACCACGACAGGTAGAACGCTTTGTCTCGCACTCATGTGCTAAAGGTGAACGAGGGCCGAAACCATGACAACTACTCCGCTTGGGTCGCGTTCCGGAGTAGGATCCGCCCGTGCGTGATCCAGGTGAGGACCCCAGGCCCGTCCGGGGCGCGGTGCGCGAGATCCACTCCATGAGCGGCGCGGCGACGCTGCACTACTCCCCCGACCTCGACGGTCTCGCCGACCCCGGAGAGATCGTCTGGGCCTGGGTGCCGTACGAGGAGGACCCGTCGCGCGGCAAGGACCGGCCGCTGCTCGTGGTCGGCCGCAGCGGGCGCAGGCTGCTGGCGATGATGCTGTCGAGCCGGGGCGGCGACGGCCCCGACTGGGTGGAGATCGGCGCGTGGGGCCGCGACGGGAAGGTCTCCCACCTGCGGGTGGACCGGGTGTTCGCGCTGGACGAGGACGACATCCGGCGCGAGGGCGCGGTGCTCGACGCCGCCCGGTTCGCCCGGGTGGCCGCCCGGCTGATGAAGACCTACGGCTGGGCCGCCGGCCGCTGACGCGCGGCGGCGGCCCCCGGGTCAGGGGTGCAGCCAGTGCGGCTGCCGCCCCGGCGCGTGCAGGTGGTAATCAGGGGCGCCCTCCAGCGCCCTCTCCTCGCCGCCCGGCGTGTAGGTGACGATCAGGCGCAGCGGGCGCCACGTGGTGTTGTACGTCGAGTGGAACACCCCCATCGGGATGTGCACCGTGTCGCCCTCGCGGATCGGGAACGGGTCGCCGTCGTCGACCATCTGCTCCGCCTCCCCGGAGATCACGTAGATGACCTCCTCGGCGTCGGGATGGTTGTGGCGGGCGTGGCCCTCGCCCGGGTTGACGACGACCTCGCCGAGCGTGCTGGCCGCGCCGGGGACCAGCGACGGGGTGACGAACCACTTGATGGCGCCCCAGCCGAACGTCATCGTCGGCACCGTGTCCGGCTTGATCAGCATCTACAGCTCCAGGTTCTTGAACGCGGTCACCTGCTCGGTGATGGCCCGCTCGGTGGGGAGACGCTCGACGGAGGAGGCGCCGAAGAAGCCCGCCACGCCCTTCGTCCGCGACAGCACGTACTGGGCGTCGGCGGGCTCGGCGATGGGCCCGCCGTGGCACAGCACGAGCACGTCGGGGCGGACGGCGGCGGCCGCGTCGCGCATGGCCTGCACCCGCGCGACGGCCTCGTCGAGCGTGAGCGCGGTGCCCGCGCCGATGCTGCCCTTGGTGGTCAGGCCCACGTGCGGCACCAGCACGTCGGCGCCCGCCTCGGCCATGGCCCGCGCCTGGTCCTCGTCGAACACGTACGGCGCGGTCAGCAGGTCGCGCTCGTGGGCCAGCCGGACCATCTCGATCTCCAGGTCGAAGCCCATGCCGGTCTCCTCCAGGTTCTGGCGGAACACCCCGTCGTACAGGCCGACGGTCGGGAAGTTCTGCACCCCGGCGAAGCCCATCGCCTTGAGCTGGTCCAGGAAGACCGGCATGACGCGGAACGGGTCGGTCCCGCACACGCCGGCGAGCACGGGCGTGTCGCGCACCACCGGCAGCACCTCGGCCGCCATCTCGACGACGATCTGGTTGGCGTCGCCGTACGGGAGCAGCCCGGCCAGCGAGCCGCGCCCGGCCATGCGGTAGCGGCCCGAGTTGTAGATGATGATCAGGTCGGCGCCGCCCGCCTCGGCGCACTTGGCCGACAGGCCGGTGCCCGCGCCCGCGCCGATGACCGGCCTGCCGTCCGCGACGCCGCGGCGCAGCCGTTCGAGTGCCGTGGTCCGGTTCACCGGTGTCCTCCGATCAGTTCGTGGAGCCGGCCGGCCATGGCCCGGCCGAACTCCGGATCGTTGATGTGCAGGTCGAGCCGCACGGTGTCGGGATGGGCGGCCAGGGCGTCGAAGCACGCCTCGTCCGCCTCCGGGTCGTGGAAGGGCATGCCCTCGGCGTCGAGCGCCGACACTCCCCGGGCCGGGACGAACACGACGGCCGGCGCCCTGGCCCCGGCCAGCTTGGCGGCGACGCGGCGGCCGAGCTCGGCCATCTCCTCGCGGGTGGTGCGCATGAGCGTGACCGCCGGGTTGTGCACGTACAGGGTGCGGCCCTCGAACCGGGCGGGCACGCTGTCGCGCGGCCCGAAGTTGACCATGTCGAGCGCGCCCGGCGCCACCACCTGCGGGACGCCGTGCCGGGCGGCGGCCGTGAGCCGGTCGGGGCCCGCCGACAGCACCCCGCCGACCAGGTCGTCGGCCAGCTCGGTGGTGGTCAGGTCGAGCACCCCGGCGAGCATCCCGCTGGCCGCCAGCCCCTCCATCGCCCGGCCGCCCGCGCCGGTGGCGTGGAAGACGAGCACCTCGTAGCCCAGTTCCTCCAGCCGGTCGCGGGCGGCGTCGACGGCCGGCGTGGTCACGCCGAACATCGTCGCCCCGACCAGCGGCCGGTCGGACGCCTCCGGCCGCTGCTCGCGGTAGGCGAGCGCCATCCCGGAGGCCGCCGCCGCCGCGTTGCCGAGGATCGCCCGCGAGACCCGGTTGACGCCCGCCACGTCGACCACGCTGTACATGATCGTGACGTCCTTGGCGCCGACGTACGGGGACACGTCGCCGGACGCCATCGTGGACACGATGATCTTGGGCAGCCCGATCGGCAGGTCCCGGACCGCACGCGCGGCGATCGACGAGCCGCCGCTGCCGCCCACCGCCAGCACCGCGGCCACCCGGCCCCGCGCGTGCAGGTCCGCCAGGACCGCCGCCGCGCCCTCCCCCATGGCCGTGACGGCGGCCCCCCGGTCGCCCGCCGCGCGCAACGCCGCCAGGTCCGCGCCGCCCGCGGCCGCCACCCGGTCGTTGGGGACGTCGACCGGGTACGACACGCCCGGCTCGCCGGTGCCCGCGTCGATCACGACGACGTCGCGGCCGAGCTCGATCAGCCTGTCACGCAGCCATCCGTATTCGTGCCCCTTGGTGTCCAGGGTGCCGATGAGTACGACTGTCATTCTCCGACGTTATCCCGGCTGCGATCATTGGAGCATGCGTGTTGCAGTGATCGGGAGCGGCATCGTCGGCGCGGCCGCCGCCCACCACCTGAGCGGGCGCGGCGTGTCCGTGACCGTGGTCGACGGCGCCTACCCGGGCGAGGCCACGCAGGCGGGGGCGGGCATCGTCTGCCCGTGGGTGGACCACTGGGACGACGAGGACTGGTACCGGCTCACCCGCGAGGGCGCCCGCCACTACCCGGGGCTCGTGGAGGAGCTGGGCGAGGACTTCGGCTACGCCCGCGTGGGCGCGCTGCTCGTCGCCGAGGAGCCCGCCGACCTGGAGCCGGTGCGCGCCCTGCTGGAGCGGCGGCGGGCCGAGGCGCCGGAGATGGGCGAGGTCACCGACGTGCCGGCGCCGTCGGCGCTCTTCCCGCCGCTGGCCGAGGACCTGGTGGCGCTGCACGTCGCGGGCGCCGCCCGGGTCGACGGCCGGGCCGTCCGCGACGCGCTCCTGCACGCCGCCGTCGCCCGGGGGGCCGAGGTGCGTCCCGGCACGGCGGTGCTCACCCCGTCGGGGCAGGTCCTCGTCCGCGAGACCCGCGCCGCCGACGCCCGCGCCCGCGTCCACGCCCGCCACGCCGCTCCCCCGCGCCCCGCGGGCACCTGGCGCCAGGGAGACCCCGCCCCGGGCGCACCGGAAGGCGCGCCGGCCGAAGGAGCGCCGGGCGAAGGAGCGCCTGCCGAAGGGGCGCCGTCCGCCGGGCCCGCCTTCGGGGTGGGGCGCGAGGTCGAGGGCGGGCCCGGCGGGGGGGCGGGGGGGGGGCT
>NZ_JAHKRO010000055.1 GCF_019396325.1 Nonomuraea ceibae
GCGGCGCCAGGCGCCGGGACGGCGGGCGGCGCGGGCGAGCGCGGCGGCCAGCGCCCGCGTGGGCTGCAGCGACTCGTGCGGGTAGCCGCCCGACAGGGCGACGGCGCCGTCCGGCAGCGGGACCGGCGGCTCGGCGGAGGCGTCGCGCCCGGCGAGCGCCACCGACTGCCAGGAGGTGTCGGCCCCGCCGCCCTGGTCCGCGGGGCGGGCGGCCACGAACGTGCCACTGCCCGGCCGGGTCACCACCGCGCCCTCGGCGGCGAGCCGGGCGATCGCGCGGGACACGGTGGCCGGGCCGACGTGGTGGCGGACGGTCAGCTCGCGGCTGCTGGGCAGGCGGTCACCGGGGGCGAGCCCGGCGATCAGCTTCCGGAGAGCTGCCACCATCTCAGAAGTGCTACTCTCGGACATGAGAGGACATGGTAACGCTTCTGAGTTGAGCCCGGAAACGCTTCTGGCCCTGCGGGCCGACACGCCGGGCTGCGAGCAGGTCGTCCACTTCAACAACGCGGGCTGCGGGCTGCTGGCCACGCCGGTGCTGGACGCCATGCTCGACCACCTCCGCCTGGAGGCGGCCATCGGCGGCTACGAGGCGTCGGCCGCCCGCGCCGAGCAGGTGCGCGGCTTCTACACCGAGATCGCCGCGCTGATCAACGCCGGCCCCGGCAACATCGCCTTCGCCACCAGCGCCACCCACGCCTACGCCACCGCGCTGTCGGCGATCCCCTTCGAACCCGGCGACGTCATCCTGACCACCCGCAACGACTTCATCTCCAACCAGATCGCCTTCCTGTCGCTGCGCAAGCGGCACGGCGTCCGCGTCGTGCACGCCCCCGACACGCCCGAGGGCGGCGTGGACGTGCCCGCGATGGCCGCCCTCATGCGCGAGCACCGCCCCCGGCTCGTCAGCGCCACCCACATTCCCACCAACTCCGGCCTCGTCCAGCCGGTCGCCGAGATCGGCGCGCACTGCCGCGAACTGGACCTGCTCTACCTGGTCGACGCCTGCCAGTCGGTCGGCCAGCACCCCGTGGACGTGGCGGAGATCGGCTGCGACCTGCTCACCGCCACCTGCCGCAAGTTCCTGCGCGGCCCGCGCGGCTCCGGCTTCCTGTACGTGTCCGACCGCGTGCTGCGCGCCGGCTACGAGCCGCTGTTCATCGACATGTACGGGGCCCGCTGGGTCGCTCCCGACCGCTACGAGCCGGTGGAGAGCGCGGCCAGGTTCGAGGACTGGGAGTTCCCGTACGCCACGGTCCTCGGCTCGGCGGCGGCCGTCGCGTACGCCCGCCGGGTCGGCATGGACGCCATCGCCCGCCGCACCCCGGCCCTGGCGGCGCTGCTGCGCGAGGGCCTGGCCGCCATCCCCGGCGTACGCGTCCTGGACCGGGGCCCGGCGCTGGGGGCGCTGGTCACGTTCGCGATCGAGGGATGGCAGGCGCGGCCGTTCAAGGCGGCGCTGGACGCGCGCGGCGTCAACTCGGCGCTCAGCTTCCGCGAGCTGGCCCAGTACGACTTCGGCGACAAGGACGTGGAGTGGGCCCTGCGCCTGTCGCCGCACTACTACAACACCGAGGACGAGGTCGGCCACGTAACGGAGGCCGTGGCCGGCCTCGTCCGCCCCTGACGGGAGCCGTACGGGCGTCCGTCCCAGCGCGGCCGGAAACCCGGTTGCGGTCCCGGGCGCGGGCACGGAACGCTAATCCGCGTGGAGATGCACGCAGGTCAGCTGACAGTCACGCCCGAGACGGTCCGCGCGCTCGTGGCCGAACAGTTCCCGCAGTGGCGGGACCTGCCGGTCACGGGCGTCGCCGCCCACGGCACGGTCAACGCCATCTTCCGCATCGGCGACGGGCTGGCCGCCCGCTTCCCCCTGGAGCCCCGCGACGTCGACTCGACGCGGGCCTGGCTCCAGAAGGAGGCGCGGGCGGCGGGCGAGCTGGCCGGGCGTACGCGGTTCCGCACCCCCGAGCCGGTCGCGCTCGGCGAGCCCGGGGCGGGCTACCCGCTCCCGTGGTCGGTGCAGACGTGGCTGCCCGGCGTCGTGGCCACGGACGCGGACCCGGGCGAATCGGTCGCCTTCGCCCACGACCTGGCGGCCCTCGTCCACGACCTGCGCGCCCTCGACACCCGTGGCCGCACCTTCAGCGGCTCCGGCCGGGGCGGCGACCTGAAGGACCACGACGCGTGGATGGAGACCTGCTTCACCCACAGCGAACACCTCCTCGACGTCCCCCGGCTGCGCCGCCTCTGGGCCGAGCTGCGGATCCTGCCCCGCGAGGGCGCCGACGTGATGAACCACTGCGACCTGATCCCCGGCAACGTGCTCGTGTCCGGCGGCCGGCTCGCCGGCATCCTCGACGTCGGCGGCTTCGCCCCGGCCGACCCGGCGCTGGACCTGGTGAGCGCCTGGCACCTGCTGGAGGCCGGGCCGCGCCAGGCGCTCCGCGACGACCTCGGCTGCACCGACCTCGAATGGGAACGCGGCAGGGCGTGGGCCTTCCAGCAGGCGATGGGCCTGGTCTGGTACTACGTCGACAGCAACCCGCCGATGAGCCGCCTCGGCGCCCGCACCCTCCAGCGCATCCTGGCGGCCTCCTAGCGGCCGTGCCCGGCTCCCCGCGCCGGTTGCCTCCCTGGGGCGGCGCGCTGGGGGAGGACGGCAGGCCCGACAGGGGGTCAGCCTCGGCGGCGGGCTCGGTAGGCGGCGACGTGCATCCGGTTCCCGCAGGTGCGGCTGTCGCAGTAGACGCGCGACCGGTTGCGCGACTCGTCGACGAAGACGTGCTCGCAGTCGGGCGCGGAGCAGGTGCGCAGCCGTTCCCATTCGCCCTCGACGAGCAGGTGGGCGAGGGCGACGCCGCAGTCGGCGGCCAGGTGCTCGGCGAGGGTGGCGTCGGGCGCGAAGTAGTGGACGTGCAGCGGGTGCCCGTCGTGCTCGGTGAGCCGTGGGGTGATGCGGGTCTCGGACAGCAGCGAGTTGAGGGTGCGCACGGCGGTGGGCTGGTCGGGGGCGACGAAGACGCGGTGGAACGCCTCCCGTACGATGCGTACCTGTCCGAGGTCGCGCGGAGTGAGGGTGCTGATGCCGCTCACCTGGCGCGAGTCGACGAAGGATTGCAGCTCGGCCAGGGTCGCCAGACCGTCGTCCCCTCCTGTGGAGGGCGAGGTGTTGATCAGCTCGACGACGGTGGCCAGCGCATGCACCATGTCATGGCCAAACGGCATATTGACTCCTGTCCGGGCCGGTTCTAGCGTGGTCGCAGCGTATCTCTCCCACGGGGGGTCGGGGGTTTCGGTGAGTGCACATCGTCGTTTCGTGCTGATCGCGATCGCCGGAGCACTGATCATCTCGACCTCCGCCCCGCTCGTCCGGCTGTCGGGCGTCTCGCCCGCGACCTCGGCGCTGTTCCGGTGCGCGTACGCGGTGCCGCCCATGCTGGTGCTGGCCTGGCTGGAGCGGCGCAGGCTCGGGCCGCTGACCGGCAAGCCGCTCTACCTGGCGTGGGTGGCGGGGCTCATGTTCGCGTTCGACCTGCTGTTCTGGCATCACACGATCGACTACGTGGGCGCGGGGCTGGCGACCGTGCTGGGCAACCTTCAGGTGTTCATCGTGGCGTTCGCCGCGTGGGCGCTGTTCCGGGAGCGGCCGTCGACGCCGCTGATGATCGCCACGCCGGTGGTGTTCGGCGGCGTGGTGCTGATCTCGGGGGTGTTCGACAGCGGGGCGTACGGCGCCGACCCGGCGCTCGGGGTGGTGACCGGCGTGGCCACGTCGATCGCGTACGCGGCGTTCCTGCTGCTGATGAAGGCCGGTTCGGGCCGCGCGGCCGGGCCGCTGGCGCACGCGACCGTGGTGGCGACGGTGGCGATCGCGGCGCTGAGCCCGCTGTTCGGCGGGGCGAGCTTCGTGCCGGAGTGGCCGGCGCACGGCTGGCTGCTGCTGCTCGCGCTGGGGCCGCAGGTGCTCGGCTGGTCGCTGATCACCTATTCGCTGCCCCGGCAGCCGGCCGTGCTGACCGCGCTGCTCCTGCTGGTGCAGCCCGTGACGACGGTGGCGCTGTCGGCGGTCGCGCTCGGCGAGCGGCCGTCGCCGCTCCAGCTCGCCGGCTGCGCGGTGGTGGTGCTGGGCGTCCTGTACGGGTCGCGGCGGGGTCAGGCCGGGCGCGGCGTGCGCGAGCAGGACGAGCAGGTGCCGAACACCTCGACCGTGTGAGTGATCTCGGTGAACCCGTGCTCGGTGCCGACGGTCTCGGCCCAGCGTTCGACGGCGGGCCCGGCCACCTCGACGGTCCGGCCGCAGCGGCGGCAGACCAGGTGGTGGTGGTGCTCGCCGGTCTCGCACGCCCGGTAGACCGACTCGCCGTCGTCGGTGCGCAGCACGTCGACGTGGCCGCCGTCGGCCAGCGCCTGGAGGGCGCGGTAGACGGTGGTCAGGCCGATCTTGGCGCCGTGCTGGCGCATCTCGGCGTAGACGTCCTGCGCGCTGCGGAAGCCCTCGCTCTGGCGAAGGGTGTCGTGCACGGCGTCGCGTCTCGTGGTCATACGACCTCCTCGGCACGCGTGCTTGGCTCGGTCACTGTCGACTCCTGGGATCGGCCTCGGCGTACGAATTTACCCACACCCAGGGCCAGGACGAAGCCGGCCAGGGCAAGAAGCACGATCGAGGCCCCGGGCGGCACCCGGGTGGAGGCGGTGGAGGCGAGCAGCCCGCCCACGGCGGCGATGACGCCGAACAGCATGGCGAGCAGCATCGTGGTGCGGAAGCCGCGGGTGAGCTGCTGGCTGGTGGCCACCGGGATGACCATGAGCGCGCTGACGAGCAGCAGGCCGACCACGCGCATGGCGATGACGACGGTGAGCGCGGCGGTGACGGCGATGAGCAGGCTGAGGAAGCGCACCGGCAGGCCGCTGGCGCGGGCCATCTCCTCGTCCTGGCAGAGCACGAACAGCTCCCTGCCGAAGATCGCGACGACGGCGAGGACGGCGACGGCCAGCGCGCCGATGATCCAGATGTCCTGCTCGGTGACGCTGGCGATGGCGCCGAACAGGTAGGAGTTGAGCTTGGAGTTGCTGCCGCCGGGCGCGATGCCCATGAGCAGCACGCCGCCCGCGATGCCACCGTAGAACATCAGGGCCAGGGCCACGTCGCCGCTGGTGCGCCCGCGCGCCCTGACCAGCTCGATGGCGACGGCGCCGGCCACCGCGACGAGGACGGCGGTGAGCACCGGCGCGGTGCCGGTCAGGAACCCGAGCGCGACGCCGGTCAGCGCCACGTGCCCGATGCCGTCGCCGAGCAGCGCGAGCCTGCGCTGCACGATGAACGTGCCCACGGCGGGCGCGCAGAGGCCGACCAGCAGCGCCGCGAGCAGCGCGAGCTGGAAGAACTGCCTGTCGAGCAACTCGATCATGCTTCTCCCTGCCAGCCCCGCAGCGGCCCCGCCGTGGCTTCGGCGGCGTGCGGGTGGACGTGCTCGTGTCCCGGCCTGGCGCAGTCGCCTTCGGGCCGGGGCGGCGGGCCGTCGTGCGCGACGAGGCCTTCGCGCACGACGACGCCGCGGGTGATGAGCGGCTCCAGCGGGCCGAGCTCGTGCGCGACGAGCACGATGGTCTTGCCGCCTGCCACCAGCCTGGCCAGCGTGTCGGCCAGGAGCTGCTGGGTGGCGGCGTCGACGCCCGCGGTGGGCTCGTCCATCACGTACGTGTCGGGCTCGCCGGCCAGGGCGCGGGCGATGAGCACCCGCTGCTGCTGCCCGCCGGAGAGCGCCTGGACGGGGTCGTGCGCCCGGTCGGACAAGCGGACGGCCTCCAGGGCGCTCGCCACGGCCGCCCGGTCGGCGGCGCTGGTGCGGCGCAGCCTGCTCTGCCGGGCGATGCGGCCCGAGGTGACGACCTCGCCGACGGTCGCGGGCACGCCGCCGCCGACGGAGAGCCGCTGCGGCACGTAGCCGATGCGCCACCAGTCGCGGAACCTGGCGGGCGGCGTGCCGTACATCAGGGTCTGTCCGCCGGACAGCGGCGTGAGGCCGAGCAGCGCGCGGACCAGGGTGGACTTGCCTGAGCCGTTGGCGCCCATGACGGCGACGACCTCGCCGGGGCTGACGGTGAGGTCGATGCCGCGCAGGATGGGCCGCCGGTCGAGCGTCACCCGCCCGTCGCGCATCTCGAAGGCGGTCTCGGTCAAGGTGTGCATCCCAACGCCGACTGCAGGGTCTTGAGGTTGCCCCGCATGGCCGACAGGTAGTCGCCCGAGGGCTTGCTCTCCAGCGGGTCGAGCACGGCCGTCTTCGCGCCCACCTCGGCGGCGAGCACCTCGGCGACCTTGGGGCTGACCAGGGCCTCGGTGAAGATGGTCGTCACCTTCTCCGCCTTGGCGAGCTTGGCCACCTCGTCGATGCGGGCGGGCGAGGGCTCGGTCTCGGGGTCGAGGGTGATGCCGACCTGCTTGAGCTTATACCGGTCGGCCAGGTAGCCGAACGCCTCGTGCGCGGTCACCATGGTGCGCGTCGCGCAGGTGGTCAGGCCGGTGGCGAGCTCCTTGTCGAGCGCGGTGAGCGAGGCGGCGGCGGTGGCGGCGCGGTCCTTGAAGCCCTGCGCGTGGGCCGGGTCGGCGGCGGCCAGGCGCTCGCCGAGCTTGCCGGCGACGGTGGCCAGGCGGGACGGGTCGAGCCACAGGTGCGGGTCGTAGGCGACCCCGTGGTCGTGGCCCTCCTCAGCGTGAGTCTCCTCGGCATGGCCTTCTTCGGCGTGACTCTCCTCGCCGTGGCCCTCCTCCCCGGCGTGGCCCTCCTCGGCGTGCCCGCCGGCCGGGAGCGTGGCCACGGCGGTGGCGGCGTCGAAGGAGCGCTCGGGGTCGACCGCGTCGTCCACGGCGGGCTGGACGCCCTTGATGTAGACGGTGAGCGTGGCGTCCTCGAGCTGGGCCATCTGCTGGGCGCCGAGCTCCAGGTCGTGCGGCTCGACGCCGGGCGCGGTCAGGACGGCCACCTGGGCGTCGGGGCCCGCGATCTGCTCGCTGAGCCACTGCAACGGATAGAACGCGGCGAGGACCTGGGGCTTGCCGTCGGCGGCCTCAGGTGTCGCGCCGGATCCGGCTCCGCAGGCGGTGGTCGTGAGCAGCGTGGCGCCCGCGAGGAGCCCGGCGGCACGCAGGCGGGAATGTCCTGACATCATGTGAGTCAGTATGCTGCAAAATGAAAATGGTTGTCAAAGTCGACCTTGGTAGGGATGCCGAACGGCGTGCTGGGGGCCAGGCGGCGCCGGACGGCATCCCCTCATCACCCCGGTGTTCGCGCGCCGGCAGAGCCGTTGCCGGCGCCCGGGGTGATGTCCAGCCGCCGCTCGCCCGCGTAGACGTTCATCGAGTCCCCGCGCAGGAACCCGATCAGCGTCAGCCCCTCCTCCTCGGCCAGCTCGGCCGCGAGCGAGGAGGGCGCGGACACCGCGGCGAGCACCGGGATGCCCCCCATGACCGCCTTCTGCACCAGCTCGAAGGAGGCCCGGCCGGAGACCATGAGCACGGTCGAGCGCAGCGGCAGCAGGCCCTGCCGCAGCGCCCAGCCGAGCAGCTTGTCCACGGCGTTGTGCCGCCCCACGTCCTCGCGCACGCACAAGGCCTCGCCCTCGGCCGTGAACAGGCCGGCCGCGTGCAGCCCGCCCGTCCGGTCGAAGACCCGCTGGGCCGCGCGCAGCCGGCCGGGCAGGGCCGCCACCGTCGCCTGGCCGAGCTCGACGGGGTCGTCGTGCGCGGACCAGCGGGCGACCGTGCGCACCGCCTCCAGCGACGCCTTGCCGCAGACGCCGCAGGAGGAGGTCGTGTAGAAGTTGCGCGGCGCGGGCGCCTCGACGCCCGGCGCGAGCCGCACGTCCAGGACGTTGTACGTGTTCCGCCCGTCGGCCAGGGCCCCCGCGCAGTAGCGGATGGTCGCGATGTCGCCGGCCGAGGCGACCGCGCCCTCGCTGACCAGGAACCCGGCGGCCAGGTCGAAGTCGTCGCCCGGCGTCCGCATGGTGACGGTCAGCGGCGTGCCGTCGAGGCGGATCTCCAGGGGCTCCTCGGCGGCCAGCGAGTCGACCCTGCGCGTCGGGGCGGAGTCCCTGATGCGCAGGATGCGGCGCTTGACGGCGACCCTAGACATACCCGTACCCGAAGCGGCCCTTGACGCAGAGGTTGCCCTTGGTGACGGGGTTGTCGTGCGGCGAGCTGACCTTCACGATCTTGTTGTCCTGTACGTGCAGCGTCAGGTTGCAGCCGACGCCGCAGTAGCTGCAGATCGTCGTGGTCTGCGTCTGCCGCGACTCGTCCCAGGTCCCGGCGGCGCGCATGTCGAACTCCGACTTGAACGACAGCGCCCCGGTCGGGCACACCTCGACGCAGTTGCCGCAGTAAACACAGGCCGAGTCGGTGAGCGGGGCGTCGAACTCGGTGGAGATGTGCGAGTCGAAGCCGCGGCCGGCCACGGCGATGGCGAAGGAGTTCTGCCACTGGTCGCCGCAGGCGTCGACGCACTTGTAGCACATGATGCACTTGCTGTAGTCGCGCACGTAGAGCTCGTTGTCGACCTTGGCGGGCTGCTCGACCGTGGCCGCGTCGTCGCCGAACCTGCCGGGCTCGGCGCCGTACTCCTCGATCCAGCCGGCCGCCCGCGGGGTGGTCGACAGGTCCACCGACGAGCCGAGCAGCTCCAGCACCACCTTGCGGCTGTGGCGGGCGCGCTCGGTGTCGGTGCCGACGGTCATGCCGGCCTCGACCTTCCTGGAGCAGGCCGGGGCCAGGGTGCGCGACCCCTCGACCTCGACGACGCACACCCGGCAGGCGTTCTTGGGGGTGAGCGTGTCGCCGTAGCAGAGCGTCGGGACGTCCTTGCCCGCCGCCTGGCAGGCGTCCAGGATCGTCGAGCCCTCGGGCACCCGGACGGTCTCGCCGTCGATCTGCACGTCGACGAGCCGCCGGGGCGGCTGGAGCGGGATCACTTGTATACCCCCAAGCGGTCGATGGCCGATTCCACCGCGTTCCATGCGGTCTGTCCGAGGCCGCAGATCGAGGCGTCCCGCATGGTCCGCCCGACCTCGCGCAGCAGGAGCAGGTCGCTCTCGTCCACGCGCTCCGACAGCCGGTGCAGGGCCTCCTCCTGCCGTACGGTGCCCACGCGGCAGGGCACGCACTGGCCGCACGACTCGTCCCTGAAGAACTCGGCGATGCGCAGCAGGATGTGTTTGAGATCGACGGTGTCGTCCAGCACGAGGACGACGCCGGAGCCGAGCGTGGCGCCCGCCGCCCGGGTGCCCTCGAACGTGAGCGGCACGTCCAGGTCCGTCACGAACGCCCCGGCCGCGCCGCCGAGCAGCACCGCCTTGAGCGTCCCGGCGGGCCTGGCCAGGTCGAGCAGCTCGCGCAGCGTCGCGCCGAACGGCAGCTCGTAGATGCCGGGCCGGTCCACGCTGCCCGACACGCAGAACAGCTTGGTGCCGGTCGAGCCCTCGGTGCCGACCGCCGCGTACGCCTGGGCGCCGTGCTCCAGGATCGGCAGCACGTTGACCAGCGTCTCCACGTTGTTGACCACGGTCGGCTTGCCGAACAGGCCCTTCTCCACCGGGAACGGCGGCTTGCTGCGCGGCTCGCCGCGGAAGCCCTCGATCGAGTTGAAGATCGCGGTCTCCTCGCCGCAGATGTACGCGCCCGCGCCCCGGCGCAGCTCGATGTCGAAGGAGAAGCCCTGGCCCAGGATGTCCGCGCCGAGCAGGCCGCGCGAGCGCGCCGTGGCCATCGCGTGCTCCAGCCGCCGCACCGCCCGCGGGTACTCGCCCCGGACGTAGAGGTAGCCCTTGGCGCAGCCGGTGGCGTAGGCGGCGATCGTCATGGCCTCGACGAGCGCGTACGGGTCGCCCTCCATGATCACGCGGTCCTTGAAGGTGCCCGGCTCGCTCTCGTCGGCGTTGCACACCAGGTAGTGCGGGTGGTCCGGCTGGCGGGCGGTGGCGTCCCACTTCCGGCCCGTCGGGAAGGCCGCGCCACCCCTGCCGACCAGGCCGGACTCCAGCACCTCCCGGATCACGCCCGCCGGGCCGAGCTGGAAGGCCCGCCGCAGCGCCGCGTAGCCCCCGGTGGCCCGGTAGGCGTCCAGGCCGGCCGGGTCGACCACGCCGATCCGTTTCAGCAGCACCAGGCCGTCGCGCCCGGCCTGGGGCACGGCCGCCTCGGCGGGCGGCTCCCAGCCGGCCGGCCCGTGGCCGTTGGAGCCGTGCGGCACGGTGACCTCGTCCCCCTGAACCGGCCCGTACACCTGGGTGGACGGGGTCTCGCCGGCCTCGATCGCCAGGGCGGCCGGGGCGCGCTCGCACAGGCCCAGGCACGGGCTGGGCTGCCAGGAGGAGCCCGCCGGGCCGAGCCGCGCCTCGACGCGCTTGCGCACGTCCTCGGCGCCGCGCGCCTGGCAGGCCAGGTCGGTGCAGAGGTGCAGCACCCGCGCCGGACGCGGCTTCAGCGACAGCAGAGAGTAGAACGACGCCACCCCGTACGCCTCGGCGGGCGGGACGGTGAGGCGGCGGCAGATGTAGTCCAGCGCGCCCTCGCTGATCCACCCGACCCGGTCGTTGACCGCGTGCAGGGCGGGCAGCAGCAGGTCGCGGGCCGGTTCGGGGCGAGCCGCGTAACGCAGCTCCGCCTCCGTCCTGGCGCCGCCCTCCCAGCCGGTGGCCGGCGGGCCGAGCAGCGCGTCGACGGCGGCGCGCTCCTCGGCGGACGGCTGCGCGTCACGGAACCTCAGATCCATCTGTTCACCCGGCCTTGACGAGCTTCTCGACGCGTACGGCTGCCGCCTTGAACTCGGCCGTGCCCGCGATGGGGCAGGTGGCCTCGATGGTCAGGGCGTTGGTGTCCACCTCGTCCGGGAAGTGGAACGTCATGAACACCAGCCCGGGCCGCAGGCCGGGGTCGATGAACACCGGCGCGACCACCGAGCCGCGCCGCGAGCTGATCCGCACCTCTTCACCGGCGACCAGCTCCAGCCGCTCGGCGTCCTCCGGCGACATCTCGACCGTCTCGCCCCGCCGCAGCGGCGAGGCGAACCCCGACGACTGCACGCCGGTGTTGTACGAGTCCAGCCGCCGCCCGGTCGTCAGCCGGAGCGGGTACTCCTCGTCCAGCAGGTCGACCGGCGGCGAGTGGCGCAGCACCGCGAACGGCGCGGGCGTGCCCCGCTTGACCGGGTCGCTCTCCCACAGCCGCCCGTGCAGGTAGGGCGGCTCGATGGCGTCCTCCGACGGGCACGGCCACTGGATGCCGTGCAGCTCCTCCAGCCGCCGGTAGGTCATGCCGCTGTGGTCGGGGGACAGGGCGCGCAGCTCGTTCCAGACCTCCTCGGCGCCGTCGTAGTGCCAGTCGTGGCCCAGGCGGCGGGCCAGCTCGCACATGATCCAGATGTCGTCGCGCGCCTCGCCCGGCGGGTCGAGGGCCTTGCGCACCCGCTGCACCCGCCGCTCGCTGTTGGTGAACGTGCCGTCGGCCTCGCACCACGCGGCGCTGGCGGGCAGCACCACGTCGGCCATCTGGGCGGTCTTGGTGAGGAAGATGTCCTGCACGACGAGGTGGTCGAGCATGGACAGGCGCTTGATGCAGGCCAGCGAGTCGGCCTCGGACTGCACCGGGTTCTCGCCGATGAGGTAGCAGGTGGTGACCTCGCCCTCGGCCATCGCCTCCAGCATCTGGGTCAGGTTGTGGCCGTAGCGCGGCTGGATGCCGACGCCCCAGGCCGTCTCGAACTTCCGCCTGATCGCCGGGTCGAGGAGGTCCTGGAAGCCGGGCAGCCGGTTGGGGATGGCGCCCATGTCGCCGCCGCCCTGCACGTTGTTCTGGCCGCGCAGCGGCGACAGGCCCGAGCCGTAGCGGCCGACGTGGCCGGTCAGCAGGGCCAGGTTGATCAGCGCCCGGACGTTGTCGGTGGCGTTGTGGTGCTCGGTGATGCCGAGGGTCCAGCACAGCTGGGCGCGGTCGGCGCGGGCGTAGGCGTGCGCCAGCTCGCGGATGGCGTGCGCGGGCACGCCGGTGACCTGCTCGGCGGCGCTCAGCGTCCACGGCTCGACGCACGCGCGGAACTCCTCGTAGCCGGTCGTGGCGCGGTCGATGAACTCCTGGTTCTGCAGCCCGGCGTGGATGATCTCGCGGGCGATGGCGTGGGCGAGCGGGATGTCGGTGCCCACGTTCAGCCCCAGCCACAGGTCGGCCCACTGGGCGGTGCCGGTGCGGCGCGGGTCCACGGCGAACATCCGGGCCCCGTTGTGGATGCCTTTCAGCACGTGCTGGAAGAAGATCGGGTGGGCGTTCCGCGCCGCGGAGCCCCACATCACGATCACGTCGGTGTCCTCGACCTCCTGGTAGGAGGAGGTGCCGCCACCACTGCCGAACACGGCCGAGAGCCCCGCCACGCTGGGCGCGTGGCAGGTGCGGTTGCAGGAGTCCACGTTGTTGGTGCCGATCACCACGCGGGTGAACTTCTGCCCGACGTAGTTCATCTCGTTGGTGGAACGGGCGCACGACAGCATGGCGAAGCTGTCGGGGCCGTGTTTGTCGACGTTGCGCCGGAACCCCTCGGCGGCGCGGGTCAGCGCCTCTTCCCAGGTGGCCTCGCGCAGCACGCCGTCCTCGCGCACCAGTGGACGGGTCAGGCGGTCATAGCTCATGATCCCTCCATTCTGTATACAATCTACGGTATGCCTCGCTAGACCGCTCGGACAAGGTTCTCCGCCAGGAGGTCGCTCACCGCGTGGATCGCGCGCAGCGTCGGCACCTGCGCGCCGGTCAGGTCGGCCAGCTCGACCACCGCCGCGAGCAGCACGTCCAGCTCCAGCGGCTTGCCCTTCTCCAGGTCCTGGAGCGTGGACGTCTTGTGCTCGCCCGCCTTCTCGGCCCCGCGCAGCCTGCGCTCGATGGAGATCCCGGGATCGCAGCCGACGTTGGCCGCCACCTCCACGGTCTCGCGCATCATGGCCCGCACCAGCTCCCTGGTGCCGTCGTGGCGGCAGATCCCGGCCATGGTCGCCCGGGCCAGCGCGCTGATCGGGTTGAAGGCGATGTTGCCCATCAGCTTGATCCACACGTCGCGCCGCAGGTCCCGCTCGACCGGGCACTTGAGCCCGCCGGCCACCGCCGCGTCGCTGAACGCGGCGCACCGGCGCGTCAGCGTGCCGTCGGGCTCGCCGATGGAGAACCGGGTGCCCTCCAGGTGCCGGATGACGCCCGGCTCCTCGATCTCGGTCGCGGCGTAGACGACGCAGCCGATGGCCCGTTCCAGGGGCAGCGCCGCGCTGACCGCCCCTCCCGGGTCGACGCTCTGGATGCGGTAGCCCTCGTACGGGCCCTTGAGTCCGTGGAAGTACCACCAGGGGATGCCGTTCTGCGCGGCGATGATGCTCGTGGCCTCGTGCAGCAGTGGCTTGATCATGGGGCCCGCGGCGGCGTAGCTGTTCGCCTTGAGGCCCAGGAAGACGTGGTCCACCGGGCCGACCTGGTGGGGGTCGTCGGTGGCGTGGGGACGGGCGACGAAGTCGCCCCTCGGGCTGAGCACCCGCACACCGGATCTGCGTATGGCGTCCAGGTGCTCACCTCTGGCGATGAGGTGCACCTCGACTCCCGCCCTGTGGAGGGCGGCGCCCACGTACGCGCCGATGGCGCCGGCGCCAAGAACAGCGACCTTCATGCTGCGCTCCGTTCTCGCGTCGGATCGTATGTCCGGCCCCCCGGCCCACCGCGGGCCGGTGGATGCGACCCGCAGTGCATTCGGTATACAGTATGGAAAATTTGGGGTCAAGGGAGCCGCTTCATGACCGTTCTCCGTGACGAACCCGTGCTGGAGGCCCTGTCCTGGGCCGCCGCCAGAGACCTGGCCGCCGGATGCGCCCGTCCGCTCGATCCCGTCCCGGTGCCGCTCGCCGACGCCGCCGGCCGCCGCCTCGCCGATCCGCTGCGGGCCCTGGTGCCCGTCCCCGGCGTGGACGTGGCCGCCATGGACGGCTACGCGGTCTGCGGGCCGCCGCCCTGGCGCGTCGTGGCCCACGTCCTCGCGGGCGGCGCGCCGTACGCCGGGGCGCTGTCGCTGGGGGAGGCGGTCGAGATCGCCACCGGCGCCCCGGTCCCGGCCGGCACGTCGGCGGTCCTGCCGTACGAGCAGTCCGTCCGCCCCTCAGGCGGGGCGCGCGGATCGGGAGGCGCGCTGTGGGTCGGCGGCGACGCGGAGGACGGCCGCCACGTGCGTCGGCGCGGCGAGGACGTCGCCGAGGGCGCCGTCGTGCTGGGGGCCGGCGCGCTGGTGAGCCCCGTGGTGCTCGGGCTCGCCGCGGCGCTCGGCCATGACACGCTCCGGGTCCGCCCCAGGCCCCGGGTGCGGGTCCTGGTGACCGGTGACGAGGTCGTCGGCCACGGTCTGCCTGCTCCGGGCCGGGTCCGCGACGCCATCGGCCCCTTCCTGCCGGGCCTGGTGGCGTGGGCGGGCGGCCGGCTCACGGAGAGCGTCCGCCTCCCCGACGGCCCCGGCCCGCTGCGCGACGCCCTGGCCCCCGCCGTCCCCGCCGAGGTCGTGGTCGGGTGCGGGGCGTCCTCGAAGGGGCCCGCCGACCACCTGCGCGGGGTGCTCGCCGACCTCGGCGCGGAGGTGCTGGTGGACGGGGTCGCGGTACGCCCCGGCCACCCGCAGTTGCTGGCGCGGACGCCGCACGGGACGTGGGTCGTCGGCCTGCCGGGGAACCCGTTCGCGGCGCTGGCGGCGGCGGTGACGCTGCTGGCGCCGATGCTGCGCGCGATGTCCGGCCTGGAGGAGCGTACGGAGGTGAGCGCGCTGGCGGGGACGGTGCGGACGCATCCGAGGGACACGCGGCTGGTGCCGGTGCGCCGGTCGGGCCGCGGGGCGGTGCCGATCGGGCACGACCGGCCGGGATCTCTGTGGGGCGCGGCGATGGCGGATGCCCTGGCCGTGGTGCCCGCGGGGTGGTCCGGGGAGCCGGTCGAGCTGATCGAGTTGCCCGAGGGGGGCTAGACAGGCCGGTGACGGCAGGGTAACCATTGCGTTCATACGGTATGCAGTATGCGGGAGACAGTCGCTGGGAAAGGGACGCATCGATGTCGGAAACGATCTCTGGCGGTCATCTGGTGGCCAAGGCGCTCAAGGCCGAGGGCGTGGACGTGATCTACACGCTCTGCGGCGGCCACATCATCGACATCTACGACGGCTGCGTCGATGAGGGCATCGAGGTCATCGACGTGCGCCACGAGCAGGTGGCCGCGCACGCGGCCGACGGCTACGCGCGCATCACCGGCAAGCCCGGCTGCGCGGTGGTCACCGCCGGCCCCGGCACGACGGACGCGGTCACCGGCGTGGCCAACGCGTTCCGCGCCGAGAGCCCGATGTTGCTGATCGGCGGGCAGGGGGCGCTGAGCCAGCACAAGATGGGCTCGCTGCAGGACCTCCCGCACGTCGACATGATGACGCCGATCACCAAGTTCGCCGCGACGGTGCCGAGCACGGAACGGGTGGCCGACATCGTGTCGATGGCCTTCCGCGAGTGCTACCACGGCGCGCCGGGCCCGTCGTTCCTGGAGATCCCGCGCGACGTGCTGGACGCGAAGGTGCCGCTGGAGAAGGCGCGCATCCCGAAGAACTACCGGGCCTCCACCCGCCAGGCCGGTGACCCGGAGGCCGTCGAGAAGCTGGCCGACCTGCTGGCCCACGCGGACAAGCCGTGCATCCTGCTCGGCAGCCAGGTATGGACCTGCCGGGCCACGGACGCGGCGATCGACTTCGTCCGCCAGCTCAACGTGCCCGCCTACATGAACGGCTCGGCCCGGGGCACGCTGCCGCCCGGCGACCCGCACCACTTCCAGCTCAGCCGCCGCTACGCCTTCACCGAGGCCGACCTGATCATCATCGTCGGGACGCCGTTCGACTTCCGGATGGGCTACGGCAAGCGGCTGTCGCCGACGGCGACGGTGGTGCAGATCGACCTCGACTACCGCACCGTCGGCAAGAACCGGGACATCGACCTGGGCATCGTCGGCGACGCCGGGCTCATCCTGGCCGCCACGGCGCAGGCGGCCAGCGGCCGGGTCTCCGACTCGGCGGCCAGGCGCAAGGAATGGATCGAGGAGCTGCGCGCGGTCGAGGCCGCGGCCTACGACAAGCGGCTGCCGCGCCAGCTCTCCGCCGCCCAGCCGATCGACCCGTACCGGCTGGTCCACGAGATCAACGAGTTCCTCACCGAGGACACCATCTACATCGGCGACGGCGGCGACATCGTCACCTTCTCCGGCCAGGTCGTCCAGCCCAAGTCGCCCGGCCACTGGATGGACCCGGGCCCGCTCGGCACGCTGGGCGTCGGCATGGCGTTCGCGATGGCCGCCAAGCAGGCCAGGCGCGACAAGGAGGTGCTGTGCCTGTTCGGCGACGGCGCCTTCAGCCTCACCGGCTGGGACTTCGAGACGATGGTCCGCTTCGACCTGCCGTTCATCGGCGTCATCGGCAACAACTCCTCGATGAACCAGATCCGCTACGGCCAGGCCGCCAAGTACGGCGAGGACCGCGCCCGCGTCGGCAACACGCTGGGCGACATCCGCTACGGCGAGTTCGCCGAGCTGCTCGGCGGCTACGGCGAGGAGGTCCGCGACCCGGCCGAGATCCGCCCCGCGCTGGAGCGGGCCCGCGAGTCCGGCAAGCCGTCGCTGATCAACGTCTGGGTCGATCCCGACGTGTACGCGCCCGGCACCATGAACCAGACCATGTACAAGTAGGGCAGGTCCCGACATGAAGGCACTCGAAGGTGTCCGCGTCCTCGACATGACCCACGTCCAGTCCGGCCCGTCCGCCACCCAGTTGCTCGCCTGGCTGGGGGCCGACGTGGTCAAGCTGGAGTCGCCGGCCGGCGACATCACCCGGCAGCAGCTCCGCGACCTGCCGGACGTCGACAGCCTCTACTTCACGATGCTCAACTGCAACAAGCGCAGCATCACGCTCAACATGAAGAGCGAGCGCGGCAAGGAGCTGTTCACCGAGCTGGTGAAGGGCGCCGACGTGCTGGTGGAGAACTTCGGCCCCGGCGCGGTCGACCGCATGGGCTTCACCTGGGACCGGCTCCAGGAGCTCAACCCGCGCCTCGTCTACGCCTCGATCAAGGGCTTCGGCGCCGGCCGCTACGCCAAGTTCAAGGCGTACGAGGTGATCGCCCAGGCGATGGGCGGCTCGATGTCGACGACCGGCTTCGAGGAGGGCCCGCCGCTGGCCACGGGCGCGCAGATCGGCGACTCGGGCACCGGCATCCACGCGGTGGCCGGCATCCTGGCGGCCCTCTACCAGCGCGAGCGCACCGGGCGCGGCCAGCGGGTGCAGGTCGCCATGCAGCACGCGGTGCTCAACCTGTGCCGGGTCAAGCTGCGCGACCAGCAGCGGCTGGCGCACGGCCCGCTGCGCGAGTACCCGAACAGGACGTTCGGCGACGAGGTGCCGCGCTCCGGCAACGCCAGCGGCGGCGGCCAGCCCGGCTGGGCGGTGCGCTGCGCGCCGGGCGGCCCGAACGACTACATCTACGTGATCGTGCAGCCGGTCGGCTGGAAGCCGCTGTCGGCCATCATCGGCCGCCCCGAGCTGGCCGACGACCCCGAGTGGGCGACGCCGGAGGCGCGGCTGCCGAAGCTGGACAAGATGTTCCAGCTCATCGAGGAGTGGACGATCCGGCACGACAAGTGGTCGGTGCTGGACCGGCTGAACGCCGAGAACATCCCGTGCGGCCCGATCCTGTCGACCAGGGAGCTGGTGGAGGACGAGAGCCTGCGCGAGGAGGGCATCGTCGTCGCGGTCGACCATCCCGAACGCGGCGAGTTCGTGACCGTCGGCAGCCCGCTCCAGCTGTCGGACTCGCCGGTCGACGTCAGGACGCCGCCGCTGCTGGGCGAGCACAACCAGGAGATCTACGGCCCCCTCGGCGTGAGCCCCGAGGAGCTGGCCGAGCTGAAGACGAACGGAGTCATCTAGTGAGTGCAGTCAGGGACATCCTGGACAAGGCGCTCGCCGAAGGCCGCACGGCCCTGACCGCCCCGGAGGGGCGCGGGATCTGCGAGGCGTACGGCATCGCCACCCCGGGCGAAGGGCTGGCCACCTCGGCGGCCGAGGCCGTGTCGATCGCGGAGGACATCGGCCTCCCGGTCGTGCTGAAGATCGTCTCGCCGGACATCCTGCACAAGACCGACGCGGGCGGCGTGCTGGTCGGCCTCAGGACCGCCGAGGAGGTACGCGACGGCTTCGAGACCGTCATGGCCAACGCCCTGGCCCACAACCCGGGCGCCCGCGTCGACGGCGTCCAGGTGCAGCAGCTCGTCGGCGGCGGTCACGAGGTCATCGTCGGCGCGGTCACCGACCCGACGTTCGGCAAGGTGATCGCGTTCGGGCTGGGAGGTGTCCTGGTTGAGGTGCTCAAGGATGTTACTTTCCGGCTTGCCCCGGTTTCGGCGGAAGAAGCCCTGGGGATGCTCGACGACATCAAAGCGGCGGACGTGCTGAAAGGTGCCCGTGGTGCCGAGCCCGCGAACCGGGAGGCCCTGGCGGCACTGATCGAACGCGTCGGCAGGCTGGTGAGCGACTTCCCCGAGATCACCGAGATCGACCTCAACCCCGTCTTCGCCGACGCCCGCGGCGCCGTGGCCGCCGACGTGCGCATCCTCATCGGCGAGGCCCCCGCCGAGGTCAGCCGGCTGCCCCGCGAGCGCATCCTGGAGCAGATGACGCGGATCTTCAAGCCGCGCTCCGTCGCCGTCATCGGCGCCTCCGCCGAGACCGGCAAGATCGGCAACTCCGTCATGCGCAACCTCATCAACGGCGGCTACCGGGGCCAGATCTTCCCGATCAACCCCAAGGCCGACGACATCATGGGGCTGCCCGCGTACAAGAGCATCTCCGACGTGCCGCACGACGTGGACGTGGCCGTGTTCGCCATCCCCGCCAAGTTCGTGCCCGCCGCGCTGGAGGAGGCCGGGCGCAAGGGCGTCGGCGGCGCCATCATGATCCCGTCGGGGTTCGCCGAGACGGGCAACGTCGAGGGCCAGCGCGAGATCGTCGAGATCGCCCGCAGGCACGGCGTGCGCATGCTCGGCCCCAACATCTACGGCTACTACTACACGCCCGAGAACCTCTGCGCGACCTTCTGCACCCCCTACGACGTGCGCGGCGGCGTCGCCCTCACCTCGCAGAGCGGCGGCATCGGCATGGCCATCCTCGGCTTCAGCCGCACCACCAAGATGGGCGTGTCGGCGATCGTCGGCGTCGGCAACAAGGCCGACGTGGACGAGGACGACCTGCTCACCTTCTTCGAGCAGGACGACAACACCCGCGCCGTCGCCATGCACCTGGAGGACCTCAAGGACGGGCGCGGCTTCGTCGAGGCCGCCCGCCGCGTCGTCAAGGAGAAGCCCGTCATCGTCCTCAAGGCTGGCCGCACCGCGATGGGCGCCCGCGCCGCCGGCTCCCACACCGGCGCGCTCGCCGGCGACGACAAGGTCTACGACGACATCCTGCGGCAGGCCGGCGTCGTGCGCGCCCCCGGGCTCAACGACATGCTCGAGTACGCCAGATCGCTGCCGATCATGCCGACGCCCCGGGGCGAGAACGTCGTCATCATCACCGGGGCGGGCGGCTCCGGCGTGCTGCTGTCGGACGCCTGCGTCGACGCGGGCCTGACGCTCATGGACATCCCGCCCGACCTGGACGAGGCCTTCCGCGCCTACATCCCCCCGTTCGGCGCGGCGGGCAACCCCATCGACATCACCGGCGGCGAGCCGCCCTCGACCTACGAGAACACGGTCCGCCTCGGCCTCGCCGACGACCGGATCCACGCGCTGGTCCTGGGCTACTGGCACACGATCGTCACGCCGCCGATGGTCTTCGCCGAACTCGTCGCCCGCGTGGTCGCCGAGGAGCGCGCGAAGGGCAACGTCAAGCCGGTCGTCGCGTCACTGGCCGGGGACACCGAGGTCGAGGAGGCCAGCGAGTACCTGTTCGAGCACGGAGTGGTCGCGTACCCGTACACGACCGAGAAGCCCGTGGCGGTGCTCGGCGCGAAGTACCGCTGGGCCAGGGCAGCCGGACTGCTGGGCTAAGAGCCGAGCCGCAGCAGAGCCAGGCGAGGGGGCGCATTCGGGGCAGCGCAGGAGAACCAACAAATCCCCCCAGGAGGTCCGTAGGTGGACACATCAAAACCCCCGGCGACGTCTGCGCCGCCGGTCGAGGACGAACGAGTATGGAAAGCGGGCCGGCTGGAGCCGATGCCCATCAGGAAACTCCCCGACGCGCCTCCCTCGGTGCACATCCTCGGGCCCACCGTCTTCCTCGTGGCCCTCGGCGTGGGGATGGGCGAGTCGTACATGTGGCCCCGGCTCGTGCTGCTGTTCGGGCCGGAGATCAGGTGGCTGTTCCTGATCGGCGTGACCCTCCAGGCCGTGGTCATGCTGGAGATGGCCCGCTACGCGATGGCGACGGGGGAGAGCATCTTCTCCGGCGCCGCCCGCGTCTTCAAGCCGCTCATGTGGTTCTTCTTCATCGTCGCCATGGCCGTCTACATCTGGCCGGGGCACCTGTCCGCCGGGGCGGCGGCGCTGGAACAGATCTCCGGCATCCCCTGGATGGTCACCGCCGTCGCCGGGCTCATCCTGGTCGGGGTGATCTTCAGCTTCGCCAAGGTCATCTACAACCTGCTGGAGAACGTGCTGTCGCTGCTCATCGGCGCGCTCGTGATCGGCACCGCGGTGGTCGCCGCGATGGTCGGCTCCTGGAACGACGTCGTCACCACGATCACCGGCATGTTCGCCTTCGGCTACCTGCCGGCCGAGGCCATGACGGCCGCCTGGTTCCCCGTCATCGTCGGCGCCTGCGCCTTCGCCGGGCCGTCCGGCATGCAGCAGATGTGGTACACGCTGCACCTGCGGGCCTCCGGCGCCGGCATGGGCGCGCACATCCCCAAGGTCCACGGGCTGCGGCACGCCGGCGAGGAAGAGGCCATGCCCTCGCGCGGCTTCATGTTCGACACCGAGGACCCGGCCGAGATGGCCAAGTGGAAGGGCTGGCGCCGCTGGGTGACCTTCGACGCCTTACTGCTCTTCTGGGGCATCACCATGCTCGTCACGGTCTCCTTCACGGTGATCGCCCAGGCGGCCGTCCGGCAGAACCCCGGCGTCCGCGACGTCATCCAGAACGAGGAGCGGGAGGTCGCGCTCACCGCGATGGCCGACGCCGTCTCCTCGGCGGGCAGCTCCGTGCTCGGCGTGATCTTCCTCGGGTTCATCGCGCTGATCGGCCTCAACGCCACCCTCGGGCTGTTCGACTCCTTCTCCCGCGGCCAGGCCGACATGACCTACAACTTCGTGAAGGGCGCGAAGAAGCTGCGCATGTCACACCTGTACGCGGGCTTCCTCTGGGGTGTGATCATCTTCGGCATCCTGATCCTGCTGTTCGGCCCCGCTGACGGACCGGCCGGGATCCTGGACACGCTGGCGTTCCTGTCGACGTTCGCGATGGGCGCCTACTGCGTGACGCTGCTGCTGGTCAACAACCGCATGCTGCCCAAGCCGATCAGGCCGAGGTGGTGGTCGAACGTGATCATCGGGTGTGGCGCGGTCTTCTACCTCGGCATGCTGTTCTACAGCCTGTTCGCCTTCGGCGTGGTCGTGGGCTGATGATCGATCGGCACAGCCTCGAACTCGCCCTGCCAGGGGCGTCGATCGGAGCCGTCGCCGGCGCCATGGCCGGTGGGCTGACCCTGTTCGCCGGGGTCCCCACCGGCCTGGCCGCCCTGTCGGCCCTCATGCTCGCGCTGCCCCTCGGCCTCTTCGGCGGCCTGTACGGGGTCCTGCTCGGCCGGGGCGTCTTCCGGCCCGGCACCTTCGGACCGTGCGGGCTGTACTGGATGGCGGCCTTCCCGCTGTCCAGGCTCGTCCAGGAGAGCGTCGCCGGGACCGGTGGTCTGGCCGGCGGGGCCGGAGGCTTCCTGCTCTACCAGGCGATGGTCTCGCTCGGCTTCGCCATCGGCTTCGTCTGGATCCACGAGCGGCTCATGCCGCACTGGCTCCTCCGCGTCGCCCCCGCCAACCCGCAGGCCGAAGCGCTGCTCGGCCTCTACGTCCATCACGCCGAGGCGCTGCGCGCGCGGAAGGGAGCCCGCCGATGAACCTGCCCACCTGGGTGTGGCTCGCCACGATAGGCGGCTTCGCCCTCGTCCTGGCGCTGGACTTCTACCTCGTCGCACGCAACCCGCGCGAACCCACCTTCAAGGAGTGCGTGGGCTGGGTGTCGTTCTACGTCGGCCTGGCCGTCCTGTTCGGGATCGGGCTGCTGGTCGTGTCGGGCCCCGGCCACGGCGGCGAGTTCTTCGCCGGCTGGATCACCGAGTACTCGCTCAGCGTCGACAACCTGTTCGTCTTCCTGCTGATCATGAGCCGCTTCCAGGTGCCCCGCCAGTATCGCCAGAAGGTGCTGCTCATCGGCATCGTGCTGGCCCTGCTCATGCGGGGCGCCTTCATCGCCGCCGGCGCCGAGGCGGTGTCGAGGTTCGACTGGCTCTTCTACGTCTTCGGCGCCTTCCTCGTCTACACCGCGTGGAAGCTCGTCGGGCACGAGGAGGACGAGGCCGAGTTCTCCGAGAACCTCGCCCTGCGCACGGTCCGCAGGGTGCTGCCCACCACCGACACCTACCACGGCGCCCGCCTCACCGTGCACCTGGGCCGCAGGATGGTGACGCCGATGCTGATCGTCATGGTCGCCATCGGCACCACCGACCTGCTGTTCGCGCTCGACTCGATCCCGGCCATCTTCGGGCTCACCAAGGAGCCGTATCTCGTCTTCACCGCCAACGCCTTCGCCCTCATGGGGCTGCGGCAGCTGTTCTTCCTCATCGGCGGCCTGCTCGACCGGCTCGTCTACCTGAGCAAGGGCCTGTCGGTGGTGCTCGCCTTCATCGGCGTCAAGCTCATCCTGGAGGCGCTGCACCACGACGGCGTGTCGTGGGCTCCGGAGATCCCGATCCTGGTGTCGCTCGGGGTCATCCTCGGCACCCTGGCGGTCACCACGGTGCTGAGCCTGGTCAAGTCGTCGCGCGACGCCCGGAAGGAGGTCGCCGAACCGGTGGAGCGCTGACCACGCCGCGCGCCGGGGGCGTCCGTCCCCCGGTGTGCGGCTCAGCTCTTGGGGCTCTTGCGCACGTCGTGCTCCGCGGCCCACTCCCGCAGGTGCAGCTCCGCGTCGTCGGCGGAGTAGTGCTTCCTGAGCGCCGCGCTCAGCCCGATGCCCAGGGCCCGGCCGTCGGCGGCCTGACCCAGGGGATCACCAAGGAGGAAGCGGACAAGCGTCTTCTTCATCGTTCGAACACCTCCCAGTTTCTGCTCCATGTGCTGCCCGGGACGGCCCCGGGCAAGCGGAATCCGCCGCCCGGACCGTCTCCGGGCGGAAAGGCGGGGTGCCGGCCGCGGCGGCTAGTTCGTCGCCGGGGTCGTGCGAGGGCGGCGGCGGCGCACCGGCTTGGGCGCGGGCTCCACCGGCTCGTTCTCGCGCTGCTCCATGTACGAGGCGCGGGTGTGACCGGTGTGCTCCCGCATGATCGACGCGGCCCGGTCGGCGTCACCGGCCTCGATCGCGTCGATCAGCGACCGGTGCTCCTCCCACGAGGCCATGCCCCGCTGGCGGGCCACCGGCGTGTGATACCACCGCACCCGCCGGGCCACCTGGCTGGCCAGCTCCTCCAGCACCTTGTTGCCCGACAGCGCCGTCACCAGCGCGTGCAGCTCCGAGTTGGTGGCGACGGCGCCGTCGACGTCGTCGGAACGCACGGCGGCCATGCCGCGCTCGCACAGCGCACGCAGCCGCCGCACCCCCTCCTCGCCGGCGTGCTGCGCCGCGAGCCGCGCCGACTCCGTCTCCAGCAGCGCGCGCACCGCCAGGAGCTGGTCGGCCTCCTCCACCGTCGGCACGTGCACGAACGCGCCCTGCCCGGGGTGCAGGTCGACCCAGCCCTCGCCGCTGAGCTGCTGCAGCGCCTCGCGCACCGGCTGCCGCGACACCCCGAGCAGGGCGGCCAGCTCGCTCTCGACCAGGTGCTGGCCGGGCTTGAGCTGGCCGGAGACGATGAGCTCCTGAATGGCCTCGATCACGCTCTCCCTGAGCGTGGCAGGACGGGGAATCTTGGTGGCCGCCGCCTGACCGGCCTGATCCGACAGCAACATGACGACTCCAGAGACTGCGCAACAAAATGGTTTTGGTCGACTGCCTACAGCATACTGCGCAGGATGCACGGCTCGCCGTGAGTCTCATCACAGAGAGCTACATCACAGCGTTTCACACAGCGTTTCGCCCCGCATTCACAGCGGGATGGTCGCGGGGAGCCCCGGCGTGCGCAACCTGAGCGTGGCCAGCGCCGGGAGGGCGGCGAGGGCGGCGGCGGCCAGCAGGGCCGGGCCCGGCGCGGTCAGAGCCCCCAGCGCGAGGCAGGCGGCCAGGATGCCCGCCACGGCCTTGGCGCTGTAGACGACGGCCTGGATCTCGCCGACCTTCTCGACGCCGAAGAACTCCCGTACGAGGCTCGCCACCAGCGGATAGAACGCGCCGCCGCCCAGCCCGGCGGTGATCGCGCCGAGCCACAGCAGCGGGCCGCCCGCCGGTGCCACAGCCGCTGCGGGGCCGGGCGCGGGGGTGTGGAGGGCGGCCAGGAGGAGGAGCTGGCCCGCGGCCAGGATCGCGAGCACGGCGGCGAGGACGCGCCGGCGGCCCAGGGCCTCCGAGGCGCGCATCGCGGCCGCCCGGCCCGCGCCGTTCAGCGCCACCAGCACGGCCAGCGCGCCCCAGGAGCCGGTGGCGGCGACCACGATCACGTCGAGGACGGACACCGCGCCCGCGCAGGCGAGGATGGCGGCCAGCGCGGGGAGCGCCCGGGTGCGCAGGGCCTGGGCCAGGCCGAACTGGCGGACCGCGCCGGGCGTGCGGCGCAGGATGGCCGCGTCCAGGGCGTGCGCGCGGGGGTCGACGGCCGCGGGCCACCAGTGGCGCGGCGGCAGCCGCAGGCGCCGGGCCGCGACGCCGATGGCCACGGCCGCCGCGAGCGCCGCCGCCCCGAAGGCCCACGGGGTCGTCGCCGGGGCGATCCCGGCCCACACCAGCAGCGGGACCGTCCCGTACCCGAACGCCCCCGTCACCAGGCTCACCCGGGAGGCGGCCCGGTCGGGGTACCAGGCCGAGACCACCTCGCTGCACACGCCGTAGACGGCCCCCGCCCCGAGCCCCCCGAGCACCGCGTACCCGAGCAACGCCACCGCCGGCCCCGCACCCCCCGCGGCGGTAGTGGGGGCGGGGAAGGTCAGGGCGAGGGTGAGGAGGCCGGTGGCGGTCAGCGCGGCGCCCGCGGCGAGCGCGGTGCGGACCGGGAGTCGGCCGCGGCGGACGAGGTGGAGGGCGGGGAGCGCCCCGGCGGCCTGGAAGACGAGACAGGCGGCCAGGAGCAGCAGCCCGGCGCCGTCCCGGGCGAGCAGCGCGGCGAAGCCGTACTGCAGCGGGCTGATGGCGGCCATGGCCACGAGGGCGAGCCGGAACATGCGGGTGCGGTCGGCGGGGACCGGTCCGACGAGGTAGGAGCGCCCGCGCCAGTCCCGGACAACTTCTGCATTCTCCATACCGTATGGAATATCCAGTAACCGGCCCTCTGTCGAGACCTAGACGGCGGATATTCCATACGGTATACCGTCTACAAAGGAGGCTCGAATGGACCTGTACGAGTACCAGGCGAAGGAGCTCTTCGGGCGCCACGGGATCCCGGTCCCGCCGGGCAGGGTCGCGGAAACGCCTGGGCAGGCCCGCGCGATCGCGGCAGAGCTGGGCGCCCCCGTCGTGGTCAAGGCCCAGGTGAAGACCGGTGGCAGGGGCAAGGCGGGCGGCATCAGGGCGGCGGCGGGCCCGGCCGCGGCCGAGGAGGAGGCGGCCCGCGTCCTCGGCATGGACATCAAGGGACATATCGCGAAACGGGTGCTGGTCGAGGCCGCGACCGTGCCCTTCGAGGAGTACTACGCGGCCTTCCTGGTCGACCGGGCCGAGGGCGGCTTCCTGGCCATGGTGTCCGCCCAGGGCGGCATGGAGATCGAGGAGCTGGCCGCGACGGACCCCGGCGCGATCGTGCGGCTGCCGATCGACCCGGTGACCGGCGTGGACGCCGGCACGGCGCGGCTGCTGGCCGCCAAGGCGGGCCTGCCGCAGGCCGCGGCCCCGGTCCTGGAGCGGCTGTGGACCGTGATGGCCGAGGAGGACGCCCTGCTCGTCGAGGTGAACCCGCTCATCTGCACCACCGGCCAGCAGATCGTCGCCCTCGACGGCAAGGTCACCCTGGACGACAACGCCGCCTTCCGCCACGAGCGGCCGGCCGGGGAGCGCACCGGCAGCCTGGAGGACCGGGCCAGGGCCAAGGGCCTCAACTACGTCAAGCTCGACGGCAGCGTCGGCGTCATCGGCAACGGCGCCGGGCTGGTGATGAGCACGCTCGACGTGGTCGCGGGCGCGGGCGCCGATCCGGCGAACTTCCTGGACATCGGCGGCGGCGCGTCCGCCCAGGTCATGGCCGACGGCCTGGAGATCATCCTGGCGGACCCGGACGTCCGGTCGGTGCTGGTCAACGTCTTCGGCGGCATCACCGCCTGCGACGCGGTGGCCAACGGCATCGTCACCGCGCTCGAACTGCTCGGCGAACGCGGCCACAGCAGGCCCATCGTCGTACGCCTGGACGGCAACAACGCCGAGGTGGGCCGGCGCATCCTGAGCGACGCCCGGCACCCGGTGGTCCGCCAGGTCTCCACCATGGACGGCGCCGCCGAGATGGCGGCCAGACTCGCGGCAGGTGCGTGATGGCGATCTTCCTGACCAAGGACAGCCGGGTGCTGGTCCAGGGCATGACCGGCGCGGAGGGCAGCAGGCACACCGCCCGCATGCTGGCCGCCGGGACCGAGGTGGTGGCCGGGGTGACCCCCGGCAAGGGCGGCCGCTCGGTCGACTTCGGCGAGCGCGCGGTGCCGGTCTTCGGCTCGGTGGCCGACGCCGTGGCCGAGACCGGCGCCGACGTGTCGGTGGTGTTCGTGCCGCCGCGCTTCACGCTCGCGGCCGTGGAGGAGGCGGTCTCGGCGGCGGTGCCGCTGTGCGTGGTCATCACCGAGGGCGTGCCCGTACGCGACGCGATCCGGCTGCGCGCCGCGGCGGCGGGACGGACCAGGATCATCGGCCCGAACTGCCCCGGTCTGATCAGTCCCGGCCAGTCCTCCGCCGGGATCATCCCCGCCGACATCACCTCCTCGGGGCGGATCGGCCTGGTCTCCAAGTCGGGCACGCTCACGTACCAGCTCATGTACGAGCTGCGCGACCTGGGGTTCTCGACCGCCGTGGGCATCGGCGGCGACCCGGTGATCGGCACCACGCACATCGACTGCCTCCAGGAGTTCCAGGACGACCCGGGCACCGACGCGATCGTGATGATCGGCGAGATCGGCGGCGACGCCGAGGAGCGGGCCGCCGCGTACATCGCCGCGCACGTCACCAAGCCCGTCGTCGCCTACGTGGCCGGGTTCACCGCCCCCGAGGGCAGGACGATGGGGCACGCGGGCGCGATCGTGTCGGGCTCGTCGGGCACCGCCCAGGCCAAGAAGGAGGCGCTGGAGGCGGTCGGCGTGCGGGTCGGGCGGACGCCGTCGGAGACGGCCAGGCTCATGCGGTCGGCGCTCGGCAGGGCGGCGGCATGAGGTTCGCGGTCAACCTGTCCATCCTGCTGACGGACCTGCCGCTGCTGGAGCGGCCCGCGGCGGCGGCCAAGGCCGGGTTCGACGCGGTCGAGCTGTGGTGGCCGTTCGCCACGCCCGAGCCGGACCCCGCGGACCTGGCCGCGCTGCGCGCCGCCGTCGAGGACGCCGGCGTGCGGCTGTCGGGGCTCAACTTCGACGCCGGCGACATGGCCGCCGGCGAGCGCGGCCTGCTGGCGCGGCCCGACGGCTCCGCACGCTTCCGGGCGAACATCCCGGTGGCGGTCGCGTTCGCCGGCGAGCTCGGGTGCGGGGTGCTCAACGCCCTGTACGGCAACGGTCCCGGCACGGACCGCGCGCTGGCGGTGGAGAACCTGAGGAGGGCCGCCGACGCGGCGGGGGAGATCGGCGCGACCGTCGTGGTCGAGGCTCTCAACTCCCACGAGAACCCGCACTACCCGATCACGTCGTCCCAGGAGGCGTTCGACCTGATCGGCGAGGTGGGCCGCGAGAACGTGGCCTTCCTGGCCGACCTCTACCACCTGCACCGCATGGGTGAGGACGTGCTCGCGCTCGTCGGCGGGCACGCGGCGAGGTTCGGTCACGTGCAGATCGCCGACGACCCCGGCCGGGGGCGGCCCGGGAGCGGGCGGATGCCGTACCCGGAGATCCTCGCGCGGCTGGCGGAGGCCGGCTACCGGGGGCACGTCGGCCTGGAGTACCGGCACGAGGGGCCGGGTGCGTTCGCTTGGAGGCAGGGATGACGATCGCGTTCGTCGGCTTGGGGATCATGGGCAGCCCGATGGCCGCCAACCTGGTCGCCGCCGGGCACGCCGTGACCGGCTACGACGTCAGCGCGGAGCGGGTGGACGAGCTGGTCGCGCGGGGCGGCAAGGGCGCCTCCAGCGTGGCCGAGGCGGTGACCGGCGCGGCCGTGGTGATCACCATGCTGCCCGACTCGCCGCAGGTCGAGCAGGTGGCGCCGGACGTCGTCGAGCACGCCTCGCCCGGCCTGCTCTACCTCGACATGAGCACGATCCGGCCCGAGACCTCCCGCTGGGTCGCCGGGCTGGCGGCGGCCAGGGGCGTGCGGGCGCTGGACGCGCCGGTCAGCGGCGGCGAGCGCGGCGCGATCGACGGCACCCTGTCGATCATGGTGGGCGGCGCGGCCGAGGACGTGGAGGCGGCCCGGCCGGTGCTCGGCGCGCTCGGCACCACGATCGTGCACGTCGGCCCGGCCGGCGCGGGGCAGACCGTCAAGGCGGCCAACCAGCTCGTCGTCGGGGGGATCTACGGGCTGGTCGCCGAGGCGATCGTGCTGCTGGAGGCGTCCGGCGTCGACCCCGTCGCCGGGCTGGACGTGCTCGCCGGCGGCCTGGCCGGCTCGCGCGTCCTCGACCTCAAGCGGCACACGATGATCAGGCGGCAGTTCGCCCCGGGCTTCCGCATCGACCTGCACCACAAGGACATGGGCATCGCGATCGCCGCGGCCCGCGAGGCCGGGGTCAGCCTGCCGCTCACCGGCCAGGTCGCCCAGCTCGTCGCGGCGGCCAGGGCGCAGGGCCACGGCTCGCTCGACCACTCCGCGCTGCTCAAAGTGATCGAAAGGCTCAATTCATGACACGAGTCCCCTGCATGGAGGCCGTGGTCGCGGTGCTGGAGTCGGAGGGCGTCGACACGGTCTTCGGCATCCCGGGCGCGGCCATCCTGCCGCTGTACGCGGCGCTCCAGCACAGCTCGATCCGGCACATCACGGTCCGCCACGAGGAGGGCGGCACGCACGCCGCCGACGGCTGGGCGCGCGTCACCGGGAACGTCGGCGTCTGCATCGGCACCTCCGGCCCCGCCGGCACCAACATGATCACCGGCCTCTACACCGCGATGGCCGACTCGATCCCGATGATCTGCGTCACCGGGCAGGCGGCCACCGCCAAGCTGCACCAGGAGGCGTTCCAGGCGGTCGACATCGTGGAGGTCGCCCGGCCCGTCACCAAATGGGCGGTGCAGCTCAAGGAGCCCGCCCAGGCGCCGTGGGTGTTCCGGGAGGCGTTCCGGATCGCCCGTTCCGGAAGGCCCGGGCCGGTGCTCATCGACCTGCCGATCGACGTGCAGCGCGGCACCTGCCTGTACGACAGGACGGTGGACGCGCCACTGCCCGTCGAGGTGCCGCGGCCCTTACCCCGCGCGGTGCGCCGGGCGGTCGACCTCATCGGCGAGGCCAGGAGGCCGCTCATCCTGGCGGGCGGCGGCGTGATCATCGCCGACGCGGCGGAGGAGCTGCTGGCGCTGGCCGAGCACCTCCAGGTGCCGGTCCAGGTCACGCTCATGGGCAAGGGCGCCTTCCCGGAGGACCACCCGCTGTTCGCCGGGATGGCCGGCATCCAGACGCAGACCCGGTGGGGCAACGCGGCGTTCCTGGAGAGCGACCTCGTGCTGGCGGTCGGCGCGCGGTTCGGCGACCGCCACACCGGCGACCTGGACGTCTACCGGGGCCGGCGCACGTTCATCCACGTGGACATCGAGCCCACCCAGCTCGGCCGGGTCTTCGAGCCCGACCTCGGCATCGTGAGCCACGCCAGGCCGGCGCTGTCCGCGCTGCTCGACGAGGCGCGCGGCCGGGGCGAGGCGCGCGAGCCGGGCGCCTGGCCGCGCCGGGTCGGCGAGCTGCGCGCCACGATGGCCCGCCGCGACGACTTCGACGACGTGCCGATCAAGCCGCCCAGGGTCTTCAGGGAGCTCAATGAGTTCTACGGCCGCGACACCACGTTCGTCACCGCGATCGGGCTCTACCAGATCTGGTCCGGCCAGTTCCAGACGACCTACCTGCCGCGCCGCTACCTGGTCTGCGGCCAGGCCGGGCCGCTGGGCTGGGAGGTGCCGGCCGCGATGGGCGTCAAGTGCGCCCACCCCGAACGGCAGGTCGTGGTGGTGGTCGGCGACTACTCCTTCCAGTTCCTCATGGAGGAGGTCGCGGTCGCCGCCCAGTACCGCATCCCGTTCGTCATCGTGATGATCAACAACGAGTACCTGGGCCTCATCAGGCAGGCGGAGATCCCGTACGAGATGAACTTCGCCGTGGACCTGCACTACGGCGAGGGCGGGATCGACCACGTGAAGGCCATGGAGGCGTTCGGCTGCCCGGCGCGCCGGGTGGAGGAGCCGGGCGACCTCCGCGACGCGCTGGCCTGGGCGAGCGCCGAGGCCGCCCGCGAACGGCTCCCGGTGCTGGTGGAGGTGATGGTCGAGCGCGAGGCCAACGCCGCGATGGGGCCGTCGCTGAAGGAGATCAAGGAGTTCGAGCCGCTGCCCGAGCTCATCGCCGTCGACTGGTCCGACTGAGGAGGCGCCATGCTGCTCAAACCGGGTACGGCCTGGCAGGACACCTACGCACGCGGTCACGCGGTGGCGCCCGAGGCGTTCCACGAGGACCGGGTGCTCAACCACTGGGGCGGGTTCTGGCAGCGTGACGGGCGGCCCGCGCCCGTCTTCTCGCCGCTGGACGGCACCGCCATCGCCGGGCCGCCCCGGCTGGACCGGGCGGGCGCGGGCCGGGCCGTGGCGGGCGCCGTCGACGAGCACCGGCAGTGGCGGCACCTGCCGCTCGCCGAGCGCAGGGCCCGGGTGGCGGCGGCCGTGGAAGCCATGGCCGAGCACCGCGACCTGCTGGCCCTGATGCTCGTGTGGGAGATCGGCAAGCCGTGGAAGACCGCCCGCGCCGACGTGGACCGGTGCCTGGACGGGGTGCGCTGGTATCTGGAGGAGATCGACCGCATGGTCGCCGGGCGGGCGCCGCTGCCCGGCCCGGTGAGCAACATCGCGAGCTGGAACTACCCGATGAGCGTGCTCATGCACGCGATGCTCGTGCAGGCGCTGGCCGGCAACGCGGTGATCGCCAAGACGCCGACCGACGGCGGGCTGTGCTGCCTCACGCTCGCCTGCGCGCTGGCCGTGCGGGAGGGGCTGCCCTTCACGCTGGTCAGCGGGGGAGGGGCGGAGCTGTCACCGGTGCTGGTGGCCGGGCGCTCGCTCGGCTGCGTGTCGTTCGTCGGCGGGCGCGACGCGGGCGCCAGCGTGGCGACCTCGCTGGCCGACCCGGAGCGGCGGCACGTGCTGGAGCAGGAGGGGCTCAACTGCTGGGGCGTGTGGGAGTTCTCCGGCTGGGACGCGCTCACCCGGCAGATCCGGGCCTCCTTCGACTACGGCAAGCAGCGGTGCACCGCCTATCCGAGGTTCGTGGTGCAGCGGTCGCTGTTCCCCGAGTTCCTGCGGGCGTACCTGGCGGCGGTCGGGTCGCTGCGGTTCGGGCATCCGCTGGCCGTGGCCGAGCCCGGCGATCCGCTGCCGGAGCTGGACTTCGGGCCGCTGATCAACGCCTCGAAGGCCAAGGAGCTGGCCGACCAGGTGGACGAGGCGGTGGCACGGGGCGGGGTGCCGGTGCACCGGGCGTCGCTGGCTGACGGACATTTCCTGCCAGGGCAGGATATTTCGGCGTATTTCGCGCCGGTGGCGTTGCTCAGCCCGCCCCGCTCCTCGCCCCTCTTCCACGCCGAGCCGTTCGGCCCCGTCGACACGATCGTGCTGGTGGACACCGAGGCCGAGCTGCTGGCCGCGATGAACGCCAGCAACGGAGCCCTGGTCGCCACCCTGTCCTGCGACGAGGAGGACACGTACGGCAGGCTCGCCCGCGACGTGCGGGCCTTCAAGGTCGGCCACAACCGGCCGCGCTCCCGGGGCGACCGGGAGGAGCTGTTCGGCGGGCTCGGCGCCTCCTGGCGCGGCGCGTTCGTCGGCGGCGAGCTGCTCGTCCGGGCCGCCACCCAGGGCCCCGAGGGCGAGCGCCTGCCCGGCAACTTCCCGCACTACACGCTGCTGCCGTGACGCCGGCGACCGGACCGGCTAGAACGCCCCGAACCTGGTCGCCGCCAGCAGCACCAGGAACGTCAGCATCGCCACCCGCAGCAGCTTCCCGCCCACCCCCAGGGACGGCCACGACAGGTAGGCCAGCCAGCCGATGAAGACGAGGACGGGCAGCACCGCCACGCCCCCCAGCCAGTTGGTGACCGCGAACCCGGCCAGCAGCAGGACCACCATCACCGCGGGTGTCACCCACCGGGGCACCTGCGTGAACAGGAACGCCATCGGCGTGGCGCTGCGCTCCTCCACCGACTTGCGCAGGCCCGTCGCCCCCGGCGTGAAGAACTGCTCGCCGGGCGGCAGCGGGCGCTTGGCCCCGGGACGCGGCTGGGCGAGCGGGTGTCTGCGGCGGTCGTCGTCTGTGCCCACGGTGCCGAGCCTAGCGCCGCGCGAATCGGCCCGGAGGCTCCGCGCCGTCTGACATCCTGGGGGCGTGCTCGCCGTGATCCGCTACACCGTTCCAGAGTCCCAGTCCCAAGACTTCGCCAAGCAGGGCCAAGCCATCCTCGACCTGCTCGCCGAACAGCCCGGCTACGTCCGGGGCCGGCTGGCGCGGTCCGTCGACGAGCCCAACCTGTGGGCCGTGATCAGCGAATGGGAGGGCGCCGGGTTCTACCGCCGGGCGCTGTCCGCCGCCCGGATGGCGATGTATCCCCTCATGACGCTCATGGTCAACGAACCCAGTGCCTTCGAGGACGTCTACCTCCTCGAAGGCGCGTAACGTCACTCGCGCACGGGGCCGCGGCCCCGTCCCCTAAGCTGGGACCTCACTGAGAGTCCACTGAGAATTCCCTCGCCGACCTCCAGCCGGAAAGAGAACCGACCAACATGGCACGACGCACCGACGTCATGGACACCATCGTCAGCCTCGCCAAGCGCCGCGGGCTCGTCTACCCGTCGAGCGAGATCTACGGCGGACTGCGCGCGTCATGGGACTACGGTCCGCTGGGCGTCGAGCTGAAGAACAACGTCAAGCGGCAGTGGTGGCTGTCGATGGTCCAGGCCCGCGAGGACGTCGTCGGCCTCGACTCCTGCGTCATCCTCGCCCCCGAGGTGTGGCAGGCCAGCGGCCACGTCGAGACCTTCACCGACCCGCTGACCGAGTGCCAGTCCTGCCACAAGCGCTTCCGCGCCGACCACCTGCTCGAGGCGTACGAGGAGAAGAACGGCAAGGAGCCCGCCGGGGGCCTGGCCGACATCACCTGCCCCAACTGCGGCAACAAGGGCTCCTTCACCGCGCCCCGGCAGTTCAGCGGCCTGCTCAAGACCTTCCTCGGCCCGGTCGAGGACGAGTCCGGCCTGGCCTACCTGCGGCCCGAGACCGCCCAGGGCATCTTCATCAACTACCAGAACGTGCAGCAGTCGGCCCGCCGCAAGATCCCGTTCGGCATCGGCCAGATCGGCAAGTCGTTCCGCAACGAGATCACGCCGGGCAACTTCATCTTCCGCACGCGCGAGTTCGAGCAGATGGAGATGGAGTTCTTCGTCAAGCCCGGCACCGACGAGGAATGGCACCAGTACTGGATCGACGAGCGCTTCCGCTGGTACTCCGACCTGGGCATCAACAAGGACAACCTCCGGCTCTACGAGCACCCCAAGGAGAAGCTGTCCCACTACTCCAAGCGGACCGTGGACGTCGAGTACCGCTTCAACTTCACCGGCTCGGAGTGGGGTGAGCTGGAGGGCATCGCCAACCGCACCGACTTCGACCTGACCGCCCACTCCAAGGCTTCGGGCGTCGACCTCAGCTTCTTCGAGCAGGACACCGGCGAGCGTTACGTCCCGTACGTGATCGAGCCGGCCGCCGGCGTCGACCGGGCCACGCTGACGTTCCTGCTCGACGCCTACACCGAGGACGAGGCGCCCAACGCCAAGGGCGTGATGGAGAAGCGCACGGTCATGCGCCTGGACCACCGCCTGGCCCCGGTCAAGGCCGCGGTGCTGCCGCTGTCGCGCAACGCCGACCTGTCGCCGAAGGCGCGTGACCTGGCCGCCCAGCTCCGCCGCCGGTGGAACGTCGAGTTCGACGATGCGGGCGCGATCGGCCGCCGCTACCGCCGCCAGGACGAGATCGGCACGCCGTTCTGCATCACGATCGACTTCGACACCCTGGACGACCAGGCGGTCACCGTGCGCGAGCGCGACTCCATGAGCCAGGAGCGCATCGCCCTCGACCAGGTCGACTCCTACCTGCGCCAGCACCTCAACGACTGACGCACCGCTCGTTCACCGAAAGGGCCGCACTCCGGTGCGGCCCTTTCGCGTTCCGTTCGCGCCGATCCTCGCATACCTGGACGTAACACCACATCTCTCGCTTGTAGCATTCATGGACTGCCCCTGTCCCGATCTGCTCCGGAGGTCACCGTTGACCGCTCACGCTGATGCCAGCAGGCAACGCATCCACGACCTGCTCACCACTGAGGAAGAGCGGGTGCTGCAGCGCTGGACAGCCCTGGCCAAGACGTCCGGCGAGGAGCTGCGGGACATCTACCAGGCGCTGCGCCTCGCCATCGGCGAGGGCCGTGACGACCTGACCGACGTCCGCGGCCTGCTCGCCGAGCTGTCGCGCGAGCGCGCCCGGCAGGGCCACACCCCCTCCGACACCGCGCGCGCGGTCTACGGCCTCAAGGAGGCCGTCTACGAGGCCGTCGAGAGCGACGGCTCCGCCGACGCCCTGCGCGGCTTCATCTGGTTCTCGCGGCTGATCGACGACCTCGGCCTCTACACGTTCGAGGTGTACGCCACCGCCCGCGAGACGATCATCCTGGACCAGGCGGAACAGCTCCTGGAGCTGTCGACGCCCGTCGTCAAGCTGTGGGAGGGCATCGTCGCGGTGCCCCTGATCGGCACCCTGGACTCGGCCAGGACCCAGGTCGTGATGGAGAAGCTGCTGCAGACGCTGGTCGAGACCGGCTCCGAGCACGCCGTGATCGACATCACCGGCGTCCCCGCCGTCGACACCCAGGTCGCCCAGCACCTGCTCAAGACCGTCTTCGCCGCCCGCCTGATGGGCGCCGAATGCGTCATCTCCGGCATCCGCCCGCAGATCGCGCACACCATCGTCACGCTCGGCATCGAGTTCGGCGACATCGTCACCAAGGCCTCGCTCGCCGACGCCCTCGCCTACGCGCTCAGCCGCAGCGGCACCGAGATCAGCACCCCCCGCCGCACCCGCATCGCGGTGCGGACCGAGGAGGTCTGATGGAGCGCGTCCCCATTCTCAAGCTGGGCGACATCCTCATCATCTCCATCCAGGTGGACCTGGAGGACCAGAGCGTGCTGGCCCTCCAGGAGGACCTGGCCGACAGGGTGGTCTCCACCGGGGCGCGCGGCGTCATCATCGACATCACCGCCGTGGAGATCGTCGACTCGTTCATCGGCCGCATGCTGGCCACGATCGCCGCCATGTCGCGGATGCTCGACGCCGAGACCGTGGTCGTCGGCATGCGCCCGGCGGTGGCCATCACGCTGGTCGAGCTCGGCCTGTCCCTGGGCGGCGTGCGCACCGCCCTCGACCTGGAGAAGGGCGTCGCGTTGCTGGAGCACACCCGGAGCACGTCACGATGACCGGAGGCGGTCACGAGCTGCCGATCACGAGCAACGCCGACGTCGTGGCCGTGCGCCAGCGGGTCCGGACCCTGGCCGTGGACGTCGGGCTCTCCCTCGTCGATCAGACCAAGGTCGTCACAGCGGCCAGCGAGCTCGCCCGCAACGCGCTCGTCTACGCCGGAGGAGGCCGGGCCAGCGTCGAGATCGTCGACAACGGCCTGCGCCGGGGCCTCAGGTTGTCCTTCGTCGACGAGGGCCCCGGCATCCCGGACGTGGAGCAGGCGCTCACCGACGGCTGGACCACCGGCAGCGGCCTGGGCCTTGGCCTGGGCGGCTCCCGGCGGCTGGTCGACGAGTTCGAGCTGACCTCGGCCCCTGGGAAGGGGACGACGGTGACCGTGACGAAGTGGGCCAGATAGGTGGCTGGATCAGTGGACGGCATCAGGCAGTTCGGCGACGACACCTGGATACGCGCCGAGGAGCCCAGCGCGGTCGGCGCGGTGCGCCGGCTCGCCACCGGGCTCGCCCTGGCCGCCGGTTTCGGCGACGAGCGCACCGGCCAGGTCGCGGTGGCGGCCACCGAGGCCGTCTCCAACCTGGTCAAGCACGCCGAGCAGGGGATGGCGCTAGTCCGGCTCTGCCCGGGCGCCCCGGACGTCGTCGAGCTGATCACGCTGGACCGGGGGCCGGGCATGCCCGACGTGGCGCGCGCTCTGCGTGACGGCTACTCCACGTCCGGCACGCTCGGCATCGGCCTGGGCGCGATCGCCCGCATCGCCTCCCGCTACGACGTCCACTCGCTGCCGGGCAAGGGCACCGTGCTCGCCGTCCAGTTCGGCCGGGCGGAGCTGGACACCCTCCCGCCGGCCAGCGGCCTGGTGCGGCCCATCGGCGAGGAGAGCGTGTCGGGCGACTCGTACGCGATCGTCACCGACGGGCCGGTGACGACCGTACTGGTGTGCGACGGGCTGGGGCACGGCCCGGCCGCCGCGCAGGCCTCCCGCGAGGCGGTGGCGCTGTTCCTGCGCTCGTCCCGCGACGAGCCGCGCGAGATCCTCGCCCGCGTCCACCGCGGCCTGAACTCCACCCGGGGCGGCGCGGTCGCGGTGGCGCGCGTCACCTCCACCGCCGTCAGCTACGCCGGGCTCGGCAACGTCTCCGGCTGGATCTCCCGCGCCGACGGCCGCCAGGGCATGATCTCCGTGCCGGGCATCGCCGGTCATCAGGGCGGGACGCTGCGCCAGTACGAGTACGAGCTGGGCGAGCATGCCAGCGTGGTGCTGCACTCCGACGGGCTGACCGAGCGCTGGTCCGCCGGCGCGGTCCCGGGCCTGTTCACCTGCTCCCCGGCCGTGATCGCGGCCGGGCTGCTGCGCGAGGCGGGCAGCCGCCGCGACGACGCCTGCGTGGTGATCGTGAGGCCGCGGCCATGAGCGGGACCGAGGTGGCCCGGCTCCGGCTGACCGGCGACCAGGACGTCTTCTCGCTGCGCCGCCTCGGCCGCGCGGTGGCGCGGCTGTCCGGGCTGGAGACGCAGGACCAGGTTCGCGTGGCGACCGCGCTCAGCGAGGTCGGCCGGGAGACGGCCGGCACCGGCGCCCTGGTCGTGTTCTCGCTGGAGAGCGATCGGCTGCTCATCACCGTCGAGCGCGCCCCCGACGCGCTGTGCTCATCGGAGGGCCTGGCGCTCGCCCGGCGCCTGGTGGACGAGGTCACCGCCACGCCCGGCGGGCCGGTCACGATCGTCAAGCGGCTGCCCCCGCGCCGCCAGGGCCCGCCCGCCGAGCGCATCCGCGACAGCCTGGCAGGCTTGACCCCGGTCACCGCGCTGGAGGAACTGCGGGCGCAGAACGAGGAGCTGGCCACGGCCCTGGAGGACGTGCGGCGGCTCAACACCGAGCTGCAGGAGACCAACACCGGCGTCCTGGCGCTGTACAACCAGCTCTCCAGCGAGCTGGAGGAGACCAACCGCGGCGTCGTCGCCCTCTACGCCGAGCTCGACGAGAAGTCCACCCAGCTCCGCGAGGCGTCGGAGGCCAGGAACCGGTTCTGGACCACGCTCAGCCACGAGCTGCGCACCCCGCTCAACTCGGTCATCGGCCTGGTCCGGCTGCTCGTCGGCCCCGGCGGCGAGCCGCTCACCGAGGAGCAGGCGCACCAGATCCGGCTCATCGGCGGCTCGGCCGAGACGCTGCTGGCGCTGGTGGGCGAGCTGCTCGACATGGCCAAGGCCGAATCGGGGCGGCTGCAGCCCGAGCTCGGCCTGTGCGACCTGGCCAGGCTCGTGGAGCAGCTCCGGGTCACGATGCAGCCGACCGGCGAGGTGGAGCTGCGCACCTCGGTCGCCCCCGAGGCGGCCGAGATCTACACCGACGCGGTCATGCTCACGCGGGTGCTGCGCAACCTGCTGTCGAACGCGCTGAAGTTCACCCGGAGCGGCGAGGTGCGGCTGCGGGCGGAGCTCGACGAGGCCGCCGACGAGGTGGTCGTCACCGTGGCCGACACCGGCATCGGCATCTCGCAGGAGGATCTGGAGCGCGTCTTCGAGGAGTTCTACCAGGTGCCGGGCCCCCTCCAGGCCACGGCCAGGGGCACCGGCATCGGCCTGCCGTACGCGCGCAGGCTGGTGGAGGCGCTGGACGGGAGCCTGGAGCTGGCGAGCGCGGCGGGCGAGGGGACGACGGTCACCGTCCGGCTGCCGCGCCACCACCTGGTGCCCGAGGTCGAGCGGCTGCTGATCGCCGACGACGACGAGGCGTTCCGCGCCCTGGCCCGCAGGATGCTGCACGGCTTCGCCGTCCACGTGGACGAGGCCGGCGACGGCGTCGAGGCGCTGGGCGTGATGAAGGAGCGGCGGCCCGGCGTCGTCGTGCTGGACATGCTGATGCCGCGCCTCGACGGCAACGCGCTGCTCCAGCGCATGGCGGAGGACGAGGAGCTGCGGGAGGTACCGGTGGTGGTCGTGACCGTGGCGCCGGGCAGGGCCGTGGCGGGCCATCCGGTGCTGTCCAAGGACCGGCTGCGCCGCGAGGACCTGCTGCGCGCGGTGCGCGAGGCAACGGGGACGAGCCGTGGCTGAGCCGCCCGCGACGGTCCTCGTGGTGGACGACACGCCCACCAAGCGCTACATCCTGTCGAGCTGGCTGCGCCGGGCCGGCCACCAGGTCGTCGAGGCCGGCACCGGGGAGGAGGCCCTGGAGGTGCTCGCCCGGGGCGGCGTCGACCTGGTGGTGCTGGACGTGCGGCTGCCCGGCCTCGACGGCTACGCGGTGTGCGAGCGCATCAAGGCCGACCCGGCGACCGCCTCGATCCCGGTCATCCAGGTGTCGGCCCACGCCGTCTCGGTGACCGACCGGGCCGAGGGGCTGGAGCGGGGCGCGGACGCGTACCTGTCGGAGCCCATCGAGCCGGACGAGTTCACCGCGACCGTCGTGGCCACGCTGCGCTACTCGCGGGCGCGGCGGCAGGCCGAGGTGATGGCCTGGCGCCTGGCCAGGCTGGCCGAGACGACGCTGCGCATCAACCGGGCCGACTCCTTCGAGCGGCTGCTGTCGGTGGCGGTGGCGGGCACCGCCGAGATCATGGGCCGCTTCTCCGGCGCGCTGGCGCTGCCCGCCGACGGGCGGCTGCGCCGCTACCGGGCGCGCCCTGGCGAGGCGGCGGCCGGCAAGGGCGTCGCCCCCAGCCTGCTGGAGCGCCTGACCGCGATCGCGCTCGGCCCGGCGACGGGCGCCGAGGTGATCACCCTGCCGCCCGAGCGGTGGCGCGAGCTCGTGCCGGACTCCGAGATCGACATGCCGGTCACCGGGGTCCTCTGCCGGACCAGGAAGGGCCGGCCGCCGATCTTCCTCGGCGTCGAGGCCGACCCGGAGCTGGACGCCGACGAGGTCAACCTGCTGCGCCAGCTCGCCCAGGAGCTGGCCCTGGCCGTCGACGCGCGGCGCGCCTACACCGAGGAGCACGCGATCTCGATCATGCTGCAGCGCAGCCTGCTGCCCCCGTACGTCCCGGACGTGGCCGGGGTGACGCTGGGCCTGCGCTACGAGCCCGCCGGCGGCGGGCTCGAGGTGGGCGGCGACTTCTACGAGGTGCTGAGCCTGGGCGAGCGGATGCTCGTGGCGGTCGGCGACGTGATGGGCCACTCGCTGCACGCCGCGACGGTCATGGCCGAGCTGCGTCACGCGCTGCGCGCCTCCGTCATGGACGAGGTGAACCTGTCGGCGTCGATGGACCTGCTCAACAAGGTGCTGCGGCGCTACCACCCGGGCATGACGGCGACCGTCTGCCTGATGCTGCTGACCCCGGCGACGGGCGAGATCGCGCTGGCCAACGCCGGGCACATCCCGCCGCTGATGGCCGGGCCCGACGCCCGCTACCACGGCATGGGCAACCTCATGCTGGGCGTGGCCGACGAGGAGTACAAGGTCGACCACCTCGTGCTGCCGCCCGGCGGGACGGTCATGCTGTTCACCGACGGGCTGGTGGAGGACCGGCACACGCTGCTGGACGACTGCCTGGAGCGGGCCAGGGCGCTGGCCGAGACCGTCGGGGACGACCTGGAGGCGTTCTGCGACGGGATGCTGGCGGCCTTCGGGACGCGGGAGGACGACGTCGCGCTCGTGGTGCTGCGGCGCGACGCCTGACCAACCCACCGAAAAATCGCATAAAGGCCGCAGTTACCTACGTTTTCGCGCCCGCTTGATGACATGGCCCTGAACCCGATGAAAGGGACAGGGGATCCATGCCACGCACCACACGTATCGCCGCCCTTCTCCTGGCCGGCGGCGCGCTGCTCCTGACGGGCGGCGCCGCCTACGCCGGGCCGGAGCCGTCCGCGCTGGAGCTCCGGCTCGTCGTGGACGACTGCCCCGAGGTCAGGCCATGACCGACGCCGAACTGCTGGAACGGGCGCTGTTCGAGGTCAAGAGGGTGATCGTCGGCCAGGACCACATGGTCGAACGGCTGCTGGTCGCGGTCCTGGCCAGGGGGCACTGCCTGCTCGAAGGGGTGCCGGGCATCGCCAAGACGCTGGCGGCCCACACCCTGGCCACCGTGGTGGGCGGCACGTTCGCCCGCATCCAGTTCACGCCCGACCTGGTGCCGTCCGACATCGTCGGCACCCGCATCTACCGGCCGTCGACCGAGACGTTCGACATCGAGCTCGGCCCGGTCATGGTCAACCTGCTGCTCGCCGACGAGATCAACCGGGCGCCCGCCAAGGTCCAGTCGGCGCTCCTGGAGATCATGGCCGAGCGGCAGGTGAGCATCGGCGGCGCCACCCACCAGGTGCCGACGCCGTTCCTGGTGCTGGCCACGCAGAACCCGATCGAGTCCGAAGGCGTCTACCACCTGCCGGAGGCCCAGCGCGACCGCTTCCTGCTCAAGGTGGACGTCGGCTATCCCAGCGAGTCGGAGGAGCTGGCGATCGCCTACCGGATGAGCGTCGACCCGCCCGTGCCCCAGCGCGTGCTCGACCCCGACCGGCTCACCGAGCTGCAACGCCGCGCCGACCAGGTGTTCGTCCACCACGCCGTCGCCGAGTACGCCGTCCGCCTCGTCCACGCCACCCGCGCCCCCGACCGCTACGGGCTGCCCGGCCTGGGCCGCCACCTCGCCTTCGGGGCCGGCCCGCGCGCCACGCTCGGCCTGCTCGCCGCCGGACGGGCGCTCGCCCTCATGCGCGGCCGCTCGTACGTGCTGCCCGACGACATCCGCGACCTCGCGCCCGACGTGATGGCGCACCGGCTGGTGCTGTCGTTCGACGCGCTGGCCGACGACGTGCCGCCGAGGTCGATCGTGGACCAGGTCCTGTCGGCGGTGCCACTCCCGGTCATCGCCCCGCAGCAGGACGCGGCCGCATGACCGCCCACCTGGCGGCCGAGCCCGCGCTGCGCAGGCTGGAGCTGGTCATCACCAGGCGGCTCGACGGGCTGCTCCAGGGCGAGCACCTGGGCCTGTTCCCCGGGCCGGGCAGCGAGCTCGCCGAGGCCCGGCCGTACCGGCCCGGCGACGACGTGCGGCGGATGGACTGGAACGTCACCGCGCGCACCGCCGAGCCGCACGTGCGCGAGCAGGTCGCCGACCGCGAGCTGGAGGTGTGGACGCTGCTCGACGCCACGGCCAGCATGGACTTCGGCACCGCCACGATGGAGAAACGCGACCTCGCGCTGGCCGCCGTGGCGGCGGTCGGCTTCCTCACCCAGCGGACCGGCAACCGGATGGGCGCCCACCTGCTGCACGGCGACGGCGTCCGCGTCCTGCCCGCCAGGACCGGGCGGGCGCACCTGATGGCGGTGCTGCGGGCCGTGTCCGCGCTGCCCCGCACCCCGCCGGGCGCCGCCCCGCCGCCGCTCGGCGCGGCGATCGAGCGATTCGGGAAGGCGGTGCGGCGGCGTGGCCTCGTCGTGGTGGTGTCGGACTTCCTGGACGAGCCGGCGGCCTGGGAGCCGGCGCTGCGCCGCCTCGCCGTCCGCCACCAGGCGCTCGCGGTGGAGGTGCTCGATCCGCGCGAGCTGACGCTCCCGGACGTCGGCGTCCTCACGCTCGTCGACCCCGAGACCGGGCGGCGGCGCGAGGTCTCCACGGCGGGCGCCCGGCTGCGGCTGCGCTACGCCGAGGCCGCCGCCGCCCAGCGCGCTGCCATCGCGGCCGCCCTGCGCCGCGCCGGCGCCGCCCACCTGCGGCTGCGCACCGACGGCGACTGGCTCCGCGACCTCGCCCGTCACATCCTCACCCACCGCCGCCTCGCCCACGCCCCCACCGCCCCCGCCGCCCCCACTGGCCCCACCGCGCCCGCCGCCCCCGGTGTCGCCGGGGCGCTGTCACCGGGGGGTGGGGGCCGGTGACGCTGCTCTCGCCGATGTGGCTGCTGCTCCTGGCGCCCGTCGCCCTGCTCGCGGTCGCGTACGTGGTGACGCAGGCGAGGCGCAGCGCGTACGCCGTCCGGTTCACCAACCTGGACCTGCTCGACAAGGTGGCCCCGCGCGGGCCCGGATGGCGGCGGCACGTGCCGGCCGCGCTGCTGCTCGGCGTGTTCGCGCTGCTGGTCGTCGGGTTCGCCAGGCCGACGGCCGAGGTCCGGGTGCCCAGGGAACGCGCGACGATCATGGTGGCGTTCGACGTGTCCGCGTCCATGGAGGCCACCGACGTGTCGCCGGACCGGTTCACCGCCGCCCGGCAGGCGGCCCGGCAGTTCGTGGACGGGCTGCCGGAGCGGTTCAACCTGGGCCTGGTCGCGTTCTCGTCGGACGCGTCGGTGGCGGTCCCGCCCACCACCGACAGGCAGGCGGTGCTGACCGCGCTCGACCGGCTGTCCACGTCCGCCGGCACCGCCATCGGCGAGGCCGTCCTGTCGTCGCTGGAGGCGATCGCCGCCCTCGACAGCCAGGAGGAGGCGCCGCCCGCGCACATCGTGCTGCTGTCGGACGGCTCCAGCACCACCGGCAGGACGGTCGCCGAGGCCGCGCGGGAGGCGGCCGCGCGCGGCGTGCCCGTCACCACCATCGCCTACGGCACCCAGGGCGGCGTCATCGAGCTGCAGGGCCGCCAGGTGCCGGTCCCGGTGGACGGCCCCGCCCTGCGGGAGCTGGCCGAGACCGCCGGGGGCGGCTTCTACGAGGCGGCCAGCGGCGACGAGCTCCAGGCGGTCTACGAGGACATCGGCACGTCGGTCGGCTACCGGACCGAACGGCAGGAGATCTGGCAGTGGTTCGTGGCGGCGGCCCTGGTCCTGGGGCTGCTGGCCGCCGGGGCCTCGATGCTCTGGTTCGCGAGGCTGCCGTGATCGGGCTCGGCCGGCCCAGCGGGCCGGAGTTCGTCACCCCGCCCCTGACCCGCCCGGCCCCGGCGGTCACGCCGGGCGTGCGGGCGATGGCCGGGCCGGCCGCGCCGCCTCGGGGCGGTCGTCTGCTGCTCGCCGCCGTGCTCGTCGCGGCGGTCACCGGCGGCGCGGCCGGTCTGGCCGGCGCGGCGGTGTTCGCCGGGAGCGAGCCGCCCGCCGCGGCCGCGCTGCCCAGGGCCGCCCCGGCCCCGGCGGGCAGCCTGGCCGGGATGAGCGCCACCGCCGCCCGCGTGCTCCCCAGCGTCGTCTCGATCGAGCTGCGGCGCGGCGGCGGCTCCGGGTTCGTGGTGGACGGCCGGGGCCACGTCCTCACCAACGCGCACGTCGTACGCGGTGAGAGCGAGGTGACCGTGGTGCTCGGCGACGGCCGCAGGCTGGCGGCCCGGGTGCTCGGCGCCGACGACGACGAGGACCTGGCCGTGCTGCGCGTCGACGGCGCCGCCGGGCTGCCGCCCGCGACGCTCGGCCGCTCCGCCGCCCTGGCCGTCGGCGAGCAGGTGCTCGCCATCGGCTCGCCGCTCGGCCTGTCCGGCACCGTCACCGCCGGCATCGTCAGCGCCCTGGACCGCGAGGTCAGGCTGGGCGGCTCGGCCCGCACCGCCGTGCAGACGGACGCCTCCATCAACCCCGGCAACTCCGGCGGCCCGCTCGTCAACGCCCGGGGCGAGGTCGTCGGCGTGAACACGGCCATCGCGGCGGACCGGGGCGGCGGCAACATCGGCATCGGCTTCGCCATCCCGATCGACCGCGCCGCGCCCATCGCGGAACGCATCATCCGAAATTAGGGTCCAGGCATGCGATTGCTGGTGGTCGAGGACGAGGAGGACCTGGTCGACGCGCTGCGCGTGGGCCTGGTCCGGGCCGGATACGCCGTGGACGTCGCCTTCGACGCCCCGGCGGCGCAGGAGAAGCTCCAGGTGAACGGCTACGACCTGGTGCTGCTCGACCTCAACCTGCCCGGCGGCGACGGCTTCCAGCTGTGCCGGGCGGCGCGGGCGGCGGGCAACGACGTGCGCATCATCATGGTCACCGCCCGCGACCGGCTGGACGACCGCGTGCGCGGGCTCGACGAGGGCGCCGACGACTACCTGGTCAAGCCGTTCGCCTTCCCCGAACTGCTGGCCAGGGTCCGGGCGCTGCTCCGCAGGGACACCGGCGGCACCTCCGTCCTCGAAGTCGGGCTGCTGCGGATCGACACGGCGAGGATGGAGGTGTCGCTGGGCGGCCGGGCGCTGGCGCTCACCCCCAAGGAGTACGGGGTGCTGCACTACCTGATGACGCGGCCCGGCCACGTCGTCTCCAGCGAGGAACTGCTCGAACACGTCTGGGACGAGCACGCCGACCCGTTCACCAACACCGTGCGGGTGACCGTCGGCAACCTGCGCCGCAAGCTCCAGGCGGACGGGCTCATCGAGACGGTGATCAGCCGGGGATACCGGCTCAAGGAGCCCACATGATCCACACCATCCGGTTCCGGCTCACCGTGCTCTACTCCGGGCTGCTGTTCCTGCTGGCGGCGCTGGTGCTCGGCGGCATCTACCTCGCCGTCTCGCGCACGACCGAGCAGCGGGGGTACGCGACCGAGGTCGCCAAGGCGTTCCGCAACGGCGAGTACATCGGCAAGCGGGAAGTGGTCCTCATGGAGGAGGTGGAGAACGCGATCAACGTGCGGACGATGGACACGCTGCGCGACTACTCCCTCTACACGCTCGGCGCGCTGTTCCTGGCCAGTCTCGGCATCGGCTGGATGCTGTCGGGGCGGGTGCTGCGGCCGGTCCGGTCCATCACCCGGACGACCGAGGAGATCCAGGCGACCGACCTGACCCGGCGGATCACGCTCGGCGGCCCGAACGACGAGCTGAAGGACCTCGCCGACACCATCGACACCATGCTCGACCGGCTGGAGGAGGCGTTCCGGGCGCAGCGGCAGCTCATCGACGACGCCTCCCACGAGCTGCGCAGCCCGTTGACGATCATCCGGGCGAACGTGGACGCCGTCCTGCTGTCGCCGGAGGCCAGCGACGAGGAGCGGGCCCGCGCGGTCGCCGTCGTGGACCGGGCGACGACCCGGATGACGCGGCTGGTGGAGGACCTGCTGGCCAGCGCCAGGCGGCAGGGCACCGCCTTCGCCGACACGGACCTGGACCTGGCGCGGGTGGCGGGGGAGGCGTGCGAGGAGTACGCGGCGCTGGCCTCGGCCCGCTCGCTCACCATCACCCGCGAGCTGACGCCGGGGCTGGAGATGACCGGCGACCAGGACGCGCTGCGGCGCGCGGTGGCCAACCTGCTGTCCAACGCGGTGCGCCTCTCCCCGCCGGGCGGCCGGGTCCGCGTCGCCGCCGGCCGCTGGGGCGCCCCGTGGACGGCCGCCGAAACCCTTTCCACCTCCGCCGGGCCCCCGTCGGCACGGGGGCGGGAGGCCGGCCACGGGAGGGAGCGGCGGGGCTCCGGGGCGGACGGCGGGTGGCTGTGGGTGGCGGTGCGCGACGACGGGCCCGGGCTGGAGGCGGCCGACCAGGCCCGGGTGTTCGACCGGTTCTGGCGCGGCGAGGCGAGCCGCAGGGACCGCCACACCGGCCTGGGCCTGGCGATCGTCCGGCAGATCGTGGAGTCGCACGGCGGCAGGGTGGCGGTGTTCTCGCAGGTGGGCCGGGGGTCGACGTTCGTGCTGTGGCTGCCGGCGCGGGACGGCGCGCCGGGCCCGGCGCCGGAGGCGGACCCGCTCATTTGAGCACCCGCCCGACCAGCTCGCCCTTGCGCGGCACGGCGATGCAGTAGGCGGTGCGGTGGCGCGGCCACTCGTGCTCCAGCGGGAGTACGGCGGTGGCCTCCACGAGGTGCCGCTTGTCCGGGAGGACCCGCATCTTGTCGGCGCACCAGGCCCTGGACTTGCGCATCGCCTCGGTCTCGCCGGGCCACGGGCCTTCGGGGAGCACGTACATGGAAGAGAACTCGGCGGCGTGCGGCAGCCCGCACGGCACGAGCGTCGCCGTCAGGTCGCCGTAGATCTCGGCGATGCAGTCGCCGGGACGCAGCACGGTCATGTGGAAGAGCTCCCCGGACTGGGGGGTCGTAGCTGCGCAGGCGACCGCTCCCGCCAGGCAGACGGCGGCCGTCAGTCGGCGTGTCGTGGAAAGCACGGGGCCGAGGATCCCAGCCGCCGGTCACCGTGGGATCGCGGGGACGGGGCTGAACAGTCACGCTGCTCCAGTCAGGCCGGGTTGTAAAGGGCGTGGTTCCGCGCCCCCCAATCCGCTCGGGCACGCGGAAACCTCTTCGGAATTGGTTTGAACCATTGGTATAAACCAATTGTCGAAGCTTGCTGAATATTGAGTGGATTAGACCTCTGTTTCGGTGTTGACCAGGCAAAACAGTGGTTTATCCTAAGGGTGCAGTTTCATCATCTATTTCGCCGGTAGAGTCCCGGACAGAAGCGTTGATTGGAGCTGTGGTGGCCAAGTACGTTTACGACTTCACCGAGGGCAACAGGAATCTCAAAGATCTCCTCGGCGGCAAGGGAGCCAACCTCGCCGAGATGACCAACCTGGGGCTGCCCGTCCCTCCGGGGTTCACGATCACCTCGGAGGCGTGCCGCCACTACCTCGCCGAGGGCGCCCTGCCCGACGGCCTGGAGGACGAGGTCGCCGCGCACCTGAGCGCGCTGGAGGCCGGCATGGGCCGCAAGCTCGGCCAGGCCGACGACCCGCTGCTGGTGAGCGTCCGCTCCGGGGCCAAGTTCTCGATGCCCGGCATGATGGAGACGGTGCTCAACATCGGGCTCAACGACGAGTCCGTGCACGGCCTGGCCAAGCAGTCGGGCGGCAACGAGCGCTTCGCCTGGGACTCCTACCGGCGGCTCATCCAGATGTTCGGCAAGACCGTGCTCGGCATCGACGGCGAGCTGTTCGAGGACGCGCTCGACGCGCTCAAGGGCGACCGCCAGGACACCGACCTGAACGCGGGCGAGCTCCAGGGCCTGGTGGAGACGTACAAGGGCATCGTGCGCGAGCGGACCGGCCGCGACTTCCCGGCCGACCCGCGCGAGCAGATGCGGCTGGCCGTCATGGCCGTCTTCGACTCCTGGAACGCGCCGCGCGCCATCCTCTACCGCCGCCAGGAGCGCATCCCGGCCGACCTCGGCACCGCCGTCAACATCGTGGCGATGGTGTTCGGCAACTGCGGCGACGACTCCGGCACGGGCGTCGCGTTCACCCGCGACCCGGGCACCGGCAGACAGGGCATCTACGGCGACTACCTGCAGAACGCCCAGGGCGAGGACGTGGTCGCCGGCATCCGCAACACGATCCCGCTCCAGGACCTCGAACGCCTCGACAAGCGCTCGTACGACGAGCTGCTGGCGATCATGGAGAAGCTGGAGAACCACTACCGGGACCTGTGCGACATCGAGTTCACGATCGAGCGCGGCAAGCTGTGGATGCTGCAGACGCGGGTCGGCAAGCGCACCGCCGCCGCCGCGTTCTGCATCGCCACCCAGCTCGTCGACCAGGGCCTCATCACGATGGACGAGGCCGTCACCCGCGTCACCGGCGACCAGCTCGCCCAGCTCATGTTCCCGCGCTTCGACGGCGGCGCCGAGAAGAAGAAGATCGCCAAAGGCATGAACGCCTCGCCGGGCGCGGCCGTCGGCCAGGCCGTCTTCTCCTCCGAACGCGCCGTCGAGCTGGCCGCCCGGGGCGAGGACGTCATCCTGGTCCGCCGCGAGACCAACCCCGACGACCTGTCCGGCATGATCGCCGCCCGCGGCGTCCTGACCAGCCGCGGCGGCAAGACCTCCCACGCCGCCGTGGTGGCCCGCGGCATGGGCAAGACCTGCGTGTGCGGCGCGGAGGAGCTGGAGGTGTCCGTGGACGAGCGCCGCTTCACCGCCCCCGGCGGCGTCGTGGTGTCCGAGGGCGACGTGATCTCCATCGACGGCACCAGCGGCGAGGTCTACCTGGGCGAGGTGCCCGTCGTCGACTCGGCCGTGGTGGAGTACTTCGAGGGCTCGGCGGGCAGCGGGGACCAGTCCGACGACGACCTCGTCCGCGCCGTCGACCGGATCATGCGGCACGCCGACTCCGTGCGCCGCCTCGGCGTGCGGGCCAACGCCGACACCCCGGACGACTCGGCCCGCGCCCGCCGCTTCGGCGCCGAGGGCGTCGGGCTGTGCCGCACCGAGCACATGTTCCTGGGCGAGCGCAGGCAGCTCGTGGAGGACCTGGTGCTCGCCTCCGGCGACGAGGAGCGCAAGGCCGCGCTCGACGCGCTGGAGCCGCTCCAGAAGGCCGACTTCGCGGAGATCTTCCGGGCGATGGACGGCCTGCCGGTGACGATCCGGCTCATCGACCCGCCGCTGCACGAGTTCCTGCCCGACATGGTGGCGCTGTCGGTCAAGGACGCCACGGGTCAGGCCACGGACAAGGACCGCGCCCTGCTGGCCGCCGTCAAGAGGCTGCACGAGCAGAACCCGATGCTCGGGCTGCGCGGCGTACGGCTCGGCCTGGTCATCCCCGGGCTGTTCGCCATGCAGGTCCGGGCGATCGCCCAGGCGGCCCGCGAGGTGCCGGGGGCCAGGCCGGAGATCATGATCCCGCTGGTCGCCGCCGTACAGGAGCTGGAGGCCGTCCGTGAGGAGGCCGCAGCGATCCTCGCGGAGGCGGGCGTGGAGGCCCTGATCGGCACCATGGTCGAGACCCCGAGGGCCGCGCTCACCGCCGGGCAGGTGGCCGAGGCCGCCGAGTTCTTCTCCTTCGGCACCAACGACCTCACCCAGATGACCTGGGGGTTCTCCCGCGACGACGTGGAGGCCGCGTTCTTCTCCCGCTACCTGGAGCTGGGCATCTTCGGCGTGTCGCCGTTCGAGACGCTCGACCGCGACGGCGTCGGCAGGCTGGTGGCGCTGGCGGTGCAGGAGGGGCGGGCGGCCCGGCCCGGGCTCAAGGTCGGCATCTGCGGCGAGCACGGGGGAGACCCGGACTCGGTGCACTTCTGCCACGACACCGGGCTCGACTACGTCTCCTGCTCGCCGTTCCGCATCCCGGTGGCCCGCCTGGAGGCGGGCCGCGCGGCGCTGAGCGGCAGCGACTCCGACTCGCGCTAGCGGGCCCTCATACCGCCGCCACGGGCGCCGGCTGCTCGGCGCCCGGCGGCACGTAGTCGTGGGGCACGCCCTGGTCGCCCAGCCAGGCGCGCAGCCCGGCGACGGCGGCCGGGCTGGCGGCGACCTGGGCCGCGTACTCGGCCAGCGCCGCCTCCTCGCCGTCGTCGTAGAGGAGCCGGGCGGGGCCCGCCCACGACAGCGACCAGCGAGCCTGGCCGTGCTGGATGAGCACCGCCTCCAGGGCCAGCCGCAGCACGGTGGCCAGCACCGGCCCCTCGGACTCCCAGCCGGAGGCGCGCAGCCGCTCCTCCAGCTCGGCCTGGCGGCCCCGCGCGATCGCCTCGAACGCCGCGTCCAGGTAGGGCCGGTTCGCCCCCATGACCTGCCCGCCGGCCGTCGCCAGGTCGTGCAGCGCGCCCGCGTTGCGGACCGCGTACATGCCCTCGGCGACGAGCTCGTCCCACGACGCCGGCCGCAGCTCCGCCAGCGCCTTCGGCGTCCACATCGACTCCTCGACGGCGTGCGCGGCCACGTTGGCGTCGCGCAGCAGCGTCAGCGCCGAACGCGGGTCCGGCACGTGCTCGGGCTCCGGCAGCAGCTCGATCGCCGCCAGCCGCTCGGCCAGGCTCGGATGGGAGTCGTACGGGGACGTCTCCTGAGGCCGCTCGCCCAGCCGCGTCAGCTCGGCCTGCCTGGCCGGATCGTTCAGCAGCGAGTAGAAGCCGCCGAACACCGCCGCGGGCCGGCACCCGCCCGCCCCCGTCAGCGCCAGGTAGCCCTCGGTGTAGAGGTCCCACGCGATCGCCGTGTGGTGGATCTTGCGCAGCGCCTGCGCCATCGCCTGCCGGCCGCCGATCGCGACCGCGTGCTGGTCGGCCTCCAGCTCCTGCCGGCGCGAGACCGCCTGGGAGATGCGCAGGTAGAGCTTGGCGTAGGCGGCGAACACCTTCTGGATGATCGGATGGCGGCCCAGGTGCCCCACGGTCGCGATGAGCGAGACGCGCCCCCGGTAGACCGGCGCGCCCAGCCGGGTGTGGGAGCCGCTGTAGTGGCCCAGCTCGTGCCCGAGCACCGCGCGCATCTCGTCGACCGTCAGCGTCTGCAGCAGCGGCAGCCCGACGTACATGCGCCGCCGCGTCGCCACCAGGCCGAGGAAGCGGGTGTCCTCCGCCACGGCCGCGTTCACCTCCGGCACCAGGCGGATCTCGTCGGGCGGCGCGGTGCGCACCCGCCGCGCCAGGTCCTCGACCGTCTGCCACAGCACCGGCTCGTGCTCGCGCGACACCGCCACGCCCGGCTCCTCACCGCCCGGCCGCCGGCCTACCATGACCAGCGCCTGCACGAGCGCGGCGGCGGCGAGCGTCAGCACGATCGCCGCGCGCAGCCCGTTGGCGTGGAAGTCGACGACGAGCAGCACGTCGAACACCAGCGCCGCCGTCACGACCGAGCCCACCAGCACGTAGAAGCCGGCGAGCAGGGTGAAGGCCAGCACGGCCCGGAACGCAGTCGTCATGAGGGGAGGGCTCCCGGGGAAGGGGGTTCTCGCGAGGCTTGACACTAGCGGAGTCCGGAATCTGGATAAAATCACTGCACTTATGGCCGCCTACGACACGCACGATCAGGCCCGATGGGTCCCGGAGCCGCCCGGCAACCCCGAGCGCAGCCCGTTCGAGCGCGACCGCGCCCGCATCCTGCACAGCTCCGCGCTCCGCAGGCTGGCCGCCAAGACCCAGGTCGTCGGGCCGGGCGAGACGCTCGGCGTCGGCCAGCACGTCCCGCGCACCCGGCTGACCCACTCGCTGGAGTGCGGCCAGGTCGGCAGGGAGATGGGCGCCACCCTCGGCGTCGACCCCGACCTGGTCGAGACCGCCTGCCTCGCGCACGACCTGGGCCACCCGCCGTTCGGCCACAACGGCGAGGTCGCGCTCAACGCCCTGGCCGAGGGCTGCGGCGGGTTCGAGGGCAACGCGCAGAGCCTGCGCCTGCTCACCCGCCTGGAGCCCAAGGTGATCGCCGCCGACGGCACCAGCGCCGGGCTCAACCTGACCAGGGCCGCCCTCGACGCCTCCGTCAAATACCCGTGGACCCGCGACCGGTCGGCCAAGTTCGGCGTCTACGACGACGACCTGCCCGTCTTCCGCTGGATCAGGGAAGGCGCCCCCGAGGGCCGCGTCAGCTTCGAGGCCCAGATCATGGACTGGGCCGACGACGTCGCCTACTCGGTGCACGACCTGGAGGACGCGCTGCACTCCGGCCACGTCACCCCCGAGGCGCTCCGCTCGCCCGCCGAGCGCAGGCAGGTGTGCGAGATCACCCGCACCTGGTACGCGCCCGGCGCCGACCTCGGCGAGCTGGAGGAGGTCTTCGCCGCCCTGGTGGCCGAGCCGCTGTGGCCGCGCCGGTTCGCGGCCACGTTCGCCGACCTGGCCGGGCTCAAGGCCCTCACCAGCGGCCTCATCGGCCGCTTCTGCCGCGCCGCGCAGAGCGCCACCATCGGCGCGTACGGGCCCCGCCACCGGGCCGACCTGCTCGTCCCGGAGACCACCCGGCTGGAGTGCGCCCTGCTCAAGGGCATCACCGCCCACTACGTGATGACCACCGACGACCACCACGCCACCCAGGCCAGGCAGCGCGACCTGATCACCGAGCTGGCCTCGCTGATCACGCTAGGCGCCCCCGGCACGCTGGAGCCCGCCTTCCGGCCCGCCTTCCTGGCGGCGCCCGACGACAAGGCCCGCGTCAGGGTCGTCATCGACCAGATCGCCTCGCTCACCGACACCTCCGCCGTCGGCTGGCACCGGCGGCTCAGCCGCTGACCCGCGTCACTGCATGGTGGCCGGGTTGCCCGTCGGGTTGAGCGTGAACGGGTCGTCGTCCGGCTTGGGCGACTTCGTGGTCTTCGGCGTTTTCTTCGACGTACACAGGACCGTGCATCGCGGCGACTCGCCCAGCCTGGCGCGCATCGCCAGCGTCTCCTGCCGGGGCGACAGCGTGCGGTTGCCCGACAGCCAGGCGTCCAGGTAGTCCCACGGCTCGACCATGCCCCGGCGCACCCACCACAGCGACGGCCCGGTCTTCCAGGAGATCGCGAAGTAGAGGTTCGGCCCGGTGGTGCGGGCGTTGCCCGAGTTGCCCACCGTGCCCAGCACCTGGCCGCCGGAGACGCGGACGCCCGGCCTGATCCCGTCGGCGACGCTGTCGAGATGGCCGCCCAGGTAGCGGACGCCGTCGTCGCCGATGATCGTGACGAAGCGGCCCTCCCGGTGCGCGCCCGCGTCGGTGGACGGCAGCCAGCGGTTGCGCGTGTTGACCTCGTCCACGACGCCGCCGACCGGCGCCACGAACGCGCACCCCTCGGCCGCCCAGATCGTCGTCTTGGGCAGCACCAGGAGCCTGCGCTGGTAGCTCACCCGGCAGCCCCTGACCGGGAACGTGTAGGTGTACTTCGACAGCTTGGGCGGCGGCACCCGTACCGGGTCGTCGCCCTCGGGGGCGCGCACCGACGCCTGCCGCTCGGGCGTCGGCGGCGGGATCGTCGCGGTCACGGCCGCCGAGCCGCCCGTGCCCGGCGAGCTCGGCGCGCCGGACGTGCCGGGCGAGGCCGGCGTCCGCGCGCTGACCCCGGCGACGCCGGTCGCCGGGCTGCACGCGGCGACCGCGAGCAGGGCAGCCGTCGCCGCCACCCACCGTGTGCTCCGCATGATCTCCACCCGCGTCACCGTATCCGACCCCAGCCTTTACCTTTGTAGCCGACGGGGGGCGTTCCCATAACAGCTTTTCCGCTATCGGATGCTGTCTGCCCTCGGAGGGAAGAGTGTGACGGATGCCGTCCCCTCATCCGGAGGTTCATCCGGAGGTGCCCGCTGTGGGGTCGCCCGTCGGTGAGAGTCTGTCGGGGGAGCCGAATAGACTCACCGCGTGGCTGGCCGGATCCGTGATGTCGACATCGCGCTCGTACGCGAGCGTTCCCCCATCGCCGACGTGATCGGCGAGCACATCCAGTTGCGCAACGCCGGCGGGGGCAATCTCAAGGGCCTGTGCCCCTTCCACGACGAGAAGAGCCCGTCGTTCAACGTCACCCCCGAGCGCGGGATGTTCTTCTGCTTCGGCTGCTCCGAGGGCGGCGACGTGATCACGTTCGTCGAGAAGATCGAGCACCTGTCGTTCGGCGAGGCCGTCGAGCGGCTGGCGCAGCGCGCCGGCATCCAGTTGCAGTACGAGCAGGGCGGCTATGTGCCGCGCCGCGACCACGGGGAGCGAGCGCGGCTGATCGAGGCGCACAAGGTCGCCGCCGAGTTCTACGCCGACAAGCTGTTCGGCCCCGACGCGGCCGCCGGGCGGCGGTTCCTGTCCGAGCGGGGCTTCGAGCGGGCCGACGCCGAGCTGTTCGGCGTGGGCTACGCGCCCAACGAGTGGGAGGCGCTGGCCCGCCACCTGATGGCGCGCGGCTTCAGCGCCGACGAGATCGTCAAGGGCGGCCTGGCCAAGCAGGGCAGGCGCGGCCCGATCGACCGGTTCCGGGGGCGGCTGATCTGGCCGATCCGCGACGCCACCGGCGACGTGATCGGGTTCGGCGCGCGCAAGCTGATCGACGCCGACGACGGCCCCAAATACCTCAACACCCCCGATTCGCCGCTCTACAAGAAGAGCCAGGTGCTCTACGGCCTCGACCTGGCCAAGCGCGAGATCTCCAAGCGCGCCCAGGCGGTCATCGTCGAGGGCTACACCGACGTGATGGCCTGCCATCTGGCCGGGGTGCCGACGGCGGTGGCGACCTGCGGCACCTCGTTCGGCGAGGAGCACATCAAGATCCTGCGCCGGTTCCTGCTCGACCAGGCCGAGTTCCGCGGCGAGGTGGTGTTCACCTTCGACGGCGACGCGGCGGGCCAGAAGGCGGCGCTGCGCGCGTTCGCCGACGACCAGAAGTTCGTCACCCAGACGTACGTGGCGGTCCAGGCTGACGGGCTCGACCCGTGCGACCTGCGGATCAAGCAGGGCGACGCGGCGGTGCGCGACCTGATCGCCGGGCGCGAGCCGCTGTTCCAGTTCGCCATCCGCAGCACGATCTCCCGCTACGACCTGCGCAGCAACGAGGGCAAGATCGCGGCGCTCGACGCGGCGGCGCCCATCGTGGCCGGGATCAAGGACGCCGGGCTGCGCAAGCGCTACGCGATCGACCTCGACCGGTGGCTGGGCTTCATGGACGAGCGGTTCGTCATCCAGCGCATCGCCGACGCCGCCCAGACGCAGCAGGGCCGCCCCCAGCGCGCCCCCAGGCCCGCGCCCGTCGACCCGCACGTGCGGGTGGAGGCCGAGCTGCTCAAGCTGGCGGTGCAGCGGCCCGCGCTGCTGGGGCCGCGTTTCGACGCGCTCGACCAGCAGGCGTTCACCGCTCCCGACCACCTGGCGCTGCACCAGGTCATCGTGGCGGCGGGCGGGCTGGCCGCGGCCGGGCCCGGCGGGCGCGCGTGGGTCGACCGGCTGGTGGAGCACGCCCACGCCGAGGGCGCCCGCGCGCTGGTCACCCGGTTCGCGGTGGAGGCGATCCAGGCCGACTCCCACGCCGAGGAGCGCTACGCCGCCGCCATGCTGGCCGCCATCGAGGCCACCGCGGTCGACCGCGCCATCGCTCAGGTGAAGTCGCGCATCCAGCGGCTCAATCCGGTCGACGAGCAGCAGGAGTACAACCGGCTGTTCGGCGAGCTGGTCGCCTTGGAGCAGCAGCGCCGCGTCCTGCGTGATCGCGCCGCCGGAAGTTGAAAGATCCTTTTACCACGGTAAATCCGGGTGGTTGAGTGGGAATCGCCCGGAGGTGTCCGGGCAGGCAGACCACGGTGCCCGGCCTGGGGGGACACCGGGCACGCAATCCGTAACGCGTAATTGGCTTTACTTTCCTGATCAAACTCCGGCTAAACATTGAAGGGATCTCAATTCCGTAAGGGTGACGGCCTTACCTTCAGTGCCAAAAATGGGTCTGCCATTTTATGGAACCAATACTGCAGACTGTCTCCCGTGGGTGCATCGGTGCTGTCAAGTGGACCGCCATCCGTAGACCAGGTGGCGGACCTCGTCGCGAAGGGAAGGGAGCGCGGAAGCGTAACCGTCGATGACGTCGCAGCCGCGCTCGACCGATCCGAGCTCCCGTCCGACGCGCTGGAACGCGTCGTGCGGATGCTCGCCGAGAACGGTGTGGAGGTCCTCGAGCCCCAGGGCGACGAGGAGACCCCCCGCGCCGATGAGGAAGACGTAGGCAAGCGCGCGCCGACCAGCGATCTGGTCCGCATCTACCTGCGGGAGATCGGCCGCGTGCCCCTGCTGACGGCCGAAGAGGAGGTGGAGCTCGCCAAGTCGATCGAAGCCGGCCTGTTCGCCGAGGACAAGCTCGGCAACGGGGTCTCGCGTCTGGCCTTCCCGGAATTCAGGGAGCTCGTCTGGCAGGGCACCCGGGCCAAGCAGCGCCTCATCGAGGCGAACCTGCGGCTCGTGGTGTCGATAGCGAAAAGGTATGTCGGGCGCGGCATGCTCTTCCTGGACCTCATCCAGGAGGGCAATCTCGGCCTGATCCGCGCCGTGGAGAAGTTCGACTACACCAAGGGCTACAAGTTCTCCACCTACGCCACCTGGTGGATTCGCCAGGCGATCACCCGGGCGATCGCCGACCAGGCGCGGACCATCCGCATTCCCGTGCACATGGTGGAGACCATCAACAAGCTCGTCAGGGTGCAGCGCCAGCTCCATCAGGACCTCGGCCGCGAGCCGGCGCCCGAGGAGATCGCCGCGGAGATGGACCTGCCGGTCGACCGGGTCGTGGAGATCCAGCGGATCGCCCAGGAGCCGGTGTCGCTGCAGTCTCCCATCGGTGAGGAGGACTCCGACCTCGGCGACTTCATCGAGGACTCCGACGCGGTGGTGCCGATGGAGGCCGCGGCCTTCATCATGCTGCAGGACCAGCTCGACGACATCCTGGCGACGCTGTCCGACCGCGAGCAGCGCATCATCCAGCTCCGCTTCGGCCTGGCCGACGGGCATCCCCGCACGCTGGAGGAGGTGGGCAGGGAGTTCGGCGTCACGCGGGAGCGCATCCGGCAGATCGAGTCGAAGACCCTCGCCAAGCTCCGCCACCCGACCAGGGCGCAGATGCTGCGCGACTACCTCGACTGACAGGTGAGGCCGCTCGGGCCGGCGTCCCGCGGGGCGCCGGCCCGAGGCATGTCAGCAGCTGTTGGCGCCGTCGAAGGTCCGGATGCCGCGCGGCACCTGGGACGAGATCGTCTGACCGGGGTCGACGGTGTAGCAGGAGCCGTCGGTGCCACGCGCCCAGACGATCTTCAGGCGCAGCCGCCTGTCGCAGTCGTTGCGCGCGTAGCCGGTCTTGGTGACGCGGCCGGTGGTCTCCCAGACGGCCACGCACTCGGGCGCGTTGCCCGCCGGCGCGGCCAGGGCCGGCGCGGCCGCGAGGACGGCCGGGGCCAGGGAGCCGCAGACGAGCGCGGCGGCGGTGAGGGAGGTTCGGGTGAACAGGTGCATGAAGCGGTGTTCCTTTCCGGGGACGACTCTCCGCTACAGATTGCCCACTCATGGTGACCGATCTCGCGGAGACGCCCGGCTGGAGCACCAACGTTCTACGAGCACCCCTCGAACTGCGGCACGGCGACCCGGTCGACGACCAGCCCGGTGCCCCCGAACCACTTCTCCAGCAGCCGCGCGGCGGTCCCGTCCTGGTACATGTCGATGATCGCCCGGTTGACCTCCTCGCAGCCGGCCACGTCGCCCTTGCGCAGCCCGACCCCGGTGCGCTGCTCGTTGAACTGGGTGCCGACCAGGCGCAGCCCGCCGCCGCCCTGCTTGGCCAGGCCCGCGAGGATGACGTCGTTGGTGGTGATGGCGTCGACCTGGCGGCCCTTCAGCGCCGTCATGCAGGCCGCGTAGTCCTTGAACGGCAGCACCCGCGCCGCCACCTTGCGCTCCTCCACCACGCGCCGCGCCGCGTTGGAGCCCGTCACCTCGCAGATGCGCCGGCCCCGGAGGTCGCGCACGTTGCGGATGCCGTTCTCGTCCGGCCGCACCAGGATGTCCTGGTAGGAGATGTGGTACGGGCCCGCGAACAGCACGGTGTCCTTGCGGTCCTGGCTGATCGTGAACGTGGCCACGACCAGGTCGGCCTTGCCGTCGACCAGCACGTCGTCCCGGTCGTCGGCCAGCACGCCGATGAGCTCGGCCTCCTTGCCGAGCTTCCCGGCGATGTAGCGGGCCACCTCGACGTCGAACCCCTCGAACGAGCCGTCGGCCTTGCGGAAGCCCACCAGCGGCAGGTCGGGGCGCACGCCGATGACCAGCCGGTCCTTGTCCAGGACGCTCTCCGCGCCGTCACCGGCCAGGCCGCACGAGGCGGCGAGCATCGCGATCACGGCCATGACCGCGGGCAGCAGCCGCTTCATCGGTACTCCTTCAGACGTGGCCACACCCCGGCGACGAGCAGCACGCCGATGCCGCCGATCGCGAACGGGAGCAGCCGCCACAGGTTGTCCAGCGCGGACTGGCCCGCGCCGACCGCCCGCTCGAAGACCGCCTGGTGCCGGGCCGCGAGCGTCACCAGCTCCTTGTCGTAGGCGTCGAACGCGTCGCGCACCGAGCCGAGGCGGGAGGCGACGGCCGCGCCGGGCCGGTCCCCGCTCGCCATCGCGCGCAGGGTCGCGTCCGTCCGCTGGAACCTGGCCCAGGCGTCGAGCGCGGCCCGGCCCCGGTCGCCGCCGAGCTGGCGGCCCAGCATGCCCCGGTAGTCCTCGTCGCGCCCGGCGACGGCCGCGTGGTAGCCGCCCAGGTTGCCCGCTTCGAGATAGAGCAGCCGCTGCGCCTTGTCCAGGTAGGTGTGCTCGTAGGTGTCGGCCCGCTCCTCGTCGAGCAGGAACCGGCTCTGGTCGCCCTGCATGCTGTTGCCGATCGCGCGGGCCTTGGCGAGCGTGACGATCGAGTCGAAGCCCTCCTCCTTGGCCGTGCGCAGGTGGTCGGCGTCCTGCTGGAGCGCCGACGCCCCGGCCACCGTCGCCGCCAGCGTCACCACGGTGGCGGCCAGCAGCGCCGGGCCGAGGATCCGGCGGAACCGCCGCGCCAGGAAGACCTGCAGCCACGCCAGGCAGCCGATGGCCAGCAGCCCGGCCGCCACCACCGCCACCCGCAGGAGCGGCAGCGTCACCGCCGTCTCGTCGTAGGTGCGCCGCACGATCGTGCCGCTCTCCAGCGTCAGGTTGTACGCCTGCGGGAGCAGCACCTGGCGCATCAGGTCCGTGGCCTCCCGGTAGACGGCCACCACCCCGGACGGCGGCGGGCCGGCGGCGTGCCCGGACTGCTCGTCGAGCAGCAGCGCCCGCGCGGCCAGCCGCTCGTAGCGGGCCAGCCCGTCGAGCACCGACTCGATCGTGCGCCGTTCGGCCGGGTCGTCCCCGGCCAGCTCGAACGCCTTCAGCAGCGCCTGGTTCGCCATCGTGCGCTGCTGCTCGTACCGCTTGATGGCGGCCTGGCGGCGGGCGTCGTCGCCGCTGCCCATCACGAGCATGTCGGCGATCTGCGCGTCCATGTCGCTCAGCCCGAAGTAGAGCCCGGCGGTGGCGACGACCTGGGGACCGGCGTCGCGGCCGATCACCCGCAGGCCCTCGCCGGCGGTCGCGCCGCCCGCCGCGATCGCGCCGAACAGCAGCGCCAGCGCCGCGGCCGCGACGCCGGTCAGGAGCCGGATCCGGCCGGGCACGCCGCGCCGCGCGGGCGCGGGCGCGGCCTGCCG
>NZ_JAHKRO010000056.1 GCF_019396325.1 Nonomuraea ceibae
GGTGGGATCGAGGTTGGGGGCGGGGTCGTTGGCGGGGGTGGGCTCAGGTCCGGTGTGGGCGGCGGTGTTAGGGGTGCCGGGGCTGGTGGCGAGGTGGGGGTGGGTGGCGGAGAGGGAGAAGGCTACGTCGGCGAGTTTGGCGCGGGCCGTGAGGGCGACCGTTTCGGCGCCGCGTCGCGAACGGACGAAGGCGAGGGTGCGGACGTCGGCGAGGACCAGGTCCGCCAGCAGGTCCGCGGCCTCGGCCGTGGCGGTGCGGCGGACGGGGGCGCCGCCCTCGCCGCGCAGTTCCGTCAGAGGCGGCTCCCACAGCGCGATGGTGGTCGCGCCCTTCGGCGAGCCGTCCTCGGTCACCTCGGCCATGTCGAGCCCCGTGAGCCGCTTGGCGAACGTTCCCGGCTCGCTGGCCGTGGCCGAGGCGAGCAGGAACGCCGGGCGGCTGCCGTAGCGGGCCGCGATGCGGCGCAGGCGGCGCAGGATCTGCGCGACGTGGGAGCCGAACACGCCCCTGTAGCCGTGGCACTCGTCGACGACCACGAGCCGCAGCCGCCGGAAGAACGACGACCACTGCGCATGCCGGGGCAGGATGCTCCGGTGCAGCATGTCGGGATTGGTCAGGACGTAGTTGGCGTGCTTGCGCACCCACGTACGTTCCTCGAACGGCGTGTCGCCGTCGAAGCAGGCCGCGCGCACCTGGGTGATGTGCAGGTCGCGGAGACTGCGGAGTTGGTCGGCGGCCAGCGCCTTGGTCGGCGTGAGATAGAGGACGGTGCCGCCGTCGAGACATGAGGCGACCGCCGGGGTGAGGTACGCGAGCGACTTCCCGGACGCCGTTCCTGTGGAGATGATCACGTTTAGGCCACGGTGAGCCAGGTCGGCTGCTTCGTACTGATGTGACCAGAGCCCCGCCACGCCCCGGTTCGCCAAGCGCGTAACCAGGACTTCCGGCGCCCATTTCGGCCATCCCACTTGACCCGCTTGACGTGCTGGAACATGCTCCACATGGGTGACACGCTCATGACGTGCGGGAACTCCGAGCAGGTGTTGGAGGAGTGGACCCGTTCGGTGTGGGGAGGAAGCGGAGGAAGTCACTGTTTCCAGTCTGCGTCCGTGGGCAAAGTCGCCGGGAATCGTGATTTCGTATAGACACAAGCCAGACGCGTGGTTGAATGCCGCGCGTCAGGGTCCGACAGTCGGGAGCCCCGCTCCAGACTGCCAGGCCCGCAAGAGTACTTTCGCAGGCGAGGCGCTGGAGGATCTGTGGATCTGAAGTTGGATCACCACAACGAGGACCGACTCACCATCGTCGAGGTCGAGGGTGAGATCGATGTCTACACGGCGCCGAGATTGCGTGAGCTTCTCATCGACCTGGTGAACAAGGGCAACTTCCACCTTCTCGTCAACATGGAGAAGGTCGACTTCCTCGACTCGACCGGTCTTGGCGTCCTGGTCGGCGGGCTCAAGCGAGTCCGCGCCCACGACGGCTCCCTTGAGCTGGTGTGCACCCAGGAGCGCATCCTCAAGATCTTCCGGATCACCGGTCTGACCAAGGTCTTCGGGATCTACGCTTCGGTCGACGAGGCCAAGGAAGCTCACGGCAAAGACAAGTAGATGGCCACTGTCGAGCTGACGTTCAGCGCTCTTCCCGCGCATGTGCGGACCGCCCGGCTGGTCGCGACCGCGATAGCCCGGCGCACCGGCGTGGAGGAGTCCCTGCTGGACGAAGTCAGGCTCGCCGTGGGTGAGGCGTGTTCCCGGGCGGTCGAGGCGCATCGCGTCCACTGCCCGGGCGAGCCCATCCGCATCGAGCTCCGAGACGATTCCGGGCGTTTCGAGGTCACGGTCAGCGACCAGGCGCCCAGCGACGAGATCAAACAGGAACAACCCCTCGATCTGGGCATGCTCTCCGACTCGTTCATGTCCGGCTTCGGCATCGCGGTCATCGCGGGCCTGGCGGACGACGTCGAGGTCTTCCCCAGCCCCAAGGGCATGCGCATCCGCATGAGCTGGCCCGCCGTGGCCAACGGCCGAACCGGCTGACCACCCACCCCCCTCCCGCGCACCCCCAACGCGAGGGAGGGGCAGGGCGTTCATCGATTCCAGCCTGGCCCCCATGTCTGCCTGGATCGCATCGCCGTGCTTGCCGGCCTCCCGTGGCACTTGAGGCCGTCCCTCGGCCCTCTCCCGCGTGGGGATGGGCGGGGTGCTCTCCCGCGCCCTCCGCCCTCCGCCCGGCCTGAGCGGCGTACGGTCCCGCCTGTGATGTACGGCGCGATGTACGGGGTGACGGAGCCAGGCAGGCGGTGCGTGGGCGTCCGATGCCCCCGGCCATCCTGCCCCGATGCCCTCGGGCTCCCCGGCCCCCGGCCCCGGCCTTCGGCTCCCCCCGGCCCCGGCCTTCGGCCCCCGGCCCGCCGTAAGCGTGGGGCTGTGTGCAGGAGCGTCGGTACGGGTGCCATGCGGTCGGGGCCGCCGCGAACCGCAGGGGAGAGGCGAAGGCGGGCTCCGTGCCGATCCGGCGAAGGCGGTGAACGGGGACGGGCGCAGGAGGCTGCCGCAGGGGCGTGACACCCGCGAAGCGAGTGAACGGGCGTTGTGGCTAGCCCGCCGCCCGGACTGGGCAGCCGGTGGGGTGGCCACGCGAGGTGGCTGGCGGGGTCGGCCTGCGAGACGGCCGGGGGTGGCCATGCGAGGTGGCTGGCGGGGTCGGCCTGCGAGACGGCCGGGGGTGGCCATGCGAGGTGGCTGGCGGGGTCGGCCTACGAGACGGCCGGGGTGGCCATGCGAGGTGGCGGCGGGGTCAGCTTGTGGGACGGCCGGTGGGGGGCCAAGCGAGACGGCCGATGGGTTCGGCGTGCGAGGTGGCCGGCGGGGTCATCAGCCGAGGGCTTGGGCGATCGGTGGGGGTGCTGGGGGATGGTGCGGAGCCCTTGGGGCCGATGTGGGAGGGTTTGGGGGCTCAGGGCCGCTGGGTGAGAGCTCGGCGCCTGGTCTTCGCCGGCTCGACGGGGCGTCGGGGGCGCTGTAGGGCCGTCAGAAGCGTCCGTGCGGCCGGTTGAGGGCAGTTGCGCGGTCCGGGGGCGGTGCGTGCACGTACGAGCTTCTGGAGGCCTTCGGGCGAACCTGGAGCTGCCACCGCCAGTGCACCCGCCTCTGACCGGTGGCCGATGAGCGGCGCGGGGCTGCGACGTGGCTCGGGCCCGGCAATGGGGAAGATCGGCGAAACGCCCGGGCGGCATTTTCGGTCAGCACTTTTCTCGCAGTAGTCACGCCCGTAAAGTGCCGGAAATATCATCTTCTACTTCGCGAATCGCCGTCCTGTCTGGGGCTTACTGGACAGGCGCGCAAATGCCCGCCCTCAGAGCCTTCATATCTGCGAATCCCCTGCGTAGACTCCCGGCACCGGCCAAGGTGATCCGGCGCACACTGCGGATTCAACCGGAAGCGGCACCCACAACCCGGATGGTGCCGCACCGCCCGCCGATATTGCAGCACCGCCCGGGCAGGACGACCGGTCTTGCCGAGGAGAACGATGTCAAGCCATCTGCTGGCACTGGAGCCAGCGTCCAATCTGGCCCTGAGTTCGAGCAATCTCACCATTGTGATCGTGGTCGCCGCGGTCGCGCTGATCGCGCTAGCCGTCGCCGGCGGTCTGGTGCGCGAGGTGCTGGCCGCTGACCAGGGCACGGAGCGCATGCAGAACATCGCCCGTGCCGTGCAGGAAGGGGCAGCCGCATACCTGACGCGGCAGTTCCGTACGCTGGCGATCTTCGTCGTCGTGATCCCCTTCCTGTTGCTGCTGCTTCCGGGCGAGACCGACGTACGTGTCGGCCGCTCGATCTTCTTCGTGGTCGGGGCGGTTTTCTCCGCGCTGACCGGGTTCATGGGCATGTGGCTGGCCGTGCGCGGCAACGTGCGCGTCGCCGCGGCCGCCCGCGAATCGGGCGAGAAGCGCGCGATGCGCATCGCGTTCCGCACCGGAGGCGTGGCCGGCATGTTCACGGTGGGCCTCGGCCTGCTGGGCGCGGCCGTCGTCGTCTTCTTCTACCAGGGCAACGCGCCGGGCGTGCTCGAAGGCTTCGGCTTCGGCGCCGCGCTGCTCGCGATGTTCATGCGTGTCGGCGGCGGCATCTTCACCAAGGCCGCCGACGTGGGCGCCGACCTGGTCGGCAAGGTCGAGCAGGGCATCCCTGAGGACGACCCGCGCAACGCCGCGACCATCGCCGACAACGTGGGCGACAACGTCGGCGACTGCGCCGGCATGGCGGCCGACCTGTTCGAGTCCTACGCCGTCATGCTCGTCGCGAGCCTCATCCTGGGCCGGGTGGCCTTCGGCGAGGAAGGGCTGATCTTCCCGCTGATCGTCCCGATGATCGGCGTGCTCACCGCGATCATCGGCATCTTCGTCACCCGCATGCGCGACCGCGACCGCAACGGCATGGCCGCGATCAACCGCAGCTTCTTCATCTCCGCGGCGATCTCGGCGGTGCTGGTCGCCGCCGCCGCGTTCTGGTACCTGCCCAGCAGCTTCAGCGGCCTGAGCGGCGCGCAGGTGCAGTCCGACGCCGACCCGCGGATCATCGCCATCGGCGCGGTGCTCATCGGACTGGTCCTGGCCAGCGCCATCCAGCTGCTCACCGGCTACTTCACCGAGACCAACCGCCGCCCGGTGCGCGAGATCGGCGAGAGCTCGGCGACCGGCCCGGCGACCGTCATCCTGGCCGGCATCAGCGTCGGCCTGGAATCGGCCGTCTACTCGGCGCTGATCATCGGCGGCGCGGTCTACGGCGCGTTCCTGCTCGGGTTCGGCAACGTGACGGTCGCGCTGTTCGCCGTCGCGCTCGCCGGCACCGGGCTGCTGACCACCGTCGGCGTCATCGTCTCCATGGACACCTTCGGCCCGGTCTCCGACAACGCGCAGGGCATCGCCGAGATGTCCGGCGACGTCGAGGGCGAGGGCGCCCGCGTCCTCACCAGCCTCGACGCGGTCGGCAACACCACCAAGGCCATCACCAAGGGCATCGCGATCGCCACGGCGGTGCTCGCGGCCACCGCGCTGTTCGGGGCGTTCCGGACGGCAGTGGAGAGCGAGCTGCCGCAGGGCGCCGTGTTCAACCTGGGCATCGACGCGCCGAACGTGCTGGTGGGCCTCATCATCGGCGCCGCGGTGGTGTTCCTGTTCTCCGGACTGGCGATCTCGGCCGTCGGCCGGGCCGCGATGCGCGTGGTCTTCGAGGTACGCGACCAGTTCCGCAACAACCCGGGCATCATGGACGGCAGCGTGAAGCCCGAGTACGGGCGCGTCGTCGACATCTGCACCCGCGACTCGCTGCGCGAGCTGGCCACGCCCGGCCTGCTGGCGGTCATGACGCCGATCGCGGTCGGCTTCGCGATGGGTTACGCGCCGCTGGGCGCGTTCCTCGCCGGTGCCATCGCGTGCGGCACGCTCATGGCGGTGTTCCTGTCCAACTCGGGCGGCGCCTGGGACAACGCCAAGAAGCTCGTCGAGGACGGTCACCACGGCGGCAAGGGGTCCGAGGCCCACGCGGCCACGGTCATCGGCGACACCGTCGGCGACCCGTTCAAGGACACCGCCGGTCCGGCCATCAACCCGCTGATCAAGGTGATGAACCTGGTGGCGCTCCTGGTCGCGCCGGCCGTGGTGCTGTACGCGGACAACGCGATGCTGCGCATCGGGATGACCGTGGTGGCCGTGGGCGTGGTGGTCGTGGCCATCATCGTCTCCAAGCGCCGCTCGGTGAACGCCGAGCCGGCCAACAACGACAACCACCGCGAGCAGGAGCCCGTGGCCTCCTGACCCGCCCGCGAACGCCCGCTCCCGAGCCTGGGGGCGGGCGTTCGCAGTGCCTGCCCCGGTGAGCACTCCCCGTAGCCTCCCGACCGGCCTGTGAGCGCCCCGCCCCGTAGCCTCCCGACCGGCCCCGCCCCCTCCTGACCCGTCCGCGATCCCCCCGGGCGTTACGGTGCGGCCGTGGTCATCCGGGAGGGGTGTTCGCCGGGCGGGCGGCCCCGGTGGGAAACTGGGCGGATGGACGAGAAGCCGCCCAACGGCGGGAAGACGCTGGCCATCATCCTGCTCGCGATGCTGGCGATCCTGGCGGTGCTCGTAGGGCTGGCCGTGTGGGCGTCGAGATGACGGGGCCGCGTACGTTGATCGTGCTGCGGCACGCCAAGGCCGCCCAGGACGCCGGCGTCCCGGACCGGGAGCGGCCGCTGACGGAGCGGGGCGAGCGTGACGCGGTGCGGGCGGGGGCGGAGATCAGGGCGCTGGGCCTGGAGCCCGACCTGGTGATCTGCTCGCCGAGCCGGCGCACCACGCGCACCGCGGAGCTGGCCTTCCCGGGCGTCGAGGTCGACTACCAGCGGGACGTCTACGGCGCCTGGCCGGAGGAGCTGCTGGAGATCGTGCGCAGGGCGGATCCGGAGCGCCGGACGGTGGTGCTGTGCGGGCACAATCCGGGCGCCCTGGATCTGGCGATGCAGCTCACGGGCGGCGATTTCGGCTTCCGGCCGGGGGCGTTCGCGGTGATGGAGGTGGAGTCGGCGTGGGCGGAGCTGTGGCCGGGCGGCGGCCGCCTGGTCACGCTGTGGGACCCCAAGGAGCCGTGAGCAGCGCGTCCTCGGCGTCGGCGGCCTCGACCTCGTCCCGGGAGATGCCGAGCAGGTAGAGGATGGAGTCGAGGTAGGGCGTGTTGACGGCGGTGTCGGCGGCCTGCCGGACGACGGGTTTGGCGTTGAAGGCGACGCCGAGCCCGGCGGTGGCGATCATGTCGAGGTCGTTGGCGCCGTCGCCGATGGCGACGGTCTGGCTGATGGGCAGCCCGGCCTCCTTGGCGAACCGCTCCAGGGCCCTGGCCTTGCCGGGGCGGTCGACGATCTCGCCGACGACGCGGCCGGTGAGCTTGCCGTCGACGACTTCGAGCACGTTGGCGGCGGAGTAGTCGATGCCGAGGTCGTCGACGAGCGCGTCGGTGATCTGGGTGAAGCCGCCGCTGACGATGGCGAAGCGGTAGTCGAGCCGCTTGAGGGTGCGGACGAGGGTGCGGGCGCCGGGGGTGAGCACGACTTCCTTGCGCACCTGCTCGAACACCTCGGCGGGCAGCCCTTCGAGGAGGGCGACGCGGCGGCGCAGCGATTCGGCGAAGTCGAGTTCGCCGCGCATGGCCTCCTCAGTGACGCGGGCGACCTCGTCGAGGCAGCCGGCGTGGGCGGCGAGCAGCTCGATGACCTCACCCTGGATGAGGGTGGAGTCGACGTCCATCACGATGAGCCGCTTGGCCCGCCGGGACAGCCCGGTGCGCTGCACGGCGACGTCGACCTGCTGGAGGGCGGCCTCGGCGGCGAGCTCGATGCGCAGGGCGTCGGGGTTGGCGCCGGAGACGGACAGCTCGATGCAGGTGACGGGCCACTGGGCGAGGCGTTCGATGCGGTCGATGTTGGCGCCGGCGGCGGCGATGCGCCCGGCGATGCCGGCGATGGCGGCGGGCTGGAGGGTGGGGCCGAGGACGCTGACCGACAGCCGGCCGCGGCGGCGCTGTTCCTTGGCCGTGGAGCCGGTGGAGAGCTCGACCTCCATGCCGAGGTCCTCGGCGATCTGCTCGACGGCGGTCCACATGGCGCCGAGCGTGGTGCCGGTGCCGGTGGAGGGGCCGCCGGCGTAGGCGACGAGCACGCCGAGGGTGAGCCTGCCGCGGATGACGACCTGCTCGATGTCGGCCACGGTCACCGGAAAACCAGACAGGACGGAGAAAAGTCTCGAAGTAACGCCCGGGCGGTCAGGGCCGGTAAATGTGATCAGGAGGGTGCGCTGGTCCACATTCAGCCACGGTACTGCGCCCGTTCGTGTGCTCGCGTACCAGGTGCCCTCCTATGCCGAGAGGATCAGGTGGGTGTCGCCGAACTCGTGCCACAGGTACCGCTCCCGTATCGCCGCCTCGTAGGCCCGCCTGAGCGGCTCCTCGCCGGCGATGGCGGTGAGCATCTGCAGGTGGCTGGAGCGCGGCTCGTGCAGGCCGGTGATCAGCCCGGTGACCGCGCGGACGCCGTCGTCGGGCGTGACGACGCGGGTGGTCCAGCCGGTCGAGGCCGACACCCGCCCGTCGGCGCCCGCGGCGGTCTCCAGCGCGCGCACCACGGTCGTGCCCGCCGCCACCACCCGGCCGCCGCTCCGCCTGGCCAGGTTGACCAGCCGGGCGGTGGACTCGGGCACCTCGTAGCGCTCGGCGTACGGGGGCTCGTCCTTCTCGGGTGAGGCCACGCCGGTGTGCAGGGTGATGGGCGCGATGCCGATGCCGCCGGCCACCAGCGCGGTCACCAGCTCGGCGGAGAACGGCCGCCCGGCGCTGGGCATCTCGGCGCTGCCCGGCACGGTCGCGAACACGGTCTGGTAGGCGTCCAGCGGCCAGTCGCGCTCCACGTACGAGTAGCGGATGGGGGCGCCGTGCTCGCGCAGGTAGGCGGGCACGTCGCGGTCGAGGGAGGCCCGCCACAGGCGCGGCGTCTCCCGGCCGAGCAGCCGCAGCGTGGCGCGTCCCGGCAGCGGCAGCCACTCGCCTGCCTCGCCGCCCAGGTACGGCTCCGACGCGGTGGACGTACGGCGGCGCAGCTCGACCAGCCAGGTGCCGTCGTCGCGGGCGGTGGAGAAGTGCACCGCGAGCCGGTCCAGCCGGACGGCGGCCGGCAGGGTCGCGGAGTTGTTGACCACGATCAGGTCGCCGGGAGAGAGCAGGCCGGGCAGGTCGGTGAAGCGCCGGTGCAGGGGCTCGCCCGCGCCGGGGGAGACCAGCAGCCGCACCCCGTCCCTGGTCAGCCCGCGCGCCTCGGGCGGCTCGTGGGCGGACAGCGCGGGCGGGAGCGCGAAGTCGAGTGCCGTGCTCATTGCAGGCTCACCCTGCCGCTCGCGGGCCGGGTCCTGATCAGGTCGTGCAGCGTGGCGGCGACCTTGGCGGGGTCGCCCGCGGCGGCGGCCTCGTCGGCGCCCACGGCGTCGGCCAGCATGCGGGTGTTCATCTCGCCGGGGTCGACCCACCAGACGGCCAGGCCGGGCTCCTCGGCGGCGAGCACGTTGGAGAGCTGGTCGAGCGCGGCCTTCGTGGCGCCGTAGCCGCCCCAGCCCGGGTAGGCGCCGGTGGCGGCGTCGGAGGAGACGTTCACGACGGCGCCGCGCCGGGCGCGCAGCGCGGGCAGCGTGGCCTGGACGAGCGCCAGGGGCGCGGTCACGTTCGTCTCCAGCAGCTCCCTGAACTCGGCCAGCGGATACGCGGCCAGCGACGGCAGCGGGGTCGCGCCGAGCCCGCTGGCGTTGTTGACCAGCAGGTCCAGCTCGGGTACGGCCGCCGCGAGGCGGGCGACGTGGGCGGGATCGCGCACGTCGCCGGGCAGCGCGGTGGCGCCCAGCTCGGCGGCGGCCCGGTCGAGGTCGGCCGCTCCTCTGGCGGTGAGCACGAGGTTCCAGCCGGCGCCCGCCAGGGACCTGGCCAGGGCGAGGCCGAGACCGCGGGAGGCGCCGGTGATGAGTGCGGTGTTCGTCATGACTCGACGGTAGGAACCGGCGGACGCGGGCACATCGGTCGCTGGCCCCGCCCGCGGCTGGGCACTTCGTCCTAGGACCTTAGAGTGGACCGCGTGACGGCGGACCGAGACGAGATCCTGCAGGCGGTGAGCTCCGCCGTGCTCGCGGTCACCCGGCACCTGTCGGTGCGGGAGGTGCTGCAGGTCATCGTGCGCTCGGCGCAGCGGCTGCTGGACGCCCGCTACGCGGCTCTCGGCGTGCCCGATGACGACGGCTCGTTCGCCGAGTTCGTCGCCGAGGGCATCACCGACAAGCAGTGGGACGCGATCGGCCCGCTGCCCCGCCAGCATGGCATGCTCGGCGCGATGCTCCGCGACGGGGTCCCGGTCCGGCTGCCCGACCTGCGCGAGGACGAGCGGTTCGAATACTGGCCGAAGGCGCATCCGGTGATGAAGGACTTCCTCGGGGTCCCCATCCTCGACGGCCGCCAGACGCTCGGCATCATCTTCCTGGCCAACAAGCGCACGCCCGGCGGTTTCACCCAGGCCGACCAGGAGCTGCTGACGCTGTTCGCCGCGCACGCCGCCATCGCGCTGACCAACGCGCGGCTGTACGAGCGGGGCCGCGAGCTGGCCATGCTGGAGGAGCGCAACCGGATGGCGCGCGAGCTGCACGACGCCGTCACGCAGAAGCTGTTCTCGCTCCGGCTCACCGCGCAGGCCGCCGCCGCGCTGGTGGAGAGCGCGCCGGACAAGGCCGCCGCCGAGCTGGAGCGGGTGCAGCGCCTGGCCGGCGAGGCGCTGGCGGAGCTGCGCGCGGTGATCGTGGAGCTGCGTCCGGCGGAGCTCGACCGGCACGGGCTGTCGGAGACGTTGCGCAAGCACGTGCGCATGCTCGACCGGCTGCACCCGGCCTCGGTCAGCTACGAGTGCGCCGAGGTGCCGCCGCTGGGCTCGGAGTCGGAGGTGGTGGTGCTGCGGGTGGCGCAGGAGGCGCTGCACAACGCGCTCAGGCACTCCGGCGCCTCCGAGGTGGCCGCCAAGCTGTCGCACGAGGGCGGCAGGCTGGTGCTGACCGTGCACGACAACGGCAGCGGCTTCGAGCACGGCGAGACCCGGGGGCTCGGCCTGGTGTCGATGCGTGACAGGGCCGAGTCGGTGGGCGGGCGGATGAGCGTCGAGTCCGCCCCTGGCCGTGGGACGACCGTACGCGTGGAGGTGGACGTGTGATCCGGGTGCTGATCGCCGACGACCATCCGGTGGTGCGGCAGGGCCTGCGCACCTTCCTCGACCTGCAGGACGACATCACGGTGGTGGGCGAGGCGGCCGACGGGGAGCAGGCCGTCGCCCTGGTCGGCGAGCTCGCGCCCGACGTGCTGCTGCTCGACCTGAGGATGCCGGTGCTCGACGGCCTCGGCGCGCTCGGCAGGCTGACCGGCTCGGCGACCCGGGTACTGGTGCTGACCTCGGTGAGCGACCGGTCCGACGTGGGGCCGGCGATGCGCGCGGGCGCGTCGGGGTTCCTCTACAAGGACGTCGACCCGACCGCACTCGTGCAGGCCGTGCGCGCCGTGCACGAGGGCCAGGTGCTGCTGGCGCCGGAGGCGGCGGAGGCGATGCTCAACGGCGGCGGCTCGGGCGTGCCCACGTCGGTGCCGCTGACCGAGCGCGAGCGGGAGGTGCTGGCGCTGATCGCGGCGGGCCGGTCCAACCGGGAGATCGCCCGCAGCCTGGCGGTCGCGGAGAAGACGGTCAAGACGCACGTGTCGAACGTGCTGATGAAGCTGGGGGTGCAGGACCGGACCCAGGCCGCGCTCTACGCGGTCCGGCACGGCCTGACCTGATCAGCGTCCCTGCTCGTTCCTGACCGGCTCGAAGATCGCGTGGTGCGCGGCCACGACGGCGCGGCGCACGGCGCGGTCCAGCTCGCGCAGGGCGGCCCCGGCGTCGGCGAGCTGGCCCGCGGTGAGCCCGCGCTCCTCGGCCAGCCGCAGCACCGCGCCGAGCCGCGTGGCGAGCGCCGACACGCGGTGGGCGCGCCCCGGATAGCCGGGGGCGAGCTCGCCGCCCTGCCCGACGTGCTCGGGGCGGCTCTGCGCGGGCCCGCCGACGGACGTGAGCGCCTGCGTGGCCGACCGCATGGCCTCCGACAGCTCCCGCTCCGCCTCGGCCACCGACGGCAGGTCCTGCCGGGCGGGCCCGGTTTCCTGTACGTCCAGCCGTACGCCGACATAGGACGACCCGCGCAGATCGAGCGACGGGACCAGGCCGAGACACCGGTCGGGCAGCACCGCGATGACGGCCTGCCCGGCGTCGACCGCGGCGGAGTTGAACGACGGCGGCCCGGACAGCCCGAGCGGGTCGCCGGGCGCCGGGAGCGCCAGGCGGAGCTCGGCGAGCCGGTCGGCACGCAGGTTTGCCAGGTAGCGGCGCAGCGGCACCTCGCCGGCGACGGTGGGCCCGCCGACGGCTTCGACGTGGTCGACGGCCTCGTCAAGACCGACATGACCGGCGAGCCAGGCGTTCCCCCAGGCGACGAGCGCGGCACAGACAGGCGATTCAGGGTGCACCGATCCACGATAAGCGCTCGCCCTGCAATAGGTTTGTCCCAAGGGTCACTCCTGGAGGAGGAACGGGGATGGGTGGTCAGGTGCTGCGGTTCCAGGATGTCGCCTACAGGCGCGACGGGGCGACCCTGCTACGCGGCATCGACTGGACGGTCGAGGAGGACGAACGCTGGGTCGTGCTCGGGCCGAACGGGGCGGGGAAGACGACGTTGCTGCAGGTGGCGGCCACGCTGCTGCATCCCAGCGACGGGGTGGCCGAGGTGCTGGGGGAGCGCATCGGCGTGGCCGACGTGTTCGACCTGCGCCCGCGCATCGGGCTGGCCAGCTCCGCGCTGGCCGAGCGCATCCCGCCGGACGAGAAGGTCATCGACCTGGTGCTCACCGCCTCCTACGCGCTGCTGGGGCGGTGGACGGAGGAGTACGACTCCAACGACGTCACGCGGGCCGTCGAGCTGATCGACATGATGGGCGCCGCCCATCTGATCCGGCGGCGGTTCGCCTCGTTGTCGGAGGGTGAGCGCAAGCGGGTGCAGATCGCCCGCGCGCTCATGCCCGACCCGGAGATGCTGCTGCTCGACGAGCCGGCGGCCGGGCTCGACGTGGGCGGGCGGGAGGACCTGGTGCGGCGGCTGTCGGTGCTCGCGGGCGACTACCGCTCGCCCGCGCTGGTGCTGGTGACGCATCACGTGGAGGAGATCCCGGCCGGGTTCACGCACGGGCTGCTGCTGCGTCACGGCTCGGTGGTGGCTCAGGGGCCGCTGGAGCACGTGATGACGGCCGACAACCTGTCGCAGACGTTCGGCGTGCCGCTCGCCCTCGACCGCAGCGCCCAGGGCCGCTGGTACGTCAGGCCGTACTAGCGCAGCGCCTCGACCGGCTCCAGCCGGGCCGCCCGCAGCGCCGGGTAGAGCCCGGCCAGCAGGCCGACCAGCGCGCCCGCGACCGGCGCGGCCAGGGCGAGGCGGACGTCGAGCAGCGGCGTCCAGCGCTGGACGGCCGACACGGCGACGACGGCGACGACGCCCACGCTGGTCCCGATCACCCCGCCGGCCAGCCCGACCAGCGTCGACTCCAGCAGAAACTGGCCGGCGACGTGCCTGCGGGCAGCGCCGAGCGCCCGGCGCAGCCCGATCTCGGGCACCCGTTCCATCACGGTGACGAGCGTGACGTTGGCGATGCCGACCGCGCCGACCACCAGCGACACCAGGCCGAGGATGAGGAACAGGCCGTTGAGGTCGTTCTGGACGCCGTCGCGGGCACGCTCGGGGCTGGGCGGCTTGACGACCTGGAGCAGGGCGTGGTCGGCGGGGCTGAGCGCGAGCGGGGCCTGGCGGGCGACCAGGTCGGCGGCCCCGAGGTCGGTGGCGACCAGCACGCGGGTGACGTCGCGCAGCCCGAACTCGGCGCCGGCCGTGGGCGGCACGATGACGGCGCCGGTCAGGATGCGCTCCCGCTTCAGGTCGCCGACGACGCCGATGACGCTGTAGGGGCGGCCGCCGACGAAGATCGCGGGCTGTCCGTCCAGGCCGCCGATGCCGAGCATCCGCGCAGCCTGCTCGCCGAGCACGGCCACGCGGTCGCCGCGCCGCACGTGCCCGGCGTCGAAGAAGCGGCCCCGGACCATCCGGCCCCGGGCGGCCTGCGGCAGGCTCGGCGTGGCGGCCACGACGGCGAGCGACTGGCCGGTGATCCGGGTGGGGTCCACCAGGGCGTTGGCGGTCACCGTCAGGTTGGAGCTCTCCTCCGTCTGGGCGATCGCGGTGACGGCGGCGACGCCGCGCAGCCGGGTGAGCTCATCGGCGGCCTCCCAGGTGACCAGCGGGTCGTCGTCCCGCGGCACCTCGACGGTGAGCGCGGTCGCGCTCAGCTCGTCGAACCGGCCGACGATCTGGTTGCCCGCCGTGCCGGCGACGCCCAGCGTGACGACCAGCGTGGCGATGCCGATCACGGTGCCGAGCGTCGTCAGGGCCGAGCGCAGCGGGCGGGCCAGCACGCCGGCGAGGGCCTCCGTCCAGAGATCGCGCGGATCCACCCGTTCACTCCTCCGTCAGGATGCCGTCGGTGATGCGCACCCGCCGTCCGGCACGCGCGCTCACCTCGTCCTCGTGGGTGATGACCACGATCGTGTGCCCCTGCTCGCGCAGCTCGTCGAGCAGGTCGAGGACCAGGGCGGTGTTGCGGCTGTCGAGGTTGCCGGTGGGCTCGTCGCACAGCAGCAGCGAGGGCCGCCCCATCAGCGCGCGGGCGATGGCGGCGCGCTGTCTCTCGCCGCCCGACAGGCGTCCGGGCATGAACCCGGCGCGGTGCGTCATCCCCACCCGCTCCAGCGCCCGTTCGGCGCGCCGCCACCGGTTGCGCCGGTCGCCGCCGTACACCTCGGCCAGGGCCACGTTCTCCAGCACGGTCCGGTGCGGGAGCAGGTGGAACGCCTGGAAGACGAAGCCGATCCGGCTGCCGCGCACCCGGGTCCGCGCGCCGTCCTTCAGTGTGGTCGTCTCGATCCCGTCCAGCCGGTACGACCCCGAGGTGGGCCGGTCGAGCAGGCCCAGCGTGTTGAGCAGCGTGGACTTGCCGGAGCCCGACGGGCCCACGACGGCCACGTAGTCGCCCTTCGCCACGCTCAGCGACACCCGGTGCAGCGCCCGCACGGGCGGGTCGGCGGGGAACTCCCGGCTGACGTCGGTGAGCCGGATGACCGGGTCATCCATCGCTGACCACCACCCGGTCGCCCTCCTTGAGCGCGGCCGTCCGTACCGGGGTGATCTGGACGGTTCCGTGCGCGGTGAGCCCGGTGCGCACCTCGACGTCCTGGGCGCGGTCGGGGGCGCTCTCCACGCGCACCCGCGCCCGGCCGTCGGCCGAGGTGACCACCGCCGTGACGGGGACGGTCAGCACCGCGCTCCTGGTCGAGCCCACGGCGATCTTCACGGTCACCGGCGCGCCCACGGCGGCGCGCAGGCCCTTCGCGGCGGCGGGCGTGATGAGGACGGGCACCGTGCCCACGCCGGGCTCCGCGTCCGCGGCCCTGTCCACCCGCGCGCCGGGGCCCTTGGCGGTCAGCCGCGCCCGGTACGTGCGGCCGTCGGACAGCTCGACCACCGCGGCCATGCCAGGCTTGAGCAGTCTGCCTTCGGCCTCGCCGACGGAGCCGGTGACCATGAACGCGGTGTTGGTGACGGTGGCCACCTCGTCCTCGACCCGTTCGCCGGCCCGCGCCTCGGCCTTGTGCAGCCGGGCGGGCAGTTTCGGGAGGAACACGATCTCGCCGGGCGGGACGCTGACCCCGTACGTCCTGCGGTACTCGGCCAGCGTGGCCCGCGCGCTCGCCACGTTCCGGCGCCCGTTGGCGATCTTCAGGCGCAGCGGCGAGGTCTCCTTGGCGCGCTTCAGCGCCTGGCCGGCGGTGAGCACGGCCTCCTCGGCGGTCCTGACGGCCTTGCGGAGCTCCGCCAGGCGCGCGTCCCTGGTGGTCGCGGCCTCCTCCAGGAAGAGGTCCACGGCCCGCTGCGCCGACTCCAGGTCCCGCTCGGCGTTGGCCGCCTTGAGCTCCAGCAGCCGCCTGTCGTCCTCGGGCTTGGCCGCGGCGAGCGCCTGGCGGGCGGCCAGCAGCTCCTCCTCGGCGGCGCGTACGGCCTGGTGCAGGGCATCGAGCCTGCCCTCGTCCGCGGGGGTCGTCTCCGCCTGCTCGGCCTCGGCGAGCGCGCTCTCGGCCTCGGCCAGATCCTGGCGGGCGTGGTCGAGCGCGACCTTGAGCGGCCGCACCTCGCGGCCCGCCTCCAGCGCCTTGCGGTCGGTCAGCAGCGTCTCCTCGGCGGTCTGTACGGCCTGGCGGAGCTGGTCGAGCGTCTGCCGGGCGGTCAGGTCGGGTTCCTGGGCCCGGTAGCCCTTCCTGGCGTACCAGCGCCGGACGGCGGAGGCGGTGGCCGCGTCGAACACCCCGGTGGCCGCCGTGCCGTGGCCGAAGCGCCGCAGCGCCCGCTGGAGCTGCCGGACGTCGGCGCCCTCGGTGCCGGGGGCGATCGTCCGGTGCATCGGCACCCTGCCTTCGAGCGCGAACACCGGCCGGCCGTTGACCTCCATCAGGACCGACCCCTCGGCGAGCCGGCCGGGGCGCGGGGCGCGGGTGACGCGCTGCGCCTCGGCCGTGCCGCCGACCGCCCCGGCGAGCGTGACGGGCAGCGGCGAGCCGTACTCCAGGGTGCCGCTGACCGCGACGGTGCTGGTCAGCTTCTGCCGCCGCACCGGCGCGGTCACCAGCGACGGCGCGGGCGCCTGGCGGGCGGCGGCCTCGTCGGCGGGGGAGCGCAGCCGGGAGCCCACCGCCCAGCCGGTGCCCGCGATGACGAGCACGCCGGCCAGGACGCCGCCCAGCACCCGCCGGGGACGCCGGGTCACGACCGCTCCATGGCGAACTCCTCCAGCATGCGGCGGTCGATCTCGGTCTTCCTCGGCTGGTAGGCCGCGTAGAAGTCCTTGCCGCACTCCAGGTCGTCCAGTGCCGCCTTGATCTCCTTGTCCAGGTACGGCCTGGCCTGGTCGGCGGTCATCTCCGGGATGATGATCGCGTTCTCGTTCTTGGACCCGGCCATGCCCGGCTGCTGCTCGCGGCCGATCTCGGTCATCTCGTCCTGGAACCGGTCAGGCCCCCGCCGGGCCAGGGCCGAGGGCTTGGCCGAGGCGACCGCGTAGCCCTTGCCCTTGAGGCAGTCGCCCATGGCGGCGGCCAGGTCCACTAGGCCGGGGTCGCCGTCGATCTCGCGGGCCACGTTGCGCTTGACCGTCTGGGCGCCCTGCTTGAACAGGTCCATCTTGCTCTTCACGTCCTTGCCGAGGGCCTGCTTGGCCGCCTTGGAGTAGCAGGGGTCCAGGGCCGCGTAGTAGGCGCCGGTCTGGGTTTCCGACAGCGAGCTGACGATCTTGTCGTTGGGGTTCGAGGGGCCCGCGTCTCGGGGCATCGTGCCGGGGCCGTTCGGGTAGACGATGCTCGACCAGACGCCGAAGCCGTACTTGGCCCGGTGCGCCTTCGTGGCCTCGTAGTCGCCCGAGTCCCGCCTGCGTTCCTCGTCGGTCACCGTGGCGGCCGGGGGGACGTAGGGGACGTACTCGAAGCCCTTCTGCTTCATGCAGTCGGCCAGCACGGTCTGGAGCTGACGCTGGCGGTCCTGGGGTGACGGCTGGGCCGCCTCGGGCTGTGCGGCGGGCGTGCTTCCGCAGGCGGCGAGCGCCAGGGTCAGCAGGGCGGCGGTGGCGAGTCGTCGGTGCACGGTGAGCTCCTTGCGTTCGAGGGCATGGCGAACCGGGCGCGCGTCGCGGGAGCGACGCCGCCTGGGAGTGGAGAGGGGTCAGAGCACGGCGTGACGGCGCCCGCGATGCGGCATCGCGGCGGCGACCAGGGTCAGCGTGAGGAGCACGATCCAGTGGACGGCGTCCTGGCGGGTCTGCGCGGCCAGGTTCTCGAAGAGGATCGCGAGGGCGGGCAGCAGGTAGGCGCCGGCGGCGATCGCCCACCGGTGGTCGCCCGTGAGCCGGCCCGCCCAGGCGGCCCCCGCGAGCAGGGCGGACTCCAGGGCCACCCGGGCCACGACGGGCATGGACCCGCCGCCCAGCCCGCCGCCCACGTCGAGCCAGGCGGGGTCCGCGCCCGCGAGCACCGGCGCCGCCGCCACCCAGGCCCACGACCTGGCGCGCACCGGCTCCCGCCGCAGTGCCAGGACCGCCAGCCCGGCGACCGCCACCAGGTACGAGACGGCCGGGGCGATCGGGCCGCCGGTGCCGTACAGCGCGGGGGCGTCCCAGAGCGGATCGGCGTAGACGGGCAGGATCGTGTGGTCCAGGACCGGACGGCCGTGGGTGATGCCCCAGACCTTGACCCCGGCGGCGGCGACGAGGGGGAGCGCGAGCAGCACCCGGCCGCGCAGCACGGCCAGGAAGGCGGCGGCCGACACGGCGACCCACAGCGGGACGCGCCCCGCGTACGGGACGAGCGTCGCGAGCTGGATCAGGGTGAGCACGGTGACGCCCAGGTGCAGCCCGTCCGGCCAGGCGCGTCCCCGGGCGGCCTGCGTGAGCCGGGTGCGGGCGCCGGCGACGAGCAGGGCGACCGCCTCCCGCGCCGGGGGCAGCCGGCGGCCGGGCTCGGTGGTCTCCAGCAGCACGTCCAGCAGCTCGCCGCCGTGGTCGGACCGGTAGTTGTGCGGGTAGGCGCGCAGCAGCAGCCGGTACTGGCGTTCCAGCGTCGTCATGCCAGGGCCGTCCCGATGACGATCGAGGCCGCCTGGCGCAGGCGCAGGGCCTCGGCACGGAGCTGCGTGCCGCCTTCCTCGGTGAGCCGGAAGTAGCGGCGCCTGCGGCCGTCGACGGTCTCCTCCCGGTCCAGGACGACCAGGCCGCCGGCCGCCAGCCGGTCCAGCGCGCCGTAGAGCGTGCCCACGGGGAGCTTGACCCGGTGCTCGGAGAGCGCCAGGACCGTCTTGATGATCGCGTGCCCGTGCTTGGGGCCGTCGAGCAGCGCCGCGAGCACGAAGTACGCGGGCTCGCTGAGCCCACGTGATCCTTCAGCCATGACGCAGGACCATACTTCGGCTCGCGAAGTATGGTCAACCGGAATCGATCAAAACGGTCACGGAACGGCGAAACCAAATATCATCAACCGAGTCGCGCTATATCGGCTTCGGAGCGTCGCCATGACCACGCAGCAGCTCATCGTCGCCCTCGTCGTGGTCGCGGTGGTGGGCTTCGGTCTCGCCCGGACGATCCGCATCATCCCCCAGGCCACGGCCGCCGTCATCGAGCGCCTGGGCCGCTACCACCGCACGCTGACCCCGGGGCTCAACCTGGTGGTGCCGTTCATCGACCGCATCAAGGACCTGATCGACCTGCGCGAGCAGGTGGTCTCGTTCCCGCCGCAGCCGGTGATCACCTCCGACAACCTCGTCGTCTCCATCGACACCGTCATCTACTTCCAGGTCACCAACCCCAAGGCCGCCACGTACGAGATCGCCAACTTCCTCGTGGGCGTCGAGCAGCTGACCGTCACGACCCTGCGCAACGTCGTCGGCGGGATGGACCTGGAACGCACGCTCACCTCCCGCGAGGAGATCAACACCGAGCTGCGCGGCTCCCTCGACGAGGCCACCGGCAAGTGGGGCATCCGGGTCAACCGGGTCGAGCTCAAGGCCATCGACCCGCCCGCCTCCATCCAGGACTCGATGGAGAAGCAGATGCGGGCCGACCGGGACAAGCGCGCCGCCGTGCTCACCGCCGAAGGGCAGCGCCAGGCCGCCATCCTCGCCGCCGAGGGCGACAAGCAGGCGGCCGTCCTGCGGGCACGCGGCGACGCCGAGGCCGCCGTGCTGCGCGCCCAGGCCGAGGCCGAGGCGGAGGCGATGCGGGCCAAGGGGCAGGCGGACGCGATCGGCATGGTGTTCAAGGCCATCCACGAGGGCAACCCGGACCAGCACCTGCTCGCCTACCAGTACCTGCAGACCCTGCCGGAGATCGCCAAGGGCGACGCGAACAAGCTGTGGATCGTCCCCTCCGAGATGGGCAAGGTGCTGGAGGGCCTGGGCGGCCTGTTCTCCCCCCGCGACCCCGACAAGCCCGCCTGAGCCCCACCCTGGGGCGTTGTCCCAGGAAGGCGCCCCTCTAGGCTCTGGTGACACCAACGGCTGGGTCTGGAGGGTCAGCGTGACAGTGTGGGAAGTGGTCGCCGTGTGGGCGGCCGGGGTGGCGGCCGGTGCGATCAACGCGGTCGTCGGGTCCGGGTCGCTGATCACGTTCCCCACGCTGGTGGCGGTCGGGATCGACCCGATCGTGGCGAACGTGTCCAACAACGTCGGGCTCGTCCCCGGCTCGTTCACCGGCGCCTACGGCTACCGTGCAGAGCTGCGTGGGCAGCGGGCCAGGCTGGCGCGGCTGGGCGTGGCGTCGGCCGTCGGCGCGGCGGCCGGCGGCGTGCTGCTGCTCTACCTGGACCCGGACGTGTTCAAGGTCGTCGTGCCGGTGCTCATCGGCCTGGCGTGCGTGCTGGTGGTGCTCCAGCCGAAGCTGAACGGCTGGCTGGCGGCCCGGCGCGAGCACGCGCACCCGCACGGCGGGATGGCGCTCTGGCTGGGCGTGCTGGGCGCGGGCATGTACGGCGGCTACTTCGGCGCGGCCCAGGGCGTGCTGCTGATCGGGCTGCTCGGCGCGTTCCTGGACGAGGGCCTGCAACGGGTGAACGCGGCCAAGAACGTGCTGTCGCTGATCGTGAACGGCACCGCCGCCGTCCTGTTCACGCTGATCGCCGAGGTCGACTGGTGGGCGGTGCTGGCGGTCGCGCTGGGCGCGATGCTGGGCGGCTTCCTGGGTGCCAAGGTGGGCCGCCGCATCCCGGCCCCGGTGCTGCGCGGGGTGATCGTGGTGGTGGGAGTCGTGGCGATTGTCAAACTGGTGTACGGATAAATTTCGGGCTTTGTGGGTATAAATCCGTACATGAAGGGTGATCGGGTGGAGATCGTCATCGACGCGGGCGGCACCCCGCGTACCTACGAGGTCGCCTCCACCCGGGCGGGCCGCCGGGTGGAGGTGGCCACGCGGCGGGGGCTCGTCGAGGTGAGCGAGGTCACCCGCAGCGGCACGGCCATCCGCACGGCGCGGTTCATGTCCAGCCGCATCCTCGCCCTGGTGGAGCACCCCGCCGACGAGCAGTAGCGTCAGCGGAAGTCCGCCACGTGATCGGCCGCCCACTGCTCGAACGGCAGCGCCGGCCGGCCGATCAGCCGCTCCACGGTGGGCGTGACCTCCTCGGGCTCGTCCACCAGCCGCCCCCACGCCTTCAGCGCGCCGTCGACGAACGCGGCGTTGCCCCAGGCCGCCAGCAGCGCCTCGCGGGCCTCCTGCGGCTCCTGGTCCTCCCACCGCACCTCGCGCCCGACCGCCCGCCCGATGACCGCCACCTGCTCGGCCTGCGTCAGCCTGGCCGGCCCGCTCAGCGTGTAGGCGGCCCCGTTGTGGCCGGCGGAGGTCAGCACGTGCACGGCGACCGCCGCGATGTCCTTCTCGTGGATCAGCGACCTGGACGCCTGCCCGTACGGCCAGCGCACGACGCCGGTCCTGATCTGGTCGGCCCAGCCGAGCGTGTTGGCGGCGAACCCGCCGGGCCGCAGGAACGTCCAGTTGATCCCCGAGCCCCTGATCAGCCGCTCGACGTCGGCGTGGAAGGTGGGCGTGCCGGCGGGGGCGTTCGCCGACAGGTAGACCACGCGGCGGGCGTGCGCGGCGACGAGGTCCACCACGGGCCTGGCCGCCTCGCCGGAGAAGCCGGGCCACACCAGGAACACGCTCTCCACGCCGGTGAGCGCCGGCGCCAGGGTCTCCGGGGCGGTGAGATCGCCCTTGACCGCCTCCACGCCCTCGGGTAGGTCCGCCCGGCCGGGATCACGCACGAGAGCGCGTACCCGCAGGCCCGCTCCCGCGAGTTGCGCCACCACATGTCTGCCCACGTTGCCGGTCGCACCGGTTACCAGAATCATGCGGCCGACGATAAAACCTCAAGTGGACTTCAGGTCAAGCTCGGCCGCACCTGCACGGTGCCGTCACGGCGTACGCGGCTGTCGAACATCGGCGCGGGCGCCGTCGCGGGCCCGTGCCGCACCGAGCCGTCGTCCAGCCGGAACGTGCTGCCGTGCCACGGGCACACCACGCACGGCTCGTCGCCGTCCATGACGATCCTGCCCTGGTGCAGCGGCCCGGCGAGATGCGGGCACCGGTCGACCAGCACGGTGACGGCGTCGTTGCGGCGCAGCACGAACAGCTCGATGTAACCCAGCCGCCGCGAGACGGGCCTGCCCTCCGGGAGGTCGGTCAGCAGGCACAGATCATGCCAGCCCAGCGGCACCAGGTGGGTGACCTGCGGGGCGTGGTTGGCCCCGGCGGCGAGCCGGTAGGCCAGGTGCCCGCCCAGATAGCCGCCCAGCGCCCCCATCCCGAGCCCGGCGTACGACAGCGCCCGGCCGGCCTGCTCGCGTCCGCGCATCCTGGCGAGCAGCGAGGCGGAGAACAGGCCCAGCGTGGTCACGTTCGCCAGCATGTGGATGAAGCCGACGCGCTGCTGCTCGATGTGCAGCGACGACCAGTCGGTCATGCCCGCCGCCGCCGTCGGCAGGGAGGTGGCGATCCCGGTGGCCAGCAGCAGCCGCACCGCCCGGGGATCGGCCTTCGCCGCGTCGAGCAGGGTGGCGGACATCCAGCAGCCCAGCGTGACCGTGGCCAGCGGGGGATGCACGGGTTTGCCCGTCGGCACCCCGTGCAGCAGGTCACGCAACAGCCCCGGGCGGATGCGCGCGCGCACGGCCTTGGCCAGCCCTCTGATCGGCCTGTCCATGGACTTGGACCTCTCGAGCCGATCGGTCAGGTCGATCGGCCCCACGAAACGCCGCAACTGCCGACGTCTCGCCCGAACTGTCTCTTTCACGACATTCCCCTACCCCAGCCTTACCGGCATCACTCGGGCAGGTGGCCCCGGGCGACGGAGAGCTCGACCAGCTCGCGGGCGTACGCGCCCAGCGTGGGCGCGCCTTCCTCGATGATCCGGACCTTCTCCAGCACCATCGCCGAGGTCACCTTGAACAGCTGCCAGGTGCCGCCCTCGGTGTGATGGTTGGCCAGGATCGGCGCGAACCTGTCGAGCGCCTTGGCGAACCTCGCCTCGGGCGTCTCCCTGGCCTCGAACTCGTCCCACAGCTCGCGCAGCCGCGCCCCCTGGTCGCCGGGCAGCAGCGCGAAGATCCGGTCGGCGGCCTGCCGCTCGGCCTCCGCCTGCGCGGCCACCGCGACGGGGTCGTAGATGAACGTGTCACCCGCGTCGATCTCGACCAGGTCGTGCACGAGCAGCATCGCCGTCACGCGCTGCAGGTCGGTCCCGGGCGGGGCGTGCTCGCCCAGGACCATGGCTAGCGTGGCCACGTACCAGGAGTGCTCTGCGTCGTTCTCCCGCCGGGAGCCGTCCATGAGCAGGTTGCGGCGGATGATCCGCTTCAACTTGTCGATCTCGACGGCGAAGGCGATCTGTGTGTTCAGGCGGTCCTCTTCTGGTGCGATAGTCACGCGCGACACCCTAATGTGCGGTGATCACCCCAGTTGGCAAAATACTTACCGGAACTCCGTTGAACACTGCGTTACCGGACAGAATATCCAGGGTGGACGCGTCGGTCAGCACGTTGGCGCTGACCCCGGCGTGCTCGGCCGCCACGCGCTGGCCGCCCGCCGTGTGCCCCCAGCCGTGCGGCAGGCTCACCACCCCCGGCATGATCGTGTCGGTCGGCTCCAGCGTCACCGTCAGCCGGCCCGTCGCCGAGCGCACCTCGGCCTCGTCGCCCAGCCCGAGCCGGGCCACGTCGGCCGGGTTGATCTGCAGCGTGCACGTGTTGCTGCCGCCCACCAGCGGGCTCACGTTGTGCATCCAGCTGTTGTTGGAGCGCAGGTGCCGCCGCCCGATCAGCACCAGGTCGGGCGGCTCCGACTCCAGCCCGGCACGCAGCCGCTCCACGTCCCCGAGAATCTCGGGCGGGGCCAGCTCGACCAGCCCCGACGCGGTGTTGAGCACCTCGTCCAGGCGCGGCTCCAGCGGCCCGAGATCCAGCCCGTGCGGATGGTCCAGCAGCTTGCGCAGCGACAGGTCCCCCTCGCCCGACCACTCGCCGTAGGGCCCGAGCCTGAGCATGAGGTCCAGTCGCAGCTCCGCGCCCGTGTCGCCGTCCAGCGCGGCCCGCAGCTCCGCCACGTCGCGCCCCTCGACCCCGGAGCCCGGCGTGCCGACCGCCCTGGCCAGCGTCTGCCCGATCACGAACTCGTCCAGATCGCCCTCCAGCCCCGAGGCGATCATGGTCAGCCTGGCCAGGATCTCCGCCTCGGACGGCCGCCCGTCCAGCGGCAGCGCCGGCGGCGAGTAACGCGCGTAGTTGCGCACCGCGAACCCCAGCAGCGCGAAGTCGTAGTGCCCCGACTGCAGCACGCGCGGCGGCGGCAGGATGACGTGCGAGTGCCGGGTGGTCTCGTTCAGGTACGGGTCCACGCTCACCATGAAGTCGAGCCCGGCGAGCGCCTCGTCCAGCCGGGAGCCGTGCGGTGCGGACAGCACCGGGTTGCCCGCCACCGTGACCAGGAACCGGATCTGCCCCTCGCCCGGCGTCTCGATCTCGTCGGCGAGCGTGGCCACCGGCAGCTCGCCGTTCGCCTCCGGCAGCCCCCGCACCCGGCTCCGCCACCGGCCCACCGTGTACGTCCTGCGCCGGCCCGCCGAACCCGTGGCGGGCTTGGGGAACATCGCGCCGCCCGGCCTGTCGAGGTTGCCGGTGAGCACGTTCAGCACGTCCACCAGCCACTGTGCCAGGGTGCCGAACTCGGCCGTGCAGGTGCCGATCCTGGCGTAGACGGCCGCGGCCGGTGCCGAGGCCAGCTCCCTGGCCAGCCGTACGATCACCTCGGCCGGCACGCCGGTGCGGCGGGAGACGGCCTCGGGCGGGAAGTGCTTGACCGCGTCGCGCGCCTCGGCCAGCCCGGCGACCCGCTGCCGCACGTCCGTCAGGCCCTCGGCGAACAGCGTGTGGGCGATGCCGGCCAGCAGATACGCGTCGGAGCCCGGCCGGACGAACACGTGCTCGTCGGCCAGCGCGGCGGTCCTGGTGCGGCGCGGATCGACCACGACCAGCCGCCCGCCCCTGGCCCGCAGGGCCTTGAGCCGGCCGGGGAAGTCGGGCGCGGTGCAGAGCGAGCCGTTGGACTCCAGCGGGTTGGCGCCCAGCATGAGCAGGTAGCCGGTGCGGTCCAGGTCCGGCACCGCGACGGTCATCGGATGGCCGAACATCAGCCCGCTGGCCACGTGCTTGGGCATCTGGTCCGCGGTGCTGGCGGAGAACACGTTGCGGGTGCCCAGCGCCTTGATCAGCGGCGTGCCGTAGAGCGTCCCGGCCATCGTGTGCGCGTTCGGATTGCCCAGGTAGACGCCCGTCGCCTGGCGGCCGTGCGCCGCCACCACCCGGTCGAAACCCTGCTTCACGGCGGCGAACGCCTCGTCCCAGCCCGCCTCGCGCCACACGTCGCCCTCGCGGATCAGCGGCCTGCTCAGCCGGTCCGGGTCCTCGTCCAGCTTGCCGAGACTGGCGCCCTTGGGGCAGATGAAGCCCTTGCTGAAGGGGTCGTCGCGGTCGCCGCGCACGCTCGTGACCCGGCCGCCGTCGTCGAGGGTGAGCGTGAGCCCGCAGACGGCTTCGCACAGCGGGCAGGTCCGGTGGACGGTCGAGGTCATCGCCACTCCTGAGTTCGTCATCTGAACTCATCTTCACCCGTACGCCCTCCGCGGGGAAGGCCCGTTCCGCATGCTCGTCCGGTGCAGAGGGCGTTGGGAAGCCCCGGAGCCCCCGCGGTCCCCGGGGCCTCGTACCGGCGTCCGCCCCTTGGCCCCGGGCGGACGCCGGAGTCTCAGCCCGGCTGCGGCAGCGCCAGCCGCCGGCTCAGATCGGGCGGCTCCTCCACCTCGCGCACGTCGCCGCGGAGGCCGGGCCGGAGCGCTTCCCACGCGCTGCGGCCGAAGAGCCGGTCGAGCCCGGGGGAGACGGCGCCCGGCAGCTCGTCCCGCCGGACGATCTCCACGATCACCAGGTTGGCCCGCTCCCGGTGCCGGTGCACAGTGACGCTCCTGGCCCAGCAGGCGGCGGCGATCTCCTCCGCGTACGCCCCGAACTCCTCGGCGCTGATGCCGGCCCTGGTCAGGATCAGCGCCTTCTCACCTGTGGTGGTCGGGGTGATCCACAGCACCAGGGGGATCCGGCCCGCCCTGGTGTGCATGGTGGTCTCCAGGCAGGTGCGCTGCAGCCGGTGCCGGGAAACCACGCACCAGAAGTGCGCGGTCAGCCAGCTCCGGCCGGCCCTCGTGGCAGCCGGCATGGAGACGGCGCTGGTCAGCAGGATGAACGGCAGCCAGCTGCCCTCCTGCGCGGCTCCCAGCACGGTCAGCGCGAACAGCGCGAGCGCGGCGGCCAGCAGCAGCTCGCTGCGGGCGCGCCAGAGCCGCACCAGCGGCCCCGCGCCGCGCGCGGCCGGCAGGTCCTCGTTGGCCGGGAAGATCTGGTTGCGCGGGTTCCTCGGCATGTCAGGACACCTCCTCCGGCACTTTGAGCGCGATCCTGAGCTGGTCGAAGCGTGGGTCGCGGTAGCGACGGGCGCCGAAGCCGGTCCTGGTCACGGTCCAGCCCCTGCGCATGGCGAACTCGTCGGGCTCCCAGCAGATCTCCCTGTCGGCCCAGGCGATGTGTTCCAGGAGCCGGGACTTGATTCGACCGAGTCCCTTGGTACCTTGTGAGTACATAGAAGACCCCTTTCGCGGCATTACTCGAGGTGGCTTCTTTCCGCCGGACTGCAGGCCGATGACGGCCGCGTCGCAGGGTGGCAGCCCTTGATGCGGCGGGCGCGTACGTTGGCCTCGGTCCGGCATTCGCTGTGCTCTGATGAGCGATGACGGCGGCGATTCTTCAGGCGAGTGCGAGATCCCTCCGGCAGGCGGCCTCCCTGGGGCGGTGATTCGAATCCGGGACGGCGACGTTGCCGGTGTGGCGGCCTGAGCCGCTTTCAGCGAGAAGGTGAACCTTCCTGGGACGATCGTCCTCCCGCCCCTGCCCTGCTGCAATACCTTTCGCAAGAAAGATTGGAATTTCTTCGCAGATTGTGCGACGACTTGCGGTGCACAGGTCAATGCAACTTGCACGCAATAAGCGCGGGCGTATAGAGGCGCGGAATGGGTTGACGAACACGGCGAACACGGCCCCCGGCTCCTTTCCCCTGAGGAGCGTTGCTTGCCTCTACGCTCTACCCATGTCAGCCTTCTGGCAAGGCCTCGCGGCAGTACTCGTGCAAGTTGCAGTGTAAGATTAAGAGAACGGCCCAGAACGGCGGGCTCGAAACGATCCCTTCCGGCTACACCTTCATTCCCGGCAAGGAGAGTCGACGGTGCCATCGAAGCAGGGCAGCCCCACCGTCCGCAGGCTGAGACTCGGCCAGGAGCTGCGCCTCCTGCGCGAGCGGCGCAGTTTGACCGGCTCCAAGGCCGCCCACGAGCTCGGCTGGTCGCCCAGCAAGATCAGCCGCATCGAAGCGGCCAAGACCATGCCCAGCACCGAAGACGTCAAGGCGATGGCCAAGCTCTACGGTGCCGACGGCGACAAACTTGAAGAACTCTTCGGCTTGTTGCGAGACGCGGACCAGCGTGGGTGGTGGGAGGATTACGAAGACGCTCTGCCTGAGGAATACACAAGATTCCTCGGGTTGGAGGCGGAGGCCACTTTTCAGCGCAACTGGGAACCCCAGATCGTGCCTGGCCTCCTACAGACCGAGGACTACGCGCGAGAGGTCATCCTGGCCGTCCGCGGCATCGTGCGCATCACGCACAGCGGTGTCCGGAGCCGGGTCGAGGCCCGCCTCGACCGTCAGCGGCTGGTCATGCACCGGGCGGATCCCTGCCAGATGCGCTTCGTGCTCGACGAGCCGGCCCTGATGCGCCGATTCGGCGAGCCCTCGGTGATGCGGGAGCAGATGGAGCACCTTCTGGAGCTGTCCCTGCTGCCGCACGTGAGTGTCCAGGTGCTGCCGATGGACGCGCTCCATCCGGTCAACACCGGGGCGTTCATTCACCTGAAGTTCGCGGAGTTCGACGATGTGGTCTACCTGGAGCAGCTCTATACTGCACACTTCGTCGAAGATCTCGAACGGGTGGCTGGTTACGAGACCGCCTTCGAGCACATCAGGTCGCAGGCGCTTGACGAGGACGAATCACGCGTGCTCATCCAGCGCAAGGCCATGATGTGGCGGGGCTAGCGAAAAGAACAACATCAAGGGGCAATGGCGCCCCTTTACCCATTTGGGGAGAAAATGCGCACCCAACCCATGATGGCGGCATGGCAGAAGAGCAGCTTCTGCAACGGCGCGAGCAGCTGCGTCGAAGTCGCCCCCCTGGCCGACGGCAACGTCGCGCTGCGGGACAGCAAGGAGCAGGACGGCCCCATCCTGGTCTTCACCCCGGCCGAATGGGCGGCCTTCACCGCCGGCGTCCGCGACGGTGAGTTCGACCTGGAGGCCCTGACGGCCGGAGCGTGACGAACGGCCCTGGCGTGTTGGTCGCAGCAACCCGCAGGGCCGTTCGCAGGAGCCACATCCTGGCACAGCACCCGTCCCAAGATCACCCGCGACACGGCCATTCGTGCCGCGCCTCCCCGCTCCCCGAGTGCGAACTTCCCCCGCACGGGAGCGGCGCGTGCCTCCGGGGAGGGACGCGCCGCCGGATCCGTCAGGTCAGAGCAGGCCGAGGCCCTGGGCGACGCCCTGGCCGAGGTCCTTGTGGACGTTGGTCCAGTAGTCCACGACCCGCTTCTTCATCTCGCCCGTGACCTCCGGCTTGGAGGCGTGGCCGATGATGTTGGACACCATGTGGGCGCGGTCGGTGTCGGACAGCACGTTCTCCCACAGCGCGCGCGGCTGGGTGAAGTCGTCGTCCTCGGCGTGCTTGGTGTAGGCCGAGCGGACGATCTCGCCGGTGACGCTGTAGTGCGAGCCCTCGTACAGCGACGGGTCGGCCGCCGGGCCGCCGTAGCTGTTGGGCGCGTAGACCGGGTCCTGCGGGTTCCGGAACGTCATCGGGCCGTCGAAGTTGTAGGAGTTGACCGGCGACTTCGGCTGGTTGACCGGAAGCTGCAGGTAGTTGGGCCCGATGCGGTAGCGGTGCGCGTCGGGGTAGGAGAACAGGCGGCCCTGCAGCATCTTGTCCGGCGACGGGCCGATGCCCGGCACCAGGTTGGCCGGCTCGAAGCCCGCCTGCTCCACCTCGGCGAAGTAGTTGTCCGGGTTGCGGTCGAGGGTGAAGCTGCCGATCGTGATCTCGGGGTAGTCGCTGTGCGGCCACACCTTGGTCAGGTCGAACGGGTTGAACCGGTAGTCGGCGGCGTCCTCGAACGGCATGATCTGCACGTTGACCGTCCACGACGGGTGGTCGCCGCGCTTGATCGAGTCGTACAGGTCGCGGATGTGGTAGTCGGGGTCGGTCGCGACGAGCGCGTCGGCCTCGGCGGCGGTGAAGTTGCGGATGCCCTGGTCGGTCTTGAAGTGATACTTGACCCAGAACTTCTCGCCCGCGGCGTTGTACCACAGGAAGGTGTGCGAGCCGAAGCCGTGCATGTGCCGCCAGGAGGCGGGCGTGCCGCGGTCGGTCATGAGGAACGACACCTGGTGGGCCGACTCGGGGTGCAGGGTCCAGAAGTCCCACTGCATGTTGTGGTCGTGCAGGTGGTTGTCGGCGCGCCGCTTCTGGCTGTGGATGAAGTCGGAGAACTTCTGCGGGTCGCGGATGAAGAAGATCGGCGTGTTGTTGCCGACGATGTCGTAGTTGCCCTCGTCGGTGTAGAACTTGATCGCGAAGCCGCGCGGGTCGCGGGCGGTGTCGGCGCTGCCGAGCTCGCCGGCGACGGTGGAGAAGCGCAGGAAGAGCGGCGTCTCCTTGCCCTTCTGGAAGAGCCCGGCGCGGGTGAACTGGCTGACGTCCTCGGTGATCCGCAGCCGGCCGTGCGCGCCGCCGCCCTTGGCGTGGACCACGCGCTCGGGCACGCGCTCACGGTTGAAGTGCGCCATCTTCTGGATCAGGTAGTGGTCCTGAAGAAGCAGGGGGCCGTTCGCGCCGACGGAGAGCGAATGGTCGTCGCTCGGCGCGGGAACGCCCGCGTCGTCGGTGGTGAGAGGCCTGGTCGGCATCGCGTGATCCTCCGGAATCATCATCATTGACAGCTCGGGCACACGCCCCAGAACGTGACATCGGCTTCGTCCACGACGTAACCGGCGGAGTCGACCGGGTCGAGGCAGGGGGCGGCCCCCGCGACGCAGTCGACGTCCGTGACCGATCCGCACTGCCGGCACACGAGGTGATGGTGGTTGTCGCCCACCCTGGCCTCGTAGCGGGCCGGGCTGCCCATCGGCTCGATCTTCCGCAGAAGACCGGCCCCGTGCATCGCGTGCAGCGAGTCGTAGACGGCCTGGAGGGACACCTGACCCACGCGCTCGCGCACCCCGCGGCAGACGGCGTCCACGTCGAGATGGTCGCCGGCGCGCACGGTGTGCATGATCGCCAGGCGGGCCGCCGTGACGCGGAGTCCGGCCTGACGCAGCAGGTCATCGTCCCTCATGCGGCCCAGGCTATGCCCTAAACCTGAATCATTCAACTTTGAGAACGAATCCAGTTTGGCTGGTCACGGTCTGCTCTCGACTGGGATGCCGAGCCGCGCGGGGAACATCCGCACATGGCATGCTCATCCCTGAAAGTCTGAATCGAGCGGAAATGGCGACCGATGAACCTCCCCCGCGTCCTCCCGGCGTTAGCCGTCGTCGTCGCGTCCCTCGTCGCCTGCTCATCAGCCGAACCCGCCGCCCCCGGACGTGAGCAGCTCGCGGGCAAGACGTCCGCCGAGCCGACCGCTCCCCCCAAGCCGCAGCGCAAGCCGTACACCATCGCCTTCGGCGGGGACGTGCACTTCGAGGGCATCCTCAGGCCGCGGCTGAACGACCCCCGCACCGCCCTCGGCCCCATCGCCAAGGTGCTGCGCAAGGCCGACCTGGCCATGGTCAACCTGGAGACGGCCATCACCACCGGCGGCACCCCCGCCCCCGGCAAGCAGTTCACCTTCCGCGCCCCGGCCAGCGCGCTCACCGCGCTCAAGGCCGCCGGCGTGGACGTGGCGTCGATGGCCAACAACCACGGCATGGACTACATGGACAGCGGCCTCCAGGACTCGCTGGCCGCCGTCAAGCGGTCGAGGTTCCCCGTCGTCGGCATCGGCGCCGACGAGGCCCAGGCGTACAAGCCGTACCGGAAGGTCGTCAACGGCAACCGCGTGTCGATCATCGGCGCGACGCAGGTGCTCGACGACGAGTTCATCCAGGCGTGGACGGCCACGCCGGACAAGGGCGGGCTGGCCTCCGCGAAGAACGAGCCCCGCCTGATCAAGGCGGTACGGCAGGCGCGCCGCAACTCCGACACCGTGATCGTCCACCTGCACTGGGGCACCGAGATGCAGAAGTGCCCCAACCAGGCGCAGCTCTCCCTCGCCCCCAAGCTGATCAAGGCGGGCGCCGACGTGATCGTCGGCGGGCACGCGCACATCCTGCTCGGCTCCGGCTACCTGGACAACGCCTACGTCAGCTACGGGCTCGGCAACTTCGTCTTCTACAACTCCAACCCGGCCACCACCGGCCGGACCGGAGTGCTCACGCTGACGATCAACGGCCGCAAGGTGCTCAAGGACTCCTGGACCCCCGCCACCATCCAGGGCGGCGTCCCGGTGCCCATGACCGGCACCGCGCGGACCGGCGCCATCGCCGACTGGAAGGCCCTGCGCTCCTGCGCCGGGCTGTCCGCCGAACGCTGACGGACCGGCCCCCAGGAAATCCGCAGAATCGCAGGTAACGATCGGCCCCATGGGGGGAAGATGTTTCCTGTGTCCTCGCCGCTAGCAGAAGATGACTGTGCGTCACCGAAGCCGCTGCGCCGCCAGCCCACCCAGCGCCGCAGCGCCCGCCGGGTCGAGCGGATGCTCGACGCCTGTGCCGAGCTCCTCGACGAGATCGGCTACGAGGCCCTGTCGACGACCCGCATCGCCGAACGGGCCGGGGTCGCGATCGGCTCCGTCTACCAGTTCTTCCCCGACAAGCGCGCCATCACCCAGGAGCTCACCCGGCGCAACGTGGAGCAGTTCGTCACGAGGGTCGGGCGCAGGTTCATGGAGGAGGACTACCGGGGCTGGTGGGAGGCCGTCGAGGCGATCATCGACGAGTACGTCTCCATGCACCGGTCCGTCGCCGGCTTCAAGAGCCTCCACTTCGGCGACGTCGTCGACCTCAACCTGCTCGACTCCGACTCCGACAACAACACCGTGATCGCCGGGCGGCTGCGCGGGCTGCTGCTCAAGGAGTTCGGGCTGGCCGACAGCCACCAGCTCGACGTGGCCGTCCTGGTCGCCGTCGAGGCCGGTGACGCCGTGCTCAAGCTCGCCTTCCGGCGCGACCCTGACGGCTCACCGGAGATCATCGAAGCCGCGAAACAGCTCGTCTGCGGCTTCCTGTCCCGCCAGCTCGCCTCCTGGGCCCGGCAGGCCGGCTGACCCGTCAGCCGTGCCCCGGACGATCGGCGACCGCCGGTCGGCCCTGACCCTTCAGCGCTTCCAGCAACTCCGGCAGCCAGTCAGGACGCCGGCCCGGCAGGTCGCACGGCGCCGGGAACGACACCGGACGGACGTGACGCGCCTGCCGGGCGTCGAGCCTCGCCTCCAGCGCCCGCAGGTTGCGCTCCGCCGACTCGATCGCCTCCAGCCGGGCCGACAGGTAGCCGGACACCCCCGGCACCAGCGCCGACAGCACGACGGCACAGGCCAACGTGAAGGTCAACTGCCTGGACCTGCCCATCGTCAGCCCCTTCCGTCGCGGAGGCACACTCCGTACCTGCCCGTTGACGTGCGGTGATACGCACGGCATGGGCAGCCTTGGCCAACGCGTTGCCATAGCCGATCGTCATCCGCGATACGCATTGGCCGGGCGAAACCGCAGCGCGCTCGGTAGTCTCGCGTTGTGGCGCATGTGACCCGTGAGCACCTTGATCGCCTGCTCGAGCAGGCGCTGCTGGCCGACGACCACAGCTCGCTGGCCAGGCGGCTGTACGACGTGGCGCTCAGCTATTCCACCGGCGACGTTTCCAGGGCGTCCATCCTGGTCCAGGCAGCCGAGGAGTGGAGAGCCGCCGGGCAGCCCGCGCGTGCCCTGGAATGCTTCCAGCGCGCGCTCGAAGACGGCGGCGAGGTCAGCTTCGACCCGCGTGCCGGCATCGCCGACACGCTGTTCGAGCTCGACCGGCACGACGAGGCCAGGGAGGTCATCGAGACGATCCGCGCCGAAGGAGCCGCCTCGGCGGCCACCGCCCACACCGTCGCCGAGACCCTGGTCGCCTACGGTGACCTCCAGGGCGGGCTCGAGTGGGTGACCCAGGCGGTGCTGGCCTGTGACGAGGACGACCCGGAGCACAAGGCGATGCTCCGCACCCGCTACCGCATCCGGGTCGACCTCGGCCTGCCGGAAGACGACCTCGACGCCCTGATCTCCTGACCCCGCCCGGGGCCGACGCCCTCCGCGAGGAGGGAGCCGCCCCCGGCCGTGGCCATCTGCGAGCGGCCTCCCGGGGGCGACCTGCGCGGCGCCGCGCTGCCCCCTGCCCGCCGACGCCCCGCAAGACGGGCCGACGCCCCGCCGTCCTGCGTTGCCCTCGCCGTCCTGCGCTGGGCTCTGTCGGGCGCGTACGTGCTGAGGGGCCGCGACGGCGGGGTCGCGGCCCCTCAGGGGACCGTGGGCGGGTGGCGCGGCCCGCGCCACGGTTCGCGGGGGGCGTGCTCCCGGGGCGCCGCGCCGGTGCGGTCGGTGGGCGGCCGGGGAAGGCAGGCCCGGTGGTCAGCTCAGATCGAGGGCGTCCAGCAGGCCTGTGAGGGAGGTGTGCGCGTCCGGGAGCCGGGTGGCGTCGTTGATGCCGCCGACGGCCGCCGGGACCTGCGGCAGCATCTTGTTGACGAGCTCGTCCTTGAGCTTGTTGACCGGCTGGGGCAGGTTGAGGGGCGCCTTGAAGCCCTCGGCGGCGACCTTGGCGGGGTCGGGCAGCTTGCCGACGCTGGCGCCGACGGGCAGGTCGCGGATGCCGGGGATGGTGGGCAGGTTGGGCAGGTCCGGCACTTCGGGCAGCCGGGTGAGGCTGGGCAGCGCGCCGGAGAGGGGGACGCCCTGGGAGAGCGCGGGCATGGCGGAGGAGGCGGCGAAGCCGCCGAGGTCGGAGAGGCCCATGGCGCGGACGGAGCCGAGACCGGTCAGGCCGATGCGCTGGGCGAGCCGGGCGGCGCTGTGGGCCAGGCGGGAGGTCTCGGACTCGACGAGCTCGGCGGTGCCGGTGGGGTCGTCCACCCCGAACCGGGTGACGCCGTCGCACATCGTGGTGACGGTTCGCTGGGCGCGTACGGTCGCCGACCGCTCTTGGCACGGAGCGGCAGCCTCGGCGGCGCCCGCCCCCAGCCAGGTGACCCCCGCGGTCAGAGTGACCATGGCAAGGATGCTTCGGATGCTCCGAGATGACATTTCACGTCCCCCTGATCGTGCTCGGTGATCTGACGAACGCTGAAGCTAGCCAGGCCCGCGGCACGTGGTGGGCGGCTTGCCCGAAGGCTGGGCCGATCCTTACGCACGCGGGGCGCCGATGACCGGGGCGTGGAACGCGTGCGCCCGGGGGCCGACCGGCCTCCGGGCGCTGCGTGCGGGCTGTGGTCAGCCGCGCTGGACGGTGAGCTCGTCGTCGCCGAGATCGACGAGGACCTTGTCGCCGTCGACGACGTCACCGGCGAGCACGGCCCTGGCGAGCTTGTCGCCGATGGCCGACTGGACGAGCCGGCGCAGCGGCCGGGCGCCGTACAGCGGGTCGTAGCCGGTGAGCGCCAGCCATTCGCGGGCCGCCGGGGTGACGTCCAGGACGAGCCTGCGGTCGGCCAGCCGGCGGGCGAGCCGGTCGACCTGGAGGTCGACGATCCTGGTCAGCTCTTCGGAGCCGAGCGCGTCGAACAGGATGACGTCGTCGAGCCGGTTGAGGAACTCGGGCTTGAACGCGGCCCGTACGGCGGTCATGACGGCCTCGCGCTTGGCGCCGTTCTCGAGCTGGGGGTCGACGAGGAACTGCGAGCCCAGGTTGGAGGTGAGGATCAGGATCGTGTTGCGGAAGTCGACGGTGCGGCCCTGCCCGTCGGTGAGCCGGCCGTCGTCGAGCACCTGGAGCAGCACGTCGAAGACCTCGGGATGGGCCTTCTCCACCTCGTCGAGCAGCACGACCGTGTAGGGGCGCCGCCGGACGGTCTCGGTGAGCTGGCCGCCCTCCTCGTAGCCGACGTAGCCGGGGGGCGCGCCGACGAGCCGGGCGACGCTGTGCTTCTCGGCGTACTCGCTCATGTCGATGCGGGTCATCGCCCGCTCGTCGTCGAACAGGAACTCGGCCAGCGCCTTGGCCAGCTCGGTCTTGCCGACGCCGGTCGGCCCGAGGAACAGGAACGAGCCCGTCGGCCTGTCAGGGTCGGCGATGCCGGCCCGGCTGCGCCTGACGGCGTCGGAGACGGCCTGTACGGCCTGCTGCTGGCCGATCAGGCGCCGGCCCAGCTCTTCCTCCATCCGGAGCAGCTTGGCCGTCTCCGCCTCCAGCAGGCGACCCGCCGGGATGCCGGTCCAGGACGAGATCACCTCGGCGATGTCGTCGGCCCCGACCTCCTCCTTGACCATGGCGTTGTCGGGCGGCGCGGCCTCGGAGGCGGCCTTGATGGCCTGCTCCAGCCGGGGCACCTCGGCGTACATGATCTTGGACGCGGTCTCGAAGTCGCCGTCGCGCTGGGCCCGCTCGGCGGTGCCGCGCGCCTCGTCGAGCTGCTTCTTCAGCTCGCCGACCTTGTTGAGGCCGGCCTTCTCGTTCTCCCAGCGGCCGACGAGCGCGTTGAGCTCCTCCTGGCGGTCGGCGAGCTCCTGGCGGAGCCGTTCGAGGCGCTGTACGGAGGCGTCGTCGGTCTCCTTGGAGAGCGCGAGCTCCTCCATCTTCATCCGGTCGACGTTGCGCTGGAGCTGGTCGATCTCCACAGGCCGGGAGTCGATCTCCATGCGCAGCCGCGAGGCGGCCTCGTCGACCAGGTCGATGGCCTTGTCGGGCAGGAAGCGGTTGGTGATGTAGCGGTCGGACAGTGCGGCGGCGGCCACGAGGGCGCCGTCGGCGATCTGGACCTGGTGGTGGCCCTCGTAACGGCCCTTGAGGCCGCGCAGGATCGCGATCGTGTCCTCGACCGTGGGCTCGCCCACGTAGACCTGCTGGAAGCGCCGCTCCAGCGCCGGGTCCTTCTCGATGCGCTCGCGGTATTCGTCGAGCGTCGTGGCGCCGATCATGCGCAGCTCGCCGCGGGCCAGCATCGGCTTGAGCATGTTGCCCGCGTCCATGGCGCCCTCGGCGGCCCCCGCGCCGACGACGGTGTGCAGCTCGTCGATGAACGTGACGATCTGCCCCTCGCTCTCCTTGATCTCGGAAAGCACGGCCTTGAGCCGCTCCTCGAACTCGCCCCGGTACTTGGCGCCGGCCACCATCGCGCCCAGGTCGAGCGAGATGAGCCGCTTGTTGCGCAGCGACTCGGGCACGTCGCCGGCCACGATGCGCTGGGCAAGGCCCTCGACGACGGCGGTCTTGCCGACGCCGGGCTCGCCGATCAGCACCGGGTTGTTCTTGGTGCGGCGGCTGAGCACCTGGACGACGCGGCGGATCTCGGAGTCGCGGCCGATGACCGGGTCGAGCTTGCCCGCGCGGGCGCGCTCGGTCAGGTCGACGCCGTACTTCTGCAATGCCTGGTAGGTGTCCTCGGGGGTCTCACTGGTCACGCGGGCGTTGCCCCGTACCTTCTCGAACGCGTCGAGCAGCGCCTGCGGGGTCGCGCCCTGCGCCTTGAGCAGGTCGGCGACCGGGCCGCCGTCGGCCGCGAGGCCGACGAGCAGGTGCTCGGTGGAGACGTAGAGGTCTTCGAGACGGTTGGCGTGCTGGGCGGCGGTGTTCATCACCTTGAGGAGGTGACGGGAGCTCGACGGGGCGCCGACGGTGGCGCCCTGCGCCTTGGGCAGCGTCGCGAGCTGCTCCTCCGCCTTGGCGCGCAGTGTGCGCCAGTCGGCGCCGACGACGTCGAGCAGCGGCACGGCGGTGCCGCCCGTCTGGCCGAGCAGCGTGGTGAGCAGGTGAGCCGGGGCGATCTCGGGGTTGCCCTCGGCGGCGGCGCGCCTCATGGCACCCGCGAGAGCCTCCTGGCTCTTCTGGGTGAGCTTGTAGTCCATTGCTTTCTAGGCCCCCGGTGGCAGCTCGTAGCGGATCAGCGCCCTGACCATCTGCATCTCGGCGCGCAGCCGGTGAACCTCCTCGCGCAGTCGCAGCGCTTCGTTCTCCAGCTCCAGGATCCGCTTGATGCCGGCGAGGTTGATGCCCTCCTCCTGGGAGAGCCGCTGGACCTCGCGCAGCTGGACGATGTCGCGTGTGGAGTAGAGGCGGCCGCGCCCCGCGGTGCGGCCCGGGCACACGAGCCCGAGCCGGTCGTACTGCCGCAGGGTCTGCGGGTGCAGCCCCGACAGCTGCGCGGCCACCGAGATCACGTAGACGGGTGTGTCGTCTGAGAGATCGAAATAGTTGGCGTCCATCGGCTACTCGCTTCTGGCTCTCTGTATGAGATCAGCCCGCGGGTCCTCGGCCGCGGTCGCGGTGTTGAACTCCGTCAGGAGTTCGCGTGACTTGTCGTCCAGCGTCTTGGGCACGACGACCTCGACGCTGGCGAGCAGGTCTCCCTTGGTGCCGTCCTTGCGGGCGGCGCCCCGGCCGCGGACCCGGAACGTGCGCCCGTTGGGCGTGCCCGGCGGGATGCGCAGCGTGACGGGCATGCCCTTGAGGATGGGCACCTTGATCTCGGCGCCCAGAGCGGCCTCGGTGAACGTCACCGGCACGGTGATGGTCAGGTTGTCGCCCGACCTGCCGAACACGGCGTGCGGCTTGACGTGCGTCTGGATGTACAGGTCGCCCGCCGGGCCGCCGTTCTCGCCCGGTGCGCCCTTGCCCTTGAGCTTGACCCGCTGCCCGTCGGCGACCCCCGCGGGGATGCGCGCCTGGATCGTGCGGGTGCTCTTGGCCCGGCCGCTGCCCTCGCACACGGGGCAGGGGTCGTCCACGAGGAGGCCGCGGCCCTTGCAGTCGCGGCAGGGCTCGGAGAAGGCGAAGTTGCCCAGGTTGCGGCTTGCCGCGCCGGTGCCCTCGCAGGTCGGGCAGACCCGCGGGGTGGTGCCGGCCTTGGCCCCCGTGCCGCTGCACCCGGTGCACGCCGCCGAGCTGGTCAGCCGGAGCGAGACCGTGGTGCCCTCGACCGCCTCGGTGAACGAGAGCGTGACCTCGGACTCGATGTCCTGCCCACGCCGCGGCCTGGTCGCGCCGGTGCTGCGGGTGCCCGCGCCGCCCCGGTTGAACAGGCCGCCGAACAGGTCGCTGAAGCGCTCCCCGGCGCCCTGGCCGGGCTGCTGCTGCCCGGCCGTCCCCCCGAACAGGTCGCCGAAGTCGAACGGGAAGCCGCCGCCCGCGCGCTGGCCGCCCACCCCCGACCCGAACAGCGTGCGCGCGTCGTCGTACTCCTTGCGGCGCTTGCTGTCGGACAGGATGTCGTACGCCTCGGAGACCTCCTTGAACTTGGTCTCCTTGGACGGGTCACCCTGGTTGGTGTCGGGGTGATACTGGCGGGCCAGCTTGCGATAGGCCTTCTTGATGTCTTCGGCGCTGGCGGACTTGGGCACACCAAGGACGGCGTAGTAGTCCTTCTCCAGGTAGTCCTTGGTGCTCATCTAACGCCCTTCGTCCTCGTCAGTTGTCTTCGTCATCGGACGCCGAGGGGGCGTCCCCGGGCTCGGCGACCGCGACCCGCGCGGGGCGCAGCACCCGCTCGCCCATGCGGTAGCCCAGCTGCAGCACCTCGACGGCGGTCGGCTCGGTCACCTCCGGCGAGTAGCTGTGCATCAGGGCCTCGTGCACCGTCGGGTCGAAGGGGTCGCCCTTCTGGCCGTAGGGGCTGAGGCCGAGCTTGGTGAGCACCGATTCCAGAGACTCTGCCACCTTCGCGAAGCCTCCGGTGAGCTCACCGTGATCGCGGGCCCGGCCGATGTCGTCGAGCACGGGCAGCAGCTCGGTGAGCACTCCCGCCACGGCCAGCTCGCGGACCGCGACGCGGTCGCGCTCCACCCGGCGGCGGTAGTTGGTGTATTCGGCCTGAAGACGCTGGAGGTCGGCGGTCCGCTCGGCGAGCTGCGCCTGCAGCTCGCCGTCGACCGCGCCGTCCGCGGCGCTTCCGGCGGCCGGCGCGGGCGGCTGCTCGGCCTCCTCGGTCTCCTCGGCCTGCGTCCGCACCTCCCCGGTCTCCGGGTCGATCTTGCGATTGTCGCGGATCACCGGCTCATCGTGCCCGTTGTCACGCGGCGGCATCACTTGATCACTTGTCCTTCTTCGGCTCGTCGTCCACGATCTCGGCCTCGACGACGTCTTCGTCGGCCTTCTGCTCCTGACCAGGGGCGGAGGCGTCCTGCGGGGCGCCCTCGCCGCCGGCGGCCTGCTGGCCCTGGGCGTAGATCGCCGAACCCATCTTCTGGCTGACCGTGGCGAGCTTCTCGGCCGAGGTGCGGATGACGTCGGTGTCGGTGCCCTCCAGAGCCTTCTTCAGCTCGGCGAGCGCGTCGTTGACCTCGGTCTTGATGTCACCGGGGACCTTGTCGTCGTTCTCGCGGAGGAACTTCTCCGTCTGGTAGGCCAGGCCGTCGGCGTTGTTGCGGACCTCGGCCTCCTCGCGGCGCTTCTTGTCCTCCTCGGCGTAGGACTCGGCCTCGCGCATCATCCGCTCGATGTCGTCCTTCGGCAGCGCGGAGCCGCCGGTGATCGTCATCGTCTGCTCCTTGCCCGTGCCCAGGTCCTTGGCGGAGACGTTGACGATGCCGTTGGCGTCGATGTCGAAGGTGACCTCGATCTGCGGGATGCCGCGCGGCGCCGGGGCGATGCCGGTCAGCTCGAACGTGGCCAGCTTCTTGTTGTAGGAAGCGATCTCGCGCTCGCCCTGGTAGACCTGGATCTGCACCGACGGCTGGTTGTCCTCGGCCGTGGTGAAGACCTCGGAGCGCTTGGTCGGGATCGTGGTGTTGCGCTCGATGATCTTGGTGAAGATCCCGCCCTTGGTCTCGATGCCCAGCGACAGCGGGGTCACGTCGAGCAGCAGGACGTCCTTGACCTCGCCCTTGAGCACGCCGGCCTGCAGGGCGGCCCCGATGGCGACGACCTCGTCCGGGTTGACGCCCTTGTTGGGCTCCTTGCCGCCGGTCAGCTCCTTGACGAGCTCGGAGACGGCGGGCATGCGGGTCGAGCCGCCGACGAGCACCACGTGGGCGATGTCGGAGACCTTGATGCCGGCGTCCTTGATGACCTGGTTGAACGGGCCCTTGGTCCGCTCGAGCAGGTCGGCCGTCAGCCGCTGGAACTCGCTGCGGGTGAGCTTCTCGTCCAGGTGCAGCGGGCCCTCGGAGGAGGCCGTGATGTAGGGCAGGTTGATGTTGGTCTCGGACTGGCTGGACAGCTCGATCTTGGCCTTCTCGGCCGCCTCGCGCAGGCGCTGGAGCGCCATCTTGTCCTTGGCCAGGTCGACGCCGTGGGCGTTCTGGAAGCGCTTGACGAGCTCGTCGACGACGCGCTGGTCCCAGTCGTCACCACCGAGGTGGTTGTCGCCCGAGGTGGCCTTGACCTCGACGAAGCCGTGGCCGTCCTCCTGGCCGACGTCGAGCAGGGACACGTCGAAGGTGCCGCCGCCGAGGTCGAAGACCAGGATCGTCTGGTCCTCCTCCTTGTCGAGCCCGTAGGCCAGGGCGGCCGCGGTCGGCTCGTTGATGATGCGCAGCACGTTGAGGCCCGCGACGGTGCCGGCCTCCTTGGTGGCCTGGCGCTGGGCGTCGTTGAAGTAGGCCGGGACGGTGACCACCGCGTCGGTGATCTTCTCGCCCAGGTAGGCCTCGGCGTCCTGCTTGAGCTTCTGCAGCACGAAGGCGCTGATCTGCTGCGGGGAGAACTTCTTGCCGTCGATCTCCTGGGACCAGTTGGTGCCGATCTCGCGCTTGACCGAGCGGATCGTCCGGTCCACGTTGGTGACGGCCTGCCGCTTGGCGACCTCGCCGACCAGGACCTCGCCGTTCTTCGCGAAGGCGACCACGGACGGCGTGGTCCGCGAGCCCTGCGCGTTGGCGATGACGGTGGGCTCACCGCCCTCGAGGATCGAGACGACGGAGTTGGTCGTCCCAAGGTCGATACCTACCGCACGTGCCATGAGTACGTCCTTGTGGTCAAAGTTGAGTTGGTTGGACTCAACCTACGAATGTGTGCCGTCTTTGTCAAACGACTTGAGCCTACTCGGCTCAACCCCCGGCGCGCGAAAAAGCCCCCGAGTCTCCCGGGAGAGGGGGCGAGGAGGGGACTCCCGGGAGACGGCTCGAGGGCTCAGACGGGCGTGTTCATGTCCGACTGGATCCGGGCGGCGGTCAGGGGCTCGCTGTAGACGCGGACCTCGTCGATCAGGCCGTCGAAGTGCTCGCCCCACAGGCTGTTGCCGCCGATGCGCAGGGCTCCTCCGTCGGTGCGGATCGGCCCTCCGGCGGCCTGCTGGCTCACCTGCGTGCCGTTGACGTACAGCCGCAGCGTGGCGCCGTCGTAGGTGGCGGCCAGATGGCTCCAGGTGTTCAGCGGGAGCGAGGCCGTGCCGCCCGCGCCGACCTCGCCGGTGGTGTGGATGACGGCGTGCGGCCGGTCGGTGTAGCTCCCGGCCGACAGGACGTACGCCAGGTCGCCCGCGTACTCCTTCATGATCACCGTACGCCAGCTCGTCACGGTCGACGGCTTGACCCAGGCTTCCAGCGTCATGCCGGTGGTGAGGCGCAGGCCGGCCGAGTCGGCGACCGTGACCCAGCTCGACGAGCCGTTGAACGACAGCGCCTGGCCGTACCTGCCGGAGGCCGTCCAGGTGGCGTCCTTCAGCGTGCCGGCGTTGCCCAGGCCGGAGGAGTCGGCCGTGGTGGTCCCGGCGCCCTCGTTCATGCCGAGCGCCGCCACCAGGCCCTGGCTGCTGGGCGGCGCGGTGACGGCGGCCGCGTCCTCGGCGGACGGCGTGCTGGTGTTGCCCGCCGTGTCGAAGGCCACCACGCGGTAGTAGTACGTGCCCTCGGCCAGCCCCGGGTCGGTGAACGCGGTGGTCTGCGACGAGCCGACCTGGTTGGCTCCCGAGGGGGTGAAGCCGGAGGTGGCGGAACGATGGACGGTGTAGCCCTCGACGCCCCTGTCGTCCGTGGACGCGGTCCAGGCGAGCTGGGCGTGGCCGGGTCCGCCGGTGGCGGCGAGGGAGCCGGGGGTGCTCGGCGGCGTGGTGTCCGGCTCGGGCGTGGCGCCGATCGGGGTGGTCATGTCGAGCTGGATCTGGGCCGGGGTGAGCGCCCGGTCGTAGATCCTGACCTCGTCGATGAGGCCGTCGAAGAACTCGCCCCACAGGCTGTTGCCGCCGATGCGCAGCACGCCGCCGTCGGTGCGGATCGGGCCGCCCGCGGCGCGCTCGGCGGCCTGCGTGCCGTTGACGTACAGGCGCAGCGTGGCGCCGTCGTAGGTGGCGGCCAGGTGGCTCCAGGTGTTCAGCGGGAGCGAGGCCGTGCCGCCCGCGCCGACCTCGCCGGTGGTGTGGATGACGGCGTGCGGCCGGTCGGTGTAGCTCCCGGCCGACAGCGTGTAGGCCAGGTCGGTCCCGTACTGCTTCATGATCACCGTGCGCCAGCTCGTCACCGTCTCCGGCCTGATCCACGCTTCCAGCGTCATGCCGGTGGTGAGGCGCAGGCTGGCCGAGTCGGCGACCGTGACCCAGCTCGACGAGCCGTCGAAGGCCAGCGCCTTGCCGAACTTGCCGGTCGCCGCCCAGGTCGTGTTCGCCGCCGTGCCGGGGTTGCCGGCCGGGGAGGCGTCGCCGACGGCGGTGCCCGAGCCCTCGTTCATCGCGTACGCGGCCACCAGGCCCGCCGGGGAGTGCGAGGTCTCGAACGTCGCCGTGTAGGTGGCCGCCGACGCCGGGGCGGTGATGTTGTGCGTGGCCGCGCCGTCGTCGGACCAGGCGTCGAACGCCTGGTCGCCCTGCGGCGACGGCGCGGTGACGGAGTTGCTCGACCCGGCGATCACGGTCCGGGTGAACGGCGCGATCGTCTGCTCCTGGTTGAACCCGAGCCGCAGCCCCGGCGGGTCCGTCCTGAAGGTCAGCTCGACGGTCCTGGGCTGGAGCAGGACGCTCGCGGTGTCGGTCAGGCCGTGCCCGTCCTCGACGGTGAGCCGCAGCTCCAGGTGCGACGGATACTCGTGGTCGGGGGCCTGGAAGGAGCCGGACGCGCCGGTGTAGCGGGTGATCTCGTGCTCGTGGCAGGCGCCGGGGCAGTGGTGCATGATCAGCGTCCAGGTCATGCGGGAGCCGGGGATCGCGCCGTCCTCGGCGTCGGTCCCGGTGCCCGAGAAGCCGATCGTGTCGCCGACCGCCCAGGTCGTGGTGGCCGCCGGGGTGGTGATGGCGGCCGTGGGCGCGCTGTTGCCGACGTTGATGGTGACGGTGGCGTCGCCCTGCCCGCCCTTGCCGTCGTTCACCCGTAACCTGACCTGGTAGGACCCGTTCTGCGCGTAGGTGCGGGACGGGGTGGCGGAGGTCGAGTCGTCCAGCTCGCCGTCGCCGTCGAGGTCCCACGCGTAGGTGAGCGGGTCGCCGTCGGCGTCGCTGGAGCCCGTGCCGGAGAACGTCACGGCCAGCGGGGCCGCGCCGGAGGTCGGTGTCGCGTCGATCACCGCGGTGGGCGGGGCGTTGTCGTAGATGTAGCGCACGACCGCGCCGCCGTCGTGGTCGACGGCGAACAGGTCGCCGTTCGGCCCGCTCTCCAGCTCGACCGTGCCGATCCCGGTGTCGAACGCGGTCACCGTCGCCGGGTCCGGCAGCCCGTTCGCGCCCTCGGTCATCACCCAGACGCACCTGCGGCTGTAGTCGGAGAAGAACAGCGCGCCGTCGTACGCCTGCGGGTAGGGCCCACCTGGGTAGAAGGCGACGCCGCTGGAGGACGACTGGCCGCCGGGGGCGCACGGGTCGCCCGGGTAGAGGCGCTGGCCGTGGTTCCAGGCGAAGTGCGGCTTGGTGTGGGCCGCCGCGCCCTCGGCGTACAGGTTCTCGCACAGGGTCAGGTTGAGCGCGTCGTAGCCGTCCTCGCGGGGCGCGCCCTCGTAGCAGGGCCAGCCGAAGTTGGCCACGCCGCCCGTGGGGTCGGCCACGCGGTTGATCTCCTCGAAGGAGCCCCAGCCGACCTCGCCCGCCCAGATCTCGCCGGTGCCCGGCCGGTTGGTGATGCGGAACGGGTTGCGCAGGCCGTGGGCGACGATCCTGGCCACGTTCGGGTCGGCGGCGCCGGCGTTCGGGTTGCCGGGGGCGGCGGCGCCGGTGTCGGGGTCGATGCGGATGATGCTGCCGGCCAGCGTGGCCGGGTCGCCGCCGGTGCGCACGTCCTGGGAGCGCAGCGCGCCGCCCTCGGCCGCGGGCGGGGTGGGCGAGGTGCCCACCGCCGTCGGCGGGTCGCCGCACGGGTTGTCCGGTACGACGTCCGAACCGGGCAGGTTGTCCTGCCCATAGTCGGCGAACTGGAAGCTGGCCCCGTCGCCCGCCGAGGCGTAGAGCATGCCGTCGGGGCCGAACTGCAGGTCGCCGATGGAGTGGCTGGGGTACTGCTGGCACCAGTCGGTGATCAGGGGCGTCTCGGCGCCGGTGGGGGAGATGACCGACAGGCGGCCGGTGATGCGGCAGCCGTCCCCGGTCGGGCCGGGCGGCGAGGGGCACTCGTCGAAGTCGTCGTTCGCCTGCCCCCAGCGCGGCGCGCCGCCCCCGGGCTCGGCGTCGTAGGAGTAGAGCACGTACACGCGGGGGTCCTGCGGGAAGTCCGGGTGCAGGGCCAGGCCGAGCAGGCCGCGGTCCCAGAAGTCGTGCACCTTGGTGCGCAGGTCGGCGTAGACGGTGGGCGTGGTGTCCGTGAGCGAGTCGAAGACCTTGACGTAGCCGCCCTTCTCGGCCACGAACACCCGCCCGTCAGCGGCGAACTCGACGTTGGTGGGGCTGGTCAGCCCGCTGAAGATCGTCTGTTTCTCGAAGCGTTCCGGCAGGGCCTGCGCGGGCGGCGCGGCCAGCCCGATCAGTCCGGTGGTCATGAGGATGACGGGCAGCAGGGCACGAACGAGCCGCTTCACGGGTTCCCCCAGTCACGCACACCATCACCGGGGCGCCCCCGCGCCTTAGGTGCCTTGATCGATGTATCGCAACAAATCGATCAAATGTCACTGGGGTTGTCCGCATGTGGACATGTCAGGATTTGGCGCCGTCCACGATCTTCCGCTTGCCGACCGGGGCCTTGAGCTTGACCGTGGTCGTCTTCTCCACGGCCATCATGATGCAGGACACGCCCTTCGCCTTGGGCGAGGTGCCCTCGTACAGCGTGATCGTGACCCGCTTCCTCGTCTCCTTGACCTTGACGCGGTCCAGGACCGTGCAGGGCTCCACGCCCGACCACCACCTGAGCTGCACCTTGTGGCCCTTGGACACCGCCTTGGCCTTCGTCCAGCGGACCTTGCGCGTGTTGAGCGCGTCGCCGGTCGGCTTGACCGGCTTGGGCTTGGCGTCGGGCGGCGTGGTCGTGGCCACCGAGGCGCTGGTCACGGGCGCGCCGGGCGCCTTGGACAGCGGCCGCTCCTGCGGCGTGGCCGAGCCGCACCCGGTCGCGAGCAGCAGGCATCCGGCCACGAGAGTCGTCGTCACAGTGCGCATACCTCTACGACGGATCAGATCGGCCACCGGTTCAGCGTCGGCGAAGCTAGGGTTGTGGCGTGCTTCGTCAGGCCCTGCTCGCCGCATCCCGGAGCGACCGCGCCGAGCGCGTCGTGTCCGCCTCGCCGCTCACCGGCACCATGGTCAGGCGTTACGTCGCCGACGACGTCGGGGCCGCCGTGACGGAGCTGACCCGCAGGGGCCTGCTCGTCACCGTCGGCAGCCTCGTCGCCGAGGCCGGCGACCGGGCCGAGGCCGAGGGCAACGTCCTGGCGCACCAGCGGCTCGTCGAGAGCCTGCCCGCCGACGCCGACGCCGACGTGTCGGTCGACCTCACCGCGCTCGGGCTGCGCCTGTCGGAGCAGCTCGCGCTCGACAACGCGGCCACCCTCTGCGAGAGCGCCGCCGAGCGCGGCGTCACGCTCACGCTCGACGCGAGCGGGCCCGGCGCCGCCACCGGCCTGCACTCCATCCACGCCACCCTGCGCAAGGAGCACCCCGCCGTGGGCGTCGTGGTGCGCGCCGGCGAGCCCGGCTCCGCCGAGCGCTGCGCCCGCCTCGACGGCGCCCGCGTCCGGCTCGTCAAGGGCCCCCGCACCGCGCCCGCCGAGGTCGACCGCGCCTTCGCGCGCTGCCTGCGGGTGCTGATGTCCGGCGCCGGCTACCCGATGATCGCCACCCACGACCCCCGGCTGCTGCGCGTCACGGCCGCCCTGGCCGTCCTCGAAGGGCTCGAACCCGCCGGGTTCGAATACCAGATGCTGTACGGGGTCCGCCCCGACGAGCAGCGGCGCCTGGCCGGGCAGGGCGCGCGGGTGCGCGTCCACGTCCCCTACGGCGCCGGCTGGTATCCGTACCTGATGCGTCGCCTCGCCGAGCGGCCCGCCTTCTTCGCGCGCACGCTCCTGTCACGCCGATAGCCGCCGGTAGGCTGCGCACATGATTGCGATTCTCGGCACCGGCAAGATGGGCGAGGCGCTGCTGTCCGGGCTGCTGCGGGCGGGCTTCAAGCCCGGCGACGTGCTGGCCACCGCGCGCCGCGCCGAGCGCGCCCAGGCGCTGCGCGAGACCTACGGGGTCCGCACGGTGTCCAACACCGAGGCCGCCAAGTCCGCCGACACGCTCATCCTCGCGGTCAAGCCGCAGGACATGGCGGCGCTGCTGGCCGAGATCGCCCCCTGCGTGCCCGCCGACCGGCTGGTCATCACCGCCGCCGCCGGCATCACCACGGCCTTCGTCGAGCAGCGCCTCGGCGTCGACGCGCCGGTGGTCCGGGTCATGTCCAACACGCCCATCCGCTTCGACGAGGCGATGAGCGTGATCTCGGCCGGGTCCCACGCCGGCGAGGAGCACCTCAGGCTCACCGAGGACCTGCTCAGGCCGGTCGGCAAGGTGCTGCGCATCCCCGAGTCGCAGCAGGACGCCGCGACCGCGCTGTCGGGCAGCGGGCCCGCCTACTTCTTCTACCTGGTCGAGGCCATGGTCGACGCGGGCATCCTGCTCGGCATGCCGCGCGCCGCCGCGCTCGACATGGTCACCCAGTCGATCGTCGGGGCGGCCGTCATGCTGCGCGACTCGGGCGAGCACCCGGTGATCCTGCGCGAGGCGGTCACCTCGCCGGGCGGCACCACGATCGCCGCCATCGCCGAGCTGGAGCGCCACAGCGTGCGCGCCGCCTTCCTGGCCGCGATCGAGGCGGCCCGCGACCGGGGCCGCGAGCTCGCCGCCGGCTGAGGAGACCGCCTCGACACGGTCGTCCCCAGCCGGCGAGTCATGGGGTCAGGCGTCGCGCCGCCGCATCAGCACGGCCGCCACGACCAGCGTGACCGCGATCCAGGCGAGATAGACGCCGTAGCCGGACCACGGGCCCAGCGGGTTGTCCGGGTTCGGTGCTATCACCTGCAGGCCGGCGTTCGAGGTGAAGTGGTGGTGCACCGTCCTGCCCAGGTCGCCCGGCAGCATGGACGTGACCTGCGGCAGCACCAGGATCAGCGCGATCACCGACACGACCGCGCCCGGCGTGTGCCGGATCAGCGCGCCCAGGGCCAGCCCGAACAGCCCGCTCGCGGTCAGGTAGAGCGAGGTGCCGACCACCACCTGCGCGACGCCCGGGTCTCCGAGCGCCGCCGTCCCGAGGATGAGCGGTCCGCCCACCAGGAACGCCGCCAGGGCGGAGACCGCCGAGACCACCAGCGTCACGACGGTGAACACGACGATCTTGGCCGACAGCACCCGCAGCCGCTGCGGCACGGCCATGAACGTCGTCCTGATGGACCCCGTCCGATACTCGCTCGAGATCACCAGCACCCCGAACGTGGCGAGCGCGAGCTGCGCGAACAGCGTGCCCGACAGGGTGACCCTGGCGGCCTCGATCCCCGTGGGCGGCTCGCCCGCCGAGTTGGCGATCGACACGGTCAGCAGGATGCTGAACCCGATCAGCAGCAGCCCGGCGCAGGCCAGCGTCCACATCGTGGAGCGCACCGAGCGGATCTTGGTCCATTCGGACCGGATGACGTCCATCATGACGAGAACTCCAGGCTGTCCTTGGTCAGCTCCATGTACGCGGCCTCCAGCGAGGGCCGCACGAACGTCAGCTCCTCCAGCGGCAGTCCGGCCCGCGCGGTCGCGGTGCCGATCTCCAGCGGCTCCACCCCGGTCACCCGCAGGTGGTCCGGGTGCAGCTCGGCGCCCTTGATCAGCTCGGCGACCTCGGCCAGGCGCGGCGACCGTACGCGCACGTACCCCTGGGAGCTGCGGCCGATGAACTCCTGCACGCTCGTGTCGGCGATCAGCCGGCCCTTGCCGATCACCACCAGGTGGTCGGCGGTCTGCGCCATCTCGCTCATCAGGTGGCTGGAGACGAACACCGCGCGCCCATCGGCGGCCAGCTTGCGCATCAGCGTGCGGATCCACAGGATGCCGTCCGGGTCCAGGCCGTTGACCGGCTCGTCGAACAGCAGGATCTCCGGGTCGCCGAGCAGCGCGGCGGCGATGCCGAGGCGCTGCGACATGCCGAGCGAGAAGCCGCCGATGCGCCGCTTGGCCACCGTGCTCAGGCCGACCAGCTCCAGCACCTCCTCGACCCGGGCGGCCGGGATCGCGTTGCTCTGCGCGATGGCCAGCAGGTGGTTGCGGGCGCTGCGCCCGCCGTGCACCGCCTTGGCGTCCAGCAGCGCGCCCACCTTGCGCAGCGGGTGCCTGAGCTCCCCGTACGGCTTGCCGTCCACGAGCACGCCGCCGCCGGTGGGGCGGTCGAGTCCGAGGATCATGCGCATGGTGGTCGACTTCCCGGCGCCGTTCGGGCCGAGGAAGCCGGTCACCTGGCCGGGCTCGACGTCGAAGGACAGATCGGTCACGGCCGCGGTCTTCCCGTAATGCTTGCTCAGGTTCGTTGCCCGAATCGCGGTCATATGTTCAGGATGATCGGCGGCGCGGGCCGAATCTTCCTGCTGCGGGACAGTCCTGCGGGCGGGCCGGTAGGAGCGTGGTCCTACTCTCCTGGGTTGATCAGCCCCGCCTCGTAGGCGGCGATCACCGCCTGGGCCCGGTCCCTCACGCCGATCTTGGCGAACACGCTCGTCACGTGGTTCTTCACCGTCGAGGCGGACACGCCCAGCTCGGCCGCGATCTCCGCGTTGGACCTGCCGCGCGCGATCAGCACCAGGATCTGCCGTTCGCGGTCGGTCAGGCCGGTCAGCCCGGCCCGGTGCAGGGGCGCCGTGTGCCGTTGCGGCCGGGGCGCCCGCACGTAGGCGCCGATCAGGCGGGTGAGCAGCCGGGGGGCCACGGCCGCCTCGCCCCGGTGCACGATCCGTACGCCCTCGACCAGCTCCTCGGGGGAGACGTCCTTGGGCAGGAACCCGTCGGCGCCCGCCCGCAGCGCCGCCACCACGTTCTCGTCCAGGTCGAACGTGCTCAGCGCGAGCACCCGCACGCCCGGCACGCCGCCGGTGATCCGCTCGGTGGCGCGCACCCCGTCGAGGCCGGGCATGTGCAGGTCCATCAGCACCACGTCGGGCCTGAGCCGGGTGGCGAGGTCGACCGCCTCGTCACCGTCGGCGGCCTCGCCGACCACCGTCAGGTCGGGCTGGGCGTCGAGCATCAGCCGGAAGCCCTTGCGGACCAGCGCGTGGTCGTCCACCAGCAACACCGAGATCACGTCTTCTCCAGGGGGATGCGCGCGTGCACGCGGAAACCGCCTTCCAACCGGGGACCGGTCCATAACTGCCCGCCGCAGAGGGCGACGCGCTCGGCCATCCCGCCCAGCCCGAACCCCGCCGCCATCGGGTGCTTGGGGGCGCCGTCGTCGAGCACCTCGACCTCGATGGCACCCGGATCGTAGACCAGGCGGACGCTGGCCCGCGCGCCTTCGGCGTGCTTGCGGGTGTTGGTCAGCGCCTCCTGGACGATCCGGTAGACGGCGTGGTCGACGGTCGTGGGCAGCGGGACGGGCTCGCCGGTCACGACCAGGCTCGCGGGCAGCCCGGCGCTCCTGACCTCCTCGACCAGCGCGGGCAGCCGGGACGCGCCCACCCCGGTCGCGGCGTCGGAGCCGCCGCCGTCGTCGGCCCGCAGCACGTCGAGCAGCTCGCGCATCTCCGACAGCGCCTGGCGGGCGCTCTGCTCGGCCCCGGACAGCGCCTCGCGGGTCACCTCCTGGCCCGGCGCGAGCGTCGCCCGCGCCCCGCCGACCAGCGCGTTGATGACGCTCAGGTGGTGGGAGACCACGTCGTGCAGCTCGCGGGCGATCCGCCGCCGCTCGGCCCGCACCGCGCTCTCGGCGGCCTCCCGCTTGCCGCGCTCGCGCAGCTCGGCCCGTACGCGGTTGAACTGGCCCAGAACGACGGGGATGGCGATGAGGGTCAGGCCGGTCAGCCACGCGCCCTGAGGCTGCGGGCCGGGCTGGAAGCGGGTGGCGAGCTCGTTCGCGGTCGCGTAGAGGAGGGAGATCAGCCCGGCGGCGATCCAGACCGTGCGGCCGGAGGTGTAGCGGCCCAGGCTGTAGGCGGCGATCATGGTGACCGGGCTGCCGGGGGAGACGATGTCGGCGGAGACGGCGACGACGTCGAGCGCCGTGATCAGCGCCGCCGTCAGCACCGGCCGGTTGCGCCGCATCAGCAGCGGCGGCACGGTCAGCAGGTAGTGCAGGCTGAAGGTCATCGGCTGGCCCTGGGACAGGACGGCCAGCCCGCCGATGATCCCCGGCAGGAGGAGCGCGATCACGAGCGTGATGTCGAAGACCCGCGGACGCCGGAAGAACCGCCATGCGGCCTTGACGCGTCGCACGATGCGCATGGGATCGAGATTACGTCACGAAACTCCCGTGCGACCGGGCGATCCGGCTGGACCGGTGCCGTTGACGCTGCGGTAACGTCACCTCAAGGCGCGGGAAACGGGAGCATGCATGAGCCAGTCGGCACGGGTCATCTGGGACGACGCCCTCACCTCCTACGACTTCGGCCCCGGCCATCCGCTGGCTCCCGTCCGGGTGGCGCTCACGATGGAGCTGGCCAGGGCGCTCGGGGTGCTCGACAAGGTGGACCTGGCAGGCTGCGACCCGGCCACGGACGCCGAGCTGGCGATGGTGCACGACCCCGGTTACGTCGAGGCGGTCAAGCGCGTCTCCGCGACCGGGGCCCCCGACCTGTCGGTGGGGCTCGGCAGCAGCGACAACCCGGCGTTCGCGGGCGTGCACGAGGCGTCCGCGCTGATCGCGGGCGCGTCGCTGGCCGCCGCCCGGGCCGTCTGGGAGGGCGAGGCGGAGCACGCGGTCAACGTCGCGGGCGGGCTGCACCACGCGATGGCGGCCTCGGCCAGCGGCTTCTGCGTCTACAACGACCCGGCGCTGGCCATCGCCTGGCTGCTGCGCCAGGGCGCCAGGCGGGTCGCGTACGTGGACGTCGACGTGCACCACGGTGACGGGGTGCAGGCGGCCTTCTACGACGACCCGCGGGTGCTGACGATCAGCCTGCACGAGAGCCCGCTGACGCTGTTCCCCGGCACCGGCAGGCCGGGGGAGACCGGCGCCGAGGGCACCGCGGTCAACGTGGCGCTGCCCGCCGGGTGCGGCGACTCCGGCTGGCTGCGGGCCTTCCACGCGGTGGTGCCGCCGCTGCTGCGCGAGTTCGCGCCGGAGGTCCTGGTGACCCAGCACGGCTGCGACAGCCACGCGCTCGACCCGCTCGCCCACCTGATGCTCAGCCTCGACGGCCAGCGGACCGCCTACGCGGCCCTGCACCGGCTGGCGCACGAGACCGCCGGCGGGCGCTGGATCGCCACCGGCGGGGGCGGCTACGAGCTGGTCCAGGTGGTGCCGCGGGCGTGGACCCACCTGATCGCGGAGCTGTCGGGCCACCCGCTCGCCCCCTCCACCCCGACGGGCGAGGCCTGGCAACGGCTGGTACGGGAACGTACAGGCGAGACGGCCCCGCTCACCATGACAGACGGCCGAGACCCGGAATTTCAGGACATCTCACATGGTTATGACCCAGCGGACCCCATCGACCGTGCGGTCATGGCGACCCGGCACGCGGTGTTCCCCCTGCACGGCCTCGACCCGATGCCCTAAGGACACGCAGTGCTGACCCGCGACGAACTCCGCGAGCACCTGATCATGAGCCGCATCGCCGGCGACGTCGCGACCCCGCGCGAGAACAACCTGGATCACTACAGCTCGCTGGCCAACCGTGATCCCTACTACATGCTGGGGCTGACGTTCGACCAGCCGTGGACCTACCGCGACGTGCTGGCCCTGATGGCCAAGGCCGCGGGCGTGGTCGCCGACCCGGGCCACCGCTGGGGACAGGACACCATCGACCCCGAGCGGACCATCGACGCGCTCGACGCCATGGCCGACCGCATCGCCGCGGCGCTGTCGCAGGAGAGCCCGCGCGTGCTGTTCGCCACCGGGCACCCGACCGGCCTGCTCGCCGTCCACCTGCCGCTGGCCAGGCTCGCCGCCGAACGCGGGGCCGTGCTGCTGTCGCCCGCCGAGGGCTGGACCTACTCCGGCTCCGGGTTCGGGCGACCGCGCCGCATCCGCTATCTCGGCGACGTGGCGATGCTCGACGACAAGGGCGCGTTCGTCCACACCCACGACGCCGCGCCGATGGAGCACATGCTGGCCGAGCTGGGCGACGACCGGCCCGACCTGGTTATCGCCGACCACGGGTGGGCAGGGGCAGCGGGAGAGGCGGGAGTGCCCACTGTGGCTTTCGCCGACAGCAACGATCCCGGGCTCTTCGTCGGAGAGGCCGAGGGCAAGATCGATGTGGTGGTGCCGCTTGACGACAATGTGCTACCGCGCTACTACGCGCCGTTGACCGAACGACTCGTCACTCGAGTCTCACGAGCCCTATGAGTTGAAATCGGTCATCCCCATACCGTCTTTTCGCGCCTGCATTCCCAGAGGCTCGCCGTCCCTTTGCCAACTTTGGATGGAGCCCGGGCGACTCTTATAGGTGACAAATTGGACAGTTCCAACGTCCGATTGAGTGCTCGGTGCGATGTCTGGCCAGCGGCTTTGCGGGTTCGGCTGACAGGCGGCTGCGGGGACTGAGAAACTAGGGGGTTTGCGCGCTCGGAGTCCCGACTTACGCTGACGGCAGTACACGTGCGTGAGCAATGGCACCAGTGGGGATAACCCGGAAACACGTGCGGAAGAGGCGTCCGATGGCTGCAGGCGAAAGACCTCTCAGCGAGGTGAAGTTCCTGACGGTGGCCGAGGTGGCCACGGTCATGCGAGTGTCGAAGATGACCGTCTACCGGCTGGTGCACTCTGGTGAGTTGCCGGCCATCCGGGTCGGCCGCTCGTTCAGAGTGCCCGAGCAGGCGGTGCACGATTATCTTCGCGAAGCCTACATCGAAGCAGGGTGAGACAGGCGTAGCGGCGCGCCGGGCGCGCCGTGAATACGGTCGCGGGAGAGGCCCGGTCGCCGATTGCGGTGCCGGGCCCTCACCCCGAGGGGCGATCCACCGCCGATCGCCGGTAGTCTGTCACCCGGTGTGCGCTCGCACATCGATTCAGACTTGCTATCAGTACCTGGGGGTCCCGTGGGCTCTGTGATCAAGAAGCGCCGCAAGCGGATGGCCAAGAAGAAGCACCGCAAGCTGCTCAAGAAGACGCGCATCCAGCGGCGTAACAAGAAGTAAGACGACGCAGCTGCGAGGCGCTGATGACCCACACCGTGCTCGTCACCGGGGTCTCGCGCCACATCGGCGCCCGGGTGGCGAGTGTTCTCGCGGCCGACCCGGACATCAGCCGCGTCATCGGAGTGGACGCTGTGTCCGATGCAGGACCCGATTCTGTGTCCGACGCAGGGTCCGATGTTGCGTCCGATGGGCTGTCGCCTCCCCCGGGCAACCGGGACGACGGCACAGCCGGCCGGATCGAGTACGTACGGGTCGATCTGCGCAGCCCCGACATCGCTCAGGTGATCGCGGCCGCCGACATCGACACCGTCGTGCACATGAGCCTGGTGAGCGCTCCCTCGCGGAGCACCGGCCGGGCGGCCATGAAAGAGCACAACGTCATCGGCACCATGCAGTTGCTCGGCGCCTGCCAGCGGTCGGCGACGGTGCGCCGCGTGGTCGTCCGTTCCACCACCGCCGTCTACGGTTCCTCGCCCAGGGACCCGGCGGTCTTCACCGAGGACCTGGAGCCGCACGACGGCCCCAGCCACGGTTACGCCAAGGACGCGGTGGAGGTCGAGGGCTACGTGCGCGGTTTCGCGCGCCGCCGGCCCGACGTCACCGTGTCGCTGCTGCGTTTCGCCAACTTTCTCGGGCCGGGCGTCGACTCGCCGCTCACCCGTTACTTCACCCAGCCGGTGCTGCCGACCGTGTTCGGCTTCGACCCGAGGCTGCAGTTCGTCCACGAGGACGACGCGGTCGAGGTGCTGCGCCGGATGGCGACCGAGGATCACCCCGGCACGTACAACGTGGCCGGGGCCGGCGTGCTGCTGCTGTCGCAGTGCGTGCGCCGGGCCGGGCGGCTGTCGCTGCCCCTGCCCTCGCCCGCCTTCCGGCTCCTCGGCACCGCCGTGCGCCGCGCCGGGCTGGTCGACTACTCGCCCGAGCAGCTGCGGCTGATGAGCCACGGCCGGGCCGTCGACACCGCCGACCTGGAGGCCGAGCTGGGCTGGAAGCCCAAGTTCAGCACCGGGGCGGCGTTCGACGACTTCCTGCGCTCGCGCGAGCTGCGCCCGCTCGTGGGAGGTGCGCACCTGTGACGGCCGACCCCGTAGCGGACGGCACAGCCGACCCCGCAGCCGACCCCGCAGCTGACCGGACGGCCGAGCTGCTGGCGTTCCTGCGCAGGCGGCTCACCGGCGACTACGAGGTCGACGAGTTCGGCTACGACGCCGAGCTGACCGACAAGGTGCTGCTGGACCTGCTGCGGCCGCTCTACCGCCACTGGTTCCGGGTGGAGACCGCCGAGCTCAAGCACATCCCCGACGAGGGCGGCGCGCTCGTCGTCGCCAACCACGCCGGCACGCTGCCCGTCGACGCGCTCATGATGCAGGTGGCGCTGCACGACGAGGCGGGCCGGGCGCTGCGCCTGCTCGGCGCCGACCTGGTCTACCAGCTCCCGGTGCTCGGCCACCTGTCACGCAAGACCGGCCACACGCTGGCCTGCCCCGAGGACGCCGACCGGCTGCTGCGCAAGGGCGAGCTGGTCGGAGTGTTCCCCGAGGGCTTCAAGGGCGTCGGCAAGCCGTTCTCCGAGCGCTACAAGTTGCAGCGGTTCGGCCGCGGCGGCTTCGTCGCCTCGGCCATCCGCGCCGGGGTGCCGATCGTGCCGACCGCGATCGTGGGCTCGGAGGAGATCTACCCGAAGATCGGCGACCTGCCCTCGCTGGCCCGGCTGCTCGGGCTGCCCTACCTGCCGATCACGCCGTTCTTCCCGCTGCTCGGGCCGCTCGGGCTGGTGCCGCTGCCGTCGAAGTGGATGATCGAGTTCGGCGAGCCGATCCGGACCGACGAGTACGAGCCGGGCGCGGCCGACGACCCGATGCTCGTCTTCAACCTGACCGACCACGTCCGCGAGGTCATCCAGCAGCTGCTCGACCAGCTCAGGCTGCGTCGCGGCCACGCTTTCCCGCCGTTCCTCTAGAAAGTGCAACCGCTCCGGTCCGGCCGGTGTTCTTACGACCGATAGAGAACACCGAAAGGGACATGTCATGGATCTGCAGCTTTCCGGCCGCGTCGCGGTCGTCACCGGCGCCTCCAAGGGGATCGGCCTGGCCGTCACCCGCACCCTGGCCGAGGAGGGCGTCCACGTCGTGGCCGTCTCCCGCACCCGCGGCGACGACCTGCCCGAGCAGGCGCTGCACGTGCCCGTGGACCTGATGGACCCGGCGGCCCCCGCCGAGATCGTCGCCCGGGCCGTGGAGGCGTTCGGCGGCGTGGACATCCTGGTCAACAACGCGGGCGGGCCGCCCCCCGGCGTGACGCTGCCGCGCGTCGGCTTCCTGACGCCGGACGACGGCGACTGGCAGGCGATGTTCGAGTTCAACCTGTTCGCCGTGGTCCGCCTGATCCGCGCCACGCTGCCCGTCATGCTGGAGCGCGGTGGCGGCGCCATCGTCAACGTCTCCTCCGGCTCGGCCCGGCAGCCCGGCGCGATGAACGTCGACTACGGCGCCGCCAAGTCCGCCATGAACCACATCAGCAAGGCCCTGTCCGAGGAGTACGGCCCGCGCGGCATCCGGGTCAACACCGTCTCGCCCGGCCCGGTGCTGACCGACTGGTGGACCAAGGACGGCGGAGCCGCCGACGTCATCGCCGGGTTCGTCGGCGCCGACAAGGGCAGCGTGATCACCAAGGCGGCTCCCGAGATGATGCGCCTGGTCACCGGCCGCCTGGTGCACCCGCAGGAGATCGCCGACGCGGTGGCGCTGCTCGCCTCGCCGCGGTCGGCCAGCACCACGGGCGCCGACTTCGCCGTGGACGGCGGCTTCCTCAAGGAGCTGTAGGCCGCCCGCGTGAACCCCGGCGGCGGGTTGTGGCGAGATATCTTCGACCGATTCCCGCGCAGAAGGGCGGAGATGATCACACAACCCGCCGTCGCCAGGGGTGCGGACGCCGAACTGATCAACGCTTCGCTGACCGAACCCGAAGCGTTCGCCAACCTGTTCGACCGCTACTCCGCCATGCTCTACCGGTACGCCTCCCGGCGTCTGGGCCCCGAGCCCGCCGAGGACGTCGTCGGGGAGACGTTCCTGGTGGCCTTCTCCCGCCGCACCAGCTACGACCTGAGCTGCCCCGACGCCAGGCCGTGGCTGTTCGGCATCCTCACCAAGCTCATCTCCCGGCACCGCCGCACCGAGGCCGCCCGCTACCGCGCGCTGATGCGCGTCGCCGCCGACCGGGACGTGGAGTCGCCCGCCGACCGGGTGGCCGCCGGCGTGAGCGCGCAGGCGGCCGGTCCCGGCCTCGCCAGCGCGCTGGCCGCGCTGCCCGCCAAGGACCGCGACGTCCTGCTGCTCATCGCCTGGGGCGATCTCACGTACGAGGAGGCCGCGCGGGCGCTCGGCATCCCGATCGGGACCGTGCGCTCCCGCCTCAACCGGGGCAGGCGGAAGGTACGCGCGGCGCTCGGCGACACCAATCCGCTGCTGGGGGAGGAGTGACGATGGACGATCTGAAGCTGCTGCGTGACTTCGGCCGGCAACTGGAGCACGAGCCGCCTCCCACGCTGGTCCGCCAGCGTGACCGCCTGCTGCGGTCGGGGACCCGCGGGCCGGGGCGGCGCAGGCTCGGCTGGATGACGGCCGGGCTGGTCGCGGCCGCCACCGCGCTGGCCGTGGCCGTGCCCGCGCTGCTGGTCGGCGGCCACAACACGGCGGGCGTCGCCACGGGGCCGCTCGGGGCGAAGGCGACCGGCGCGCTCAACGTGCTGCTGGTCGGCACCGACAGCCAGGCGGGCACCGAGCGCTTCCGCAACGGCGCGCGTACCGACGCGATGATGCTCGTCCACCTGACCGCCGACCGCGAGAAGGTCACGGTCCTCAGCATCCCCCGCGACTCGCTGGTGAAGATCCCGTCGTGCGGTGGCAAGCCGGCGCGGGAGGGAATGATCAACTCCGCCTACGACACCGGCGGGATGGCGTGCGCGGTCAAGACCGTCGAGTCGCTGACCGAGGTGCGCGTCGATCACACGGTCGAGGTGGACTTCTCCGGGTTCGCCGCCCTGGTGGACGCGCTCGGCGGCGTCGAGGTCAAGCTGCCGCAGGCGGTGGACGACCGGGCCGCCAAGCTGCGCCTGCCCGCGGGCCGGCAAGAGCTCGACGGTGAGCAGGCCGTCGGCTACATGAGGCTGCGTCACGTCGGCGACGGCTCCGACATCGCCCGCATAAAGCGCCAGCACGCGGTGGTGATGGCCATGCTGAAGAAGGCGAAGAGCGAGCTGGCCGACCCGGACCGGCTGCGGGAGTTCGTGACGGCGGCGTCACGGGCGGTCAGGACGGACGCGGGGCTGAACGTGGACACGCTGATCGAGCTGGCCGGCGCGGTGCGGGGGAGCAAGGTCAGCCTCGTGACGGTCCCTTGGCGCCCCCACCCGGAGGACCCGAGACGGGTGGCCTGGCAGCAGCCGGACGCCGACCGGCTCTTCGCCCGCTTCCGCTGACGGACCGGCGAGCGCGCGGGGTCAGCGGGAGGAGCGGTAGTGGCGGCGCAGGGCCAGGCCGGCGGCCACTCCTCCCGCCACGGCGCCGACCCCGGCGGCGATCGGCAGCGCCGTCATCGTGGCCTTGCGGCCGGTGCGGAAGTCCTTGATCGGCCAGTCGTGCTTCCTGGCGTGCTCGCGCAGCTCGCTGTCGGGGTTGATGGCCACCGCCTGCCCGACCAGCGACAGCATGGGCAGGTCGTTGGAGGAGTCGCTGTAGGCGGTGCACCGGGTCAGGTCGAGGCCCTCGCGGCGGGCCAGCGCGCGCACCGCCTCGGCCTTGGCCGGGCCGTGCAGCAGGTCGCCGACCAGGCGGCCGGTGTAGATGCCCTCGCTGGTCTCCGCCACCGTGCCGAGCGCGCCGGTCAGGCCCAGCCGCTGGGCGATCACCCGGGCCAGCTCGACCGGCGTGGCCGTCACCAGCCACACGCGCTGCCCCTGGTCGAGATGGCTCTGCGCGAGCGCCCTGGTGCCGCCCCAGATGCGGTCGGCCATGACCTCGTCGTAGATCTCCTCGCCCAGCCTGACGACGTCGTCGACCTTGGCCCCGGCGACGAACGCCAGCGCCGTCTCGCGGGCCACCGCGATGTGCTCGGGGTTCTCGTTGCCGCGCATGCGGAAGACGGCCTGCCCGACGGCGAACTTGAACAGGTCGGAGGTGTTGAACATGCCCCGCGTCGCCAGCCCCCTGGCGAAGTGGTAGATCGACGCCCCGCGCATCATCGTGTTGTCGACGTCGAAGAAGGCCGCGGCCTGGAGGTCGGGCTCGGCGGGAGGCGCCACGACGGCGGCCGCCGCGGCGGCCTCACCGGCGATCTCCGCCTCGACCTCGTGTCGTCGTCGGATTAGGCGCCACATGGGCCTCAGCTTACCTAGGCGGGACGAGCCCCTCGATGTAGTCCAGGTAGCCGACCGCCTGGTCCTGCTGCGGGCCGTCGAGGCGTTCGAGCATCGGCCCGACCATGTTGCGCTGGTCCTCGGCGAACTTGTCGATCTTGGGGGAGCGCGGCTCGGCGCGGCGGAGCCTGCTGATGCCGGCCCGGGTCGCGCGCTCCATGTCCTTGAGCGTCCTGCTGACGAGCGGGCCGGCCTCCGACGAGCCGAGGAGCTGGGCGACCTCCTCGGCGCGCGTCTTGGCCGACACCAGCTCGCGCTCGCCCCGTACGACGTCGTCGGTGCTGAGGCGGACCAGCGTGCTCTCGGCGGCGCGCTTGAGCGGGTAGAGGGCGTCGCCGGGCACCGAGTCGTACGTGACGACCGCGGTCAGCATCATCGCGGTCACCAGCCCGAACGAGACCAGCGCGGAGGCGGGCGAGCGCCGCCGAGGGCGCGGCCTGCGGCGGGAGTGACGCCCGCCGGCCCGGCTCGCCGAGCGCGGCCGGGCCGCGGCCCCGGCGGCCCTCGCGGTGGCTGCCGTGGTGGCCGCC
>NZ_JAHKRO010000057.1 GCF_019396325.1 Nonomuraea ceibae
GGCGGGACTGCCGGCCGCCCGGGGCCCGGAGGGCGGCGCCGGCGGCGGGGACGGCGGGCGGCGGCGGGCGCGCCGCCCGTATGGAGCGTTCATGGGAACGCAACATCTTCTTCACCTGACCGCGTTTTTGTCATGGATCTGACCCAAATGTTGCATGTGTCTCCTGGTCGCGCGATAGTTTGGAGAACGCTCAACGCGCGGCGGCGGAGGGGGGACATTGGAGGCGGCACACGGGGCCACGGGGGACCCGGCGGAATTAGTCGAATCGTGTCGTGATTTAATCCTCAACGAATTCGAATCAGCCCTTCAGACCGCCGGTAACGTCGTCTTCGCAGATCAGAGCGCGCGCGAGCTCGCGCTCTCCACCGCCCGTCAGGTGCTCGACGACGTGGCGGCCACGCTCCGTGCCGGAAAGGTGCAGGTGGGCGAGCTCTATCAATTTCACGCGCGCGAGGTGGGAAACGCGCGGGCCGCGGGCGGCGTCCATCCCAAAGCCTCACTTGAGGCGGGCTCACTTTTCTTCCGTGCGGCGTTGCGGCATTTGACCCGGGGGCTGGCGGACGCGTACGACTCGCCCGCCGACCTGATCACGCTGGCCGTCAGCGGCATGGAGGAGAGCCTGTCCCGGCGCGTGCGCGAGTCGGCCGACAGCTACCACAGCTTCCTGCTCAACCAGGTCCACGAGGCCCAGGACGACGAGCGCCGCCGCATCGCCCGCGAGCTGCACGACCGCATCGGCCACGGCGTCAGCGTCGCCCACCAGCAGCTCGCGCTGTCGGAGGTATACCGTCCGGTGGACGCCGCCCGCGCCGCCGCCAAGATCAGCCTCGCCCAGCAGGCCGTCCAGGAGACGATGGAGAACCTGCGCCAGATCACCTCCGAGCTGCACCCGCAGGTCCCGGTCAAGAGCCTGGAGAAGGCGCTGCTCGGCTTCATCGAGACCGTCGAGGACGACGTGGTCTCCGTCGGGCTCGACGTGAGCGGCGACGAGTCGTGGGCCCCGCCGCGCGTCCTCGACGAGGCGTTCCTCATCGTCCGCGAGGCCGTGCGCAACGCGCTCGGCCACGGCCGCCCCAAGCTCGTCGTGGTCCGGGTGAACATCGCCCCGCACGAGCTGTCGGCCTCCGTCCAGGACAACGGCCACGGCTTCGACCCTGCCCGGGCCCGCGAGCACGACGGCGTCGGCCTCACCTCCATGCGCGAGCGCGCCGAACTGCTCGGCGGCCGGGTGCTCATCTCCAGCGAGCCGGGCCGGGGCTGCCTGGTCCAGCTCTTCGTCCCACTCAAGAGGCGGCCCGGTGGACAGCGCGACGCCTGACACCCGGATCTCCGTGGTCCTGGTCGACGATCACGCCCTGTTCCGGGAGGGCCTGCGGGAGATCCTGGAGTCGGTCGGCGACATCAGCGTGGCCGGGGAGGCCGGCGACTCCGCCACCGCCGTGCGCGTGGTCGCCGAGACGCTGCCCGACGTGGTGCTGCTCGACGTGGAGATCCCCGGCGACGAGGTGACCGAGACCGTCGGCCGCATCCGCGCGCTCTCGCCGGAGACCGGCATCATCATCCTCAGCATGTACGACGGCCCGCACCTGCTCACCCGGCTGCTGGCCGCCGGCATCCGCGGCTACCTGCTCAAGAGCGTGCACCGGCACGAGCTGATCTCGGCCGTGCGCAGCGTCCACGAGGAGCCGTCGCGGCTCGTGCTGGCCGTCTCCCGCAGCAGCCTGGCCCGCGTCGAGGCGCCCTCGACCGGCGTGCTGTCGGACAAGGAGCTGGAGGTGCTGCAGCTGGCCGCGCAGGCGCTCAGCAACAACCAGATCGCCCGCCGGCTCGGCCTGGCCGAGGCGACGGTCAAGCGCCACATGCGCAACATCTTCGTCAAGCTGAACGCCGCCTCCCGCATCGACGCCGTCAACAAGGCCCTGGCCGCCTCGCTCATCCCGCCTCAGAGCAGGGGCGGCGACGACTGACCCGACGGGCAGGCCGGGAAGAGCTCCGCCAGCGCGTCGCGGGTCGCCGACGGCACCTCGACCGACGAGGCCGCCAGGTTCATCTCCAGATGCACCGGGTCGCGCGTGCTCGGGACCGGCACCACGTAGTCGCCCTGCGCCAGCAGCCAGCTCAGCGCGAGCCGGCCGGCCCCCACGTCGAGCCGGGCGGCCATCGCCTCCAGCGACTTCAGCTGCGGCGCGCACGCCTCGCGCTGCTCGGCGTCGAAGCGCGGATCGGCGTGCCGCCAGTCGCCCGGCCCGAGCGCCGGGCGTGACCCCATCCGGCCGGTGAGGAACCCGCGGCCCAGCGGCCGGGCGGCGACCACGGCGATGCCGAGCTCCCGCACGGTGTCGAGCAGCCCCTGCGACGGCCGCCGCCCCCACAGCGAGAACTCCACGGCGACCGCGCTGATCGGGTGCACCGCGTGCGCCCGCCGCACCTGCTGCGGGGTGCCGCCGGTCAGCCCCACATGGGCGATCTTCCCGGCCGCCACCAGCTCCGACAGCCGCTGCACGCCCGCCTCCACGGGCACGCGCTCGTCCTGGCAGTCGAGGTAGAACAGGCCGATGCGGCCGGTGCGCAGCCGCCTGAGCGAGGCGTCGCAGTCACGCTCCAGGGAGCCGGGCCGCCCGTCGGACTCCACGGTCCCGCGCGGGCCGTGACGGCGCACCCCGCCGCGCGTGGCCACCACCACGCCGTCGCCCCGGCGCGCGACCGCCTTGCCGATCATGCTCTCCACGTGGCCCGCGGCGTAGAAGCCCGCCGTGTCGAGAAAGGTCACGCCGGCGTCGAGCGCCGCCCGGAGCAGCCGGTCGGCGTCGGTGTCGCCGACGGGCCCGTAGGCGCCGGACAGGGCGAGCGAGCCGAGCCCGACGCCGGAGATAACCGGCCCCGACGGGCCGAGCCTCGTGTACCGCACGAATCCCCTTACATTCCGTCGCTTTCCACGTGTGCGCCTTCCTATCAAAAGGGGCTTCAAATCGCGTGGCAACCCCGTACTTCACAAAGTGTGGGATTGGTCAGTCAACCCCCGATGTGCCCCTGCGCATGATAGGGGACCTCCCGGCTTCCCGGCCACGCCGGAACCCCTGTCCCTACCCCAGAAAATCCGGCGACACCCATAAAGATGATTGGCCTTCCTTTCGGCCGCCCTGGACGGCGGCTAATGTGCCGGTTATACGGGGTGCGAGGAGGATTAGGTGATCGAGGAGATCCTGCCGGTGACGGTCAAGTCTTTCGACACCTTCACCGACCCGGCCGGCGTCATCCTCTTCCCGGAGGAGGCCGCGCTGGTGCGCCGCGTGGCCGTCAAGCGCCGGGCCGAGTTCACCACCGCCCGCGACTGCGCTCACCGGGCCATGCGGCGGCTCGGCCTCGACCCCGTCCCGATCCTCAGCGGCTCCTACGGCGAGCCGCTCTGGCCGCCCGGCGTCATCGGCAGCATCACCCACTGCGCCGGCTACCGGGCCGCCGCCGTCAGCGCCGAGCCCGGCGCCGTCGGCATCGACGCCGAGCCCGACGCGCCGCTGCCGCCCGGGGTGCTGGAGGTCGTCTCCGTCCCCGGCGAGCGCGACATGCTGCGCCGCCTGGCCGAACGCCACCCGCGCACGAGCTGGGACCGGCTGCTGTTCAGCGCCAAGGAGTCCGTCTACAAGGCGTGGTTCCCGCTGGCCGGGCGCTGGCTCGACTTCCAGGACGCCGTGGTCAGCGTCGACCCGCTGCGCGGCACGTTCCGGGCCGAGCTGCTGGTGCCGGGGCCGCGCTGGATGGGCCGCCCGCTCACCGGGTTCAGCGGCAGGTGGCGCACCGGCGGCGGGCTCATCGTCACCGCCGTCGCCGCGATCGCCGCCGCGCACACCGTCCCGCCGGCCGTCCCGCCCGCCCGCGGTCACGAGAGCACGCTGCGATGAGGTTCGGCGTCGTGCTCATCGCCGAGGACTGCTCCAGGAACGCCTGGGTGACCCGGTGCCGCCGCGCCGAGGCGCTCGGCTACGACGTGATCGCCGTGCCCGACCACCTGAACCTGCTCGCGCCGTTCCCCACCGCGCTGCTCGCCGCCGAGGCCACCGAACGGCCGCTCATCGGCACGTACGTGCTCAACGCCTCCTTCCACCGGCCCGCCCTGCTCGCCCGCGACGTCGTCACGCTCGACCGGCTCATGGACGGGCGGCTGGAGCTCGGGCTCGGCACCGGCTACGTGCGCGCCGAGTTCGAGGCGGCCGGGCTGCCGTTCGGCGCGGGCGCCCGTGCGCGCACGCTGGAAAGGCTCGTCGCCGAGCTCGACCGGCTGCTGGACCGCAAGCGCCCGCCCCTCATGATCGGCGGGCACGGCGACCGGGTGCTCGCCCTGGCCGCCCGCACCGCCGAGATCGTCAGCTTCACCGGCGCCCCCTACCGGCCCGAGTACGGCAGGACCGCGCTCGTCGACGCCGCCACGCTGCTGGAGCGGGTCGCGCACGTGCGCGCCGAGTCGGCCGGGCGGGCCGCGCCGCCGGAGCTCAACGTGCTGTCCAAGGCCACCGTGCTGACCCGCGACCGCCGCGCCGGGCTGGAGGGCCTGCGCCGCTACGCCCCCGACCTCACCACCGCCCAGCTCCTGGACGTGCCGACGCTGTTCGCCGGCACCCCGGCCCAGATCGCCGAGCAGGTCAGGCGCGACCGGGAACGGTTCGGCTTCACCTACGTCACCGTGATGGACTCCGCGATGGAGGACTTCGGCGAGGTCATCGCGCACCTCCGCTGACCGGCTCGCTCGCCAGCCCGTGCAGGCAGGCGTTCAGGCTGCGCGCCTGCACGTTCAGGTAGTAGCTGTGCCGCAGCAGCGCGTCGAGCTGGTGCAGCGCGAGCCAGCGGAAGGACGGGTGGCCGGGCAGCGGGTCCTCGTCCGTCTCCACCACCAGATAGCGGTTGCGCGCGTGGAAGAAGCGCCCGCCCTCCTCCGACAGGACGGTGTCGTAGCGCACCCGCTCCGGCGGCGCCGCGAGCACGTGCGCCAGCAGCGGCGGCCGGGCCGACGCCGGCAGGTGGTCGTAGTTGCCCGGCGTGCACTGCACGGTCGGGGCCAGCTCCACCACGTCGGTGTAGCCGGGCTCGACACGGGCGTGCACCAGCGCGTGCAGCACCCCGCCGATCGGCCGGACGAGGAAGGCGACCAGCCCGGTGCCCACCGGCTCGATCATCGGCTGCGTCCACCGGTCGACCTCCCGGCCGCGCGCCTCCACGCGCACGCCGATCACGTCGAAGAACCTGCCGCTCTCGTGCGTGATGCGGCCCGCGTCCCGGTGCCAGCGGCGCAGCCGGTTCAGCGGCAGCGGGCTGGCCTGCACGTCCACCGTCGAACGGATGCCGCTCAGCCAGCTCAGCACCTCCTGCACGTCGTGCCGGGCGCCCGCCAGCGGGTCGCGCGAGCGGGCCAGCAGGCCGCCGAACCCGTCACCGCCGAACCCGCCGCCGCCCGGCTCGTCCAGCGCCGGCAGGCACGCCAGCACCGTCCGCGCGTCCATGTTGACCAGGTCCGGCACCGACAGCAGGTCGCGCACCAGCCGCAGTGGCAGCCACCGGAACCCCTCGGCCGCCGCCACCTCCTCGCCGACCTCCACGACCATGTTCCGGTTGCGCTTGCGGTAGAACCACGCGCCCTGCTCCGACTGGCGCACGTCGGCCAGCACCCGGCCGCGCCGCTCCCGGAAGAAGTCCAGGTACGGCACCGCCCGCCCCCGGTGCACGCCCGTGTAGTTGCTCCTGGTCGCCTGCACGGTGGGGGAGAGCTGCGGCCCGTCGACGTTGCCCGGCTCGTTCTTGGCCTGCATCAGCAGGTGCGGCACGCCGCCCGGCCGCTTGAGCAGGATGCCGAGGATGCCCGCTTCGGGCTGGTTGATGATGGGCTGCGTCCAGGCCGGCACCGCCCACCCGGGGCGGCGCACGTCCAGCCCCTCGACGGTGAAGAACCGGCCGCTGCGGTGGTGGATGTTGCCCGTCGCCGGGTCCTCGTGCCAGCCGGCCAGCTCCTCCAGGGGGAGCCGGGTCACGCTCATCGACGTGTGCCCGGCCATCTCGCGCAACCACTCGTGTACGTCGCTGATGGCAGGCTCCTCACAACGGTTTTCCCACCGCCGACGCTGCCACCGGCCACGCGAGCCGCTCAACCCCTGCCTTGCGCCCCCACCCCTGTCCCGCGCGAGGTCAGAGGATAGGGGTTCTGCACTGGGCCGCCGCATTCCTACCCTTCTAGGGTGGACGCCATGACCGATCACCGGGAAGTGCGGGCCAGTGACCACGACCGCGAGAGAGTCGCCGAGATGCTGCGCGTGGCCGTCAGCGAGGGACGCATCAGCCTGGAAGAGCTGAACGACCGCGTCGACCGCACCTACTCCGCCCGCACGCTGGGCGAGCTGGACGACGTCGTGGCCGACCTGCCGCACCCCGGCCCGCCGTCCGCGGCGGTCGCGGCGACCGCGGCGCTGCCCGCACCCGTGGGCGGCGCGTTACAGCTGCACACGACCAGCGGCAAGCTCGCCCAGGTGGGCCGCTGGAGCGTGCCCGCCTACCTGAGCGCCAAGGCGGGCCGGTGGGGCAAGGTGCGCGTCGACTTCACCCGGGCCGACTGCCCGCACCGGGAGGTGCGGCTCGACATCGAGATCACCTCCTGGTTCGGCGACATCACCGTGGTGGTGCCGCGCGGCTGGATCGTCCGGGACGAGGAGGTCGTCCGCCGGTGGATGGGCGCCGTCTACAACCGCCCGCCCGTGCCGCTCGCGCCCGACGGCGTGACCGTGCGGCTCACCGGATACGTGCAGACCGGCGACGTCTGGGTGCGCTATCGCCGGGACACCGACTAAGGAGGAGCGCATGGCGTGCCGGATCTGCTCGGGCCGTCTCCACCCTTTCGCCGACTTCGGCCGCCAGCCGGTCTCCGACGCCTTCGTCCTCCCCGCCGACCCCGGGGAGGAGTTCTTCTTCGACCTGGCCGTCGGCGTGTGCGAGAGCTGCGCCATGGTGCAGCTCCTGCACGAGGTGCCGCGCGAGCGGATGTTCCATGACGGCTACCCGTACCTGTCGTCCGGCTCCGCCGTGATGCGCGAGCACTTCCGCGCCCTGGCCGGGCGGCTGCTCGCCACCGAGCTGACCGGGCCCGACCCGTTCGTCGTCGAGCTGGGCTGCAACGACGGCACCATGCTGGCCACGATCGCCGCCGCCGGCGTCAGGCACCTCGGCGTCGAGCCGTCCGGCGGCGTCGCCGACCTGGCCGCCGCCCGCGGCGTGCGGGTGCGCAAGGACTTCTTCGAGGCCGCCACCGCCGCGAGCATCCGCGCCTTCGACGGGCCCGCGGACGTCGTCTACGCCGCCAACACCCTGTGCCACATCCCCTACCTCGACTCGATCATGAAGGGAGTCGCCACGCTGCTGCGGCCCGGCGGCGTGTTCGTCTTCGAGGACCCGTACCTCGGCGACGTCGTCGAGCGCGCCTCCTTCGACCAGATCTACGACGAGCACTTCTACCTCTTCTCCGCCACCTCCGTGCGCGCGATGGCCCGCCGCCACGGCTTCGAGCTCGTCGACGTCGAACGGCTGCCCGTGCACGGCGGCGAGGTCCGCTACACGCTCGCCCGCGAGGGCGCCAGGACCCCCACGGCCGCCGTGGCCGAGCTGCTGGTCGCCGAGGAGGCCGCCGAGCTGGCCGCCCCCGCGACGCTCTCCGCCTTCGCCGGCCGCGTCGCCGGCATCCGCGACGGCCTCGTGGACCTGCTGACCGGCCTGCGCGCGCGGGGTGCCACCGTGTACGGCTACGGCGCCACCGCCAAGAGCGCCACCGTGCTCAACTACTGCGGCATCGGCCCCGGCCTCGTCCCGCTGATCTGCGACACCACCCCGGCCAAGCAGGGCAGGCTCACGCCCGGCTCGCACATCCCCGTCCTCGGCCCGGAGGCGTTCGCCGACCCGTACCCCGACTACGCGCTGCTGTTCGCCTGGAACCACGCCGAGGAGATCATGGCCAAGGAGACGGCGTTCCGCGACGCGGGCGGCTCCTGGATCCTGTACGTGCCGGACGTCTACCTCGTCAGGGGATGACCCGTGCGCCACCGTGAGCTCGCCGTGACCGGCGCCTTCGCCTTCGAGCCCGACGTCTACCCCGACCGGCGCGGCAGCTTCGCCTCCCCCTACCAGGAGAGCGCGTTCGCCGCCGCGGTGGGCCGCCCGCTGTTCGCCGTCGCCCAGGCCAGCCGCAACGTCTCCCGGCGCGGCGTCGTGCGCGGCGTGCACTACACGCTGGTCCCGCCCGGCACCGCCAAGTACGTCTTCTGCGCCGGCGGCCGGGCTCTGGACATGGTCGTCGACCTGCGCGACGGCTCGCCCACGTTCGGCCGCTGGGACGCGGTCGAGCTCACCGCGGGCAACGGCCGGGCCGTCTACCTGCCGCCGGGTGCCGGGCACGCGTTCGCCGCGCTGGAGGACGACACCGTCATGTGCTACCTGCTGTCGTCGGAGTACCGCGCGGCCGACGACCTCACGCTGTCGGTCCTGGACGAGGACCTGGCGCTGCCGCTGCCGGCGGGGGAGACGCCGCTGCTGTCGGAGCGCGACGCCGCCGCCCCCACCCTGGCCGAGGCGGCGGCGCTCGGGCTGCTGCCCCGCTACGCGCCCGCTACAGCACCTTCAGCAGCGCCGCGATGACCCGGTCCTGCAGCTCCACCGGCAGCGACGGGTACATCGGCAGCGAGAAGATCTCCCCGGCCAGCGCCTCGGTCACCGGCAGGCTGCCCGCCCCGTGACCCAGATGCGCGAACCCCGACATCGTGTGGACCGGCCACGGGTAGCTGACGTTGAGCTGGATGCCGAAGCCGCGCAGCGCCTCCAGGATCTCGTCCCGGCGCGGGTGGCGCACCACGTACAGGTAGTAGGCGTGCTCGTTGCCCGGCGCCGTCTCCGGCAGCACCAGCCCGGTGCCGGCCAGGGCCTCGGCGTAGCGGGCGGCGACCGCCCGGCGGCCGTCCACGTAGCGGTCGAGCCGGCGCAGCTTGCGGCGCAGGATCTCCGCCTGCACCTCGTCCAGCCGCGCGTTGTGGCCGGGCGTGCTCACCACGTAGTACGTCTTCTCCATCCCGTAGTAGCGCAGCCGCCGCAGCGCCCGCTCCACCTCCGGGTCGGAGGTGATCGTCGCCCCGCCGTCGCCGTAGGCCCCCAGCACCTTCGTCGGGTAGAACGAGAACGCCGCCGCGTGCCCCATCGAGCCGGCGACCCGGCCGTGGTGGCGGGCGCCGTGCGCCTGCGCGCAGTCCTCCAGGATCACCAGGTCGTGCTCGGCGGCCAGCCGCTCCAGCGGCTCCATCTCCACGCACTGCCCGTACAGGTGGACCGGCAGCAGGCAGCGGGTGCGCGGCGTGATCGCCGCCGCCACGCGCTCCACGTCCATCAGGTACGTGCCGGGGCGCATGTCGACGAAGACCGGGACGGCGCCCACGGCGTCGATGGCCACCACGGTCGGCGCCGCCGTGTTGGACACCGTGATCACCTCGTCGCCCGGCCCGACGCCCAGCGCCTGCAGCCCCAGCTTGACCGCGTTCGTCCCGTTGTCGACGCCGACGCAGTGGCGCACCCCGTGATAGGCGGCGAACTCCTCCTCGAACGAGCGCACGCTCTGCCCCAGCACGAGCTGCCCCGAGGCGAACACCGTCTCCACGGCGTCCAGGATGTCGGCTCGCTCGGATTCGTATTCGGGCAGATAATCCCAGACGCGCGTGACCATTCGTCCTCCTGCTGGCTCCGGCGGCCCCAGAATAAACAGCGGGGCCCCGATCGGGGGAACCCCTAGAAAGCGCCGCGAAGGTGAGGGGGAAGCTAGGGGTGACCGATTCTCCCGCCCGTCCATAGATTGGGCAGCGCACGTAAATGCGCAATCATTGCGGGGAGGCCTCACATGACGGGGCGTTTTCTTTTCATGTGCCAGCCCGACCACGGACATGTCATTCCCGGCCTCGCGGTCGCGGCCGAGCTCGTCCGACGGGGCAACCAGGTCACCTATCTCACCTCGCCCGCCATGGCCGGGCTGGTGACGGGAGCCGGCGCCACCCTGCTCCCGTACGAGTCGATCTACCGGGACGTCGACCTGCGCAAGCTGGAGGACGACCCGCTCGGCCTGCTCTCGCTCTTCCTCGACGAGAGCGCGGCGATGCTCGCCGCCGCAGGCCCGGAACACCGGCCCGACGTGATCGTCTACGACGTGTCCGTCCTGCACGCCGGCCGCGTCCTGGCCAGGAAATGGGACGTGCCCGCCACGCAGTTCATCCCGGTGTTCGCCGCCAACGAGCACTTCTCCTTCCTCACCGCCGTCTACGCCGAGGACGGCGGCGGCGGGCCCGGCCCCGAGCTGCCCGGCTGGGTCGACGGCATGCTCGCCAGGACCCGCGACCTGGCCGCCGCCCACGGCGTCACCGCCGACCCGGCCGAGCTGTGGTGGCAGGTGCAGGACTCCAACGTGGTCGCGCTGCCGCGCGCCTTCCAGTACGCCGGCGACACCTTCGACGAGCGGTTCGCCTTCGTCGGCCCCTGCCTGGACGAGCGCCGCTTCCTCACCGGATGGCAGCCGCCGGGCGACGGCCTGCCGATCGCGCTGCTGTCCTTCGGCACCGTGCTCACCAGCCGCCCCGAGCTCGTCCGCACCTGCGTGCGCGCCTTCGCCGAACTGCCCTGGCGGACCGTCGTCACCCTCGGCGACGGCCTCGACCCCGCCGAGCTCGGCCCGCTCCCGCCCACCGTCGAGGCGCACCGCTGGGTGTCCCACCTCGACGTGCTGCGCCACGCCCGCGTCGCCGTCACCCAGGGCGGCATGGGCACCGCGATGGAGGCGCTGCACTGGGGCCGCCCCGCCGTCGTCGTCCCCGCCACCGCCATCGACCGGGTCAGCGCCCGCCGCATCGCCGAACTCGGCCTCGGCCGCACCCTCGACCCCGCCGCCCTCACCCCCGGACAGTTGGTCGAGACGGTCCTCGACGCCGCCGCCGACGAGACCATGCACCGGGCCGCCGCCGCGATGCGCCGCGAGATCGCCGCCGCCGGGGGCACCGCCCGCGCCGCCGACGTGCTCGAAAGCAGGCTGACCGCCTGATGGACACCGCCTTCGAGTTCCGTGTGCTCGGCCCGCTCACCGTCGTCAAGGACGGCGCCGAACTGCCCATGAGCGCCCACCGCGAGCTGGTCATCCTGGCCAGCCTGCTCCTCAACCCCAACCGCGTGATGAGCGTCGAACGGCTCGTCGAGGCCGTGTGGGCCGGATCCGCGCCCCGCAGCGCCTGGCGGCAGGTCGCCATCTGCGTGTCGCGGCTGCGCCGCACGCTCGGCGCCGGGCTCATCGAGACCTCCAGCCCCGGCTACCTGCTGCGCGCCGCCCCGGCCAGCATCGACTGGCTCCGCTTCCGCGACCTCGTCGGACAGGCCCGGGGCCGGGCCGACGCCGCCGCCCGGGAGGACGCCGTCCTGCTGCTGCGCGACGCGCTCGCCCTGTGGCGCGGGCAGCCGTTCGAGGACATCCGCGGGCTGCGCTACGACGCCGCCCGGATGGCCGAGTCACGGCTGGAGGCGCTGGAGACCTGCCTGGAGCTGGAGATCGAGCTGGGCCGCCACCACCAGGTGATCCCCGAACTGCTCGCCCTCGTCGCCGAATCGCCCTTCCGCGAGCGCGTCCGCGCCCAGCTCATGCTCGCCCAGTACCGGGCCGGCCGCCGCGCCGACGCGCTGCGCACCTACCAGGAGACCCGCCGCTACCTGCTGGAGCAGATCGGCCTCGAGCCCGGCCCCGCGCTGCGGCGGCTGCACGAGCAGATCCTGCGCGACGAGTCCGCCCTCATGCGCCCGCCCGCCGCCCCGGCCTCCGCCCGGCCGGCCGGCCGCGTCGTGCCGTGCCAGCTCCCGCCGCGCGTCCTGCCGTTCGTCGGCCGCGAGGCCGAGCTGGTCGCCCTCGACGCGATCCTCGGCTCCGCCCGCGCCCCCGGCCCCATGGTGCTCAGCGGGCCCGCGGGCGTCGGCAAGACCACCCTGGCCGTGCACTGGGCGCACCGCCGCCTCGACCGCTTCCCCGACGGGCAGCTCTACGCCGACATGGGCGGCACCGGGCCCGGCCCGGTCCTGGACCGGTTCCTGCGCGCCCTCGGCGCTCCCGACCTGCCTGCCGACCCGGCCGAGAAGCTCGCCCTCTACCGGAGCTGCACCGCGCGCCGGCGCGTCCTCGTCGTGCTCGACGGCGCCGAGAGCGCCGACCAGGTGCTGCCGCTGCTGCCCGGCGGGCCCGGCTGCCGCGTCATCGTCACCAGCGCCGACGCGCTCGACGACCTCGTCGCCCGGCAGGGCGCGCACCGGGCGTTCCTGCGGCCCCTCGCCGACGAGGCCGCCACCCGCCTGGCCGACCTGCTCGTCGGCGCGGCCCTCGGCCCCCAGGCGGTCGCCGACCTGGTCGGCACTTCGGGCGGCAACCCGCTGTCCCTCCGGCTCGGCGCCGCCCGCCTCCGCTCCAGCGCCGCCGCCTGACGCCCCGGCCCCGCGGCTCACCGTCCGTGCCCCAGCACCCCGGCCAGCGCCTCCGCGAGGGCCCGCGCCGACGCCGGGCCCGCCGCGGACCGCCAGGCGACATGCCCGTCCGGCCGCACCAGCACCGCCCCCTCCGGGCCGACCCCGTACTCCTTGGCCCACGTCGCGGACACGTACGGGGCCCGGGCCGATCCCCCCGCGTCCGGCGGCGCGGCGAGGTCGTCGGGGGCGACCTCCACCACCGAGAGGGAGGCGGTGAGGTGGGCGGACGCCGCGAGCCAGCCGCTGCCCGACGGGGTGAGCAGGGTGAAGCGGGGGCCGAGCAGGTCCAGGGTCGACAGGCGGCCGCCGGGGCCGGACAGCCAGACGTGCGGCGCCCGGTGCCCGGGACGCGCGGCGGGGACGTACGTGCGGTACGGGTCGGCGGGGGCGGGCGGCGCGGTGCCGTCGGGCAGCACGGCGGCGGAGTCGTAGGCGAACCCCAGCACCAGGCCCTCGTTGCTGCGCCGCCCGGCCTGCCGCTCGATCGCCTCCCGCATCGACAGCCGCCCCTCCATCATCTCGAAGGTGATCAGCGCGTTGTTCAGGCTCTCGTCCACGGTACGGACGGCCACGGGCCGGCGCTCGGCCTCGTAGGTGTCCAGCAGCGCCTCGCCCGCGGCGCCGCGCAGCACGGCGGCGAGCTTCCAGGCCAGGTTGTGCGCGTCCTGGATGCCGCAGTTCATGCCGAACCCGCCCTGCGGCGTGGCCACGTGCGCGGCGTCGCCCGCCAGGAAGACGGGCCCGGCGCGGAAGGCGGCGGCGACCTTGGCCTGCTGCAGCCACGGCATCACGCCGAGCAGCGTGACCGGCAGGTCCGGGACGCCGACGGCCGCGCGCACCGCCGCCAGGCACACCTCCTCGGTGAAGTCCGCCGGGCTGCCGCCCAGCTCGGGCTCGTAGCCGGTCTGCACCATCCAGCGCCGTTCGTGGTCCACGGCCTCCACGGCGCACGGCGGATCGCGCAGGAACGACAGCGCGGCCCGCCGGTCGGGCGGCAGGAAGCCCAGGTCGGCCTCGAACATGATGCTGATCATGTGCCCGAGCGGCGGGGGGCCCTCGACGGCGATGCCGAGCGCGTCACGCACGCCGCTGCGGCTGCCGTCGGCGGCGACCACGTACCGGCAGGTCACGGACGTCTCGCGGCCGCTCTCGTCGCGCAGGCCCGCCGTCACGCCGCCGGGGCCGGGCCGCAGGCCGGTCATGGTGACGCCGAACCGGATGTCGGCGCCGGGCAGCGACTCGGCGTGGCGGCGCAGGATCACCTCCAGCCGGTCCTGCGAGCACAGGAACGTGTACGTGGGGCTCTGCGGGGCGTCGCGGTCCAGCTCGGCGGCCGAGCGGACGAAGTCGGGCGCGGTCAGGGAGCTGCCGACGCCCACCGCCAGGTACTCCTCGCGGGGCATGCCGGCGCGCTCGACCTCCTCCTGGAGGCCCCAGGAGCGCAGCAGCTCCATCGTCCTGGTGGTGATCAGGCGGGCCTTGGGGAAAATCGCCGTGCCCGCGTGCCTTTCCACCAGGAGCACTGATATTCCGTGGCGGGCGAGCTCAATGGCGGCGCACAGCCCGACGGGCCCGCCACCGACGACCAGAACTTCCGCATTGAGCTCATTCATGGCCCCAGAGTCATATATCGCGATTATTCAGGTCAATGCGCAGATATCTGCGTGATACAGGGGTGATATCGGGGCTTAGTAGCTTATGGGGAGAAGATCCAGTTGATCGATCCGGTGATTATCGAATTCCTGGAGAGATGATGCTCTTTGCCCCAGGATCCGTGGCCGTGGTGACGGGCGGGTCGCGCGGCATCGGCCGGGCCGTCGCCCTCGACCTGGCCCGCGAGGGCGCCCACGTCGTCGTGAACTACGCCCGCTCCGAGCACGACGCCAAGGAGGTCGCCGGCCTGATCACGGCGGAAGGCGGCAGCGCCGCCGCCGTACGCGCCGACGTCACCGACGAGGACGAGGTCAAGCGCCTCTTCCGCGACGTCCGCGCCGAACACGGCCGCCTCGACGTGCTCGTGACCAGCGCCGGAGTGACCCTGGACCGCTACCTCATCGCGATGAGCCTGGAGCAGTTCCGCACCCCCGTGGACACCAACCTCGTCGGCACCTTCCTCGCCTGCCGCGAAGCGCTCAAGATCATGCAGCACCAGCGGAGCGGGTCGATCGTGACGATCTCCTCCTCCAGCGGCCTCGACGGCGGCTTCCCCGGCCAGACCAACTACGTGGCGTCCAAAGGCGCGATCATCGCCTTCACCCACGCGCTGTCCAACGAGGCCGCCCCGCACGGGGTCCGCGCCAACGTCGTCGCCCCCGGCTTCGTCTCCACCGACATGACCCGCAAGGTGCCCGCCGACATCAAGAAGCGGTACGAGTCGCGCATCCGCCTGGGCCGCATGGGCCGCCCCGAGGAGATCGCCGCCATCGTCAGCTTCCTCGCCTCGGACAAGGCCTCGTACATGTCCGGCTCAGTGGTCGTCGCGCACGGCGGCGGCCTGCAGTGACCCGCCCCGACCAGCAGCAGCCCGGCGCACAAGGAGAACCCATGACCATCGACGAACTGCGGGCCAGGGCCGCGCAGCGGCAGCAGACCTGCAGCCAGATCAAGAAGATGATCGTCTCGCGGCTCGACCTGGAGATCGAACCCGGCTGGATCACCGACGACCAGCCCCTGTTCGGCCGCGGCCTCGAACTCGACAGCCTCGACGTGCTCGAACTGTACGTCGCCATCGAGGCCGAGTTCGGCGTCGCGCTCTACGACAGCGACATGGCCGTGTTCGGCTCGGTGTCCCGCCTCGCCGACGAGGTCGACCCCAGCCTGCGGGCCACGGCATGACGGTCGCCGAACAGGCGCCGCCCGTCTCCGGGCTGAACCACGACCAGATCCGCGCCGTCCTGCCGCACCGCTGGCCGATGCTGCTCCTCGACCGCGTCGGCAAGGTCGTCCCCGGCGTCAAGGGCACCGCCACCAAGAACGTCACCGGCACCGAGCTGTGGTTCCAGGGACACTTCCCCGGCGAGGCCGTCCTGCCTGGCGTCGTCATGGTCGAAGCCATGGCCCAGCTCGCCGGCGTCGTCTTCGCCCTGGCCGGCGCCAGCGAGATCAGCTACCTGGCGGGCGTCAGGGCGATGCGCTTCCGCCGCCCCGTCGTGCCCGGCGACCAGCTCGTGCTCACCGCCGAGCGCACCGGGGGCGGCGGCGGGTTCGCCGAATACCGGGTCTCGGCCCGCGTCGACGGCCAGATCGCCGCCGAAGGAAACCTCACCATCGCCGACCCGGCGAACCAACGTTCCGTGCGAAAGGTGTGAACATGGCAAGCGTCCTCGCGACCCGGCATCCGGAGGACACCGTCTACGGCCAGGTGGGCGACGTCACCGTACCGCTGCGCTTCTCCACCCTCGCGGGGGAGTACCAGGTGCTGCGCGAACGGGCGGCCGTGCTCGACCTCGGCGGGCACCGCCTCATCGAGATCACCGGCCCCGCCGCCGTGGACTTCGCCCAGCGGATCCTCGCCCGCGACGTGGAGTACCTGACCTCCGACCGCTGCATGATGAGCCTCGTCCTCGACGACTCCGGCCAGGTCGTCGACCAGGTCATCGCCTTCGGCAGGGAGGACGGCCTGCTCCTGGAGAGCTCCTGCGGCGCCGGCTCCAAGCTCCTGGACCACCTGAACGCCCACGCCGTCGACGGCGCCGAGATCACCGACCGCTCCGCCGAGCTGACCGTCATCGGCCTCGAAGGGCCCTACGCCTGGGGCGTCGTCGGCCGGCTCATCGACGGCGAGCTGGCCTCCCTGCCGTTCGAATCGGTCGTGGACGCCACCTGGGAGGACGTGGACATCGTCTTCGCCAGGACCGGCTACACCGGCGAGTACGGCTACCAGATGATCGTCCCGCGCGAGGCCGCGTCCCGCCTGTGGGCCGGAGCGCTGGAGCACGCCCAGGCCGCCGGGCAGGAGGCGCTGGAACTGGCCATGCTGGAGGTGCGCCAGCCGATCCCGCGCCACGAGGCCACCCCCGGCGCCACCGTGATCGAGATCGGCGCCAACTGGCTGGTCGACATCACCAAGGACGACTTCGTCGGACGCGACGCCGTGCTCGAGGCGTTCGAGAGCGGGGACGGGCGGCGCACGGTCGGCTTCACTGGCTGCGAAGGCGTCCCCGCGCCCGGCACCCGGGTGCTCGCCGGCGGCCAGGACGTCGGCGAGGTCGTCCACGCCGTCCACAGCACCGGCCTCGGCGCCACCCTCGGCCTGGCCCGCGTCGACCCCGAGCTCGCGGCGGCCGGACTGGACCTGACCGTCGGCGGCCTCGGCGTCACCACGCTGACCAGCCCGTACATCGTGCCCAAGAGCTGGAGCATCCCGATCATCTGATCGGCCGGTCACGCTGAGAAGGAGGCAGAGCATGGCGCTGCGGCCCGTCGTGGTCACCGGTCTGGGCATCATCTGCGCGGCCGGCAGGGACCCCGCGGAGTTCTGGACGCGGCTCACCACGGCCAGGGGCGGGCTCGCCCCCATCGAGGACCCGGCGTACGCCGTGTTCGCCGCCAGGCACGCCGGGCAGGTGCCCGACGCCTGGATCGACACCCAGCTCCCCGCCGGCGTCGAAGCCGGCGACCGTACCGCCAGGCTCGCCCTGGTCGCCGCCCGCCAGGCGATCGAACAGGCCGGCCTGCCCCTCCCCGACCCCGGCCCGAGCGCCGGCCCTGGCTTCGGCTCCGGCGTCGGCGGGCCGGGCCCGGCGGGGCCCGATCCCGGGCGGTTCGGGATCATCCTCGGCAAGTGCCAGGCGACCCCCGGGCCGCAGGGGCGCTACCAGCCGATGCACCACACCGCCGACGTGGTCGCCCGGCGGCTCGGCCTCGGCGGCCCGCGCGTCCTGGTCTCCACCGCGTGCGCCGCCGGAGGCAACGCCGTCGGCCTGGCCCGCGACAAGATCCTCACCGGCGAGGCCGACGCCGTCCTCGCCGGCGGGGTCGACCCGCTCCTGTTCGGCACGTACGCGGGCTTCGCCGGGCTCCAGGCGCTCAGCACCGGGCCCTGCCGCCCCTACAGCCACTCCGACGGGCTCAACCTGGGCGAAGGCGCCGCGTTCCTGCTGCTGGAGCCGCTCGACCTGGCACTCGCCCGCGGTGCCACCCCGCTCGCCGAAGTCGCCGGCTACGGGCTGTCCGCCGACGCCTACCACGCCACCGCCCCCGACCCCACCGGCCGAGGCGGCGCCGGCGCCGTCCGCCGCGCGCTCGCCGACGCCGGGCTCACCCCCGCCGACGTCCACTACGTCAGCGGCCACGGCACCGGCACCCCGGCCAACGACGCCATGGAGGCCAAGGTCATGCGCCTGGTCTTCGGCGAACGCGCCCCCCAGGTGCCCACCAGCAGCATCAAGTCGTTCGTCGGCCACACCCTCGGCGCCGCCGGAGCCGTCGAGGCCGTCGCCTCCGTCCTCGCCCTGCGGCACGGCGTCGCGCCCCCCACGATCGGCTTCGACGACGACTCCCGCGCCGACCTCGACTACGTGCCCAACGACGCCCGCCCGATGACCATCGACACCGTCGTCTCCAACAACTACGCCTTCGGCGGCAACAACGTCTCCCTCGTGCTGACCCGGCCCCGCACCGGCGCCGGGCCCGGCCCGTCCGGCCAACCCCGCCCGCACGACCCGCCGGCCCGCCGCGACGCCGTCATCACCGGGCTCGGACCGGTCACCGGCGCGGGCACCGGCATCGCCGAGACCGCCGCCGCCATCACCGCCGGCCGCCGCGCCGACGGGCGCGCCCCCTCCCTGGAAGGCCGCACGTTCGCGCCCCGGTCGCTGTGGCGGCACATGAACCGGCTGTCCCGCCTGGCCATCGCCGCCTCCCGGCTCGCCTGGGAGGACGCCGGGCTCAAACTGCCCCGCCGGGCGCTCGACGACGTCGCGCTGGTCTTCGCCACCGGCGCCGGGTCCGCCGAGAGCACCGGCGGGTTCGACGACAGCATCGCGCTCAACCCCAACAAGCCCGCCGTGCTCAGCTTCTCCAACGTCGTCCTGAACGCCACCGGCGGCGCCGTCTGCCAGACGCTCGGGCTGCGCGGGCCCACCACGACCATCTGCAACGGCGCGGCGTCGGCGTCCATCGCCCTCGACTGCGCCCTGGAGATGATCGCCGCGGGCAAGGCCGACGTCGTCCTGGTGGTGGCCGCCGACGAAACCCCCGCCCCCCAGGCCACCGCCACCCCGGAGGGCGCGGGCTCCGCGTCCGCCGCCTCCGCTCCGTCCGCGCATTCGGGCTTTCCGTACGGGCTCCCGACCTCGGCTTCCGGTGCCGAGGGGGGCGTACCCGGGGTCGCGGGCGGTGAGGGGGCTTCCGGGCCTGTGGCTCAGGGAGCCGGGTCGGGGGCGGTGGCGTTCGTGGTGGAGTCCGCCGAGCACTGCGCCCAGCGTGGCGGCAGGCCGTACGCGCGGGTGGCCGGGACGCGGCACGTGGCGGGCGAAGGGGCCGAGCCGGTGGCGCGCAGCCTGGAACTGCCCGGTGCGGCGCCCGGCCTGGTCGTCGGCGCCGCCACCGGGCTGCCGCGCGACGCCGAGGAGGCGGCGGCGGTCCGGGCACGCATGCCGGACGCGCTCCTCACCGCCTCGGCGGCCCTGATCGGCGACTGCCAGTCGGCGACCGGCGCCATGAACATCGCCCTGGCGGCCCTCGCCGTCCGCGACGGCATCACCCCCGCCCTGGCCGGAGCCTCCGGTCCGGAGGTTGCCGGGTCCTCTGGCGGTGAGGCGGCCGGCGGGCCGTATGTCGCGGGGCCGGAGCTGGCCGGGGCGGTGGAGCGGGCGGTGGCGCTGACGGCGGCGCACGACTCCGTGCGCGGGGCCGTACTGCTGGAGGCGGTGTGAGCGAGAGGCCGTTCGACGTGGCCGAGACGGACAGGCTGCTGACCACGACCAGGTCGGTGCGCCGGCGGCTGGACCTGGACCGGCCCGTGCCGCGCGAGATCGTGCGGGAGGCGCTGGAGGTGGCGGTCCAGGCGCCGACCGCGAACAACCACCAGAACTGGCGCTGGCTGGTGATCACCGAGGCGGGCGTCAAGGAGAAGCTCGCCGAGATGATCCGCTCGTCGTGGACGTTCCACCGCAACGACATGTGGACCAACGCGGGCCGGCGGCGCAACGACGCGCAGGCCCGGCGCAACTTCGACTCGGCGCGGGCGCTGACGGAGACGATCGCGGCGGTGCCCGTGCTGGTGATCCCGTGCGTGCTGGGCCGGCCGCCGGACATCGCCGAGATCAACGCCCGCTGGCGGGAGCGCATGGCGAGCAAGGTCGCCGAGGACCCCGGCCACCTGGTGCAGCACGGCGAGACGCGGGCCAGCATCTTCTACGGCTCGATCTTCCCCGCGATCTGGTCCTTCCAGCTCGCCCTGCGCAGCCGGGGCCTCGGCAGCACGATCACCTGCCTGCACGTGCCGCACGAGCGGGAGACCGGGCGGCTGCTCGGCATCCCGTCCGGGGTCACGCAGGTGTGCATGATCCCCGTCGCCTACACGCTGGGTGACGGCTTCCGCCCGGCGGCCCGCTACAGCGCCGGTGAACGCACCTATTGGGAGAGGTGGGGGCAGTGACCCGACCCGAGCAGCCCGACGTCGTCATCGTCGGCGGGGGCATCGCCGGCGCCTCCGCCGCCTGCAAGCTGACCGCCGGCGGGTTGTCGGTGGTGCTGCTGGAGAAGCAGGCGACCTACCACGATCTCGTACGCGGCGAGTGGCTGGCGCCGTGGGGGATCGTGGAGGCGCAGCGCCTCGGCGTGGACGACTGCTTCTCGGCCGGTGGCGCCTGGGAGATCCGCGAGTGGATGACCTGGGACGAGGCCGTCACCGAGGACGAGGTCGAGGCGGTGGACATGACCCGGTTCATCCCGGGTGTCGGCGGCCCGATGTCGTTCCCGCATCACGCGGTGTGCGCGCTGATGGCCGAGCAGGCGGTGGCGGGCGGCGCCCGGCTGGTGATGGACGCGGCGAGGATCCGCGTCGTCGCCGGCGAGCGGCCCGTCGTCACCTACCGGACGGAGGAGGGCGAGCACGAGCTGCGCCCCCGCCTCGTGCTCGGCGCGACGGGACGCGGCTGCACCGTGGGCCGCCAGATCGGCGTCACCATGCGCAACTCCATGCACCACTGGGGCGGCGGCATGATGGTCGAGGGCATGGACGGCTGGCCGCCGGACGTGCAGGCGATGGGCACCGAGGGCGACGTCATGTTCATGGTGTTCCCGCAGGGCTACGGCCGGGCCCGCCTCTATCTGAACTTCCCCGTGGCCAACAAGCACCGCTACCGGGGCCCGGGCGGCGTGGAGCGGTTCCTGGCCGCGTACGCGCTGAAGTGCCTGCCCGACCGCGGCAGGGCGGTGACCGGGGCCAGGCCCGCGGGCCCGCTGTCGGTGTGGCCGTCGGTGTCGAGCGTGCCGGAGGGGCCGCCGCTGACCGAGGGCGTCGTGCTCATCGGCGACGAGGCGGGCAACGCCGACACGGTGCTCGGCACCGGCCTGTCGTGCGCCATGCGGGACGCCCGTACCGTGTGCGACATCCTGCTGGCCTCCTCCGACTGGTCCCCGGCGGCGTTCGAGCCGTACGTGAAGGAGCGGGGCTCGCGGCTGGAGCGGCTGGACTTCGGCGCGTCCATCATCAGCAGGCTGCACGTGGAGTTCGGGCCGGCCGCGGTGGAGCGCAGGCGGCGGGTCCGCAGGCTGATGGCGCGCAACTTCGCCGCCCAGGTGACCGGGCTGCTCAACATGGTCGCGCCCGAGGACGTACCGGAGTTCGGCTTCAGCGAGTTCTTCGCTGAGCGCCTGTTCAGGGAGACCGCATGACCGAGAAGAAGACCGTAAGCGTCAACGACATCGAGCTCGCCTACATCGACGAGGGGGAGGGCGACCCCGTCATCCTCCTGCACGGCTTCCCCGACTCCTCCTACCTGTGGCGGCACCAGATCCCGGCGCTGGTCGATGGCGGCTTCCGGGTGATCGCGCCGGACCTGCGCGGGTTCGGCGACTCCAGCAAGCCGCAGGAGGCCGAGGCGTACGGCATGCAGACGATCGTCAACGACGTCGTGGCGCTCACGCTCAAGCTCGGGATCAAGCGCCCGCACCTGGTCGGCCACGACTGGGGCGCGGCGATCGCGTGGATGTACGCCTTCCTCATGCCGCGCAGGCTCGACCACCTGGTGGTCCTGTCGGTCGGGCACCCGGGCGTCTTCGCCACGCCGTCGCTGGAGCAGCGGGCGGCCTCCTGGTACATGCTCTTCTACCAGTTCCCCGGCGTGAGCGAGGAGCTGCTGCGGCGCAACGGCTGGCGGCTGTTCAAGGAGATCATGGGCCGCGACGGCGACTACGACCGCTACCTGCGCGACCTGGCCCGGCCGGGCGCGCTCACCGCCGGGCTCAACTGGTACCGGGCCAACCGCTCGCCGGAGGCCGAGCTGCGCCCGGCCCGCCCGTTCCCGCCCGTGTACGCGCCGACGCTCGGCATCTGGGGCGCGGGTGACAAGGCGCTGCTGGAGGAGGGCATGACCGCCTCCGGCAAGTACGTGAAGGGCCCCTGGCGCTACGAGCGGATCGAGGACGCCGGTCACTGGCTGCCCCTGGACGCCCCCGACGAGGTCAGCAAGCTGCTGCTCGGTTTCCTCGGCACCGAGCGGCCCGCGCACGAGGAGCGGCGCCCCCGGCGCCGGCTCTAGAGGGGACGGCACATGCTCGGCTATCTCTTCCCCGGGCAGGGGACGGTCCGCGTCGGCATGGGCGCCTGGCTGCGCCGCGCCCCGGCGGCCCGGCGGCGGCTCGACGAGGTCGACGCGCTGCTGGCGCGGCCGATCTCGCCGCTGTGCGCGCGGGGGCCGCTGGACCGGCTGGTCGCCACCGAGCACGCCCAGATCGCGGTGACGGCGTGCAATCTGGCGGCGCTGGCCGTGCTGGACGAGGAGGGGTACGAGCCCGCCGTCGTGGCTGGGCACAGCGTGGGCGAGCTGAGCGCGCTGCACGCGGCGGGCGTCCTGGACCTGGCCGCGACCGTGCGGCTGGTGGAGCTGCGGGCCTGGCTGATGGCCGGGGTGGCCGCGTCGGGCGGGATGCGGGCGGTGATGGGCCTGCCGGTGGAGCGGGTCGAGGAGCTGGCCGGGGCCGCGTCGGAGCCGGGGGAGCCGGTCGTCGTGGCGCTGGAGAACGCGCCCGGCCACGTGGTGGTGTCGGGTGCGCCGCCCGGCCTGGACCGGCTGGCCGGGCTCGCCCCCGACGTCAAGATCGTGCCGCTGAAGGTGGGGGACGCCTTCCACTCGCCGCTGATGGCCGGGGCCGAGGCCGCGTGGGCGGCGGCGGTGGCCGGGGCGCCGCTGCGGCAGCCGCGCCTCCCCGTCGTCCCGAACGTCACCGGCGAGCCCACCACCGACGTGGACGTCCTGCGCCGCGCCCTGGTCGCCCAGCTCACGGGCCGGGTCCGCTGGACCGCCACGATGGCGGCGGTCGCGCCGCTCGCGCCGTCCCTCGTCGAGGTGGGCGACAGCAAGGTGCTCGCCGGGCTGGCCCGCCGCGCCGGGGTGCGCTGCCTGAGCATGGCCGACCCGGCCACGCCGCGACGCCTGGCCAAGGGGGTGGCGGCGTGAGGCGGTGGGGCAGCGCGATCGTCGGCCACGCCGGGCTCGGCGGCCCGCGCGACCTGGTCGCCGGCATGCCGCTGGAGGTCGTCTTCACCCGTGCCGAACGCGTCAGGTCGGGCGGGCGGACGCTGCAGCGCTGGGCGGGCCGGCTGGCCGCCAAGCGGGCGGTGCTGCGCCTGCTCGGGCTGCCGGCGGACGCCGAGCGGCTGGGCCAGGTGGAGATCCTGCCGCTGCCGACCCCGGCCTGCGCCGCGGGCGCGGCCTGCCGCGACGGGCATCCGCCGTCGGTGCGCCTGCTCGGCGACCTGCCGGCGCTGGCCGCGTCCGTGCCCGGGTGGATCCGGGTGTCGGTCAGCCACACCGACCTGCGCGCCCTGGCCCTGGCCGTCCGCACCCCCCGCCTCCCCGAGGACGGGTCCCGGGCCATGCGGACGACCCGGCTGATCGAGGGCGGGGGCCGCTGATGGACGCCAGGAAGCTCGCCGAGGCGCATCTGGAGGCGTGGGGGTCCGGCGACGCCGAGGCCGTCGCGGCCACCGCCGCCACCTACGCCGACCCCGACACCGGGGCCCCGCTGGCCGGGGAGGCGCTGGCCGCGCACGCCGCCGCCACGCTGTCCCGCTTCAGGAACGCCCGCTTCGACGTGGAGCGCGTCACCGGCGACGAGAGCGCCGCCGCCGTGTCGTGGCGGCTGACCGCCGACCACCGCGAGCCGTACCTGGGCATGCCCGCGACCGGCGGCGCCGTCGCCGTCGACGGCGTCGACCTGGTCACCGCCGGCGCGGACGGCCCGCACGTGCGGCGCACGTTCGACCGGCTCGCCCTCGCCGCGGCGCTCGGCCACACGGCCCGCTTCACGCCCGGCTCCGACGGGACCCGCGAGTTCGGCGTGAGCGCCAGGGCCGCCACCGGCCGCACCGAGCGGCCCGGCGCGCTCGTCCTGACCTGGCTGGAGATCCGCGACGACGCCGAGGCCGCCGACGTGGACCTGCTCAGCGTCGAGATCGTCAAGTCGCTGCGCGCCACGCGCGGCTTCCTCGGCGTGACCACGTTCGACGTCGGCGGGCGCAAGTTCACGCTGAGCGCCTTCGACCGGCCCGAGTCGATGCGCGCCGTGCACGCCCGGCCGCACCAGCGGGCCATGCGCCGCTTCTTCAGGAGCGGTCTGTGCACCCGCGTCCACACCAGCGTCTGGTATCCCGCCTCCGCGCGGGACTACGCCCGCTGCCCGACGTGCGAGCAGGTCGTCGCCTCGGGCACGGCCTGCGGGTGCGGCTGGATCCCCGACGACGCCCCGACGCTGTGACTGGAGCCACGATGAGGGAATTCACCACCGAGCACCGGCTCGGCGACGCGGACACCGCCGTGGTGTTCATGTCCGCGCTGTTCGCCGGCGGCTGGATCTGGGACCACCCCTACCGCAGCCTGGAGCGGGCCGGCGTGCCGGTGCTGCGCACGAACGAGCCGATCTGCGGCCTGGACCGGCGGCTGGCCGGCTCCATCGAACGGCTCGGCGACGCGCTGCTCGACGCCTGCGACGCCGCCGGGGCGGACGGCCAGGTCGTCGTCTGCGCCAACTCACTCGGCGGCCTGGTCGCGATCGACCTGGCGGGCCGCCGCCCCGACCGGGTGCGCGGCATCGTGGTGAGCGGCGCCCCCGGCCTGTCCGCCGACCCCGACGTCGGCCTGAGCTTCGACCGGCGCGGCAGCATCCGGCCGACCGGTGAGGACTTCGGCCGCCGCATGGTCGCCGCCCTGTTCCACGAGGGCTGCCACTTCTCCGCCGAGCGCATGGCGGAGGCGGGCGAGCTGCTGGCCCGCCCCGAGTCGATGGTGTCGATGGCGCGCAGCCTCAAGGCCACCCGCGCCTACCGGGTGCCGCCCGCGCTGGACAAGGTGACCTGCCCGGCCCTGTACGTGTGGGGGCGGCACGACAGGATGACGCCCGTGGCGCCGTGGGCGGAGGCGCTGGCCGGGCGCGACGGGCACGAGCTGCTGCTCGTCGAGGACAGCGGCCACATCCCGATGGTGGAGCGGGCCGAGGAGTACACGGCGGCCCTGACGTCCTTCGTCGCGGGGACCGGCGCGGGGACGCTCGCGTGAGCGCGCCGGCCGTCCTGCTGGGCGTGGACATCGTGGAGGCCGACCGGCTGGCCGCGGCCGTCGGCCGGGGCGGGCACCTGCTGGCCCGGCACGTCGCCACCGCCGCCGAGCGGAGCCTGGGAGCGGGCCCGGTCGCCGTCTCGGTCAAGGAGAGCCTGATCAAGGCCGTCGGCGGCCGGCCGCCCGGCTTCACCTGGCACGACTTCGAGGCCGTGAAGGAGCCGCCGGCCGCGTGGGCGCGCCCGCTGCTGGACGAGGCGGCCTGCGAGCTGGCCGACTCCACCGGGCTCCCCCTGACGGGCGGGGCGGCGTACCGGGTGCGCGGCGCCAGCGCCCGCGCGGCCCTGCTCCGGCTGGCAGCTCCGGAGAACGCCCCCGAGAAGGCCCCCGTGACCGCCGCCGGGAGCAGCTCCCCCGGGCGGCGCGCCCCGGTCCCGGACCGTGGCCGCCGCCGCCCGGTGGGGCGAGGGCGGCGGCGTGTTCGTGTCGCTGGCGATCGTCTACCTGGCCGAGAAGGGGAACGCATGTCCGTGACGAGAACGGTCCGCCCCGGCGAGCCGATCCAGCGCGCCCTCGACGAGGCGGGCCCCGGCGCCCGCGTCGTCCTGGAGGAGGGCACGTACCGGGAGAGCGTCTGGATCAGGCACCCCGGCGTGACGCTGACCGGAGCCGGGGCCGGGCGCACGGTGCTGGAGCCCGGCGGCGGCCCGGCCGGCGTCCCCCGGCTGCACGACGCCGCCGAGGACGTGGTCAGCGGCGTCACCGTGTACGGCGAGTCCGCCGGCGGCGTGCGCGTCGAGGCGCTGAGCGTGCGCGGCTTCTCCGGCGCGGGCGTCTACGCCCACACCGTCGCCGGGGTGAGCGTGCGCGACGCCGAGCTGCGCGGCAACGCCGTCTGGGGCGTCTACCTGCGCGAGTCCACCGGCTGCCGGGTGGTGCGCTGCCACGCCTCCGGCAGCCAGTACGGCGGCGTCGCGCTCAGCTTCTGCCCCCGCTCCGACGCGGAGATCACCGGCAACGAGTGCACCGGCAACGCCTTCGGCGTCTTCGTCGACAACTCCTCGCAGGCGCGCGTGACGGGCAACTCCTGCCACGGCAACGCGATCGGCATCCTGCTGCTCAACCAGGTGTACGAGGGCGAGCCCGAAGGCGGCGTGCGCGACTGCCTCGTCTCCGGCAACGACCTGTACGGCAACGTGCTCGCCGCAGGCGCCGAGCCGGACGGGCTGGGCGCGGCCGGGCCGCCGATCTCCGGCGTCGGCCTCGCCCTGATCGGCGCGCACCGCGTCACCGTCGTCGACAACCGCATCCACGACAACCACCCCAGCGGCGAGTCGGTGATGGGCGCCGGGCTCGTCCTGGGCTCGTCCAAGGACTTCGGCGGCGACGACGTCGACGACTGCCACCTGCTGTGGAACCGGGTCACCGGCAACAGCCCGCTGGACTACCAGCTCGGCGCCGACCCCGCCCGGCAGGTGTACGCGGGCAACACGGCGGGCAAGGGCGACCCGCAGGACGCGCCCGGGTGGCGGCGATGACGGCCGCACTCGCCTGCCGGGGCCTCGGCAAACGCTACGGCGACCTGGTCGCCGTGGACGACGTGGGCCTGTCCATCACCCCCGGGCAGGCGTACGGGCTGCTCGGCCCGAACGGAGCCGGCAAGACCACCACGATCTCCATGCTCGTCGGCCTGCTCCGCCCCGACGCCGGCGAGGTGCTGGTCGGCGGCGTCGACCTGGCCCGCGAGCCGCTGCGCGCCAAGGCGCGGATCGGCTACGTCCCGCAGGAGATCGCCCTCTACCCGGAGCTGACCGGGCGGGAGAACCTGCGCTTCTTCGGCCGCCTGTTCGGCCTGCCCCGGCGTGGCCTGGCCGCCCGCGTCGACGAGGTGCTCGACCTGATCGGCCTGGCCGACCGGGCCGACGGCAAGCTCGGCGCCTACTCCGGCGGCATGAAGCGGCGCGTCAACATCGGCGCCGCCCTGCTGCACCGCCCCCAGGTGCTCATCCTGGACGAGCCGACCGTCGGCGTCGACCCGCAGAGCCGCAAGGCCATCCTCGACGGCCTCGAACGCCTCGTCGCCGACGGCATGGCGCTGCTGTACACCTCCCACTACATGGAGGAGGTCGAGCGCGTCTGCGACCGGGTGGCGATCATCGACCACGGCCGCATCGTCGCCGACGGCACCCGCCGCGAGCTGGTCTCCCTCGTCGGCGGCGCGGACACCGTGGAGCTGGTGCTGGACGGCGACGTCGCCGCCGCGTTCGGGAAGCTGCGGGCCGTCGAGGGCGTGAGCGAGGCCGCCAGAACCGGGGAGTCGTCCGTGCGGCTGCTCGCCGACGGCGGGCGCTACCTGCTGCCGTCGCTCATCACCGCCGTGGAGGGACATGCCACCGTGACCGCCGCCCAAGTCGTCGAGCCCGACCTGGAAGCCACGTTCCTGCACCTCACCGGCACCACCTTGCGGGACTGACATGGGGCGGGCCCTGCTCACGGTGAGCGCGCACGAGCTGCGCACCAGGCTGCGCGACGGCACCGCGATCGTCATCGCGCTGATCGTCCCCGTCACGCTGGCCACGCTGTTCGGGCTGGCGCTCGGCGGTGACGACCCGCCGCTGCGCGCCACCATCGGCCTGGTCGACCTGGACGGCGGCGAGTTCCCGGCGAGCGTGCGCCGCGAGGTGGCGGGCGCCGAGGAGCTGAAGGGCAGCGTGACGCTGCGCGACCTGCCGGACGGCGGGGAGGCGCGGCGGGCGCTCGACGCCGGCGAGATCGGCGCGGCCATCGTCTTCCCCGCCGGGTTCAGCGCCCGCGTCGGCGCGGGGGAGGGCGGCGACGTCACCGTTCTCACCTCGGCCGGATCGCCGCTGGCCGGCGTGGTCGCGGGCGCGGTCGTGGACCGCATCTCCGCCGTCGTGGACGCCAGGACGCTGGCCGTGCGGGCCGCGCTGCTCGCCGGGGTGCCCGGCGACGAGGTCAAGGAGCTGGTCGAGCGCAACGGCGCCGCCGGTCCCGCGCTCGCGCTCACCGGCGACCCGCTGGCCGGCGGCAAGGTGGACCTGGCCGTCTACTACGGCTCCGGCATGGCGGCGCTGTTCGCCTTCTTCGTCGTCGGCGCGTCCTTCCGCAGCCTGCTCACCGAGCGCAAGCTCGGCACCCTCGACCGGATGCGCGCCGGGCCGCTCGCCGCCTGGGTGCCGGTCGCCGGGAAGGCCGTCGTCGGGTTCGGGCTGGCGATGGTCAGCGTCTGCGCCACCTGGGCGTCCGGCACGCTCATCTTCGGCTCCTCCTGGGGCGACCCGCTCGCCGTGCTGACCGTGCTGACCGCGCACGTGCTCGCCGCCGCCGCGATCACCATGCTGGTCGCCGCCCGGGTCAGGACCGACGCCCAGGCCGACGGGGTGATCATGGTGATCTCGTTCGTGGCGGCGTTCCTCGGCGGCAGCCTCGTACCCCTGCACAGCCTGCCCGGCCCGCTGCAGACGGCGGCGCTGCTCACCCCCAACGGCTGGACCGCCACGGCGCTGGCCGAGCTCGCCGGGTCCGGCGCGGGCGTGGCCGCCGTCGCGGGCCCCGTCGCCGTCCTGCTGGCGATCGCGCTCGGCGCGGGCGGCCTGGCCGTCCTCGGCCTCAGGAAGGGGATGCTGCTGTGACGCCCCCGCAGGCACCGCACCGGCCCAGGCCGGTGGCCGCGCTCGTGGCCGCCAACCTGCGCAGGCACGCCCGCGACCGCACCGGCCTGTTCTTCATGGTGATCATGCCGTTCGTGTCGATCCTGTTCGTCGGCATGGCGTTCGGTGGCGGCGGCTCCGGCAAGCTGCCCGTCGGCGTCGTCGCCGAAGGCTCCGACCCCGTCACCGCCGCCCTGCTCGCCGAGCTGCGCGCGCACGCCGACCTGGACGTGCGCGCCATGACGGATACGGACGACGTACGCTCGGCCGTGCGGTCGGGGGAGCTGGCCGCCGGGCTGATCATCGGGCCCGGCGCCGGCCGCCTCGACCTCGTCATGACCCAGGCCAACGGCAGCGGCCTGGCCGCCCGCGGCGCCGTCGACGGCGCGGTCGCCAAGGTCGCCGCCGTCCTGGAGGCCACCCGCGCCGTCCGGGCCGCGGGCGCCACCGCCGAGGAGGCCGCCGCCCACGTACGCCGGGCGCAGGCCGAGTCGGGGCGCGTCGGCGTGACCGGCACCGCAACCGGCAGCGGCGACCCGGGCGGCTTCGCCTACACCGCCCCGGCCAACCTGCTGCTGTTCACGTTCATCAACTCGATGGCCGTGGCCGCCGCGCTCGTGGAGAGCCGCCGGCTCGGCATGCTGCAGCGGGCGCTCACCGCGCCCGTGACCCGCAGGTCGGTGCTGCTCGGCGAGGCCGTCAGCCGCCTGATCGTCGCGCTCGCGCAGGCGGCGCTCATCGTCGTGGTCAGCGCGCTGCTGTTCGGCGTCTCGTGGGGCGACCCGGTCGGCGTGGCGGCGGTCGTGGGCGTGTTCGCGCTCGTCGCCACCGGCGCCGCGATCCTCACCGGCACCCTGCTCAGCTCGCCCGACCAGGCCCCCGCGATCGGCCCGCCGCTCGGCGTCGTCCTCGGGATGCTCGGCGGCTGCCTGTGGCCGCGCGAGTCCTCGCCGGACGTGCTCAACGCGATCGGCCACCTGTTCCCGCACGCCTGGGGCATGGACGCGCTGCTGCGGCTCGCCGAGCCCGGTACCGGCCTCGGCGCGGTGCTGCCGCAGCTCGGCGTGCTCGCCGGGATGGCGGCCCTCCTGCTGTCCGCCTCACTTGTCCTGTTCAGCCGCCGCACGCCGGCGTGAGAGAAGGAGTGACGACCATGTCCATGACAGCGCTGTTCACCGGCAGGTCCGCCTCCGACGGCGGGCACGAGACCGACGTCTACCACTACGCGGCCCGCAAGGGAGCCATCGAGGCCGTCGACGTGGCCGCCGCCGACCTGGGCATCGACGTCCACCTGGTCAGCCAGGCCGTCCAGCACCTGGTGGAGAACCGGCTGCTGCGCGCCGACGCCGCCACCATCGGCCGGTACGTGCCCGTCGACCCCGATCTCGCGGTCGCCTCGCTGGTCTCCTCCGTCGAGCGGGAGATCTACCGGCGGCGCGAGCTCATCGACCAGATCCGCGAGGGCGTCGGCTTCCTCGGCGGCGGCGACGCCGCCCGCAGCACCGTGGACTACCTCGTCGGCGACCTGGAGGTGCGCGGCTTCCTCAAGACGGCCGGTGACGCCTGCCGGGACGAGCTGCTCGTGCTCCAGGCCGGGATCGGCGAGGCGGGCGACCTGTCGCAGATGTACCTCGTGCTGGTCGCCAGGGGCGTGACCGTGCGCGTCATCTGCCAGCACCGCAGCCGCGCCGACGTGGCCACCCGGCTGGCGATGAAGCGGCTCACGGACGCCGGGGTCGAGGTCTACACCGTCAGCAACGTGCCCCGCTCGGCGATCGTCTTCGACCGCTCGCTCGTCGCCCTGTTCGGCGACGGCGACGGCGACGTGTCACTGGCCCGGGTGCGCAACCAGGGGATCGCCCGGTTCTTCCTCGACATGTTCAACCACCTGTGGGAGAGCGCGACCCCGCTGGAGGGCGTCGAGTTCGGCTACGGCACCGTCGCCGACGACCTCCAGCAGTCCATCGCCGCCCTCATGGCCAAGGGCTACACCGACGAGGTGGTGGCCAGGAAGCTCGGCATGTCGGTGCGCAGCTGCCGCCGCCACATCGCCACGCTCATGCGCGACCTGGACGCCACCAGCCGCTTCCAGGCAGGGGTGGAAGCGGCCAGGAAGTTCCTCAAGACGGGCTGAAGGGGGCCTGAGCGCCCGTGGCGACGACCACGCCGGCCAGGTCGCGGGCCCGCTCCACGACCAGGTCGAGCCCGAGCACCAGATCCTCGAACGGCATCCGGGCGTCCAGGCAGATCCGGACCGTGCTGTTGGCGTCCTCCGCGTCCAGGCCGATCGCCGTCAGCACGTGCGACGGCTCCTGCGACCCTGAGTTGCACGCCGACCCGGTGGCCAGCGCCACCGACGACAGGCTCGACACCAGGCTCTCCCCGCGCACGCCGGGCAGCACCACGCTGAGCACGTGCGGCACGCCGTGGCGCGGGTCGCCGTTGACCCGCACGCCTGGCAGCCCCGCCTGCAGCATGTCCAGCGCGGTCGCGCGCAGCTCGGCGGCCCGCGCCCGCTCGGCCTCCAGCCGGGCCAGCGCCAGCTCGCACGCCTTGCCCAGCCCCACCACCAGGTGCGCCGGGATCGTCCCGCTGCGCAGCTCGTACTGGCCGCCGCCGAACATCACCGGCCGCAGCCGGTGCCGGATCTCCGGCCGCACGTACAGCGCGCCGACGCCCTTCGGGCCGCGGATCTTGTGCCCGGAGATCGACAGCGTGTCGGCCGCCGCCTCCCGCACCCGCATCGGGATCCGCCCGGCCGCCTGCGCCGCGTCCACGTGCAGCAGCGCGCCCGCCTCGTGGCAGAGCGCGGCCAGCTCCGCCACCGGCTGCACGGTGCCGATCTCGCTGTTGACCCACGCGGCGGTCGCCACCCGCGAGTGCAGGTCGAGCCGCCCGGCCAGGTGCTCCAGGTCGATCCGGCCGTCCGGGCCGACCCGCATCATTCGCACGTCCACGCCGCGCCCGGCCAGCGCCCGGCCGATCGCCAGCGACGACTTGTGGTCCGTCGGGCAGAACAGCCCGTTGACGGGCGCCCGGTCGTCGTGGCCGAACACGCCGAGCAGCGCCAGGTTGTTGCTCTCGGTCGCGCCCGAGGTGAACACCACGTCGCCAGGGTCGGCGCCCAGGAGCGCCGCCACCGACGCGGCCGCTTCGTCCACCGCCCGCCTGGCCCGCTTGCCCAGCACGTGCGGGGACGACGGGTTGCCGTACTCCTCGCGCAGGAACGGCAGCATCGCGTCCAGGACCTCGTCGTCCACCCGCGTCGTCGCGCAGCCGTCCAGATAGATGACCTTCATGGCGTCAGCTCCCGAACGTGCTGACGGTGACGAGCTTGCCGTAGATCTCCTCGGCGGACATCTCGCCGCTGCCGCCAGGATCGGCGATCACCACCCGCATGCCCGGCAGCTCGTACAGGTTGAGCGCGATGTCCACGCCCGTCTGCACGGGCATCAGGCACTCGCCCGGCGCGAAGATCAGGATGGCCCGGTAGCCCGCCCGGTACACCTCGGAGACCATCTCGGTGATCTCGCCGGCGCAGCCGGTGATGCCGCAGCTGATGAGCGTGCGGTAGTTGCCGTCGGCGTCGAGGAAGGCCACCTCGCTGTCGCCGTTCCCCGAGTCGAGGTAGCGCTTCTCCAGCCGGCCCTGCTTGACCAGCCGGTCGGCGGCCTTCTGGAAGCGGTACTTCAGCCACGTCTCCGGGAACGCCAGCGGGTGCTTCCTGCTCGGCAGCACGTCCTCGGCCGACAGCCCGGCCTCGCGCAGGATCTTCTCGTACGAGCCGGGCAGCTCGGCGAAGCCGGCGAAGAACTCCGCGCGCAGCTCGGAGGCCGGGCGGCCCGCCGACGGCACGTACTGCCAGTCGTTGACGAGCAGCAGCAGCCGGGTGTCGACGCCGGCGGCGGCGTAGTCGCGCAGCAGCCCGGCCGACAGCTGCCAGGTGTAGCCGGGGAAGATGCCGACGCGGCCGGCGATCCGGCGGCGCATCGTCTCGTCCGCCTGCTCCTCGATGACGCCCGGGACGAGCCGCCCCGACGCCGCGTCCTCGAACAGCATGAAGTGGCCGCCCATGACGACCAGGTTGGCGAGGTCCTCGCCGGGCAGTTCGCGTGCTATCGCGTCGCGGAGCTCCCGCTCCGAGGCGACCAGGCGCTGTGACCTGGTCACCTGGCCGGTGGATGCGTGGTTCATGGTCTCACTCCGAGTGTGCCTGGTTCTGGTGAAGGCGCCCCTGGGCCAGCCGGGAGGCCAGCGCGCCCAGCGGTGCGGGCCCGGCGAGCTGGTTGAGGGTCAGACCCTCCCAGCCGCGCCGCGCGAGCTCGGCCAGCACCTGCGGGATGCGCAGGACCTGGCCTCCGGCGAGGGTGTAGCTGTCGGAGAGATCGAGGGGGCCGAGGCCGTGCGCCTCCCGCACGGCGTCGGCCAGGGCGCGGGCGGCGGGGCCGGCGTGACCGTGCCACGTCTCCAGCGGGACGGGGGCGGGCGGCGCGCCCGCCGGGGCGAACCCGGCGATCCGGGCCGCCTCGCCGAGCGTCGGACCGGGCGCGCCCTCTTGTGACGCGCGGGCGTCGCAGGTGAGGACCAGCGCCTCCATGCCGCGCAGGAACCGCTCGACGTCGCCGGCGTCCATGACGGACGAGGCGGCGTGCAGCGACAGGGCGACCGCGTCGCGCCACTCGTCCACCCGCAGGTACGTGTCGTCGCCGTGGTGCGCCCACGCCCACGGCACCGGGTTCCAGGTGAAGGCGGTGCGCCGGCCGCCGTACTCGCGGGTGCGCTGCTTGATGAAGTTGATCTCCGAGCCGAGCCGTACGGCGACGCCGCGCCGCGACCCCTCCCGCGACACCATCTCCACGACCTTGTCGTAGGGCACGTACGCGTGCTCCCCGGCCCGCCCGTACGCGGCGGCCACCCGGCGCAGCAGCTCGCCGAACGAGGGGTCGCCCGCGCAGCTCACCCGCACCAGCATCGGCGAGAACATGCACGTCAGCACGTCGGGGCACGGGTGCGACTCACGGTTGCTGACGAACGCCAGGTGCGCCACGTCGGCGCGCCCGGTGTAGAGGGCCGCCATCGCCGTGTAGGCGGCCACGTGCACCAGCGACGGCCACACGCCGTGCCGGGCGGCGATCCGCCGCGACGCCGCCAGCATCGGCGGCGAGATCAGCGTCGCGTGCCCGGCCGGAGGGCCGTCGGCCCGCTCGGTCCGGCGCGCCGCGAACGGGTCGGCCGGCAGCGCGCCGACCTCCTCCTGCCAGTACGCCATCGCGCGTGACGCCACGATGGCCGCGTCCGCCGACGCCTCGTGCCGGGCCAGGTCGGCGGGCTGGTGGCGGACCGGCGGCAGCGCGGCCGGGCGCCGGGCGACGGCCCCCGCGCTCTGCGTGCGCAGCTCCCGCTTGATCTCCCCGAGCGTCCACATGTCGACCGCCAGGTGGTTGAACACCAGCACGCACTGCCGCGGCGCCCCGCCGGAGGTGATCAGGCACGCCCGCACCGGCCACTCCCCGGCCAGGTCGAACGGCCGCGTGCTGAGCTCCTCGACCACCTCGGCGGGCGTGGCGCCGCCGTCGCGCTCGGCGGTCACCACCGTGACCGGCAACGGCGCGGGCGGGCGCACCCGCTGCTCCGGCCCCGGGCCGAAGGTCGTGCGCAGGATCTCGTGCCGCCGCGTCAGGTACGTGAGCATCGCCCGGCAGGCCGCGACCGTCAGCCCCGCGGGCAGGTCGAACCGCAGCACCACGTGCGTCTCGTGCTGGTGGCCGGGCGGCAGCTGGTGGACCCGCAGCCACATGTAGCGCTGCCCCCAGCACAGGCTCGCGGATTTCATTTTCTCCCACCCCCGGCGGTCGGCGGACACATTCGAGGATCGGCTTTTCAGGACAGCCGGCACAACCGCTGTTCAATGGCAGGTTCCGGCCGTGGGAAACGGCCAGGAGCGCCATTGTTGACCGATGATCCGCCGTTCGGCAGCCTGAATATTCACCACTGGATTGGGGGTAACGCGATGCTGGAAATTCCGGACCGGTTCCAGAGCATTCTGCGCGCGCATCTGCCGTACGCGGAGTCGGCCGGGCTCACCGCCCGCGACGAGCTGTCGGCGCTCGGTCTCGACTCGATGGGCGTGGTGCGGCTGATGGTCGACATCGAGAACGGCTACGCGGTCGAGCTGCCCGACGAGCTCCTGGACGAGTCCACGTTCGCGACCGTCGGCTCGCTGTGGCTGGCGCTGTCCACGCTGATGACGACCCGCCCGGACCGTCCCAGGCCCTTCTGAGCGGGGCCGTCCCGCAGCCGTCACCCGCGCAGGACCGCCGCCACGGCCCGGCGGTCCACCTTCCCGTTGGCGTTGAGCGGCAGCTCCGCCACCGGCGTGACCGAGCGCGGCACCATGTAGCCGGGCAGCACCTGCGTGACCCCCTTGACCAGCGCCACCGGATCCAGCGCCGCCCCGTCGAGCCCGGTGCAGGCGGCGGCCAGCTCCGGCTCGCCGTCCGGGCCGGGCAGCGCCAGCACGACCGCCTCCTGCACGCCCGGCTGCCCGCGCAGCGCGCACTCCACCTCGCCCAGCTCCACCCGGTGGCCGGAGATCTTCACCTGCTGGTCCAGCCGGCCCAGGTGCACCAGCACCCCGTCACGCCAGGCCACCCGGTCCCCGGTGCGGTACCACAGCTCCGGCGCCGCCGTCGCGCCCGTCTCCGCGCCGGTCGCGACCCGCCCGTCGAACGCGGCGAACCGGCCCGCGTTCACCGCCGGATCGGTGTAGCCGGGGAAGCGCTGCACGCCGCGCAGGCACAGCTCGCCCTCCTCGGCCGGCCGCCCGTCGCCGTCGATCACCAGGTGCTCCACGCCCGGGTACGGCAGGCCGATCGGCACCGTCCCGTTGGCCGTCACGGGCCAGCGGGCCGGGTCGGCGGGCAGGCGGTACTCGGTGCAGCTCAGCGTCAGCTCCGTCGGCCCGTACACGTTCTCCAGGACGCTGTCCGGCGCCGCAGCCTGCCACGCCGCGGCCTGCCGCAGCGTCAGCGGCTCCCCGCAGAACAGGCTCCACCGCAGCGACGGCATCGACCCCGGCGCCAGCCGGCGCAGCCGCATCGCCACCGACACCACCGACGGCACCGAGAACCAGTGGGTCAGCCGCTCCCGGGAGACGAACGCGACCGGTTTGAGCAGGTCGTAGCGGCCCGGCACGACCAGCGTCGCGCCGCTGCCCCAGGTGGCGAACAGGTCGAACACCGACAGGTCGAACGTCAGGTCGAAGGTCTGCGACACCCTGCACCCCGGCCCGAGCCCGTACCGGGGGATCACGTGCCGCAGGTAGGCGTCCACGCTGCGGTGACGGATCGGCACGCCCTTCGGCGTCCCCGTCGAGCCCGAGGTGAACAGCACGTAGGCGACGTCGTCGGCCTGCGCCCGCGCGGACGGCGCGGGACCGGACGGGTGCGGCTGCCCGGCGCCGGCCCGCACCACGCGGACGCCGTCCGGCAGTCCGGGAGGCTCCAGGCCCGCGTCCGACAGCACCGCGCCGAGCCCGGCGGACGCGGCCACCAGCCGGTTGCGGGCGGGCGGCGCGGCCGGGCTCAGGGGTACGGCCGCCGCGCCGAGCCGCTGGATCGCCAGGTACCCGGCGTAGGCCAGCGGGCCGCGGCCCGCGTGCAGCCCCACCCGCGACGGCGGCCCGTCGCAGGCGCCGGCGATCAGCGCCGCCAGCCGCCCGGACAGCGCCTCCAGCTCGGCGTACGTCCAGCGTTCGCCGCCGGCCTCCAGGGCGACCCGGTCGCCGTGACGCGCCGCCGACGCGGCGAACCACTGGTGGAGGGTGCGTGCCATGGCCTTCTCCTCGATGACGGCCCGCTACCGGGACGACCCGGCCGGGCTCGGCGGGCCGGGCGGGCTGGGCGGGTTCGCCGGGAACAGCGCCGGGGGCAGCTCGGCGCCCGCGCTCCACAGGTCCTTCAGCGCCCGGTCCGGCTCCGTCAGCGCGAGCTGGATCCCCATCGGGATCGTCCGCATGAGGTCCGTCATCGCCTCGGCCGGCAGCACGTCGGGGTCGCCCAGCATGAGCACGCCGGTGCGCCCGCCCCGCACCTCCACCCGCACCCGGAACGCCTGCCCGTACGGCTGGGCGACGGGTGTCCAGGCCAGCTCGGCCGGCGTCTGGTCGGCGGGGTCGCTCGGCCGCCGGTCCACCTGCACGTAGTTGAACCAGGCGCGGAAGAAGTGGTTGACCCAGCAGCCGTGCTCCGGCGCGGGCCCGGCCACCTCGGTGACGCGGTCGAAGTCGTAGCTGCCGTGCCGGTAGGCCCTGGCCCCCGCCCAGTGCAGCCGCTTGATGTGCTCGGCGAGCGTGGCCCGCCGGTCCACCTCGGTCACGACGGGGACGAGCTGGTTCATGGTGCCGATGAGGTGCTGGTCCTCCGGGGCGAACCGGTTGGACGACATCAGGCTCATCGTCACCCGGTCGGTGCCCAGGTGGCGGGCCAGCCCGGCGGCGACGAACGCCATCACCACCGCCGGCGCGGTCACGCCGTGCCTGCGCGCGGCCTCCGCCGCCAGGCCGCCCAGCCGCCGCGAGTGCAGCGTCAGCTCCAGCCGCTCGCGCTTGACCCGCGCGGGCAGCGTCGGCAGCTCGTCGGTCAGCCCCTCGGCCAGCACCGACCGCCAGTAGCGCTCGGCGCCCTCCTGGCGGGGCCGCCAGGCGTCCGCGCGCTGCCGCCGCGCCACCTCGCGCGGCGGCGGGCCCGCGGGCGCCGGGCGGGCGCCCGACGTGAGCGCCTTGAACTCGTCCTGGAGGTGGTGGATCGACCACAGGTCCACGATCAGATGGGAGAACACCAGCGTCAGGTACACCGGGACGCCGCGCGAGCACACCAGCCGGCCCCGCCAGTTGAGGTCGTCCGCCATCGCGAACGGCACCGCCACCAGCTCCGCCTTGGTCCGCTCGTGCTCGGCCGGGTCGGTCACCACCCGGTCCACCCGCTCGATCGGCAGCGCCACGCTCTCGTGCACGCGCTGCACCGGCGTGCCGCCGCCCGGGTCGTACGTGGTCCGCAGGGCCTCGTGCCGGGCGACGAGCCGCTCCAGCGCGGCGGTCACCTGCCCGACGGACAGGCCGCGCAGGTCCCAGGTGGCAGGCAGGTTCGCCTCGGCCAGCCAGTCCTCCGGATACCGCTCGATCTCCCGCCAGCTGAACAGCTGGCCGTGACTGAGCGGAGACTCGACGGGCATGCGCCCTCCTCCCGCGGCTTCGTCCGTCCGTCATTCATCCCCGACCGCCGGCGCCCGGGTCAAGGGGCCGGACGGTCGGCGGCGATGGCAACAAATGGCGGCAACAAGGTGCCGCCTGCGACCTGTGCCCGCGGTCCGAACCGCCAATTAGGGTCTCACTCACTATGCAATGGCCGCGAACTCGTCCGGCTGTCGGTAAATGCTTCACAGCCGTTCGGATAAACGGCGTCAATTGGACGCCCGAGGCTTTGGGGTGGCGCATTGATGGGTGAGTCGGGACAGCGGAGCGAGCCGGACGCGATCGCCGTCATCGGCATGGCGTGCAGGCTGCCGCGGGCAACGGATCCGGACAGTTTCTGGAAACTCCTGCGCGATGGCGAGGACGCGGTCACGGACGCGCCCGAAGGCCGATGGCCCGAGGCGGCCGAGTACCGGCGGGGCGGGTTCCTCGACGACGTCGACGGCTTCGACGCCGCCTTCTTCGGCATCTCGCCGAACGAGGCGGCCGCGATGGACCCGCACCAGCGGCTGGCGCTCGAACTCGGCTGGGAAGCCCTCGAGCACGCCCGCGTCGTGCCCGCCGCGCTGCGCGGCAGCGCCGCCGGCGTCTTCCTCGGCGCGATCTCCCAGGACTACGCCGCCCTGCGCGACCGGGCGCCCGGCCCCGGCCGCCACGCCTACACGGGCGTCAACCGGGCGCTGATCGCCAACCGGATCTCGTACGCGCTCGGGCTGCGCGGCCCCAGCCTCACCCTCGACACCGGCCAGTCGTCGTCGCTCGTCGCGGTCCAGATGGCCGCGGCCAGCCTGCGGCGCGGCGAGAGCGACGTGGCGCTCGCCGGCGGCGTCAACCTGAACCTGCTCGGCGAGACCACCGCCGCCATCGGCGCGTTCGGCGCGCTGTCCCCCGACGGCCGCTGCCACGTCTTCGACGAGCGGGCCAACGGGTACGTGCGCGGCGAGGGCGGCGCCGTCGTCGTGCTCAAGCGGCTCGCCGACGCGCTGGCCGACGGGGACCGGGTGCACGCGGTGATCCTCGGCGGGGCCGTCAACAACGACGGCGGCGGCGAAGGGCTGACCGTGCCCAGCGCCCGGGCCCAGGAGGAGGTCATCAGGCTCGCCTGCGCCGAGGCCGGGGTGACGCCCGGCGAGGTGCGTTACGTCGAGCTGCACGGCACCGGCACCAAGGCCGGCGACCCGGTGGAGGCCGCCGCGCTCGGCGCCGCCTACGGGGCCGGGCGGGCCGAGCCGCTGCTGGTCGGGTCCGTCAAGACGAACATCGGCCACCTGGAGGGCGCGGCGGGCATCGCTGGGCTGCTCAAGGTCGTGCTCGCCGTCAAGCACCGCGAACTGCCCGCCAGCCTGCACTTCCGCACGCCGCCCGCCGCCATCCCCCTGGACGCGCTGCGCCTGAGCGTCGTCGCCGAGACCCGCCCCTGGCCGGACGGCGGCCGCCTGCTCGCGGGCGTGAGCTCGTTCGGCATGGGCGGCACCAACTGCCACCTCATCCTCGCCGAACCCCCGCCGCCCGCCCCCGGCGCGGCGGCAACCGCCGCGACCGAAGCCGCAGCCGAAGCCGGGGCCGTGACGGGAGCGGGCGATCAGGCACCGTGGGTGCTGTCCGGGCGAGCGGAAGGGGCCCTGCGTGAGCAGGCCGCCCGGCTGGCCGCGCTCGCGGCGGACCCCGCCGTCGCGCCGGTGGACGTGGCGCTCAGCCTCGCCGCCACCAGGACGCCGTTCGAGCGGCGCGCCGTCGTCCTCGCCACCGGCCGCGAAGCCCGGCGGGACGCGCTCGCCGCCCTGGCCGAGGGGCGTCCCCACGACTCCGTCGTCACCGGCGCCGCCGTGCCCGGCGGGTGCGCGTTCGTCTTCCCCGGCCAGGGCTCCCAGTGGCCCGGGATGGCGCGCGAGCTGATCGACGCCTCCCCGGTGTTCGCCGCCCGCCTCGCCGAGTGCGCCGACGCCCTCGCGCCCTTCGTTCCGTACGCGCTGATGGACGTCCTGCGCGAGCGCCCCGGCGCGCCCGGCCTGGACCGCGTCGACGTCGTGCAGCCCGCGCTGTGGGCGGTCATGGTCGCGCTGGCCGGGACGTGGCGCGCGCACGGCGTGCACCCCGCCGCCGTCGTCGGCCACTCGCAGGGCGAGATCGCCGCCGCCGCCGTCGCCGGGGCGCTCACGCTGGGCGACGCCGCCAGGGTCGTCGCCCTGCGCAGCCGCGCCATCGCCGGCATCACCGGCAAGGGCGGCATGATGTCGGTCGCCGCCCCGCTGGAGGTGGTCGAGCCCGTGCTGCCCGGCGGCGTGTCCGTCGCCGCCTACAACGGGCCGCGCTCGCTGGTCGTCTCCGGCCCCCGCGAGGCGCTGGCCGAGCTCGCCGCCCGGCTGCCCGGACACCGCACCAAGATCATTCCGGTCGACTACGCCTCCCACTCGCCCGAGGTCGAGGCGGTGCGCGAGGACGTGCTGGCCGCGCTCGCCCCGATCCGGCCGGTGAGCGTGGAGACGACGTTCGTCTCGACGCTCACGGGCGAGCCGATGGACACCGCCGGGCTCGACGCCGCCTACTGGTACCGCAGCCTGCGCCGCCCCGTCCGCTTCGGCCAGGCGGTGCGCGCCGCCCTGGAGGAGTGCGCGCTGTTCGTCGAGTGCAGCCCGCACCCGGTGCTGGTCACCGGCGTGGAGGAGACGGCCGAGGACGCGGGCCGCGACGTCGCCGTGACCGGCACCCTGCGCCGCGGCGAGGGCGGCGCCGAACGGCTGACCCGGTCGCTGGCCCAGGCGTACGCGCAGGGCGCACCGGTGGACTGGGCCCGCCTCTGCCCCGGCGGACGCCCGATCGACCTGCCCACGTACCCGTTCCAGCACCTGACCCACGGCGCCTCCGCCACGTCCCGCCGCACCGCGCCGGCGACGCCGGTCCCGCTGGACGCGGAGCCGCAGCAGGCGGCGCCACGCGGCGGGACGTCGCGCGCCGAGGTGCGCGAGCTGGTGCTGGACACGACGGCGCGGCTGCTCGGCTACGGCGAGGCGGCGGCGGTCGAGCCCGGCCGCACGTTCAAGGACCTCGGCATGGAGTCCGCCACCGCCGTCGAGCTGCGCGACAAGCTGCGCTCGGCCACCGGGCTGCGGCTGCCCGCCGGGCTGCTGTACGACCACCCCACGCCCGACCGGCTGACCGCCTTCCTGCACGGGCTGCTCACCGGAGCGGAGCCGGAGCCCGCCACCGCCGCCGCCGTCACCCCGGCGCGGACTGACGACGACCCGATCGCGATCGTCGGCATGGGCTGCCGCTACCCCGGCGAGGTCACCTCGCCCGAGGACCTGTGGCGGCTCGTCAGCACCGGCTCCGACGCCATCACCGAGTTCCCCGCCAACCGGGGCTGGGACTTCGGCACCCTGTTCGGCTCGGGCGGCTCCGGCACCAGCGACACCAGGCACGGCGGGTTCCTGCACGACGCCGACCGGTTCGACGCCGCGTTCTTCGGGATCAGCCCGCGCGAGGCCACCGCCATGGACCCGCAGCAGCGCCTCCTCCTGGAGATCTGCTGGGAGGCCGTCGAACGCGCCGGCATCGACCCGGCGGCGCTGCGCGGCTCCCCGACCGGCGTGTACGTCGGCGCGATGGCCCCCGACTACGGGCCCCGCCTGCACCAGCCGGACGGCGCCTCCGACGGCCACCTGCTGACCGGCACCGCGCTCAGCGTCGTCTCCGGCCGCATCGCCTACACGCTCGGCCTGCGCGGCCCCGCGATCACCACCGACACGGCCTGCTCCTCCTCGCTCGTCTCGATCATCCTGGCGATGCGGGCGCTGCGGCGCGGCGAATGCGCGCTGGCGCTGGCGGGCGGCGTGACCGTGATGTCGACGCCCGGCATGTTCGTCGAGTTCAGCAGGCAGGGCGGGCTGGCCCGCGACGGGCGGTGCAAGGCGTTCTCGGCGCAGGCCGACGGCACCGGCTGGGCCGAGGGCGCCGGCATGCTCGTGCTCGAACGTCTCTCCGACGCCCGCCGCCACGGCCACCGCGTCCTCGGCGTCCTGCGCGGCGGCGCCGTCAACCAGGACGGCGCCAGCAACGGGCTCACCGCCCCCAGCGGGCAGGCCCAGCGCGAGGTCATCAGGCAGGCGCTCGCCGACGCCCGGCTCACCGCCGCCGACGTCGACGCCGTCGAGGCGCACGGCACCGGCACCCGGCTCGGCGACCCCATCGAGGCCGACTCGGTCATCGCCGTCTACGGCGAGGGCCGCGACCCCGGCCGGCCGGTCTGGCTCGGGTCGCTCAAGTCCAACATCGGCCACACCCAGGCCGCCGCCGGCGTCGCCGGCGTGATCAAGATGGTGAAGGCGCTGGAGCACCGGACGCTGCCGCCCACCCTGCACGCCGCCGACCCGACGCCGCACGTCGACTGGGCCTCGGCCGGGGTCAGCCTGCTCACCGAGCCGGTCGAGCTCACGGGGGACCGGCCGCCCCGGGCCGGCGTCTCCAGCTTCGGCATCAGCGGCACGAACGCGCACGTCATCGTGGAGGCCGCCCCGCCGCCCGCCGAGCTCCCGTACGAGGAGCCGGTGGCCGGCACGGACGCCGGGCCGATCGTCTGGGTCGTGTCGGCCCGCACCGAGGCCGCCCTGCGCACCCAGGCCGCCCGCCTCCACACCCACGCCGAAACCCTCATCACCCAGACCCCCACCTCGGAACCGACCGACCCCACCGCCGGGTCGGCCGCCACCTCCGCGGACGCCGACGTCCCCGGCGGTGAGTCCGCCGACGCGGTCGCGGGTGGCGTGATCGGGGTGCTGGTGGACGCGGGGCGGGCGCTGGCGCGGCGGGCGGTGTTCGCGCACCGGGCCGTGGTGGTCGCCGCGGACCCGGACGAGCTGCTGGCCGGGCTCGCCGCCCTGGCCGCCGGGACGCCGCACGCCGCCGTCACCAGCGGCGTCGCGCCCGCCGAGGTCAAGCCGGTGTTCGTCTTCCCCGGCCAGGGCTCCCAGTGGGCCGGCATGGCCGTCGACCTGCTGGACGGCAGCCCCGCCTTCCGCGAGCAGGCCGCCCGCTGCGACCGCGCCCTGTTCCCGTACACCGGCTGGTCCGTCATCGACGTGCTGCGCGGACGTCCCGGCGCGCCGCCGATGGAGGGCTCCGACGTCATCCAGCCGGTGCTGTTCACGGTCATGGTCGCGCTGGCCGGGCTGTGGCGCACGCTCGGCGTCCAGCCTGCCGCCGTCGTCGGCCACTCGCAGGGCGAGATCGCCGCCGCGTGCGCCGCCGGGGCGCTCTCCCTGGAGGACGCCGCCCGCGTGGTCGTGCTGCGCAGCCGGGCGCTGACGAGACTGGGAGACAAGGGCGGCATGCTCGCCGTGTCGCTGCCCGCCGCCCGCGTCGGCGAGCTGCTGGAGCCGTTCGCCGGACGGCTGTGGCCGGCCGTGTTCAGCGGCCCGTCCAGCACGGTCGTGGCGGGCGACGCCGACGCGCTCGACGAGTTCGCCGCCGCCTGCGGCGACGCGGTGCAGACCCGCCGCGTCGCCATCGGCTACGCCGCCCACACCCCGCACATCGACGAGCTGCGTGAGGAGATCCTGCGCGTCCTCGACGGGGTACGGCCCCGCGACACCGAGGTGGCGTTCTGCTCCTCGTACGCGGGCGAGTTCATCGACCCTGGCCTGCTCACGGCCGAGTACTGGTTCACCGGGCTGCGCAACCCGGTCCGCTTCCAGCAGGCGATCGAGGCGGTCGCGGCGGCGGGGACGCCGGTGTTCGTCGAGGCCAGCCCGCACCCGGTGCTGACCGGCCACGTCCAGGACACGCTCGCGGCGGCCGGCGCGCCCGGCGGCGCCACGGGCACGCTGCGGCGCGGCGACGGCGGCGCGCCGAGGCTGTTCAAGGCGCTCGGCCAGGCGTGGGTGCTCGGCGCGGGCGTCGACTGGGCCGCCGCGCTCGGCACGGCCCGCCGCCACCACGAGGCCCTGCCCGGCTACCCGTTCGAGCGGGCCCGGCACTGGCTCACCGCCCCCTCGGGCGGCTCGGGGGAGCTGTTCGGCCTCGCCGCGCCGGGCTCCGGGCACCCGCTGCTGGGCGCCGTGCTGCCGGTGGCCGCCGACGACGGGTTCCTGCTGGCCGGCCGGCTGTCCGTGCCGGCCGTGCCGTGGCTGGCCGACCACGCGATCGACGGCGGCGTCCTGCTGCCCGGCACCGCCTTCGTCGAGCTGGCGCTGCAGGCCGTGGCCGCCGCCGGCTGCGACGCCGTCGAGGACCTGACCCTGGAGGCGCCGCTGCCGCTCCCGCCGGAGGGCGCGGCGCACGTGCAGGTCAGCGTGTCGGGGCCGGACGAGCAGGGCCGCCGCGCCCTGACCGTGCACGCCCGCCCGGCGGGCGACGCCGACGCCCCCTGGACGCGCCACGCCACCGGCCTGCTCGGCTCCGGCGCCGGGGACGCCCCCGAGTGGCTGCCCGGCTGGCCGCCCGAGGCCGGTCCGATCGGCCTGGACGGCCTCTACGAGCTGCTCGCCGAGCGCGGTTACGCGTACGGTCCCGCGTTCCAGGGGCTGCGGGCCGCCTGGCGCGACGGCGGCGACGCGTACGTGGAGGTGGCGCTGCCCGAGCAGGCACGCGCCGACGCCGGCCGGTTCGTGCTGCACCCGGCGCTGCTGGACGCGGTGCTGCACCTGGTGGTGCTGGAGTCGGCCGACGACCCGTCGGCGCTGCTGCTGCCGTTCTCCTGGAGCGGCGTGCGCGTCACCGCGCTGGGTGCCGAGACGGTGCGCGCCCGGATCACCGACCTGGGCGACGACCGGATCGCGCTGGCGCTGTTCGACGGCACGGGCGCCCGGATCGCCGCCGCCGAGCTGGCCCTGCGCCGCCTGCCGCGCGGCGCCGCCCGGCCCGCCGCCGGGGCCGCCGGGCACACGCTGGACTGGACGCCGCTGCCCGAGCCGTCCGCGGCCGGGGCCGGCGGCTGGGCGCTCGTCGGGTACGACGAGGCCGCCGACGAGCTGGCGGCCGAGCTGGAGCGGGCGGGGATCGCCGCGCCGCGCCACTACGACCTCGCCTCGCTGGCCGGCATGAACGCGGGCGGCGTGCCCGCCACCGTGCTGGCGCCCGTCCACGTGGACGGCGACGACCTGCCGTACTCGGCGCACGACGCGCTGCGCGAGGTCCTCGACCTGGCGCAGGGGTGGCTGGCCGACGAGCGGTTCGCCGGGTCGCGGCTGGTGTTCGCCACCCGGCCGGGCGGGCCGGGGACGGCCGCCGTCTGGGGCCTGCTGCGGTCTGCCCAGTCCGAGCACCCCGGCCGCTTCGCCCTGGCCGAGGTCGCGCCCGGCTTCACCGCCTGGGAACGCCTCGCCGCCGCCGTCGCCTCCGGCGAGACCCAGCTGGCCACGGCCGACGAGCAGTTGCTGGCGCCGCGCCTGACCCGGCAGGAGCTCACCCCGGGGACATCGCCCGAAATTTCGGGACCTGTGCTGGTGACTGGTGGCACGGGTGGTCTGGGCGCGCTGGTGGCGCGCCGTCTGGTGACGGTTCACGGTGTGCGGGATCTGCTGCTGGTGTCGCGGCGTGGTGAGGCCGCTCCGGGGGCCGGTGAGCTGGTGGCCGAGCTGGAGGGGCTGGGCGCCCGGGTCAGGGTCGCGGCCTGCGACGTGTCGGACCGCGACGCTCTGGCCGCCCTGCTCGCGGACGTGCCCCTGGCCGGGGTCGTCCACACGGCGGCCGTGCTCGACGACACCGTCCTGGAAGGGCTGTCCGGGGCCCGGCTCGACGCGGTGCTGGCGCCCAAGGCCGACGCGGCCTGGTACCTGCACGAGCTGACCCAGGATCGCGAGCTGTCCTTCTTCGTGCTCTTCTCGTCGCTGGCCGGGGTGCTGGGGAACGCGGGCCAGGGCAACTACGCGGCGGCGAACGCGTTCCTCGACGCCCTCGCCGCCCACCGGCGGGAGCTGGGCCTGGCGGCGGTGTCGATCGCCTGGGGCCTGTGGGACACCGCATCGGGCATGTCGGGCGGCCTGTCCCAGGCCGACGTGGCCAGGCTGGCCCGCGCGGGCATCGCCCCGCTCACCGTGGACCAGGGCCTCGACCTGTTCGACACGGCCCTGACCAGCTCTGAGCCGCTGATCGTGGCCGCCCGCTGGGACACCGCCGGGCTGCGCGCCCGAGCCGAGGCGGGCGACCTGCCGCCCATGCTCCGCGGCCTCGTCCGCACCCCTCGGCGCGCGACGACGGCGGCGAGCACGGCGGCCGTCGCCGGACCCGGCGGGCTGACCGAGCGGCTGGCCGGGATGGCCGAGGCCGACGGCCGCGCCCACCTGGTCGAGCTGGTCCGCTCGCACGTCGCCGCCGTCCTGGCGCACGGCAGCCCCGAGGACGTGGACGTCGACCGGGCCTTCAACGAGCTGGGCTTCGACTCGCTCACCGCCGTCGAACTGCGTAACCGGCTCAACGCCGACGCCGGGCTCCGGCTGCCCGCCACGCTGGTCTTCGACCACCCGACCGTCACCGCGCTGGCCGCCTACCTGTTCGGCGCGCTGGCGCCCGAGGCGCCGTCGGCCGAGGACACGCTGCGGGCCGCCGTGGACCAGGCCGAGTCGATGCTGCGGACGGCCAACGGCGAGGCGGACGCCATGCGCGGCCAGCTCGTCGCCATCCTGCAGAGCGCTCTCACGAGGATCGGGGCCACCAGCGCCGTCCCCTCCGCCGACCCCGCCGGCAGCGGCGGCGCGGCGGAGATCGGCTCCGCATCGGACGAGGAGATCTTCGCCCTGATCGACAACCGGGCGATGACGTCCCCCCTGTCTATGGAAAGGCCAGAACGTGGCGAATGACGAGAAACTCCGTGCCTATCTCAAGCGTGTGACCGTCGAGCTGGCGGAGACCCGCCGGCGGCTGGCCGACGAGGAGGGCCGCCGGCACGAGCCGGTGGCGATCGTCGGCATGGCGTGCCGTTTCCCCGGCGGGGTGACGGGCCCGGAGGAGTTGTGGGACCTGGTGGCGTCCGGGGGCGACGCGATCACCGAGTTTCCCGCCGACCGGGGCTGGGACGTGGACGGGCTGTACGACCCCGATCCGGAGGCGTCCGGGAAGTCCTATGTGCGCCACGGCGGGTTCCTGCACGACGCGGGGGAGTTCGACGCGGGGTTCTTCGGCATGAGCCCGCGCAGCGCGCTGGCGACGGATCCGCAGCACCGGCTGTTCCTGGAGTCGTGCTGGGAGGCGCTGGAGCGGGCCGGGATCGACCCGGGCACGCTGCGCGGCAGCCGCACCGGCGTCTACGCGGGCAGCATGTACGAGCTCTACTCCACGCGCTTCCTCGACCGGGTGCCCGAAGAGGTCGAGGGCAGCCTGCTCACCTCCAGCACGCCGAGCGTCCTGTCCGGGCGCGTCTCGTACACGCTGGGGCTCGAGGGACCGTCCATCACCGTGGACACGGCCTGCTCGTCGTCCCTGGTCGCGCTCCACCTCGCCACGCGCGCCCTGCGCCAGGACGAGTGCACGCTCGCGCTGGCCGGCGGCGTCACCGTGATCGCCGCGCCGGACATCTTCGTCGAGTTCTCGCGGCAGCGGGCGCTGTCGGCGGACGGGCGGTGCAAGTCGTTCTCCGCCTCGGCCGACGGGGCGGCGTGGTCCGAGGGCGTGGGCGTGCTGGTGCTGGAGCGGCTGTCGTCGGCGATCCGCAACGGACGGCGCGTGCTCGCGGTGATCCGCGGATCGGCTGTCAACCAGGACGGCGCCAGCAACGGGCTGACCGCCCCCAGCGGCCCGGCCCAGGAGCGCGTGATCGGCCAGGCCCTGGCGGACGCGCGGCTCGACACGCGGGACGTGGACGCCGTCGAGGCGCACGGCACCGGGACCCGCCTGGGTGACCCGATCGAGGCCGGGGCGCTGCTGGCCACCTACGGCCGGGGCCGCGCCGACGACCGGCCGGTGTGGGTCGGCTCGGTCAAGTCCAACATCGGCCACACCCAGGCCGCCGCCGGGGTGGCCGGAGTGATCAAGATGGTGCAGGCCATGCGCCACGAGGTGCTGCCGCCCACCCTGCACGTCACCGAACGCACCCCGCACGTCGACTGGGAGTCCGGGCGGGCCGAGCTGCTGACCTCCGCCCGCGCCTGGCCCTCGGGGGAACGGCCGCGCCGGGCCGGGATCTCCTCGTTCGGCATCAGCGGCACCAACGCCCACCTCATCATCGAGGAGGCCCCCGCCGCCGAGCCCGCCGCTGAGCCCGAGCCCGAGCCCGTGACGCCGGAGGCGCCGGAGCAGGTCGCCTGGCCGATCAGCGCCCGCAGCCCCCGGGCCCTGCGCGCCCAGGCCGCCCGGCTGCACGCCGCCGTCACCTCCGGCGAGCCGCCCCGGCCCGCCGACGTGGCGCGCACCCTCGCCGGACGCGCCGCACTCCCGCACCGCGCCGTCGTCCTCGGCCCCGACCACGCCGCCCTCACCACCGCCCTCGCCGCGTACGCCACCGGCACACCCGCCCCGGCCGCGCACGCCAACGGGAGCTCCCCGAGCGGCGGGCCCGCCGCGGCGGCCGTGGTGGAAGCGGCAGTGGTGGAAGGGGTGGCGGGGGAGCAGCCGAGGACGGCGTTCCTGTTCACCGGGCAGGGCGGGCAGCGGGCCGGGATGGGCCGCGAGCTCGCGGCGGCGTCCCCCGTGTTCGCCGCCGCCCTGGACGACGTGTGCGACGCGCTGGGCCCGTACCTCGACAGGCCGCTGCGGGACGTGATGTGGGCCGAGCCCGGCAGCGCCACCGCCGCTCTGCTCGACAGGACCGCCTACACGCAGCCGGCGCTGTTCGCCTTCGAGGTGGCCGCCCTCAAGCTGCTCGCCTCGCACGGCGTGCGGCCGGACGCGGTCGCCGGGCACTCGGTGGGCGAGTACGCCGCCGCGTACGCCGCCGGGGTGTGGTCCCTGGCCGACGCCGCCCGCCTCATCGCCGCGCGCGGCCGGCTCATGCAGGAGCTGCGCGAGCCCGGCGCGATGGTGGCCGTGGAGGCCACCGCCGAGGAGGTCGCCGGGTCGATCGCCGGGCTGGAGTCGCGCGTGAGCGTCGCCGCCGTCAACGGCCCCGCCGCCGTGGTCGTGTCCGGCGCCGAGCGGGAGTGCCTGGCCGTCGCCGAGCAGTGGCGGGCCCGGGGCCGCCGCATCCGCCGCCTGCCGGTCAGCCACGCCTTCCACTCGCCGCTGATGGAGCCGATGCTGTCGGCGTTCGCCGCCGAGCTGGCGGGGGTGACGTTCGGCAGGCCGCACACCACGGCCGTCCCGGGAGCGGGCGGCACGTGGGCGAGCACCTCCTACTGGCTCGACCAGATCACCGGGCCGGTGCTGTTCCGGGCGGCGATCTCCCGCCTGGAGGACGAGGGCGTCGGCGTCTTCGTGGAGGTGGGGCCGCAGGCGGTGCTGTCCGGGATGGCGCACGACTGCGTCACCCGCGAGGACGCCGCGATCGTCCCCCTGCACCGCCGCGACCGTACCGAGACCGACGGGCTCGCCGGCTGCCTGGCCCGCGCCTGGACGGCGGGGGTGCGCGTGGACTGGCCCGCGCGGGCGGCGGGCGGCCGGCTCGTGGACCTGCCGACGTACGCCTTCGAGCGCGAACGCTACTGGCTCGCCCCGCCCGCGTCCGCCGCCGACCTGGCGGCGGCCGGGCTGCGCGAGGCCGGGCACCCGCTGCTGAGCGCGGCCGTCGACCTGCCCGAGGACGGGCCCGTGGTGCTGACCGGGCGCCTGTCGGTGGCCACGGCGCCCTGGCTGGCCGGGCACGCGGTGTCCGGGACGGTCGTGCTGCCCGGGGCGGCGCTGGCCGAGCTGGTCCTGGAGGCGGCCGGGCGGGTGGACTGCGACGCGGTCGAGGAGCTGGTGTTCGAGTCGCCGCTGACGCTGCCGCCGGAGGGCGGGGTGGCCGTCCGGGTGGTCGCCGAGAGCGCCGACGACGCGGGGGCCAGGCCGGTACGCGTGTACTCGCGGCCCGCCGGTGACCCCGACGCCGACTGGACCCGCCACGTGTCCGCCACCGTCACGGCGGGCGGCGCCCCGCAGGCGGCCGCGTACCCGTGGGCCGGGACCTGGCCGCCGGAGGGCGCCGAGCCGGTCGAGGTCGAGGGCGGTTACGAGCGGCTGGCCGAGCGCGGTTACGAGTACGGCCCGGCCTTCCAGGGGCTGCGCGCGGTGTGGCGGCGCGGCGACGAGCTGTTCGCCGAGGTCGCCCTGCCCGGCGACGTGGACCCCGAGGGGTTCGGCATCCACCCCGCGCTGCTCGACGCGGCCTTCCACCCGCTGCTCGTCGCCGGGGACGACGAGAGCGTGCGGCTGCCGTTCGAGCTGCGCGGCCTGCGGCTCCTCCATCCCGGCGCGGACCGGCTGCGGGTGCGCCTGACCGGCGCGGGCGGCGACGAGTGCGCGCTGGAGGCCGCCACCCCGGCGGGACAGCCGGCGCTCTCCTTCGCCTCCCTGCGCGTGCGGGCGGTCCCGTCCGGGACGCCGGCCAGGCCCGCGCAGGCGGTGTACGCCGTGGAGTGGTCCGAGACGCCGCCCGGCAGCGGCGTGGCCGAGGCCGTCGTCATCCCGTGCGTCACCGACCGTCCCGGCGACGTCCCCGCCGCCGTCCGCCGGCTCACCCAGCAGGTGCTGACGGCGATCGGCGACGCGCGGATGGCCGAGTCGCGGCTGGCGTTCGTCACCCGCTCCGGCGACCCGGCGGGCGCCGCCGTGTGGGGGCTGGTGCGCGCGGCGCAGGCCGAGCAGCCCGGCCGGTTCGTGCTGGCCGAGGTCGAGGACGGCCACGCCGACTGGGGCAGCCTGGCCGCCGTCGCCGAGCCCCAGGTACGGGTCCGCGACGGCAGGGTGCTGGCCCCGGCCCTCGTCCGCCGCAAGCCCGAAACCCGCCCATTGCCGGAAATTTCGGGGCCTGTGCTGGTGACTGGTGGCACGGGTGGTCTGGGCGCGCTGGTGGCGCGCCGTCTGGTGACGGTTCACGGTGTGCGGGATCTGCTGCTGGTGTCGCGGCGTGGTGAGTCCGCTCCGGGCGCCGGTGAGCTGGTGGCGGAGCTGGAGGGGCTGGGCGCCCGGGTCACGGTCGCCGCCTGCGACGTGGCCGACCGCGACGCCCTGGCCGCGCTGCTCGCGGACGTGCCCCTGGCCGGGGTCGTCCACACCGCGGCAGTCCTGGACGACGCGCTGATCGAGAGCCTGACCCCCGAACGCATGGACGCGGTGCTGCGCCCCAAGGCCGACGCCGCCTGGCACCTGCACGAGCTCACCCGCGACCGGGACCTGGCGTTCTTCGTGCTGTTCTCGTCGCTGGCCGGGGTGCTGGGGAACGCCGGTCAGGGCAACTACGCGGCGGCGAACGCGTTCCTCGACGCCCTCGCCGCCCACCGGTGGGAGCTGGGCCTGGCGGCGGTGTCGGTCGCCTGGGGCCTGTGGGACACCGCATCGGGCATGTCGGGCGGCCTCTCGCAGGCCGACGTGGCCAGGCTGGCCCGTACCGGCATCGCCCCCCTCACCGTCGAGCAGGGCCTCGACCTGTTCGACACCGCGCTCACCAGCCCCGATCCCCTCGTCGTCGCCGCCCGCTGGGACACCGCCGGGCTGCGCGCCCGAGCCGAGGCGGGCGACCTGCCGCCCATGCTGCACGGCCTCGTCCGCACCCCCCGCCGCACCGCCAAGCCCGCCGGCGTGGCCGAGCTGATGTCCCGGCTCGCCACCCTCACCAGGGACGAGGCGCTGCGCCTGCTCACCGAACGGGTGCGCGGCCACGTCGCCGTCGTGCTCGCCCACGGCAGCCCCGACAAGGTCAGCGTCGACCGCGCCTTCAACCAGCTCGGCTTCGACTCCCTCACCGCCGTCGAACTGCGCAACCGGCTCAACGCCGACACCGGCCTGCGCCTGCCGCCCACGCTCGTCTTCGACCATCCGACGATCAGCTCGCTCGCCGAGTACCTGTTCAGCACCCTCGCGCCCGCGCCGCCCTCCCCGGAGGAGACCCTGCGCGGCGCGCTCGAACGTGTGGGATCCATGCTCACCAGCGCCACGGGCGACGGCGAGGCCATCCGCAGCAAGCTCGTCGCGGTGCTGCAGAGCGGCCTGGCCAGGTTCGGCGCGGCTCCGGACGGCGCGGGCCGTCCCGACACGGTGATGGACAAGATCGATTCCGCTTCCGACGAGGAGATCTTCGCCCTCATCGACAACGAGATGTGACGCCATGACCGAGACCGGAAGGGCCAGACCGATGGGCACCGAGGACAAGCTCCGCGCCTACCTCAAGCGCGCGACCGTCGAACTGGCGGACACCCGCAGGCAACTCGCCGACGAGGAGGGCCGCCGGCACGAGCCGGTGGCGATCGTCGGCATGGCCTGCCGCTACCCCGGCGGGGTGACGAGCCCCGAGGAGCTGTGGGACCTGGTGGCGTCCGGGGGCGACGCCATCACCGAGTTCCCCGCCGACCGGGGCTGGGACCTGGACGGCCTCTACGATCCCGACCCCGAGGCCGCGGGCAAGTCGTACGTCAGGCACGGCGGCTTCGTCCACGACGCCGGGGAGTTCGACGCGGGGTTCTTCGGCATGAGCCCGCGCAGCGCCCTGGCGACGGATCCGCAGCACCGGCTGTTCCTGGAGTCGTGCTGGGAGGCGCTGGAGCGGGCCGGGATCGACCCGGGCACGCTGCGCGGCAGCCGCACCGGCGTCTACGCCGGATGCATGTACGAGCACTACTCCACCCGGTTCCTGGAGCTGGCCCCCGGCTCGGTCGAGGGCACCCTGTTCACCTCCAGCGCCTCCAGCGTCCTGTCGGGGCGCGTCTCGTACACGCTCGGGCTGGAGGGCCCCAGCCTGACCGTCGACACCGCCTGCTCCTCCTCGCTCGTCGCCCTGCACCTGGCCGTGCAGTCGCTGCGGCGCGGGGAGTGCGCGCTCGCCCTGGCCGGCGGCGTGACGGTGATGGCGTCACCGGTGCCGTTCATCGAGTTCTCGCGGCAGCGGGCGCTGTCGGCCGACGGGCGGTGCAAGTCGTTCTCCGCCTCGGCGGACGGGGCGGCGTGGTCCGAGGGCGTGGGCGTGCTGGTGCTGGAGCGGCTGTCGTCGGCGATCCGCAACGGGCGGCGCGTGCTCGCGGTGATCCGGGGTTCGGCGGTCAACCAGGACGGGGCAAGCAACGGCCTGACCGCCCCCAGCGGCCCCGCCCAGGAACGCGTGATCGGCCAGGCCCTCGCCGACGCCCTGCTGGACACCCGCGACGTCGACGCCGTCGAGGCGCACGGCACCGGCACCCGCCTGGGTGACCCGATCGAGGCCGGGGCGCTGCTGGCCACCTACGGCCGGGGCCGCGCCGACGACCAGCCCGTGTGGGTCGGCTCGGTCAAGTCCAACATCGGCCACACCCAGGCCGCCGCCGGCGTCGCCGGAGTGATCAAGATGGTGCAGGCCATGCGCCACGGCGTGCTGCCGCGCACCCTGCACGTCACCGAGCCCACCGCGCACGTCGACTGGGAGTCCGGCGGCGTCCGCGTGGCCACCGAGGAGGTCGCGCTGCCCGCCGACCGCCCGGCCCGCACCGGCGTGTCCAGCTTCGGCGTCAGCGGCACCAACGCCCACGTCATCCTCGAAGCCGTCCCCGCCCCCACCGGCACGCCCGCCACGACCGGCGAGCCGCTCGTCTGGACCGTGTCCGCCAAGACCGAGACCGCCCTGCGCGCCCAGGCCGCCCGCCTGCGCCGCTACGCCGCCACCGCCACCGACGCCGACCTGCGCGCCACCGGCCGCGCCCTGGCCCGCCGCGCCGCGTTCGCGCACCGCGCCGCCGTCGTCGCCGACGGCCGCGCCGAGCTGCTCGACGCGCTCGACGCCCTCGCCACCGGCGCCCCGCACGCCGCCGCCGTCCTCGGCGAGGCGCTGCCCGCCCCCCGGCCCGTGTTCGTCTTCCCCGGCCAGGGCTCCCAGTGGGCGGGCATGGCCGTCGACCTCCTCGACACCAGCGACGTCTTCCGCGACCGGCTGCTGAGCTGCGACGAGGCACTGCGCCCGCACACCGGCTGGTCCGTCGTCGACGTGCTGCGCGGCACCGGCGGCGCCCCCGCGCTCGACGGCACGGACGTCATCCAGCCCGTCCTGTTCGCCGTCATGGTCTCGCTCGCCGAGCTGTGGCGCTCGCTCGGCGTCCAGCCCACCGCCGTCCTCGGCCACTCCCAGGGCGAGATCGCCGCCGCCTGCGTCGCCGGGGCGCTCACCCTGGAGGACGCCGCCCGCGTCGTCGCCCTGCGCTCCCGCGCCCTGCTGCGGCTCAGCGGCACCGGCGGCATGATGGCCGTCGCCCTGCCCGCCGCCGACACTCAGGCGCGGATCGAGCCGTGGGCGGGCCGCCTCTGGGTGGCCGTGCACAGCGGCCCCGCCTCCTGCGTCGTCGCCGGCGAGGACGCCGCCCTGGACGAGTTCGCCGCCGCCTGCGGCGACGCCGTCCGGACGCGCCGCATCGCCGTCGACTACGCCTCCCACACCCCGCTCGTCGAGCCCATCGCCGACGAGCTCGCCGCCGCCCTCGACGGCGTACGGCCGCAGGACACCGGCGTCGCCTTCTGCTCCTCCCTCGACGGGCGCTTCGTCGAGCCGGACCGGCTCACCTCCGGCTACTGGTACGACAACCTGCGCAACCCGGTGCTGTTCGACGAGGCGGTCCGGGCCTTCGCCGGGACCGGCACGCCGCTGTTCGTCGAGTGCAGCCCGCACCCGGTGCTCGGCGCCGACACCGACGACAGCCGGCACGCCGCCGGCATCACCGCCGGAGTCTGCGCCTCTTTGCGGCGCGGCGCGGGCGACTGGCCGCGCATGCTGGCCGCGCTCGCCCACGCCTGGGTGCTCGGCGCGCCGGTCGACTGGCTCACCGCCCTGGCCGCCGCCCCCTACCCGGCCGCCGAGCCGCCCACCTACGCCTTCGAACGGCGCCGCTACTGGCTCGGCGACCACGAGGCGCCCGCCCGCCCCGCCGGCGCGGGCATCGACGGCTCCCGGCACCCGCTGCTCGCCGCCGTCGTCCCCGTCGCGGGCGACGCGTACGTGCTGTCCGGCCCGCTGTCGGCGCGGGGCGCGCCCTGGCTCGCCGACCACGCCGTGGAAGGCGGCGCGCTGCTGCCCGGCGCCGCGTTCGCCGAGCTCGCGCTCGAAGCCGGCGCCCACGCCGGGTGCGGCCGCCTGGACGAGCTCGTCATCGAGGCCCCGCTGCCGCTCCCCGACAGCGGCGCCGTCACCCTCCAGGTCACCGTCGACCCGCCCGGCGACGAAGGACGCCGCGCCGTCGCCGTCCACTCCCGCACCCCCGACGGCTGGCAGCGGCACGCCTCCGGCACCCTCACCCCCGACGCCCCGCACGCGGCCGCGTACCCGTGGGCCGGGACCTGGCCCCCGGAGGGCGCCGAGCCGGTCGAGGTCGAGGGCGGCTACGAGCGGCTGGCCGAGCGCGGTTACGAGTACGGCCCGGCCTTCCAGGGGCTGCGCGCGGTGTGGCGGCGCGGCGACGAGCTGTTCGCCGAGGTCGCCCTGCCCGACGGCGTCGACCCCGCGGGGTTCGGCATCCACCCCGCCCTGCTCGACGCCGCGCTGCACCCGCTCGTGCTGGCCGGCGGCGACGACGAGCTGCGGCTGCCGTTCGCGTTCGGCGGCGTCGCCCTGCACGCCTCGCAGGCCCCCGAGCTGCGCGTACGCCTCGCCGTGGACGGCGACGACACGCACGTCGAGGCGGCCGGCCCCGACGGCGCGCCCGTCCTGTCGATCGGCAGCCTGCGCGTCCGCGCCGCCGCGCCCCGCCGCGCCGCCACCGGCACGGCCGCGCACGGCGTGGACTGGGTCGAGGCCCCCGCCGCCGCGGCCGGAGCCGCCGACCCCGTGGTGATCCCGTGCGTCAGCGACCGGCCTGACGTGCCGTCCCGCGTGCGCGAGCTGACCACGCGCGTCCTCGACGCCGTCGCCGCGCAGCCCGACGACGCCACCGTGGTCTTCGCCACCCGGCCCGGCGACCCGGCGGCGGCCGCCGTGTGGGGGCTGGTGCGCTCGGCGCAGTCGGAGCAGCCCGGCCGGTTCGTGCTGGCCGAGGCCCAGGAAGGCCACACCGACTGGGCCCTCGTCACCGCCACCGGCGAGCCCCAGGTCCGCGTCGTGGACGGCAAGGCCCTCATCCCGCGCCTGGCCCGCCGCAAGCCCGACCCCCACCCGTTACCCGAAATCTCCGGAACCGTGCTGGTGACCGGCGGCACCGGCGGCCTGGGCGCCCTCGTGGCCCGCCGCCTCGTGACAGGCCACGGCGTACGGGACCTGCTGCTGGTGTCGCGGCGCGGCGAGGCCGCCCCCGGCGCCGCCGGCCTGGTGGCGGACCTGGAAGAGCTGGGCGCCCGCGTCACCGTCGCGGCCTGCGACGTGGCCGACCGCGACGCCCTGGCCGCCCTGCTCGCGGACGTCCCGCTGGCCGGGGTCGTCCACACCGCCGGAGTCCTCGACGACGGCCTCGTCGAGAGCCTGACCCCCGGCCGGATCGACACCGTGCTGCGCCCCAAGGCCGACGCCGCCTGGCACCTGCACGAGCTCACCCAGGACCGCGACCTGGCGTTCTTCGTCCTGTTCTCCTCCCTCGCGGGCGTCCTCGGCAACCCCGGCCAGGGCAACTACGCCGCGGCGAACGCCTTCCTCGACGCCCTCGCCGCCCACCGGCGCGAACACGGCCTCACCGGCGTGTCCATCGCCTGGGGCCTGTGGGACACCGATTCCGGCATGACCGGCGCCCTCACCCAGACGGACGTCGCCAGGCTCGCCCGCGCCGGCATCGCCCCCCTCACCGTCGACCAGGGCCTCGACCTGTTCGACACCGCGCTCACCAGCCCCGACCCGCTCGTCGTCGCCGCCCGCTGGGACACCGCCGGACTGCGCGCCCGAGCCGAGACCGGCGACCTGCCGCCCATGCTCCACGGCCTCGTCCGCGCCCCCCGCCGCACCGCCGGCGCACCCGCCGGAGCCGGACCCGGCGCACTCGCCGCCCGCCTCGCCACCCTGCCCCGCCAGGACGCCCACCGCCTGCTCGTCGACACCGTACGCGCCCAGGTCGCCGCCGTCCTCGCGCACGGCAGCCCCGACAGCGTCGAACTCGACCGGCCCTTCAACCAGCTCGGCTTCGACTCCCTCACCGCCGTCGAACTGCGCAACCGGCTCAACGCCGACACCGGCCTGCGCCTGCCGCCCACGCTCGTCTTCGACCACCCCACCGTCAACGCGCTGGCCGCCTACCTGGCCGGCGTCCTCGCCCCCGCGCCGCCCTCACCCGAGGACACCCTGCGCAAGGCGCTGGAGCAGATCGACGACCTGCTGCTCAACGCCAACGGCGAAGGAGACGCCATCCGAGGCCGGCTCGTACCGATCCTGCAGGGCGCGCTCACCAAGCTCGGCGCCGCCCCCGCGGACGCGGGCGGCGTGATGGACAAGATCGACTCTGCTTCCGACGAGGAGATCTTCGCCCTCATCGACAACGAACTGTGACGACATGACCGCGACCGGAAAGGCTCGACCGATGGGGACCGAGGACAAGCTCCGCGCCTACCTCAAACGCGCAACCGTCGAACTGGCCCAGACCCGCCGCAGGCTCGCCGAGGTGGAGGAGCGCCACGACGAGCCCATCGCCGTCATCGGCATGGCCTGCCGCTACCCCGGCGGCGCCGGCACCGTCGACGGCTACTGGGACCTGCTGCGCGACGGCCGGCACGCGGTCCGCGAGGTGCCGTCCGCCCGCTGGGACATCGACGACTACTACGACCCCGACCCCCGCGCCCCCGGCGGCATCTACACCCGCTACGGCACCTTCCTCGACGACGTCGCCGGCTGGGACGCCGAGTTCTTCGGCCTGTCACCCCGCGAAGCCCTCCGCATGGACCCCCAGCAGCGCATCCTCCTCGAACTCGCCTGGGAAGGACTGGAGAGCGCCGGGCTGTCACCCACCCGCATGCGCGGCAGCCGCACCGGCGTCATGGTCGGCTTCATGGACACCCTCCAGTACGGGCGGCTCCAGATGGAACGCCAGGGCCGCGACGCCCTGTCCGACCCGTACCTCGGCCAGGGCGCCATCCCCAGCGTCGCCGCCGGGCGCATCGCCTACCAGCTCGACCTGATCGGGCCCACCCTCACCGTCGACACCGCCTGCTCCTCCTCGCTCATCGCCGTCCACCTCGCCGCCCAGGCCCTGCGCCGCGGCGAGTGCGACCTGGCCCTCGCCGCCGGAGCGTCCCTGTCGCTGCACCCCACCCTCTACATCCAGGCGTGCGCCGGGCTCATGATGTGCGCCGACGGCCGGTGCAAGACCTTCGACGAGTCCGCCGACGGCTACGTCATGGGCGAAGGCGGCGGCCTCGTCGTCCTCGAACCCCTCTCCAAGGCCCTCGCCAACGGCCGCCGCATCCGCGCCGTCCTGCGCGGCTCCGCCGTCAACCAGGACGGGCGCAGCAACGGGCTCACCGCGCCCAGCCGCAAGGCCCAGGCCGACGTGATCACCCGCGCCCTCGCCGCCGCCCGCGTCACCCCCGGCGAGATCGACTACGTCGAGGCGCACGGCTCCGGCACCCACCTCGGCGACGCCATCGAGCTGTCCGCCCTCCACGACGTCTTCGGCGGCCGGAGCGCCGACCGGCCCCTCCGCGTCGGCGCCGTCAAGACCAACATCGGCCACACCCAGGCCGCCGCCGGCGTCGCCGGGCTCATCAAGACGGTGCTCATCCTGGAGAACGAGCTCATCCCGCCCAGCCTCAACCTCACCACCCCGGCCGCCGCGATCCCCGCCGACGGCACCGTCCAGCCGGTCACCGCACCCGTGCCGCTGCCCCGCCGCGACGACGCCCCCCGCCTCGCCGGCGTCAGCTCCTTCGGCCTCTCCGGCACCAACGCCCACCTGATCCTCCAGGCCGCCCCTCCGCACCCTTCCCCCCAGCCGGAAGCGACCACCCTCGCGTACGCCGGAGCAGCGGCGCCCACCGCAGGACCCACCCACCCCGCAACCCCCGCCCCCACCGGAGTGGGCGCCCGCTCCGGTGAGGGCGCCGCCTCGGCCGGAGGGCCGGTGCCCGCCGCCGGGGGAGG
>NZ_JAHKRO010000058.1 GCF_019396325.1 Nonomuraea ceibae
CCCGGCAGGTCCCCGATGCGCTGGCCGTGGTAGCCGCTCAGGTACTCGGCGCCGATGGGCGACAACACGAACAACCCGGCCACCGGCGCCAGGCGACGCCACAGGGAGGTCTTGGACACTGCTGTGGTTGGATGCACGTCCCTGAACGTAAGCTCACGGGCACGGTCTGTGCATCCGGCCATGGTCTATGGTCGCGAGACCAAGGACTGCCACCCAGCCGTCCTCAAGGCTGGTGCTGGGCGATGTTGATCATCCAGGTGATACCGGGGCGGCCGTCACGGCGGGCGCCCGAAGGTGGTCGACGGCGATGTGGCCGCCTACGCCCGCAGTCTGCGGGCCAACGGTCTGCCCCTCCCCCGAGACCGCCCGCAAGCTGGTCGTCACCTTGGGCAAGAACCAGGGCAAGCGGCCCTCGGTCGCCACCGTCTATCGCATCCTTGCCGAGGATGAGCAGATGGGCTGAGGGGTCACCTGGACTCCAAGATCATCTCATTGTCCCTTGGCGCGTATCCGGGTCACACCCCGTGTAGCCGGGCACATCACAGCCGGCCAGCGCGGTCAGATAGTCGCGATCGTGTGACAGCTCGTCCACGGCATTCGCGACGAAGTCCAGGATGTGCTGCTCCGGTGTCACCAGGACGGCTCCCTAACGCGCCCCGGCCAGCCGGAGGTCGTCCAGCACGCCGGAAGAGATGCGACAGTTGCCGAACGGTTGCCTGTTGGTGCGCCTGACGGGGATCGCCTGATACAGGTCACGTGCCCGTCGCTGTGGCGGGCCGTCCTGCGGCACGCGTAGCGCCACTACCAGGCGGCGCTCGTCCTCATCCTGCGGCAGCAGCCAGATCGGCGGGCAGCGCCCGGCCAGCTTGACGGCGAGCGCAGATTGAACAGCGCGGCGCCGCAGCTGATAGGCACCGACCTACCACACGGATCGGTGACCGGTAGCCAGCGATCCAGTCCGCGAATAATTCGAAGACGTCCTCTTCCGGTGCGGCGAATCGCCACGGCTTCGTGTTGTGCACGAGGGTGCCTGCGCCGCGGCGACGGCTAGGTGTACTGACCTGAGAGGTCAGGTACGCGGGTGGCCGTCCAGTGCGGTGTGGCCGCGGTGGTGATGGGAGGTGTGCAGCCACTGTGGGAGTGCTTGGCGGGCAAGCGGAGTGACTACGTTTGCAAGTGGCGGGCGCTGCCCGCCGACTTCCCGCCCTGGCCCACCATCTATGGATTCTTCGCCCGCTGGGCCCGCCACCAGCGTGCTCAGCCACGCCAACACCGCGCTGCGCGAGCATCTCCGGGTCAACGCCGGCCGTTGTCGCGCCGCGGTGGCGGTCGTGGTCGACTCCCAATCGGTCAAGCCCGCCGAGACCGCCGCCAAACTCACCCGCGGCTACGACGCGGCCAAGAAGATCAACGGCCGCAAGCGGCATCTGGTCGTCGACACCCGCGGTCTGCTGATGATGGTCATGGTCACCCCCGCCAACCTGTCCGACCGCAACACCGCCCGCGACCTGCTGGTGAGACTGCGCCTGCTGCGTCCGCAGCTCACCCTGATCTGGGCCGGCTTCGCCTGCTCCGGCGCCCTGGTCGAATGGGCCAGACACGTTTTACGCCTGACCTCAAGACCGTGAACCGGCCGCCCGGGGCAGAAGGGCTTCATCGTCCTGCCACACCGCTGGGCCGTCGAACGCACCTCGCGTGGATCATGCGCGCCCGGCGCAACTGCCGCGACTACGAACGCCTGGCCCGCCACGCCGAAGCGCACATCCTCTGGACCTCGATCCCCCTCATGACCCGACGCCTCGCCCGCAAGCGGCCCCACCGTCACCATGCTCCCGGCCGCCGCAGCGTGACGCGCAGCCGTCACCAACGCCCTCACCCGCCGCCTTGATGTGACGGCTACGCGTCACGATCGCCAGCCGGGTCCCCGGCTTCGCTGCCGCGCCGCGACCACCAGGCCCTCGTCCGGCACCGCGCCGAGCAATGGACCGCGTCCGCCCGGCGCTTCACCCCCACCCACACCACCACGCCACATCCCGGGCACCGCGTCCGCGCCGCGATCCTCGCCTGCCGCGTCGACAGCGACTCCAACAGCACCTCAGCCCCGGCGGAGATGACCACGGCCGCCAGCACCTCACGACGCACAACTCGCTCACGCAACCGACGCGCCTTCGACCGGCACGCATCCGAGCAATACCGCCGCCGTCCCGACGCCTCCGCCGCCAGCCGAGCCCGACACACCACGCACCGCCGCCCAGCGCCCACAAATGGAAATGTCCCCCTACTTCCACACGCCCTACCCGGCAGCCTGCACCTGGATTACGCCGGGCCCCCTTGCTGAACAGGCTCCGAACTGTCAGTGGGTTGTCACTGTGTTGTCAGCGCGCTTGGCCATGCTTCACGCCATGAAGCACGAGCACGTGACGGACGTGAAGAAGGGCAGGAAGCAGTGACTCTCAACAGCAGGACGGCGCTGGTGACAGGGGCTTCGCGGGGCATCGGCCGGGCCATCGCGCGGCGCTTGGCGGCCGACGGCGCGCTGGTGATCGTGCATTACGGGTCCAACGAGACAGCCGCCCAAGAAACCGTCTCCCTGATCGAGAAAGCCGGCGGCAACGCCTTCGCCATACGGGCGGAGCTGGGTGTTCCCGCAGACGTGGACACGCTGTTCGCGGGGATGGAAGCCGGGCTGCGCAAACGGACAGGGAAGGTGCGGCTGGACATCCTGGTCAACAACGCCGCCACCGGCGCGCCGGGGACGATCGAGTCGATCACGCCCGAAGCCTTCGACCAGGTGTTCGCCGTCAACACCAAGGCGCCGTTGTTCATCGCTCAGCGAGCGCTTCCTCTGATGAACGACGGCGGTCGCATCATCAACGTGTCTTCGGCGGCGACCCGGATCGCACTACCGGAACTGGCCTACGCCATGAGCAAGGCAGCCGTGAACGTCCTCGGCCGCACCCTGGCCAACGCGGTGGGAGTCCGCGGCATCACCGTGAACACCGTCACCCCAGGCCCCACCGAGACCGACGCCAACCCATGGATGCGCGGCAACCCTCAAGCCCAGAAGATGGTCGCAAGCAGCAACGCAATCCCCCGGGTCGGCCAGCCCGAGGACATCGCCGACGTGGTCGGCTTCCTGGCCTCTGACGCGGGCCGCTGGGTCACCGGGCAGGTCATCGACGCCTCCGGCGGTTGCTTCCTCGGCCCGCACATGTAGTGACCGACAGCAAGATCCAGCTCGGGCTCAAAGACAGGCACTAAGAGCGCCGGGACTGTCTAGATAACGGCGTTTCTCGATCTTGATTCGTATCGGGTGATCGGGGTCAGGCGGCGGCCATCTTCCGAGAATCAGGCGACCGGCACAGCGAAGGCGAGGCGATGAACAACCTGAGGATCGCGCTCGCGAGGAATGGTCGATGGATCAAGGCAAGGAAGGTCTTCGTTCGGGTCCAGAAGCTGCTGAGCGCGTTCGAGGATTGAGTACCGTGTCCCGGACCCTCGACTGCGGAAAGCTTGATCAGGAAGCGATTGGGTGTCCGCTGCGCCCGCAGGATCGACGGTGGCGCGCGTTCGAGCACGCGGTAGACGGTGGCGCGCCCGACGAAGAGAAGACAGACACCCTTGTATGTGCGGCAGGCGCCTACAGGCCTCCGACGCAGGGTGGCTGCTGGTAGGCGGGGAGCGCGGGTCATGCCCGTCCTGGCTACCGGTTATGGCGGCAGGTTCGTGGAAGCGCGACGCGAAGCGTCGAAGGCATGCTGGGCAGCCTCGTCAGCAGTCGTCAGATTCCAGGGGTTGTCGTGCAGGCTGTGTCGATCATCGTGGTGGCGCTCTTCTTCCTTGGGATGGGAACGTACGGCCTGTTCGCACCCGCCGCGCTGATCAGACCCTTCGGGATGGTTGCCGACTCGGCGCAGGCGCGCAGCGAAATCCGGGCGGTATATGGCGGTTTCGGTATAGCCGTCGGCGGACTGCTGCTGACGGCACTCGCCGACCTGGGCGGCACGCGCACGGGGGTGGTCGTCACCACCGCCGTATGCCTGCTGGGCATGGCCGTCGGACGGCTGGTGGGACGGGCGGTGGAGCGGCCCGCGGGGTTCTATCCCGTCTGGTGCTACTTCTGGGTGGAGATCATCGCCGCGGGCGCGTTGCTGGCGAGCCTCAGGTGATGACCTCCAGCGATGGCTCCAGGCAGTGGATCGTCAGGTCCTGGGAGAACAGGCCGCTGGGCGTGAGGCCGAACATCGAGTGGAACGCGGTGCTCAGATGGGACGGGCTGGCGAACGAGCCATCGGCCGCCGCCCGGGTGAGGTTGTGGCCAGCCGCCAGCGCCCGTGCGGCCCGGTGCATCTGGGCCCACAACCGCAGACGCCGGTAGGAGGTACCGGTGCCGTCCCTGAACAGCCGGAGGAAACGCGACTCCGACAATCCCAGCTCGGCCGCCAGCAGCGCGGCAGGCAGCGGCCGGTCGGCGTCGACGAGCCGCCGGGTCGCGGCCATGATCCTCGGATCGGGGCGCGAGGCGCCGGCGCGGCCGGTGGCCTGAGCGACCCAGGCGGTGACCTGCGAGAGGGCGGTGTCTTGGGACAAGCGCGCCGCCTTGGAGACCAGGCTCTCCTCCTGCCAGTGCCCGGTCAGGATCTCCCCCTCGTCGGCACTGAAACAGGTGCGGCACGCCCGGTCGTCCGCCGAGCCGGGGTCGAGGTAGAGAAACACCATGCGCTCGCCGGATGCCATGAGCCGGTGGCGTACCCGAGGGGCCACGAGCGCGGTGCGCGCCCGCAGCTCGCCACCGAGCGCCGGCTGAACTCTGAAGGGCGCGTCCACGCCCACGGCCAGGCACCCGACCGCGCCGGAGTGCGGTCCCAGCCGCAGGGACGGGCCTGCGTACAGGGCGCGGCCCGGCCACAACCACACCGTGGCCCCGCCGCCGGAGCGACGGGTTCGTGAAAGCGCTGGCATCAGGGTCTCCTGCAGGCTGAACGGAAAGCCGAGAACGTGTAAAGGAGGATATGGTGCGCTCTGCCGCCCGTATCGCGGGGAGTCTGCTGCTGGCCGCCGTGGGCCTGCTCAACCTCGCACCGGGAATCATCGCGCTGGCCCCGTCTCAGCTCGCCACCGCCTACGGAGTCGTCGATGCCGACGTGACCACGACGCTGCTGCTGCGCCATCGCGCGGTGATGCTGGCCTTGCTCGGTAGCGCCCTGGTGGCTGCGGCCGCCGTGCCGCGGTGGCGCAAGCCGGTGCTGGTCGTCGCCATGATCGGCAAGACGTCCTTCATCACGCTGGTGGCGACGACCACAGGCGCGCACCCGGAACTGACTACAGTCGCTCGCGCCGACGTGGCCGCACTGGCCGTGTTGGCGGTAGCCGCCCTCCTCACCCGCGTCCGCCCCGGGCCCCGTCCGCCGACCGGCGCGTGAACGCATTGCTCGGGCGGCCAGATGCGCCGGGGCACCGTCAACACCGCTCTCATCCTCCCCTTCCAGGACGGCGGCACCGACGGCGTCGACGCCAGGACAACAATGATCACAAAGCAGATGTGCGGGAGAGCAGGCTCTACACTCCTCCGCTACGGCATCCTGCTCGGCCTACCACGTTCCGCCACCACCGACAGCGGGCCAGAGCCGAAAACCGTACGATCTACGCATTTCGGCGGTCGTGTCACTTTGCCCGAGACCAATTCTTATTCGCCCGTACCAGGCGTCGGATGAGGCATCGGTTATCGACCTGTGATCGCGTGCGCGAAGCTCGTCCATCCCTCCCTTGTCGAAGGGGAAGTCGAAGGCGAACGGGGCACAGAAGCCTTGCGAGGTCTACCTCGTCGTGGCGGACAACTGGGTGGCCGAGATGTCGGGTGCCGTTGTGGGACTGCTCGGCATGCTGAAAGCCGAGATCGGCGGCTTGTTCGTGGGTCCCGAAGCGCAGGGGCGAGGCGTCAGCCGGGCGCTGGTGGAGCACGCCGCAGCTCTTCACGGCGAGGTGACGCTCGAGGTGTACGAAGACAACACACGGGCTCGTCACTTCTACGACCTCATGGGTTGCGTAGAGCGCGGTCGCCGGGCAGACGAGGATACCGGCCACACTCTGATCTTGATGCTCCGTCCCACCGTGAGGGCGCCGGCCTTGAGGGCCTCGCGAAACAGGGTCATGAGCGCTCACTGACGCCCTGCAGAGACGCAAGGCCGGTGGGCGGCTTCGGACTACTCGACAGGCGCGAGCACGGCCATCCGGCAAGCCGTGCATTGGGGCAACATCCCATCACCGGATGCCTGCACATCGTCATGAGCCCGGCGGAGACGGCCAAGTGCCTGCTCCCCGGTCCGGTGCGCGGATCCAGGAAGCCGACGGAGGCCTGTCCGCACGAGGCAGGACCCCAGTCGGGCACCCAACCGATCGCTAGGTAGAGTTCGGTGGTCGCCAAGGCATCGAATCGTTGGGGGAGAATCAAGGTTGAGCGGTCGTGACCAGCAGGCCGCTACGGCGTCGAACGGCGGCTGGACGTATGCGGCTACCGTGGGCATCCCTGGCAGAGATCCTGCGGGGATGGAGCTGAAGAAAGCCCGCATCTCCTGGCCAGGGCTTGCACCCACACGTGAGGCACCGCCGGCTCCGCTCTCGGCAACCATGACAGCCAGACGCCTGCCACGCGGACGAAGCCACCCCCTGGGGAATCTGCCGAGTGACACCTGGCCCCTGATCACTCCGCACCCGTGAGCTGGGGAAGCAGCGGGGCGGATGAACGACTGCGGCAGACCCAGGGTTCCTCTCCTCCGCTGTCAGGGAGCGGCCGCCGCGGTGCAACCTCTGCCGGCGAAGTCGGCCACGCCGCAGGTATGGCTCGACCGGCAGGGCGTCCCAGACGTCTGTCTCTGCCCGTACGGCTCGGTCGGGCTGACCCGCCATGACCACGACGAAAGCTCAGCCCTGCGCCTTGTAGGAAACCATGTCCATACGAGCGGAGAAGACCATATGACCACGAGCACCCGCTGGCGGCGAAACGTTGCCCTGTTCCTGACCGGGCAAACGGTGTCGTTGCTCGGTTCGATGATTGTGCAGTACGCGGTGATGTGGTGGGTGACGCTGCAGACCCGTTCCGGGCTCGCGGTGGCTCTCTATGCGGTGGCCGCGTTTCTGCCTCAAGGCTTGGTGTCGATCTTTGGGGGTGTGCTCGCCGACCGCATGAACCGGCGGGTGCTGGTCATGGCCGCCGACGCCGCCATCGTCGTGGCGACGCTGGCGCTCGCGCTGCTGATGGCCAACGGTGTGGACGATCTGTGGATCGTCTTGCTGGCCGTGGCGGTCCGGTCGCTGGGAGCCGGCGTCCAGACTCCCGCCGTGCAGGCGATGATCCCGCAGATCGTGCCTGGCGAGCAGCTCATGCGCGTCAACGGGATCTTCCAGACCATCCAATCAGCGATGGCTCTGCTCGCACCCGCGGCCGCTGGCGCGATCTTCGCCGCCTTCGGACTCGTCCCGGTCTTCTTCCTGGATGCAGTCACCGCGGCGATCGGGATCGGCCTGCTCGCCCTGGTCGCCGTCCCGACCCTGGAGCGGGTGGCAGACTCCAAGGCCTCCTATCGGCAGGACCTCACCGAGGGGATGCGTTACATCCGCAGCCACCCGATCGTGCGCTGGCTGCTCATCGTGTACGCGATCATCTTCGTGCTCACGGTGGCGCCCTCGTTCGTCACGCCGCTGATGGTGGCCCGCACCTTCGGCAACGAGGAGTGGATGCTGGCGGCGCTGGAGGTCGCGGCCAGCTTGGGAATGATCCTGGGCGGCATCCTGATGTCCACTGTGCTGGCCAGGCGCAGCCGGATTGGGCTGATTCTCGTGGCCGTCTACGGCTTCGGGCTTGTCACCGTGGCGCTCGGGCTCAGCGGCAACCTGTGGGTCTTCTACGGCTTCATGTTCGTGTTCGGACTGCTGGTGCCGCCGTTCTCCACGCCCTTCATGACGCTGATCCAGGAGAGCGTCGAACCGGCCATGCACGGGCGGGTGTTCAGTTACGTCGGCATCGTGATGGCCTTGGCGACCCCGATCGGCATGACGGTCTTCGGTCCGCTGGCCGACGTGGTCAGCGTGCAGGCGCTGCTCATCGCCGCTGGGCTGGCCTCCATTGTCGTGATCACGATGGCCATCCGCGTGCCCTCCGGCCGGGCCACTATCGCCGCCGCCCGTGCCCACACCGCCCATGAACCTGATGCCGAGGCTCTCCCCGGCGAGGGAACCGTCACACCGCCACCCGAACATGATCGATCCGCTTGAGCCAGCATCCGGCCGGACGCGCTCGATTGCCACCCCGGTCCGGGAGGCACCGGGACCGGCCCCTTGAATGTGGTCATGCTGATTGTCGTGATTCTGCTGGTCGTTGTACTGGCGGAGACCGTCACCTGGCTGGCATGGCCATCCATGATCACCATGGGGGATCCGGGGATGCTGGCGGCCGCATGCGCGCTCGCCGTCGCGCTGCTGCTCGTCCGGCGGCGGTGGCCCGCGCTCGCGCTGGTCGCGGCGGCGCTGCTGTTCGGGCGTTTCCTGGAGACCGGGGTGGTACTTGCCGTCATCGCCTACGGCACCGCCCGGGCCTCGACCCGGCCGGTGGTCTGGGTCCTGGCCGGGATCGCTCCGCTTTCCGTTGCTCTGCTCCTCGCCCCTCAGACGGCCAGGCACCAGGTCGCCGTCGTCATGGTGACGACCTCACTCATCTGCCTGGCCGTACCGGCGCTGCTGGGGCTGGTGCTGATTCAGCGGGAGAGGCTGGTGAGCGCGCTGCAGGAACGCAACACCGTGCTGGAGCACGCCCAGGAGCTGACCTCCTCGCGCGCCCGGCTGCTGGAGCGTTCCCGTATCGCCCAGGAGATGCATGACCTGATCGGCCACCGTCTCAGCCTCATCTGTCTTTATGCCGGAGGGCTGGAGCTCAGTGCCGCTCCCCCGCTGGCCGAGCGGGCCCAGCTGGTGCGTGAGGCGGCGACGACAGCGATGAACGAATTGCGTGCCGTGCTGAGAGTGCTGCGGAGCGGCTGCGGCGAGCTGACGGGCAAGCCCACCGAGATCACCGGCACCCGCACCGACATGGAGCGACTGGTCGAGGAGTCACGAGCGGCGGGCGCCCGGGTGGACCTGACCTGGTCCGGCCAGGACACCGGACCAGACCATGAGGCCGTACGCGCTGCGGCGCACCGGCTGGTGCGAGCCTGACGAACCTGCATCGACACGCGCCCGGAGCCGCCTGCCGAGTCGACGTGCGGAACGGGCCCGGCGAACTGGTCGTGATGGTGGAGAACGGCATCACCCGCAGCAGCACGACGGAGGGATCCGGGAGCGGACTGGCGGGGCTCGGAGAGCGGGTGCGGCTGCTGGGAGGCTCCTTCTCGTCCGGGCGCATGCCTGACGGCTCGTTCCAGGTCAAGGCCACGCTTCCCTGGCAGCCCGCACCACCCCCCATTTCGTCCAACAGCGTGGCAGATGACGCGCCCCCTGCTCGTCCTGTCTCTGGCCAGATGGCACGGTTGCCAATGGCGCTGGTGCAAGCAGCCGGGCTGGCAACCGTGGTCGGACTGATGGGCGCCGCACTGACCTTCCTGCCCTTGCCGTCGCGCGCCGCCATGATCGACATCGGGATGGCCGACGGCGCGCTGCGCCGTGCGCTGGGAGTTTCAGAACCGATCGCGGAACTGGCCGTGGCCGCGCACGAGCCTCCCCGCCCTGAGGGCAGCCGCTGCTGGTACTTCTACGCCGGCTACGACATCACCGCCGACCCCGTCCGCGTGGTCCGTTACTGTCTGGTCGGCGAGCGGATCGCCGACAAACGGCTCATCACCGTGCACATGGGCCGAGAAAGATGAGGGCCACGCCGATCCGCGTCCTGATCGCCGACGACGAGAGCCTGCTGCGCACCGGAGTGCGCCTCATCCTGGAACACGCTGACGACCTCGTAGTGGTCGCCGAGGCCGCTGACGGAGCCGAAGCTGTCGCAGCGGCCGTCGAACATCGGGCCGACGTGGCTCTCCTGGACATCCGCATGCCCGGCGTCGACGGTCTGGCCGCTGTCGCCGAACTGTCCCGGATCGCTCCCGCCGTCAAGTCTCTCGTGCTGACCACGTTCGGTGAGTACGAGAACCTCGCCACCGCGCTGCAAGCCGGCGCAGCCGGGTTCCTGCTCAAAGACACCGGGCCGCAGGAGCTCATCCAAGCCGTCCGCACCGTTGCCGGCGGGCACGCCGTCCTCGCCCCTCAGCTCACCCGGCACATCCTCGACCGCTACGTGCGCACCGGGGACCGGCGGGCGAGCGAGCTGATCAGCAGCCTTTCCCAGCGGGAACGGGACGTGCTCGTCCTCGTCGGCGCCGGCCTGTCCAACGCCGAGATCGCCCGCGACCTGTTCATGGGCGAGGGCACGGTCAAGACCCACATCAGCCGCATCCTCGCCAAACTGCGATGCAGCAACCGCGTCCAGGCCGCGATCCTCGCCCACGACGCCGGAATCCTGTCCGATCGTTGACACGCGCGACCCGATCGGGAGATACCGCGCCGCCGAACGCTTGTCCACGCTGGACGCATGTTCAAGCTTCTTGCCGGCGTGCTGAGCGCGTCCGTGACCGGACTCGGGCTGCTCGCCCCGCTGCCTGCCAGCGCGGCACCCGCGTGGTGCCCTGTCGTGCCCGGCCACACCGTCTCGTGCGGCACCCTCGACCGGCCCCTGCTGTCGAGCCGCCCCGACCTGGGCACCACCCCTGTCGGCTATGCCCTGGTACGGCGTGCCCGCATCACCCAGCCCGCCGCCGGCACCGTGATGGTCAACCCCGGCGGGCCGGGTGCCAGCACGATCGCCATGGCCCCGCTGTTCACCGCAGCCCTGGCTTCCCTGTTGCCCGACCACGACCTGCTGCTCATCGACACCCGGGGCACCGGCCGGTCCGGCCCCATCACCTGCGGGACCGGCCAGCCCTACGGCCGCGCTTCGGCCGACGCCGTGGCCGCCTGCGCCGCGGCGCTCGGCCCGGCAGCAGCCGCCTACACCAGCGCAACCATCGCCGACGACTTCGAGGCCGTGCGCGCCAAGCTCAGCATCGGGAAGGTCTCCCTGTACGGACTGTCCTACGGCTCCTACCTGATGTCCATCTACGCTCAGCGCCACCCTGCGGCTGTGCGTTCGATCGTCTTGTCCGGTGGCCTGGCGATCAGCCATGACCCGCTCTGGCGAGACAGCGCCCACACCACATCAGCCACCCTGCGCCGGGTATGCGCCCGTAGCGCGGCCTGCGACGGCGATGCTGCAGTGCGCGATCTCTCCGCCACTGCCAAGCGCCTGCGCGCCCGACCGATTACCGTTACCGCCGACGGCAGGAGCATCGCCTTCGGCGAGACGGAACTGGCCATCATGGCCGGCAGCGGAGCTTCCTCCATGGCCGGCGCGCAGCCCCAGGCCGTCCCGCTGCTGGGCAAGCTGCCCCGCGCCTTGCACGAGTCCGCCCGCGGCAATCACGCCCGGCTCAAGGAACTCGCAGCGTCGGTGTTCCTCCCGCCCGCCGCCGACGCCGCCCTCCATATCGCCGTGATGTGCAACGATTTCCCGCGTCCATGGGCGGTGCAGGCATCGGCCGCCGAACGCGAGCGGCAGTTCACGCGGGCCTTCCGTAAGGCGCGCGGCCGGTTCGGCGCGTTCAGCCCCCTCGGCTACGGCGCCGCGACCATGACTTCTGCCTGCTTGAAGTGGCCGGCCCACCAGCCTCACACCTCGACCGGGAGATTTCCTGATGTGCCGGTCCTCGGAGTCGCCGCCGACCTCGACGCCACCACCACCGTGCACTCCACCCGGCAGGCCGCCCGTCAGTACCGCAGTGCCTCATTCCTCAGGGTGCCCAATATGGGGCACGTGGCCGAGTACGATCCCAGCGGCTGTGTCACCGGCATCACCGCCGACTTCATCCGGCACGGCAGACTCGGTGACACCTCTTGCCTGGCAGGCATGCCACCGGTAAAAGCAGAGCCGGTCCCGTAGAGGATCTGAGTCGCATGCCTGGCAGAGGCGCTCCGGCGACCCGCACCCGAGCGCCTCTGGGCGCCGACTCCCCGCGTGCGAGCGGAGGAGTCGGCGCCGATGCCAGTCCGTACAGCAGCGGGGCCGACCCCTGTGGGCAGATGCCGCCTGCTGCGCCCTGACTTCTGATGCCCGTCGCAGGACGTCAAGCCATTCTGGTGATCAGTTGACGCTGCATCTCGACGATGGAGGTGTTGGGCGTGTCGTAGTTGCCGAGCACGATCGCTACCCACCCCAGCTCAGGGTAGATGTCCAGGCGGTTGCGAGCGCCCGGGCCGCTGCCGGAGTGTCCGACGACCCGCTGACCGTTGACCATCCCGACTTGGAACCCGTAGCCATAGGACAAGGAGTCGTAAGTGAGGCCCTGATACTCCTTGGCTCCCAATGTGACCTTGCCGGTGGTGATCAGCTTGACGGAGCGGCGGTCGAGCAGCGTGCCGTCCTGCAACGCGCAAGCATATGCCAGCAGGTCGTCCGCCGTGCAGTAGGCGCCCCGATCCGGCGTGCCGACGTAGGGGAATGTGGCCTGCGCGCTGGCATTGGCCCGCCCGCCGGAGCGCTGGGTGGCGTACGGGTTGGCGATGTCGGCGGCGGCATGCACGTGGGGTCTGGTGAAGAAGCCGGACCGAGTCATCCGGGCGGGGGCGAAGATGTGGTCGCGGATGTAGTCGTAGTAACTCTTGCCCGATACCGCGGCCACGATCTCGCCCAGGATGAAGTAGCCGTCGTTGCTGTAGCTGAAGCCGCTGCCGGGAGTGAACTCCGGCTCCAAGCCACGCACGGTCTCAGCGCGCAGGTCCCACACCTGCCGGGCCGAGTGCGTTTGCGGCAGCGGGCCAGTGCCGGTGGGCGGCGTGCCCACGCCGGAGGTGTGGCTGAGCAGCTGAGCGATGGTGACCTTGGCGGCCTTGCTCCGGTATCCGTCCAGGTGCTTGTCCAGTGTGTCGTGGTAGGACAGCTTGCCGCGGCGGGCCAGCTGCGCGATCGCCACTGCGGTGCACGTCTTGGTCACCGAGGCCAGGTCGAAGCGGGTACGCGGCCCGTTGCGGACATCAGGATCCTTCTCGGCCATGCCGTACCAGCGGCGCAGCACCGGCCTGCCACGGTATGCCAGCAGTACGCCGCCGGAGAACTGATCCTGAGCGGCCTGGCCTGCCACGTACCGGTCGAACTCCCCGTCTGGCCGCAGATCCTTCGGCACCCGAGGGCTGGCGTGCGCGGGTGTTGCGGAGACCAGCATGCCGGCGCCGGCCAGTGCGGCTCCGCCCATCCATCCCAGCACGATTCTGCGGGACGGCGCCTCATCCGGTGCGATGCGGTGGTTCAGGTTCATGACAACTCCTCATAGACAACGGCGGCGATCTCACCCAGGACATCCCCGGCGGCGTACTGCCAGGTGAAAGGTGCCTCAGGTTTCTCCACGAACTCGGCGAAACCCAGCCAGCGGCCACCGGGCAGCCGGATGTATCCGGCTAGGCCCTTGGACAGGACGGGCTTGCCGGTGGCGGGGTTCATCGTGCCTGCGGTGCCGGTCTTGGCGAACACATGACCGGCGGCGGACGCGTCGGGCTGGACTTCCTGCAGGCTTCCGTCTCGGCCCAATATGGGTAGCGCGTGTACGAACGGGGAGAAGTAGCGCCGCCGTGAGACGTACTCCAGGAAGGCGACGAAGAAGTCGGGGGTGTACAGCCCTCGTGCCTGGTCGGGCAGGTCGCCCCGCAGCCCGGCCTTGCGCAGCAGTTCGGCTTGGAGTTGCTCGCCCCGCCGTTCCGGATGCTCGGTGTCGCCTTCGGCGATCCCGCCCGTCAGGTAGGGGAAATGCAGGGTGTGTACGTTCGAGCTCACCTTCAGCATGGGTTTGACCTGCTCTGACATCGGCGGTGACACGTACTCGGCCAGCAGGTGCCGCGCCTTGCCGGGCCTGCTCCGGCCTGCCTCGGCGGTGATCCCTGCGTCGGCGAGCGCCATGGCGAAGGCCATCTCGGCGAAGCGCGCCGGTCCGCGAACGTGGTACGGGACGAAGCGTTGCCGCGTGGTCACCGGGATGTCGCCCGTCAGCCGCACCCGCCGCGTGCCGTCGGCCGCGGCCACGTCGTCGACGAAGCGTAGCGGACGGGCCGTGGCACCCTCGGCGACAGTGACCACCTCGTTGGTGATGCGTACGTAGCCCACATCGGGCGACAGGCGCAGTCCTGCCGTCGCGCCGGCCCGCGGGCCGGGCGTCACGGTCACGTCGACGACGTTGTCGTTGAGCATCATCGGGGTGACCGGGATGTGGATGCCGTTGTCGAACAGATCCTCTTCACCCTCGCGGAACAGGGAGGCGTCCACGCGTATCCGGCCCTCGACGCGGCGCACCCCCCGGGCTTTGACCCGTCTGGCGAGATCCTTCAGGGTTCTCAGCGGGTCGCCGGGCAGCGGATTGCCTTCGCTGAAGGTGTGGTCCAGGTCAGGCAGGGCCAGGCTGCCATCGCGCTGGATGCGGCCGCCCATCAGCAGATCCCCGCTTGCCACCACGATGAGGTCGCCCTTGACCACGCCCTTGATGATCGGGCCGGTGCGGAAGATCCGCGTACGGAAACGGTGGCCGGCCCCGAAGGCGGAGAATACGGTCGCTCCAGGGAAGATCTTGTACGTGGACCCGGGGATGAACAACTGATCACTGTTCAACGCGAACACGGCTTTGTCCGATCCCAGCGGGCGGAACGTCAGGCCCCACCGGCAGCCCTGAAAGTCCGCCCGCCCCATGATTTCCCTGATTCGGGTTTCCAGCCGCGCGGTGCCGCCCGTCCCGACATGGGCCGCTCCCGGAGCGGCGAGCACCCCGCCTGTCACGAAAGGTGCCGCTGCAAGCACCCCCAGAACGGATCTTCTTGACCAACGCGACGACGAGGCCGCTTGATGTTCCATCATGAGAGGCCAGCGAACACCAGCCGGTGTTTCCTCACGGTTTCCACCGTCAGCGCGTTCGCTGCACCAGCTGCCGACGCAACCGCACTGATGGTCCCCCGGGCGTTCCCTCCCTGGGCAGCATCGCGTTCCCAGCGCTGACCTGAGCAGCCGACCATGACGGCACTCCATCAGCACAGCGGAAGCCAACCGCGCCAAGGAGCTCAAGGGAGCTGAGCTGCCGGCAGGAGGGTCGGTCCGAACGCAACCACGGCAGCTGCCCCCGCGCTGACTGGTCATTTCTCACTAATGGCACGCGGGTGGACGGAAACGGTGCGGAAACATGCCGTGGAGTTGGATCGCTCCCACACCCCGTTGTGATCAACCGAGGAGTTGTCTATGTCGTATCGAAGTCTGCTGACTGCCTGCGCCGCCGTAGCCGTCTTTGCTGCTACCCTTCCGCAGCCGGTGACCGCGGCCACGGCGAGCACCGCCGGGCGGAAGACACAGGTCCAGAAAGCGATGGAGGACCTGGCCATGATGCCCGGAGTCGTTGGGGCGATCGGCGGCGTGTACGTCGACGGCAAACCTGCGGGCCAGGGCTCCGCAGGATCCCGGCTCCTCGACGGAAAGGGCGGGGCAATCCCGGCGAACGCCCGCTACCGGATCGGCTCTCAGACCAAGGAGATGGTGGCAACGGTACTGCTCCAACTGGTCGACAAGGGCCTGCTGAGCCTCGATGACAAGCTCGGTGACCTGCTCCCGGAACTGGTCGACAAGGACCTGGTGGAACGCGCCAACGAAATCACCGTCCACCAATTGCTCCGGCACACCTCCGGCATCCCTGACTGGTACACCGACAGAACTGCGGGCGGCCGGGCGAAACCGCTGGTCGATGTTTTCGACTTCACGACCCACTATCGCCCGATCGATCTCGTCACGATCTCCCGGGCGCGGGCACGCACCAACGAGCCAGGAGAAAAGTTCTCTTACTCCAACACCAACTACACCCTCATTGAAATGATCATCCAGAAGGTGACCGGACATCCGCTGGCCACCGAACTTCACCAGCGCATCTTCGGCCCGCTCAAGATGACGAAGACCTATCTGGCCACCAAGCCCGGCGACGGCATCAAGGGGCCGCATGGCCACGGCTACTATCCCGACGGCCAGGGCAAGCTGCGCGACGTCGACCGGTTCAACGGCAGCTACGGCGCGGGCGCCGGCGGTGTTATCTCCACCACGCAGGACCTAAGCGCGTTCAAGCGCGCCCTCGCCCAGGGCGAACTGCTGCCACCGCACCTGCGCCGCGTGATGACCGACCCCTTGCCAGGTCAGACAGGCGGACAGGCCGGCGGACTGTGCGGAGGTAAGCTCAAGGGCGGCGCGAGTGGCGGCTCCATCGCCGGCTACAACACCATGACCTATGCCTCGCACGACGGCCGCGTCCAGTTCGCCATGTCGGTCACCCTGAGCATCCGTGACACCGTCAGCACCAGTCCGGCCCTTATCAAGTCCATCGAAAGCGTACTCTGCCCCGTCACCTGACACCTCTTCTGGCGGAACGTGACAGGCCTCCCCTGCGACCAGGCGGGTCGGTTTTACGACTGTTTGTTGTCCATGGCCAGCCAACCTGCCTGGATGACGAAGGCTCCCGGGCCCTCAATCCAGTTTCCCGGGAGGCCTTCACGTATGTCACCCCTTGCAGCCGCGCATATGAACGCGCGAGCATATGATCCACCCCGACCCCTACCAGCCAGGCTGGGATAGCTCGTCGAGTACCCAGTGGATCATCCAAACAGCGGCGGCAGCCCACACCAACAGGCATATCAGGAGCATCAGGCATGTCCTCCGACTTGACTCCATAACGCCACCGTAGGGGTGGGGTGTCGTGCCATCCGTGCAAGGCCTGATGGAATTTGTGCCGTGTCGGCTGCCGACGCAGGGACGGCCGGGCCGCTGGTGGCCGACGTCGGGCACCGTCGCTGAGCTGCTCGACATGACGCCACGGGCAGCCCGCCGCGTCCTGCTCACCCTCATCGACCAGGGCCTGGCCTGGCAGCTCCCGCCCGTGCGCTGGACCGGCCCCGGCCGGCCGCGCCAGACCTACCGCCTGCTGGTCGAGCAGCTCCACGCCTGATGATCAGAGGGATTACCTGCGGTCCGAAATTGCCGACGCCGGGTCCGACTGCTCGGTGCTCAGCGAATTCCGCGATCGCCTGTCGGGTGTCCGCTGGGCGACCAGAACGCACCGGGTTCTCCTCGGCATCGACGGCGGCTGCGCCAGCCCCGGCCGGTTCGCCCCGCCGGACTGGCACGGGCAAGGTTCCGTCCGGTGCCACACTGCCCGCTTCCGGCTCGAGCCCGCGCTCGCCAAGGCGCTCACCGTGGCCACCCGGCCCTCAGCAAGCCGGGCGTGCTCTGGAACGAGCTGTTCCGCCCTGTCACGGCGGGTGCCGAGCCAGCCGGGCACGTAAGCATCGGGCATCCCCGCGCCTTCGCCGTCCGTCAACACCTGGACCCAGCTCGACGCCTTCCAGCTTCGACCGGTGGCGGCAGCAGGCCGTGCTGCGCCGGGCCGCCCGCGCCGCAGGCTTGGACGTGGCGAAGCTGACCCTGCACATGCTGCACGCCACCGCCGCCACCGCCGCCACCCTGCTCCGGGCCGCGGGCGTCGCCGTCGAGGACGTCCAGGAACTGCTCGGGCACGCCTCTTCGGTCACCACCCAGCGCTACGACCGCGGGCAGAGCGCACTGGACGGCCACGCCGCCTATCGGCTCACCGACCTGCTCACCGCACAGCCCCCCAATCGGCCCCGGCGACGCCACAAAGCCCTCCGCCGAGACCCCGCCGAAGTCACGGCGACGAGCGAGGAGGAGGATGCCACCGTGCACGCTCGCCGACCTCGCCCCCGGCGCCACCGGGGAACACAACCGCTGGCAGGAAACGCCGCAAGGCCACCGACCCCACGCGGCGACAACCGCCAGCCACCCCCCACCCCAACCCGACGAACGCACTATCCGCGATCCACCCGCCAGCCACGTAATCGACTGGTCACATTTTGCAATTCTGGTCGTGGATACGACCAGATCGGCCCCAGGAGACGCGACACATCCGCCCCGTCCGCGCCGGACTCTCGCCGGCCAACCCTGCCCACGCGGCCGACATCATCATCATCGACGGTTCACCCAGACGGTGAAGGAATCGGACGGCACCGCAGTCACCTGCCCGACCAATCAGGCCCTGCTCGGCCGCTCCCACTCCGGCGACGGCCTGATCCTCATCGACGGACAACAAGTCATGGTGGGCCCACGACCTGGAGCAACTCCCAGCGCGAGAGCAACTCCTTCGCCGCCTCGACTGGCGGGTGACGTTCAGGCGTCTGGCGGCAGTTCCGGGGATAGGTGGCGTTTGTCCAGCTTGCCTCCGGCAACGATCACATCGGCGCCGGAATGGCAGGTGAGCGCCTGCGCGGCTTCACGGCCGACCGTGCCATAACCACCCAGGACGAGAATATTTGTAGTCACGCTACAAATATGTTTTCGTAGTATGACTACAGTCGATCTCTCTGGGGCGGCGGGACGAGCTGCCGGCGGTCGCACAGAGCCTCGATGAGGGCGTTGAGCGCGGGGCCGAAGGCATGGTCGGCCGGAGTCCCGTACCCGATCAGAATGCCCAGCGGGGACTCCTCCGGTCGGTGGTAGAAGGCCGAGAGACCCTCCACGTGAACGTCACGTGCGACGAGATGAGCGAGCAGCGCCCCCTCCTGATCCGCTACCGGGGGAAAGCGCAGGACGGCGTGCAACCCGGCGGCGACGCCCGACAGTCGTACGTGCGGCAGGTGCCGGGCGACGGCCTGGCCGAGGAGGTCGCGGCGACGGCGGTAGCGGGTCCTGCAGCGGCGTACGTGGCGGTCCAGTTCGCCGTTCTCGATGAGGTGGGCGAGGATGAGCTGATCGATGACGTTGACGTACGACTCGTCCCAGCGGGTGCTCTCGTGCAGGATGGTGAGCAGATCATCAGGCAGGGCGAGCCAGGCCAGACGCAGGCCGGGGGCCATGGTCTTGCTGGTGGTTCCCGCGTAGACGACCCGTTCGGGCGCCATGCCCTGCAGCGCGCCGATGGGCTGCCGGTCGTAGCGGAACTCGCCGTCGTAGTCGTCCTCCACGATGAACCCGCCGGTTCTCCTGGCCCAGGACACGAGCTCCAGCCGCCGGGCGGGGCTCAGCGTGATCCCGAGCGGATACTGATGGGCGGGCGTGACGACAGCGACCGCCTCGTTCGTGAGCGCCTCGACGAGCATCCCTTCCCCGTCGACGGGAATGTGGTGCGCCCGGTGTCCCAGTTGTGCGACGAGCGCAGGGTAGTCTGGCTCGGTCGGATCTTCGAAGGCGATCGTGCCGGGGGCGGCGGCGCGGTGCCGGAGCAGTCGGCACACCAGTCGCAGCGCGTGCGCGTAACCGGCGCAGATCACGATGTGAGCTGGAGTGGTCACCACGCCGCGGGTCCGGCCGAGGTACTCCACCAACGCGTGGCGGAGTTCGGCGGCACCCGCCCGGTCGCGGTAGCCGAGGGCGGCGTTGGGGGCCGTCTGCATGACCTGCCGCGTGGCCGCCAGCCATGCGCGTCGCGGGAATGCCGCCAGGTCGGGGAAGCCGGATCGCAGGTCGATGCCTCGCAGAGGCGGCAACGTGGGTTGCGGCGACGGTTTGATCTTCGCGGGCGGGGCGGCGGGCTGGGGGGCCACGCGGATGCCCGACCTCGGTCTGGACTCCAGGTACCCCTCGGCGACGAGCTGCTCCAGCGCCTGGGTGACGGTGCCGCGGGCGACCCCGAGATCACCGGCGAGGGCACGGGACGAGGGAAGGCGTGTTCCGGCGGGAAGTCGGCCGCTTCGTACGGCGTCACGCAGAGCGTGCTCGATCCCGGCCCTCAGCCCTCCATGACGGCGCAGGTGAAGGTGGAGATCCAACCCCCACCTGGCCCACTGATTCTCCATGGAACTGGACTATAGCTCCGGGCCAGATGCTCCCTACCGTCGAAGGATGAGACACCTTGCCGCCGTCATCGGGCTCACCGAACTCCTCCTAGGACGGGCTCCGGCGAACGACGCGCCCGTGGAACGGGCGGACGACAGACTGTGGGGCATCGCACGGTGGGCTGCGCGCACGGCCCACCCCACGGACCCGGCCCAGCCCCGTGAACGCCGACAGGTGGGCACGACTCAGCCGCCCGCCGCCTGATCAGTCACGGCGGACGCACCCGGACGCAGAACGATCCGACCGGCCACGGCCGCCAGGATCACTCCCGACACGGCTGCGCCCGCTGCCGTGACGAAAGCGACGGCGCCCAGCCCCTAACCGGCCCACATGAAGGTGCTAAGCCAGGCAAAGACCTCGGTGCGGTAGCGGCCTGGCTCGGTCGCCAGCTCGACGGCGCCGCACAGGATCGCGAGCGTCGCGAACCTCGACGCCCAGCCCGCGCCGACGAGGACGACGGCCTCGACCAGGGAGAAGAGGACGAGCAGGCGACCTGCGGCCACTGGCCAGGCCGGGCGCCGTAGCCGAAGGTGCCCAGGAAGGCGCCCGCCGACAACAGGCCCATCAAGACACCCGCCGAGGCGGCCGCGCCGAAGGCGCTGGCCGAGGCGACCGTGGCGATGCGCAGGCAGCCGAAGACGAAGGTGCCCGTGGCGGCGATGGACAGCAGCAGAACACCCCGAGCGCGGCGCCTCCGACCTGCTGATCCTGCCCGCGCAGGACTTCACCGGACCGCCCGTGGCCCGCGTCCACCTGCCCGCACGCGTACCGCTCGGCTTCCACGGCAACTGGATCCCGGACGCCTGAAAGCACGCGTTACGCGCGGCATGAAATGCCACAGTCGCTCACCTGCCTATCCGGAGCGCCGCCGGGGCCTGTCGGCGGCCTCGACGCAGACGCGTTTGGCAGTGCTCAAGAATGCCGAGAGGCAGGTGGACAGCGGCCGCGCCTGTAGGCCATGTCAGGCGGGCTGCGGCTCGACGGCATCGACGCATCATCACCCGGCAAGCCAAGGAGAACCGATGATCAAAGTAGTACGCGCCACCGAACCAGGAGACACCACCGCTGGCCATAGCCGAGGTCTTCGTCGACGGGTTCGGCCCCGCCTTCTCCTACTTCTCCAAAGACCCCGCGAAGTTCGCCGGCGCTCTGGAGCAGGCGCGAGGTGGATGCCGTCGCCGTGCATGCGCTGGGCGCGATGAGGCTAGATGTCACGATCGCGCAATTCGCTGAGCACCGAGCAGTCGGACCCGGCGTCGGCTATTTCGGACCGCAGGTAATCCCTCTGATCATCAGGCGTGGAGCTGCTCGACCAGCAGGCGGTAGGTCTGGCGCGGCCGGCCGGGGCCGGTCGAGCGCACGGGCGGGAGCTGCCAGGCCAGGCCCTGGTCGATGAGGTTGAGCAGGACGCGGCGGGCTGCCCGTGGCGTCATGTCGAGCAGCTCAGCGACGGTGCCCGCGTCGACCACGAGCGGCCCTGCCGTCCCTGCGTCGGCGGCCCGGGCCAGCTTGGCCAGGGTGGCCAGCGCCTTGTCCCGCTTGTCCTTCCTTTGCACCTGGCGGGCATCCAGCCGACCAGAGCGGAGCAGCGCGCTTCGCGGCGGCCAGGCGCCCGGCCGGGTCAGCGCCTTGCGCGCGTTGCTCTCGGCCTCCTGAGCGGTGCTGCCTAGGCCGATGCCGATCTCGATCTCCAGTCCGAGTTCTTGGCGCACCCGGCGGACGAATGGCTGTTCGGCGAGGTCGGTGGTGGCCGCCATCAGCGCCCCGTAGGTCGCGATCACGTAGAAGCCCTGCTCGCCGTCGGGTAGCACGGTCGCGCCCATCCGCCTGGCCTCCTGAAGCAGCACTGTGTGGGCTGCCAGCCGAAGCTCGTTGCGGCCGGGCCCGGCCGGGGTGCCGGACGGCAACTTCACGATGCCGACGACGATCTGCGCCTCCTCCAGCCGGCTGCCGATGCCGAGCAGCGCGGCGGTGCGCACGGCCTGACGGATCGTAGCGGAGGTCGGACGCATCAGCTGGACCGGTACTCCCTCGGCGGCCAGGCGCTGGGCCACGGTGCGGACGCTGGTCAGCGCCAGCGAGGTGGCGCCACTGCGGAACTGCTCACGGTGGAAGGCGAGGAACTCGGCCGGCGAGCCGGGGTCGCGATACTCGTAGACGCGCACCCCGTCGATGGGCAGCCGGACGTCGGCGTAGGCCTCACGCACCTCTCGCTCGGGCACTGAGTCGATACTCACCCGGCCCACGTCGGCACCGAGTTCGAGCTTGGCGCGCAGCAGGGTGCCGAAAAGGGCGGAACCCGACAGCGGAATCGACGTGGATGGCAGGTCGAGAACGCCGGATTCCTGGGCGAGATCGTGGGGCAGGGGGCCGGCGAAAAGGCAGGCGTCGAGGTCGTTCTGGACTCTTTGGAGCACCTGTGGAATCGCGTGCTCGTCGGCGTAGGAAATGCCGGCCAGCTCGAAATCCAGCACCCCGGCCGCGGCCATTTCCGCGCCGACCTGGAGAATACGCTCGATCAGGTCGTCGGGTGCGACGACCCCCACCACGGGCCTGCGCGGTGTGGTCTCCTCGCTGAGCGTCGCCAACGATTCTCCGCTCCTCCCCCCTCTGATCGGCCGCCAAGTGTAGCCCCCTGGCGTCACGTCGGCACGAATTCGGCGTGCGCCTTTGCAAACCCCTCGGTGATGGCGTCGGCGTCGAAATCGGTGTATGCCTCATTCCACGCCGCCACCAGCCAGGTACGTTCGATGAGCCGCTCGGCCTTCGGACATGATCCGACCGGGTAATGTCATTCCTCTCGCGCGGGCGGCACGGTGAGCGGTAATGCGGAAGCGCCGTAGAGATCGGGCTCTGCCGTCACAGGATATCGGTAGGCGGGCATGCCGAGGTATCCGGCGGAGACCGGGACGCCTTCAGCGCCGGGCGTTTCCGCCTGATCTGACCGGACGCGCGGCCAGACGACTCCCGGTCGACCCGCGGCAGGAGACCGCCGATCTGCCCGGCGGGGTGATGATCCCATCGGCGGTGGCGCGCAGGTGGATGCCGTCGAGCGCGGTGCGCACAGCCGGCTGCTTCGGTCGGCCAGGCAGCGGAAGGTACCCACGGGTGTGCCACCGTGGAGCGCAAGCATCAGCCCTCCTCGCGCTGGAAGCGCACTCGGTTGCGCAGATTGCCGAGAGTGCCGATGCGCACCTCGACTGTGCCGCCGTCGGGCACCGGCCCGATGCCGTCAGGCGTGCCGGTGGCGATCACGTCGCCGCGTTCCAGGGTCATGAGCGCGGACAGCCGCCGCAGCAACTCCCCCACCCCGAAGATCATCTTGCCGGTGCTGGAGCGCTGCCTGATCTCGCCGTCGACGCGCACCTCCAGGTCGAGGTCCTGCGGGTCGGGCACCTCGTCGGGGCTGACCAGCCAGGGTCCGATCGGGCCGTAGCCGTCGATGCTCTTGCTGAGGTCCCACGGATGCCTGGCCCCGATATCGGCGAGCTGGAGGTCGCGCGCAGTCAGGTCGTTCATGATCGAATAGCCCGCGACCGCGCCGCGCCAGTCCTCCCCCGCGCCCAGGTTCCTGATCCGCCGCCCGACCACCACCGCCAGTTCCCCCTCATGGTCGATCCGGTGGGTGACGGGCGGTACGGTGATCTCCGCCTCGTGCCCGGTCAGCGTGTTCGGGCCCTTGAGGAAGATCACTGGTCGGTCCGGCAGAGTGAAGCCGCCCTCCTGGGCGTGTGCCCGATAGTTGAGCGCCAGGCAGACGATCTTCGACATGCCGTGCACAGGCGGGGCGAAGGCGACCTCGTTCTCGGCGAAGGTCTCCGCAGACCGTGTGGCGGCCAGCTCGGCGGCCTTTGCGGCCAGTTCGGCGCGGTCGGGCCGCTCCAGCACATCGAGCGGGTCGTGCGGCGCGGACGGATCGACCAGGTCGATCGGCACCACCCGGAAGCCGTTGCCCTCGGGGCATCCGATGGCCAGGCGCGCGCCGCCGGGCGCGTCGATGCGGCAAAGCCTCACAACTGCTCCTTCAACAGGGATTGGTAGGCGCCGCCGAGTACGGTGCGCCGATCGGCCAGAGGCAGCTCTGCGAAGAGCACGCGGCCGATGGAATAGCGAAGATCGATGAACGGGAAGTCGGAGCCGTAGATCACGCGGTGCGCTCCGAGCTCGCCGACCATGCGCACGAGCCAGCGGCCGGTGAAGTATGAGCCGCAGATCTCCAGGTAGAGGTTGGGAAAGCGGGCTGCCAGCTCGATGGCCCGAGAAAAGCCCTCGGCCACCGCACCGGCATGCCCGGCCAGCACTTTCACGTCGGGGTGGCGCTCGAATACGGCGCCGAGCAACGCGGGGTCGTCGACCCGCGACCAGCTCCAGGTGTGGGTGAGCACGGGTGCGCCGGCGCGCTCCGCCCACTCCCAGACCGGTCGGTAGCGCGGCCCGTCGAGCGGGTAGCGGTGCAGATCGGGGTGGAGCTTGACGCCGATCATGCCGGGCGTGCCGGCCCACCTGGCCAGCTCGGTCTCCGGGTCCTGGTGTGGGTTGACCACGATGTAGGCGCTGAGCCGGTCGGGAAAGGCGCGCACCGCCGCAGCTGCCGCCTCGTTGCCGCGCGACGCGTCCAGTTCGATGCCGTACGTCGAGGAGAACACGGCACGCCGCACGCCGCAGCGGTCCATCACCCGCACCATCGCCTCGGCGCTGGGATCGGGCGTGAAGAAGCGGCTGTAGGGACCGAGGTGGGCGTGGGCGTCAATGACGTCGACGTCGCGCAGCGGCTCGCGCTCCAGCACGGGCTTGGTCAGGGGGTCACCGGTCATGCGGCAGCCCGCAGGATCTCGCGCGCCGATTCCGCACCGACAGCGCGCACGATGTCGTCGTCGAGTTCCGACCAGAGCAGCCGGGTGACGGCGTCGGCGGGGTCGCGCACCGGCATCCCGGTGCCGAACAGCACGCTGCGGGTGCCGAACCGGTCGACCAGCCACTCTAGGCCGAGGTGGCTGCCCAGGTAGGACAGGTCGACGTGGACGTTGGAGTGGCGGCCGAGCACCCCGGCCAACTCTCTCAGCAGCCGGTAGCCCGCCCGGCACACCACCATGTGCAGACCGGGCCGCGCACCGGCCACCTGCTCGATCTCCGGCCATGACGCCTGGTCCAGGTCGAGCAGCAGCGGCAAGCCGGCCTCGGCCATCTCGTCCAGCAGCGCCGCCACGTCCGGTCCGGCCAGCCGGAATCCGTGGTCGTTCGGGTAGAGGCGGATCGCCCGCACTCCGCTCGCGACCGCGTCGGCCACGAAGCCGGGCCCCATCTCGCCGCAGGTGTCGGGCAGGCCCACCCAGCACGGCAGGAGCCGCTCGTCGTCGTCGACCTCCTCCAGCAGCAGCCGGTTGCCCTGCGGCGGGTCGTGCCGCCACGCCGCGGAATGCGTGACCAGCGCGCTGCCGATGCCGAGCCGATCCATGGTCCGGCGCAGCTCGCCGACGCTGCCGTCGCCGGCGTCGTCGGGCAGGCGGCCGATCATGGCGTTGACGTCCAGCAGGTCGGCTCGCCTCATGCGGACGCCTCCGCATTTCCGGCCAGCGCGACCGCGTTGACCACGTCCCACATCTCCTCGGGGTCGGCCAGCAGCAGGTTGTGCGGCAGCCACACCGTCTCCGCGCACGCTCGTTCGCACACCGGCAGGTTGAGCTCGTCGTAGCGGGTCGGCTGGTGCTCAGGCCGCCAGGCGGTGGCTTTCACATCGAAATTGCGCTCGGCGAACAGCGGCTGGCGCGGCAGGGGGCGGGGGTAGCCAGGCGTGGCGGGGACGCCGAGCCGTTGCAGCGCCGTGCAGAACTCCTCCAGCGGCGGGCCGCCGGACTCTTCGGGCCGGTATCTGAAGGCGTACAGGTGGTGGGCGTGCACGGTCGTGCGGGCGTCGCGGGCCAGCGGTGCGATGCCCGGCAGGGCGGCCAGCTCCCGGTCCAGCACCTCGGCGCACGCCTCGCGGCGGGCGAGCTGCTCGGGCAGGCGGGCGAGCCCCGCCGACAGCACCGCCGCTTGGAAGGCGGTGAGCCGCCAGTTGCCGCCGAGGGAGAAATGGTCATACCAGTCGAATCCCGGACGGCGGCCGCAGTTGCGCAGCTCGCGCGCGGTCGCGGCCAGGAGCGCGTCGTCGGTGCTCAGAGCGCCGCCCTCGCCGCCGGTGAGGTTCTTGGACCCTTGGAACGACCAGGAGCCGAACTGGCCGAAGGTGCCGACGAGCTGCCCGTTCCAGGCGGCGCCGTGCGCGTGTGCGCTGTCCTCGATGAGCGCGAGGCCCTGGCGCGCGCAGATGTCGCGCAGGCGGTCGAGGTCGGCGGGCTGGCCGGCGAAATGGACGGCGATCACCGCGCTGGTCCGCGGGCCGATGGCGGCGACCACCGCGTCCGGGTCGAGGTTGTAGGTGCCGGGGTCGATGTCGGCGAACACCGGTAGCGCGTTGACCTTCAGAACGGCCGAGGCGGTGGCCAGGAACGTGTAGGGCGGCACGATCACCTCGTCACCGCTGCCGATGCCCATCGCCGTCATGGCGATCTCCAGGCTCACCGTGCCGTTGGTGCAGGTGATGACGTGCTCGGCATCGAGGAATCCGGCGTAGGCTCGCTCGAAGGCGAGCACCGCCGACGCGTCGACCCCGTTCCACTCGCCGGACTCGACGACCTGGCGCAGCGCCTCGGCCTCTGCCGTGTCGTGCAGCGGCCACGATGGCCACGGCTTGACCCGGACGGGGTTGCTGGTGGGCATTCAGTTCTTCCTTTCGCTGTCGGGCGACCCGATGCCTGCGGGCTCGATGTCGACCGTCCAGGTGCCGGCGGCGGGCAGCACCACGTGCGCCCAGCCGTCACCAGTGGTCAAAGGCAGTACGACGTGGTTCAGCCGGACTGTCGAGCCCGGCTGGGCCGCCAGGCGTACCCGGGTGCGGCCATCGCATGTCAGCTCCGCGCTGGTCCGGCTGCCGGCGCTGGTCAGTACGGCTCGGCGGAGCGAGCCGCCGTCGGCGGCGAGCACATCGCGCCCGCTGTGCTCGATACGGGTGCCGCTCCACAACACGGCCGAGGCGAGGGTGGAGTCGTGGGTGCGCGCCAGGAAGCCGTCGCGCAGAGTGACCGTGGAGCGGCCGAAATGGACGCTGAGGGCAGGGTTTGCTTCTGCGGACCCGCTGGCCGCCCCAGGGCCGGCGGCAAGGTCCGGCGGGTCGGCCGCGTAGGGCACGAGAACGTGGGCGACAGTGCCGGCTGGATAGAGGAGCCTGAGCCCGTGCAGGGTGCCGGCCTCGGCGCCGCTCTCGGTCGGCCGCGTGGTCGGCCCATCGGTGAAGCCAGCCTCGGCGGGTGTCGCGAGGCAGAGCACGAGCAGGCCGGGCGAACCGGAGGATTGGAAGCCGCCTGGCGTCTTGCGCCAGGGCGACAGGCCGTTGAGCGTCCAGTCGAACGGCTGCGGCACCTCGTCGGTGATGATCCAGAAGCCCGGGGTCCGGGTGTCGGGATGAACCAGCACGATCCGGCGGCGGTGCCGTACGCCCAGCCCCTGGTGCACCGCGACCAGCACGTCGGCGACCGGCGTGTGCAGGACGTGCTCGATGGTGGCGTCGTGCTCGTCAGCCAGTTCGCTGCCCGGCGGCAGCACCGCGTTGTGTGCCCGCCCTGCCCGGTACCAGCTCTGGTAGGCCGGGTCGTCGTAGGAGCCGGGGCCGCCCGCCTCCCACGCCAGCGGCTGTCCGAAGCCCGCCAGCACAAAGTCGAGCACCGCACGGTGGCTGTGGGTCTCCAGCTCGTGCTCGATCAGCGGCCCGCAGTTCACCACGGCGAACAGGTCGTCGCGAGCCGCGCGTTGCACGGCGAACTTGCTGTGCGCCAGCCAGGCCGACCGCTGCGGAAGGGCCGCGCTCGGAGCAGCCTCGAACTCCTCGAGCGGGTCGCCTCGTCCTGGCCGGGGTGGCAGCCACGCCAGCACGTCCGCGATCCGCGCGGACGGCAGCCGCCGCAGCGCCGCGTCCTTGTAGTGGGGACTGCCCAGCAGGTAGTGGCCGCGCAGCAGCAGCTCGGCGCTGTGGACCAGGTGCGAGTCGTTGAACGGCGGCACCCAGCCGGCCGGCGAGGTCATCGACAGCAGCCAGTCGTGCATCGCGGCGAACCGGGGATGCGCGGCCAGGTCCCAGCCGAGCCGCTGCTCGCCCGCGATCGCCGCGAACTGCAGCGCGCCCAGGCACATCGTGTGGTAGGACGGCGCGCGTTCGTAGTGACCGCCGTCGGCGTACACGTCCAGCTCCAGGTGTTCGAGGAGCCGCCGGTGGGCCAGCCGCGCCCATCCGGCCGACTCGGCCGCCTCGGGCAGGAACGCCGCGACCTGGGCCAGCACCGAGCAGCCGGCGAGCTGCCAGTTGCCGTGGCGGAACGCGGTGTGCTCCTCGGCCAGCCAGCGCGAACCGCCCAACACGGTCTTGAGCATGCGGGCCCAGCTCGCCTCCGGCATGGCGGCGCCGAAGACGTGCAGTGCCTCCATGAAGACCTGCGCCCGTCCGGCGACGCCGAGCGTGTACCAGACGACCTCCAGCCCGGGCCATTCGCCCTTGACCTCGTCGCGGGAGGCATACCAGGCGTCCACGACGGAGGCGAACGTGGCGAGGTAGCGTTCGTCGCCGTTCAGGGCGTAGGCGCGGGTGAGGGGTTGTGCCCAGTGGAGGTAGTGGAAGCCGTAGAGACCAGACCGGCCGTGCGCGGGGTCCAGGAAGTCGACCGGCGCGCCCACCAGCGTGTCGGCTCGCGCGAGAGTCGCCTGCCTGGTCTGCGGGCCGGCGCGGCCGGCCCAGCGCAGCGCGTCCGTCGCGGGGGCGACGCCGCGCTTGGTCAGCCGTTCGCGCAGCTCGGCGATGCTCGCGTCCCCGAAGGCCGCCAGCAGGTCCGCGTCGGCGATGTGCCGCATGCGGCGCTCGTCGACGTGCGGCGGGTTCTCGACGTAGGCGTTCACGAGGCCACCGGCTCCGGCCGGCCGCTGCCGATCGAGGCGTGAATCGCTTGCAGCACAGCGGTGACGTGCAGCGAGCTCTCCAGCGTGATCAGCGGTTCCCGGTCGAGCATCACGCAGTCGATCATGTGCCAGACGGCGTCGCGCGCCGCGCCCGCCGCGCGGCCGTGCACGGTGCGCAGCAGCAGGTTGCGCGGGTAGGTGAAGTCCTTCTGCGTGGCGATCTCGATCTGCTCGCGCTTGCGGTCGAGGTGGATCACCCCGTCGGTGCCGATCACCTCCACGAAGGAGTCGGTCATGGTGGGGAAGGTGTCGGGGTAGGTCCAGCAGGCTTCGAAGGTGGCGACACCTCCCCGTGCGAATCGTGCCTGCGCCTGGATGGCGTCGGGGGTGTCGATGCCCCTGCCCCGCAGCACTCCCCAGACCGCGTTGGCGTAGACCTCGACGACGGTGTCGTCGAACAGCCAGCACATGAGGTCGATGTCGTGGCTGGACAGAAACCAGGCCGGGGTGGTGCCCGCCGCCCACGGCAGCATCTCTGTCGGCACATGGACGGTGTCGTTCTTGCGTGCGTAGCCCATGGCCGGGGCGCCGAGGTCACCCGCCTCGATCCGGCTCTTGGCCTGGGCGTAGGCCGGGACCCAGCGGTGGTTGAACAGCGTCATGCCCTTGGCCCCGGCCTGCCGTACGGCCGCGAGCGCACGCCGCGCGTCGGCGAGCGATGTGGTGAACGGCTTTTCCACCAGCACGTGCTTGCCCGCCTGCGCGGCGGCCACCACCACGTCGGCGTGGTGGTGGTCGGGCGTGGCGACCACCACCAGGTCGACGTCGGGGTCGCGCACGAGCGCCTCGTGGTGCGGGTGCACCCGGGCTCCCGCCTGCTCAGCGAGCGCCCGCGCACCGGCCTCCGTCCGGCTCGACACGGCCGTGAGCACCGCCGCATGATGGTCGGCCACGGCCTCGGCGTGCGCGCGGCCCATGATGCCCGCGCCGACGATGCCGACCCGCACAACGTTCATGATCGATCGACTCCCTAATCAGTGGCGGCGAGCAGCTCGTTCCACTCGCGCTCGGCATCGGCGAGCGCCTGCTCGGCCGACTTGCTCCCGGACATGAAGGCACGCACCTGCTCGCGCAGCCGTTCGCGCAGTTCCTCGTCCTTGCCGGTGCCCATCGACGACAGGGTGGTCCTGGGCAGTTGCTTGGCGATCTGCGTCCGGGCCTCGTCGATGATGCTGTCGGTCTCGGGCCGGCTGAACAGCGGATCCTTCAGCGACTCGACCGTCGAGGGGTAGATCGGCGCGAGCTTGCAGAAGGCGGTCTGGTTCTCGGCGTTGGTGAGGTAAAGCGCGAAGTCGGCGGCGGCCTTGACGTTCTTGCTCCTGGCCGGCACGACGAAGGTCTGCTGGTCGGGCACCACGTAGCTGCCGGCCTTGCCGAGTGCGCCGGGCCCGATGGCCATCTTGGCGAAGACGTCGGGGTTGTTCTTCTCCATTCCGACCAGCACGGCGGGGAAGCTCAGGGCCGCGAAGGCGACCTGCTGGTTGGTGAGCGTCTGGGGATACTGGCGTTCGTCCTTGACGGTGGCGCCTGGGGCGATCGCGCCGTCCTTCATGCCCTTGGCCCACTGCTCGAGCACGGCTCGCGCCGCGGGGGTGTTGAAGGCCGCTTTCTTCTTGTCGGGCGCCAGCAGCCGTACCCCTTCCATCTCCAGGATGATGTCGTTGGGGATGCCGTTCATGCCGTAGACGGTGGAGTCGGCGGTGTGCACGCGCTCGCCCCACTCCATGGCCTCGGTGAAGGTCTCCGGCGGGTCAGCGGGGTCGAGGCCGGCCTTCTTGACGAGCTCGGTGTTGATGATCGACACCGGGGAGCCGCCGTTGTACCAGGGCAGGCCGACGAGCTTGCCGTCGCGCTCCAGTGGCGCGAGCAGCGTGGGCTGGTAGCTCTTGCGCTGTTCGGGCGTGAGGTGGGGGCCCAGGTCGGCCAGCGCGGGCACGAACTGTTCGAGGTTGAGGTTGGTCAAGTTGACCACGTCGGGCACCTCGCCGCTGGCGACCGCCGCGAGCAGCTTGGGCACCACGTCGTTGCCGGGCACGTCGACCCAGGTGAGGGTGACGTCGGGGTGGGCCTTGCGGTAGCCGTTGATCAGGCCCTGGACGTAGCCGCCGAAGTTCTTCTTCAGGTTGATGGTCCAGAACGTCAGGTTGACCTGATCGCTGCCGCCGCTCGCCGCCGAGTGGCCGCTCGAGGTTCCGGCGACGCAGGCCGTCATCCCTAGGGCGATCGCCGTGCAGGCGGTGAGGACTCCGAGGGTTCTGTGTGTGCGAGTTCCGGTGCGTGTGCGCACGGACACCGATGGCCTCCGAGGGATCGGTGGGGTGGTTGACACCCTGCTGACTGGGGGGTTAGCTTCGCCTTAATTTCTACGGTCCTTAAATGTTGTTCCGGACCAAGGTTATAGCGACCGGTGTGGGTGTCAAGAGTCGCCGGCGGTCGATCCCGAGCCCCGACAACAGAAGGGTGTGGTGCATGGTCACGACGGACCTGCCACGACACACGGCGCCGGACGGCGCCCTGGGCCCCTCCGGAGCCCGGCGCGCCCGCCGCCCGCTGGGCGTCCCGATCCTGTTCCTCGCCCCCGCGCTGGTGCTGCTCGCGGTGTTCTTCCTCTGGCCCGCGGTCACCGCCGTGCAGCTGGCATTCTTCTCCTACGACGTGGTCAGCACCCCGGAATGGGTGGGCCTGGCCAACTTCGGGCGCATGGCCGACGACCCCCGCTTCTGGACGGCGCTGGCCAACTCAGGGCTGTTCCTGCTGCTGATGCTGCCTGTGCTGGTGTTCGTCCCGCTGCTCCTGGCTGTCCTGGTGAACATGCCGTTACGCGGGATCAAGGCCTTCCGCGTCATGTACTACCTGCCGGTGGTCACCTCGATGGTCGTCGTGGCGATCGCCTGGAACTACGTCTTCCACCAGCGCGGCGCGCTCAACTGGGTGCTCACCTCGCTGGGCCTGCTCGACGAGCCGGTGCAGTACCTCCTCGAACCGGGCTGGGCGCTGCCCGCGCTGGTGCTCGTGGAGAGCTGGAAGTCGATGGGGTACTACATGATGATCTACCTGGCCGGGCTGCAGTCGATCCCGCGCGAACTGCACGAGGCTGCCGAGGTCGACGGTGCGGGCGCCTGGCAGCGGCTGTCACGGATCACCACCCCGCTGCTGCGGCCGTATGTCGCCGTGGTGCTCGTGCTCGGCTCCATGGACGCAATGCAGGTCTTCACCTCGGTGTTCGTCATGACCCAGGGCGGGCCGCAGGACACCACGATGACGCTCGGCTACTACATCTACGACTCAGCCTTCCGCCGGTTCGACGTCGGCTACGCCAACGCCATGGGCATCGTCCTGTGGGTGATCCTCGTGGTGTTCTCCGTGGTCAGCTACCGCACAACCAGGGGAAGGATGGTGAGCGCGTGATGCGACTCGCCCGCCGGATCGGCCTGTACGCGGCGCTGTCGCTCATCGCGGCGCTCTTCGTGCTGCCCTTCCTCATCCTGTTGTCCTCCAGCCTTAAGCCTGCCACCCAGCCGTTGCACGAGTTCCCGCCGCAGTTCCTTCCGCTGCCCCCGGTGCTCGACTGGGTCGCCGAGGCCTGGACGAAGATCGACTTTCCGGTCTACCTGTGGAACTCGATCCTGCTCGAACTTCTCACCCTCCCCGCCTACCTGCTGATCTCGGCCTTCGCCGGATACGCGCTGGCCCGCTACGACTTCCGCGGCCGCCAGTTCGTCTTCTACCTGATCGTCTCCACGATGTTCCTGCCCGGCGAGGTCATGCTGGTCCCTCGCTTCCTCGTGGTCTCGCAGCTCGGCATGGTCGACACCTTCGCCGGTGTCGTGCTGCCCGGTCTGATGTCGGCGTTCGGGATCTTTCTGGCCCGCCAGGCGTTCGAGCAGGTGCCGCGAGAGCTGTTCGACGCGGCCAGGATCGACGGAGCCGGCCACTGGCAGACCTTCTGGCGCGTCGCGCTGCCACAGGTCCGCCCCACGCTGGCCACTCTGGCGATCTTCGGCTTCATCAACGTGTGGAACAACTTCATCTGGCCACTGGTGGTGCTGTCGAGCGAGGACAAGTACCCGCTCGCACTCGGCCTGGCCTACCTAGCAGGCACATTCGGCGACGACCAGCGCAGCATGGCGGCCGGCACGGTGATGGCCGCGCTGCCGGTAGTGATCTTCTTCATCGCCATGCAGCGCCACTTCGTCGAGGGCATGAAGGGCGCGATCAAAGGCTGATGCGGATCGGAGCAGATCGAGCCGCGAGCGCACGCACCGCAGACGATCACGAAGGATCCCCATGACCCTCCTACGTTTTCCCGTTCCCTCGCCGCGTGCCTCCTACCCCGAGGCCGGCGCCTTCGAGCCGCCGCCGGGTGCCGCCGTTCACTGCCCGCTGGGCGCTGAACGCGCGGGACGCGTCGTGGCCCAGCTCACCGGGCTCCCACTCCGCCAAGCGGGGCAGGAGCCACGGATCGTGGTCGCCGCCGGTCCCGAGCCCGGCCGCCTCGACGCACCCGACCGCCCTGACGGCTTCGCGATCCGGATCGCGCCGGATCGGATCGAGTTGGCAGCCACCGACCCCCGCGCCCTCGGGTACGCCGCGACCCTGCTCGCCGAGCGGGGCCTTGGCTGCGGGCGTGTCGTCGACTTCGCGGACCTCGCCGTGCGAGCTGTCCACCTCGACCTCAAGGGCCCGATGCCCGCGCCCGGCTACCTGATCGGGCTGCTGGCAGATCTCTCGCGGTGCCGCGTCAACGCCGTGCTGGTGGAGTACGAGGACAAGTTCCCCTACAGCGCCCGCCTTGGCCTGGCCTGTCCCGACGCGCTCAGCCACGCCCAGTTGCGCGACCTGCTCGGCGCCGCGCGCGAGCACGACGTCGAGGTGATCCCGCTCGTGCAGTGCCTGGGCCACAACGAGCACCTCCTCGCCCGCGAGCGCTACCAGACACTGGCCGAGGACGACCGGCACAGCGACCTGTGCCCGTCGCTGCCCGGATCGCTGGAGGTCGTCGCCGCGCAGGTGGCGGAGGTGATCGCCGCGCACCCGGAGTCACGGCTCGTGCACATCGGCGGTGACGAGCCGTGGTCGCTCGGCCGCTGTCGCCGCTGCCGTTCCGCGGCGGAGCAGTACAGCACGGCCGGGCACGACGGCAAGGCCCGGCTGTGGGCGGACTACGTGGCCCGGGTGGCCAGACTCGTCATCGACGCCGGCCGTACCCCCGTGGTGTGGGACGACGTCCTGCACGGACAACGCGACCTGTCCGTCGTCGACCTCCTCCCGGCCGAGACCGTCGTGATGCCATGGGAATACTGGGAGCACACCGAGCGCACCGGACACGTCAGGTGGGGCACGCCGCCCAGCATGGTCGCCCCCGCGGCGCTGGAGGCCGACCCGGATGCGTGCCCCGGGTTCCCCGGCAACGGCGTGCTGCACGACCTCGAAACGCTGCCGGAGCACGAGCAGCAAGTCTTGCGCGCGGTCAAGTACGACCACGGCTCGCGCTCGCTGGCCTGGCTGCGCGGGCTCACCGCGTTCGGCGTGCCGGTGCTCGGGGCAGCCGCCGCGAGGGGCGCCGATGGCGAGGATGTCAGCGCGCCGCGGTGGCGCCGCCGTATCGGCAACATCACACAGTGGGCGCGGCAGGCACGCGCGGCCGGCGCGCTGGGCGTGGTCACCACCGCCTGGTCGGCCTACACCGCCGTCACCGCCCCCTGCGAACCACTCGCCACAGCCGAGCCAGGCTTCGCGGCGTCCGGGCTGCTGTACTGGAACTGCGACCTCAGCGACAGCGACCTCGACGCCGCGCTCGACGGGCTGCCGCGCCTGCTCGGCCTGCTCGACGGCGACGAGCCGCACCACTGGACGGCGGCCGAGCGCGCGTTCCAAAGACGGCCGGACGGTGCCCTGTGGGTGCTGCTGGCCAGGTACGCGAGCATCGAGGTCCGCACCACCGAGGCCGCCCGCGCCGCGGCCTTCCACGTCCACGCGACCGGACCGAAGCCCGACGCGCACTCCCCCGCGCTCGCCTGGGCGCGTGCCGAGGTGGCCGGCCGCTGCTCGGCGCTGGTGGCGGAGTGGCTGGCCTGGCGGGCGGAGTTCGCGCGCGAGCTGCGCACCTGTTACGTGCCCGCAGCGGCCGACCACGTGGCCGCCGTCAAGTCGGCCGAGCCCCTCCATCGCCTGCGGGCACTGCTGGAGGCGCTGTGAACCCGGACCGTGAACCCGTCCCACACACCAAGGAGGACCACGTGACGAACAAGATCTTCGGCAGGCGGCAGGTGCTGCGCGGAGCCGTACTGACCGGAGCCGGGCTGGCCGGATTACCCCTGCTCGGCGCGGCCCCGGCGCGAGCCGACACCGCCGACTACACGACCCGGGCAGCGTTCGACGCCCTCGATCTAGGCTTCAACGGCGGTGACGGGCTCAAGAACGAGACCAACGAGAGCTTCGGCCAGCTCGGCTGGGGCGAGTCCTACATCCTGCAGGCCTATCTGCTGATGTACGAGGCGCACGGCGACACCCACTACCTGGACAAGGCGGCCGACCACATCGACAGCGTGCTCGCCAATCGCGATCACCTGCGAGGCGTCACCGACTGGAAGGACCGCTCGCTGCCGGGCTGGCGCCTCGGCCATCCGTATTCGTGCGGCGAGCTCTTCCTCACCGACGCCTCTGGCGACCGGATCCTGCGGCTGCGCTCGCCGCGCGCCTACTCCACGCTCATCCAGGTCACGGTCGGCGAGGGCACCGCCCCCGGAACGTTCAAACTGTACGCCAAGCACCCGCTGCCCAGCTTCAACAAGCCGGGCGACCCGTGCGAGGAGACGCACGACAACCTGTCGATGGACCCGTCCAGTCCCGACTACGTGATCCGCAGGCTGTGGGACGAGTTCAGCGTCAGCGACGTGGGGCTTACCGCCAAGGATCTGCGGCCACAGCCGGGCCCGGGGCCGAACCCGGCACCGCTGGCCGCCACCATGGCCGCACCGTACTTCCACTCCTCGGTCCACACCGGGCAGATCACCTATCCCATCGCGAAGTACGCCCGGCTGGTCGCGCGTTCCCCGCAGCTGCGCCGCAGCCGGACTCTGCGGGCGCGGGCGGCCGACTACTACGAGGCCGCAAGCACGGCCCTGCACATCCACGACGACGAAATCCGCACCACCTCCACCGCTGGCGCGCTGTACGGCTACCACAAGGGCGACCCGGTCAACCTCGACGGCTCTGACCTGCCGCACAACTACTCCACCAGCATGGCGCGCGGATGGCTGGAGCTTGCCATGGCCGGGCGTGATCCGCATCCGCGGGTGCGGGCGGAGGCACTGGTGCGCAACTTCCGCGACGACATCCGGCGGCTGCCGGATGGCACCGGATCATGGACCTACTACTGGACCGGCGGCGACTGCTACCGCGGGTGGACCCGAGAGAGCGGAATCTCGGAGAACATGCCGGCCATCGGTGCCGGGACGCGGGGCGAGGACATCTCCCACGGGCACATCGAGGTGACCATGGCGGTGACGGCGCACCAGGCGGGGGTGCTGTTCAGCACGCCCGACCTGCGCATGCTGGCGAACACGCTGACGCGCAAGGTGTTCAAGACGCAGGACGGCAGGCCGGTGACCAGCACCTGGGTGGACGGCTCCGGGGTGACGACCGGATACCGGCAGATCGTGGCGGGATGGCTGGGGCTCGCGCCGTTCGCCGAGGACCGAACCGCCATGATCGGGACAGTCCACCAGATGATCAGGGACACCAAGCCAGCGCCCGGCCCGGTGACCATATACGCGGCGGCGTGGTTGAACTGGGCGGTGCGTACGTCCAGGTGAGCGGTGTGGGAACCGGGATCTGCGGCCTCGCTGATCCCGGTCCGTCGCGCGGCTTCGGTGACGGACGCGAAACGTTCAGGGCGCACGTCCGCTGCCCCTCGGTTCCGCACGCCCGCGCAGCTGAGAGCTCGGTGGCCAGCGTGTAGCGGACGCGGTAGCCCCTTCATCGCGGCTTCGGGGCCCAGCGCGATGAGAGGTGAGACATGCCGGTGGCTCCTCAGCCATAATTCGTGTTCGGGACCTGATATCTCCGATGCAGGTTTCTGTTATTGCTCGCCAAGTTTGTTGTCAGGTCGCGTACGTCAGATGGGCGTAGCCGCTGGGACGCGGGTCCAGTGTCAGGCCTCACACGCGTCGGTGTAGTCACTGCCGAACTCCTCGGGAATGAACCCGGGTGCCAGAGGGACCACCCGATACTCGTCCTACATGTCCTTCATGCTGGTCGCCGGCCGGTCCGTTGGCCAGCGTTCTCACAACATCGCTGCTGGCTCGGGAGCAGCTGCGGCAGTGGAGAACCGGTCCCGTTCCAGGAGCGCAGCAAGAGAGGTTGCTCACGGCCGATTCCTCGCGAGCGCGCGGGATCAGGAGCGCGACAAGAGAATCGCATGGCAGCCGACGGTGGCGATGCGTACGCCTCTATGGTGTTCGTCCTGTGAGCGCTCGTCGAAGCGGCCGCACGACACACTGTGGCCCGGCCCGCGGGGCCGCTTCGCACAGGGTGTCGTGCGGCCGGTCACCACGGAAGCTGTCCAGCCGCACGCTGAACTCATCACACAATGTGGCTTCTACCCTGACGGACGTGCTCGAGCGCTCGAGTAGACCGGTTTCTGGCAAAAGGCTCAGCGCCCCCTGCCTCACAGCAAGCGACACTGAAAAGGCAATCGTACGAGCTCAAAGCTCTCCTGCGCCCTTCGGCAACGAGCTTGCCCGTACCTCTTCTAAACAGGTCAGCTCTCCCGGCCGATACTGCATCGGCTGAGTCGTTGATGTCGGCCGAGCCGGCAGCCTGCGCGGTCTGCCGTAGAGCCTGCCGCAGCCTCCGCCGTCGACGTCTTGTAGCAGGGCACACCCACTCGATCAGCGATCGCGCTGGTCTGCCCGGCGCGTGGCGAGTTCATCGTTGGCTGCCGCCTCCATGCCGGTCAGGCGCGCGTGCAGTTCGCCGAACTGGTCATCCAGGTGCGCGCGCAGCTGTTCCAGGGCTGCGGTGGGCGCCGGAGCCGGGTGGACGTGCACCGGCGGTCGGAGGCGAATGCCTCGCAAGGCGAACACGGACAGCACACCCCAGTACAGAACGGCGATACCGGCAGCGAGCATACGTCCATGGGGTGGGCTGGCACTGTAGACCATCGCGACGGTGCCGGCCCCGTACAGCAGCCAGGCTAGGCGGGCGCTTCAGGAAGACCCCGTCAGCCAGCAGAGCAGCCACAGGATCGGCCCGGTCAGTGCCCAGGCCGACCAGATCACCTCCGCACTTGTGGGCAGTCCGGTGGCGTGGGTGGTGATGTAGGTGTGAACCGGTGGGGTGATGACCTCGGTTAGCTGCCATTCGGCCCCCGTTCCAGGGCCCACGTACCGCCGGTCGTCAGCGCATGGAACACGCCTTGGAGGATGGCGCCAAGAACAGTGAGGGTCAGCCACAACAGCGCGATCACAACGAGAGCCACGCCGGCGACACAGACGGCCAGAGTGGAGTACTTGGCGATCTCAGCCTTGCGTGGATCGTCGGCGAACCGCTCTCGCGACCACTGCTGCAGGGCGTGGTAGCGGTCAGCGATCCAATCGGCCACTTCGACCATACGGAGTCTCCTTCACCGGGAGCGGACATCTTCGATGGTCTCTCGCATAGGCGCGCCGCCATCGGAACGCCAGGAACGTGCGAGGAAGAAGGCTGCGGGGCTGCGCAGAGGCCCGTTCGGAGCTGGTGCAGCCTGGTTCGTAGGCCGGCACAGAGCGTTCACCGACGTCGATCGCTAGCGGCCTCAAGGGGACCAGCTACGAGAAGTGTCCGATCCGCCGGAAGGTGAAGGCGTACCAGATGTTCAAGAGTTCGGTGATCCAACCAGCGGGTCCTCATCACCACGCGGACCTGGCCCGTCGTTCAGTCGCGGCCGTCGTTTCCTCCGCCGGTGGCTAGCAGTGCTCCGTGTTCTTGCGGTCAAAGCGAGGCGCGTAGCCAGAAGCGCGCTTGTGATCGGAAAGCAGGTGAGTTGATCGGTGGACGCGAAGCGGCGGGTTTCGCACTTCGCCCCTTAAAATTTTTCTGAAAGGACAATTGGGCGGGCAGCCTGCTCGATGATTCTGGCGGAGCGGTCCTTTTGGTTCATCAATCGAGAGGAGCAAATACGCTCTTGCCGCAATTCGGGGAAACGTGCTCCGGCGGCCCGGCGTTCTTGGGTTGGGGTCGTGCGACCGCCTGTCTGTATCGGTGAATAGTGGGTCGGCATAGGGGCTGTCGCGGCTGCTCAAAAACGAAGTTGATCTTAGTGGCGGCGAGGTGTTGTTGGTCGCGGCGATTCTGTTGCAACCGCAGAAACTTCTTGATCTTGCTCGCTGAGTGATGTGTGTCGCAGGTTACCTCTGTTGGCTCGTTGGAATTTACTGTCTGTAAAGGCGGGCGGAATTGAGCAAGCTTGATCTGGTCATCGCAGGTCAACTGCGCTTGGGGGCCCCAGCTGTAGTTGGTATTCATGCAGCTCGCCTGCTCCGGCCCTGTGATGCGTACTCCTGGAGAATCATCGACGATTATGCGCATCGCCGACACCGCCCGAGTATCGGGACTGGGTGCTGCATTCGCTTGTCCAGGCGAGGGGTCTTGCCGAATAATCCTGCCCGGTGTAGAAACTGACTGTGGGTCCGCAGGCGGCGAATCCCCTCAATGGAAAGGAGTGAGGAGCGAATTCATGAGCCTCGCTCAACCTTTCATCGTTGGCCGTTACGCTCGTGGCTCGTTTGGCTCCGTTCTGTGGCCTGCCGTACGAGAACTGGCACATTTCCCGCAGAGAGGAGTTCTGAGGAATGCGAATCGCCAAGTATGCAATCCTGGGAATCGCAGCGCTCGCCTGTGGGGCGGGCCTGCCTGCCATCCCACCTGTGCAGGCGCACGTTCAGGTACAGCCGGCCACTGTGGCGGCGGGTGCGTCGGTGGACAGCACCGCGGCCCATAGAAAGATCATCACCAAGCGCCGCAGCGGCTGCACCTGGCTGTTCTACAGCAGCCACTCAGGTGCCCACACCCGGAAAATACAGGGAGGGTGCACAGGCCATAGCTGGACCTACGTCCAAAGCAACCGCGGCTGGAAGAGCGGCTGGCGGCACGGGCGGTTCCAGGCCGGTGCGGTAGTGCCCCGCGGCCACAAGGTCAAGTACAGCTGGCACAAGACTCAGCAGAACGAAACCGCCCGCCTCATCACACACGGCACCTGAGAGTTCCTATCAGGTACAGCGCAGCTGATCGACCGCCGTCAGGTGTCCTCGAGGACGGAACCGGCCGATGCGCCCGTGCCCCAGGGTCGGCGGCGAGCGCCGACGGCCCCGGGGCACCTGGCGGCGCCACGCTCCCGAGTCCGCTCCGCCTGATCGAATCGCCTTGTCGAACATGGCGGCCTCTAGCGCCCTTCGGACGCGGAGCGCATCTCAGGCGCAGCTGATGCCAGGTCGACCCGCAGTGCCTGTCCGGGCGGGTCTCTCCCCGCATACGGCACAGGCTGCTCACCGGGCACGCCCGGGAGCGGGACCGCCTGGCCGTAGAGCGCGACCAAGCCGTCACGGCGCTGGCCTCCGAGCGGACGCGCGCCGAGGAACTGGGCGGGCAACTTACCGAGGCCCGAACCGGGGCGCGTATCGCCGAAACGCAGGCTGTCGACCTCCGCGGTTGTACCAGGCAGACTCATCACCTGTAATCCAAGTAACGGCGACTTCCCCGTGCTTTTCCACCACTGTGCCGGGCTGGGGTGACATGCGGAAGACGGCGCAATCGGTCTTGTCATCACAAGAGGTAGCGGGGCCGATGCCCTCGTCATCGAGTTGAATGTCCATCGCCCTGGCCGCGTTCTCCGCTTCTACGAGTGTCTTGCCCACCAGGTCGGGGCAGACCGGCTGTGCGGGCGGTTTCGGCCGCCTTGATGGCTTTTCAGGCTCGCTCTCGTAGCCGAACATCTGCATACAGCCACCCACGATGACCAGGACGTCCAATATGGCCAGGCAGCCAGCTCCTTTGGAATTGCTACCCATCGCGCGCTCCCGTGCTGGTGTGGATCGGTCCCGCAATCCTGTCACTGCGGACGCTTCTGCCACTCGTCTACTGGGTACAGGAAAAGCTCATTAGCGCATCAGTTGAATCCCGCTATCCGACCAGGCGATTTCACGGGCGGGGCGGAATTGGATGACCACTCCCAGAAGAGCACGCCGCGCTGCTCGGCCACACCGGCGCGCTACATCGAGCACTTTTCATCCTGAGCGGCAGCCTTCTTCGATGAACTGCAGGACGAGGATGGCCTGCACGATCGTGGTGGCGCGGTGCGGGCAGCAGCGCGGCTGGGTCAGCACCTTCCAGGTCCCGCTTCGAGGTGGCCCTGGCGCGTTCCCCGCGGGTGCGGATGCGAGCGTGCGCGTGGTCGACAGAGCGCTGATGGCGCGACAGCGGCGGCCGCAGCCGATGGCCCTTGAACGGCGTGCGGATGCTGCCGCCCGCGCCTTGCTATCCCTTGTCGGCAAAGGTCTTCACCTCTGCGGCGGTCAGCACGTCGATCAGGCCGGTGGAACGTGCCGTGGTCAGGTCGACCGCCTCGCAGACGTGGCGCCAGACGGTGCTGGTGCCGACGTGGAAGCCCACGGCCAGCCGCGCATAGGTGTCGCCGTTGCGCAGGTGAGCCAGGACCAGCAGGGCTTGCCGGGACGCATCCAGGCGCCGCCACCGGCAGCGGCGCTCGGCACGCCGGATGCGGATCAGCTCGGCCAGGCGGATCAGGGTGTGATTGGACACCCGAGTGCCTCTTCCCATGCCGACCGGGGCCCAGCACTGCCTCTGCTGATCTGCGCGATCAGGGTGGAAATGCCTCGATCATCATGCCGCACAAAGCTTCCTGCGTGGACGGGTGGAGACCGCTATGCCAGTCTCGGCTTCGCGAGGCCATGACCCGGCCGGACGGCATTGTCGGTAGGCGGTGCGGCCGGGGCCCTCGTCGCTCACCGGTCAGAGGGCCCGGCCTGGTGCAGGTCGGCGGGGATAATCAGTCTCATGTCACATATGCCCCGTGGATTCGCCTCTTCATGAGGAGAGGACAAGGAAGGCAGGGACATGCTGGGGACTATCACGATTGTGGGTGGCGGTCTGGCTGGGCTGGTGGCGGCCATCGAGTGTGCGGAGGCGGGAGCCAGGGTGACGTTGCACGAGGCCCACTCGACTCTCGGCGGGCGGGGCCGTGCGACAGCCAGGCCGTACATCGCCCATGAAGGCGCACACGTCTTCTACGCCGACGGGCCGCACTGGACCTGGCTTGCCGAGCGCGGGCTGACCGAGCCGCTTGGGAGACCGTCCATCCGGGACGCGGCGCGTGTCGGTTTCGTCCGGCATGGACGTCTACGGCACCTTCCTCCCGCGAACTTCGTCCGAATGATGCTGCTGGGACGAGGCAAGAAGGCGCCTGTCGATCAGGACTTCTTCAGCTGGGCGGCCGGCATGTACGGGGAGGACACCGCACGGGTCGCGGCCAACGCGATCAGCGTGGTGACTCTTGACGCGGACACCGGCCGGCTGTCGGCGGCTTTCGTGTGGGACCTGTTGCGGCGCGTGTTCGCGCCCAAGCCGCCGGCCGTGCGCTGGGTCATCGGCGGTTGGCAGGCGGTCATCGATCGCCTGGCCGCGCGTGCGGCAGAAGTGGGCGTGCGTATCGAGAAGAGCTCCCGGGTCACCGAATTGCCGAACCGTCCCACGATCGTGGCCACCGAGTTGTCGTCGACGCGGGCACTGCTCGGTGACGACTCGCTGCGCTGGGAGAGCGGCAACTGCGTGATGCTCGACCTGGCGGTCCGCGAGGGCCCACACGACCGGTTTATCTGCTGGGACCTCGACGGTGGCGGTTTTCACGAGAGCTACTCGATGCAGGATCCAACAGTCGCCCCACGCGGCGAGACCTTGTTCCAGATCGACATGCCCATACGGCGCGAGGAGAGCAGGCGTGCGGCCATCTCGCGGGTGGAGGCTTTCGCCGATCTCGCCGTGCCCGGCTGGCGGGAGCGGGTGACGTGGCAGCGGACGGGAGCGGCCAAGGGCCGTACCGGAGCGCTCGACCTGCCTGGTCACACCTGGCGTGACCGGCCCGCGATCGACCGCGGGGACGGGGTCTTCTTGGCCGGGGACATGGTCGCCGCGCCGGGGATGCGTGGAGAGATCTCCATCAACAGCGCGATCCTCGCAGCGAAGGGTGCTGTTCGCGCGCTGTCCGGCACGGGACGGACCGGGCTGTGAGCAGCGGGCACGCGCAGTCGCAGGCGCAGGTTGTCCGCTCCTTCCAGGCGCATAGGAACCTGCTGTTCACTCTCGCGTACGACATCCTCGGCAAGGTGGCGGACGCGGAAGATGTGGTGCAGGAGGCCTGGCTGGCGTGGTCGGGCGCGGACCATGCCAAGGTGGAGAATCCCCGGGCCTACCTGGTTCGGGTCACCGCCCGGCTCGCTCTCAACCAGTTGAACCGTTCTCGGTCCTTGCGCGAGGACTACGTCGGTCCGTGGTTGCCTGAACCGATGGTGCTGGGATCCGACCCGGCTGAGGACGTGGATCGTTCGCATGCGATCGCCTTCGGGCTGATGGTGGTCTTGGAGTCGCTCAGTCCTCTGGAGCGGGTCGCATTCGTGCTGCGTGAGGCGTTCGGGTACGAGCACGCGGAGATAGCCCAGATCATGGACCGATCCCCCGCGGCCGTTCGGCAGCTCGTCCACCGCGCGCGCGAGCACGTCGAGGCCCGCCGCCCCCGTTTCGCCGCCCACCAGACGACGGCGCAAGCCGCCGCCGAACGTTTCCTCGCCGCCGCTCTGGGAGGCAGCGTCAGCGCATTGATGGACGTCCTGGCTCCCGACGTCACCCTGTGGACCGACGGCGGCGGCCGTGTTCCGGCAGCGCTGCGCGCGGTCCACGGCAGCGACAAGGTGAGCCGGTTGATGGCCCAGGTCGCGCCGACCGACCGGCTCGTGCGCGCCCGGTGGGTGACAGATGCCGGGCCGCCCACGGCTCTGCTGCTGGCCGACGGTTCGCCGTTCGCCGTGTTGGTCGCCGTCCCCGATCCCGGTGGACAACGTGTCCGCGAGATCTACGGAATCCTCAACCCCGACAAACTCCACCATCTGGCGCGCCAGTGACATCCAAGGGCAGCGCGACCCCGGGGATAGATGCCGGAGCCGCGCTCCCCGCAGTGGTCAACGCGGGGAGCGCGGCGGCGAGCTCGGCGCTACGGAAGGACGCGGGCCCGCCCCTGGAAGCGAGGGCGGGCCCTTTGCCAACTACGGGACGGGACGCTCCACGCCACCACTGACAGAAAATCGTCGAACTCCGCGCAGGACGGCCTGGAGCTTGGGAGGCACGGGATTCATCCGGCGGCGGCCGGTGGCGTGCGACACCGTGAATGGCAGCCCCTGGGCGATGGCGCCGGCCCGCCCGCCAGGAGAACCGGGAACCGGCCACCTGGTACGCGTTCCAGCATCGGCACCGCTGCGAGGTCCCCGAACCGACGGGGCCCTCTTGCAATGTCGCAGTCCATCGGCGTGGCCACTGCCGAGCGCGGCCGCAGCGCCCGCGCCTGGTCTGTGACGCGCCACGGATGATGTCGCTGTTTCTGCCAGGCCCTTGTCGTGATGGTTCGGGCAGCTGGGGGACGGACCGTCCGCTGCAGGATGGCAGTCAGCGCCTCGTCTCGCCGGGCCTGACCAGGCCCTGCTCGTAGGCGAAGACCACCGCGGCCACCCGATCACGTAACCCTGCCTTGGTCAGCACCCGGGACAGGTGTGTCTTCACCGTGGCCTCGGACAGGTGCAGCGCCTGGGCGATCTCCGCGTTCGAGCGACCGCGCCCGACGTGGGCCAGCACCTCCCGCTCACGGTCGGTGAGGCGTTCCAGGGCCCGCCCGCCTCCGGGCGGCACCGTCAGGAAGCGCTCGATGAGCCGCCGGGTCACCGCCGGCGCGAGCAGCGCCTGCCCGGCGGCGACCGTTCGTACGGCCTCGGCGAGCTGGCCGGGCGGGGCGTCCTTCAGCAGGAAGCCGCCGGCGCCCGCCCGCAGCGCCTCGTAGACGTACTGGTCGAGATCGAACGTCGTGAGCACCAGCACCGTGGGGGCATCGGCCTGGGCGCGGATGCGCCGGGTGGCCTCGATGCCGTCCAACATGGGCATCCGGATGTCCATCAGCACCACGTCGGGCCGTAGGCGAGAGGCCTCGGTGACCGCTTCGGCTCCATCCGCGGCCATGCCCGCCACCTCGATGTCGGGCTGGACGCCGAGCATGGCCGACAGTCCGGAGCGCGCCAATGCGTGGTCGTCGGCGATCAGGATCCGGATCATGGGGGCTCCACAGGCAGGTGCAGGCGGACGGCGTAGCCGCCGTCCGCGGCGGGACCGGATTCAAGTGTTCCACCGTAGAGGCGGGCACGCTCCCGCATTCCGACCAGGCCGTGCCCGGGCGGAGCCGAGGCCGGCGGCGCGTGTCCGGTTCCGGGCGGCGCGTTGACGACCTCCAGGTCGAGCTGCCCGATTCCGTACGTGACGCGGACTTCAGTGTCGGCCGGACCGGCATGGCGCCGGACGTTGGTGAGCGCCTCCTGGATGATCCGGTAGGCGGCCAGTTCCAGCCCGGCAGGCAGCGTGCGTCGCCCTCCTTGCTCGATCAGTCGCACCGGTAGCCCGCCTGTGCGTGCCTGTTCCACGAGCTCGGGGAGCCGGTCGAGGGTGGGCTGCGGCGTAAGGGCGTCGTCGCCGTCGTCGCGCAGAGCCTCCAGCAGGTGGCGCATCTCGGTCAGCGCTTCGCGGGCCATGTCGGCCACCGCGTCCATGTGGTCGCGTGCCCGTTCCGGTTCGGCCACGGCCAGCTCACGCGCGGCTCCGGCGTTCACCGCAATGATCGACAGGGAGTGCGCGACCACGTCGTGCAGCTCCCGCGCGATCCGCAGCCGCTCGGCGGCGACCGCCTCCTGAGCCTGCTCTCGGGTACGTTCGTGCGCGTCGCGCAACTGGACCTCCCGGCGACGCAGCAGCCGCCCGGCCATCCACGCGCCGGTGACGAAGAAGACCATGACCACGGCGGAGCCGACGTCCGGCCGGGTGTCGTAGAACTGCAGGACGATCGCGCCGGCCATGCCCCCGACAGCGCCGCACCACGCCCCGAACGCCACCGGCAGAGACCGTGTGTGCAGCGCGGCGGAGAAGGCGGCCACCAGCATCGCCGGGAACGGCGCGACCGTGGCGGGCGGGCCGTCGGCAGTGGCCGCCCGCAGCAGCAGCGCGGCCACGATGACAGCGAGAACGAGCAGCGGTACGTGCCGCCGTACCGCCAGGGGAACCGTCGTCACCAGGGCGAAGGCGATCCCGGCCCAGAGCGGGTCCGGGCCCGGTGGCAGCACCTCGGCGACGGCCCAGACGGCCAGCAGTACGGCGAGCGCCAGGTCCGAGCGGGGCGGGCGCCGGGGCACCTGGGCCAGCCGTGCGAGGGGGTCCACACGCAGAACGGTACTGCCGGACCGGGCCATGAGCGTCAGCCGGTTGAGGTAGCCGGGTCAGCTTCCGGTGGTAGGCGATCGCGCCTCCAGTCGGACGCGCCCGAAACCGGATGATTTCTACCGTTATGCCATGACATCTCAGGAGACGGCGCGAAGGCGCACCGCAGCGGGCCTGCTGGCTTCCCTCGGAGGGCTGGCCATGGCTGCCACCGGCGTGATGCAGGCGGTACGGCCCACCGACACCGATCCACGAGTGCTCGGCGAGGAACACCTCATCCTCGCCTTATTCGCGGCCTCTCTTCTTCTGCTCATCCCCGGCCTGTTCGCGCTGGCCCGTCGCGGCGCCCGTGCCGCCCGCATGGCCGCCGGCGTCGTCTCGGCCGGCCACCTCCTGCTGGCGTTCGGCGCCACCGCGTCGAACCTGAACGGCGAGGACTACGCATGGTTCGCGTACGTGGCCGTCCCGGCGAACCTGGCCATGCTCGCCGGCTCCATCACCATGGCGGTGTCGCTGTGGCGAGCCGGGACGGTGCCCCGGCTCGTTGCCGCCGCACTACCGGTGCTGTGGCTGTGCGAGATCATCCTGGCTCAGCTCGGCGGCGGGCTGATCGCCGGCGTGTACTGGCTCGCCGTGGGCGCCCTGCTCACCTCGGGCACCCTGTCGGTGCGGCCGCAGGCTGCCCACGCCGGACCCGGCGCCCGGGACATTCCTCCCGGGCATCGAGGCCAGGGCCCCGCGCGGTCCGGGACCGGTTGACGGTTGGCCGGCGCATGATGAAGGATCCTGACGCGTTCCGGCGGGTGGCCGCGGGAATCGCCCTGTTCGCCTGGCCGGTGCTGGAGTTCCTGGCCTTCCTCACCTCCCCGCCGGGGGCCGAGCACGATCCGGCCGTCTTCCGCGCGAGCGCGACGGCGGTCCAGGTCAGCGCCCTGCTCTACATCTGGGCGGCGCTCAGCCTCATCCCGGTCGTCCTGGCCCTGGGACACCTCCTGCGCCGGCGCGCCCCCGTGACGAGCGGGATCGCGACCGCGGCCGGGCTGATCGGCGCGGGCCTCGGCCTGACCTTGTTCACCACCGACTTCTACGACCTGGCCCTGGCCCAGACGCTGCCCGACGCCCAGGCCGAGGCGGTCATCCAGCAGGCCAACGGCCTGCCGGGCTTCGTGTACGGGATGCTCCTGCCCGGGTTCGCGCTGCACCTCGCCCTCCTCGCGCTGCTGGTGACCCTGGCCAAGGTCAAGTCCGTGCCCTGGTGGGTCCCGGCCGCCGCGCTGGCCGGCACCCTCGTGCCGTTCCTGACCATGGACCAGACGCCCGTCGTCCAGTCCACCGGCGCCCTGCTGCACCTGGCCGCCTACGGCTGGATCGGATGGCGCGTACTGCGCATGACGGACGCCGAATGGCGGAGCGGCGTCCCGGGGGCGCGGCACCTCGCCCTCGTGTGACGGCGACCGATCGCGCCCGCCTATCCACTGCGCCGAGCATCGGCAAGCACCCGGCTGACAGGCGGCGGGTCGAAACCGCACTGGGAGCCACCGGAAGCACTTCACTTTCCGTGGTTTCGCCCGGTCTCCCGCCGCGGAGATGATCAACAAGTGTCATGGAGCGTGAGAAACCTCAGCTCAGACCTGCATCCGTGGGTTCCGTCGTCAGCTACGGGACATCTGCTTGCGGCCTTCACCTACGGATTCGCCACAGATGGCGAGGCTTCGGGTGCAACCTTTCGTCCGGCGGATGGCGTTGGGAACAGGCGAGAGGAGATCACATTGGACCGTCACGACGGCTTCCGTGAGTTCGTGCTCGCCCGCCAGCAAGCGCTGATGCGGACCGCGTACCTGCTCACGGGAGACGCCCATCTCGCCGAGGACTTGCTGCAGAGCGTCCTGGCCAAGGTTGTGGGACAGTGGGGCAAGTTGTCCAGGGGCGGCAGCCCCGAGGCGTACATCCGCAAGTCGCTGATCAACCAGTACATATCCTGGAGACGTCGGTCGCGTCCCGAGCTGCCTAGCGCCGATGTGCCTCAGCACGGCGCTTCCTACGATGACGCCACGCTCGACCGCATTGTGTTGCGCCAAGCGCTGGCCAGGCTCACCCCGAGGCAGCGCGCGGTGATTGTGCTGCGTTTCTGGGAGGACCTGACCGAAGCGCAGACGGCCGAGGTGCTCCGCTGCTCCATCGGCAACATCAAGAGCCAGACCCATCACGCGCTGACCCGCCTGCGGACGATCGCGCCCGAGCTGGCACACCTGCTATCAGACGCTGAGATCGAGGAGGCGGCTCAATGACGCGACTGCATCGGGCGCTGGACGGCATCGCCGCCGAGGCGCCTCTGGTGAATCTGGCCGACGCGGCCATCGCCCGCCACCGGCGCAGGCGACTCGTCACGGCATCGCTGGCCGCGGTCGCGACCACCGTGGTGATAGGCGTCGGCGGCGTGGTCTTGGCGACGCCGTGGCGGATGGTCACCGAGCCGGCCGTGCAGACGGTGGCGCCGACCACGCCGGCCGTGGATCGGGCCGTCGTGGTACCCGATCTGCCTGAGGGGCCGGTGGGGAGGCTCAGCCACGCGTACCAGGCGAAGTGCGAGACGGACTGTGACGACGCGGAGTGGCGGGTGGTGACCTCCGACGGTACGGCATACCGCGTGCCCGGGGCGCTTCCGCGTACCGCTGACCGGTCGACCGTGCCCGTGGCGATCAGCCGGAGCGGGCGCGTGCTGGCCTACTACAGCCGCAAGGCGCAGGCGCACGTGGTACGCGACATGGAGACCGGGGCCGAGGCGGTCTCGCCGGTCAAGGTGCCGGAGAAGAAGATCCCACGCGGCGCGATTCTCCTGGTCTCCGACGACGGCCGCTACCTGGTCTTCGACGATCCGCAGGAGTTCGACGACTACCCCGGCATGCTCATCGACATGCGGACCGGCGAGCGGACGATGTTGAAGCGCGACTTCGAGCCGGTCACCATCAAGGACGGAGTGCTCGGACTGGTCAGGTATCTCGAGACCGATCTGTGGCTGATGCCCGTGACCGGTGGCGGCGAGCCGGTGCGCTTCGACGGCGTGTTCGTCGGGTTCAGCGAGGTCGCGCCGGACGGCCGGACGGTGGTGGCGCTCGACATGACCGGGACCCCGAAGAAGAAGCCAGTGCTCACCGTGCTCGACGTCAAGACCGGCAAGGCCCTGCGGAAGGTGCCTACTCCTGCCTTGCCCGGGGACCTCATGGCCACCGTGTGGCTCAGCGAGACGGAAGTCACCGTCAGGAACGGCGCCAAGGGTGGGCAGACGTATGCGCTGGACATCACGACTGGCAAGGCCCGGCTGCTCGCCGACCACGGCGATCTCTTCCGCCTGACCCTCCCCGGCCAGGCGAACTGACGCTCAGGAGAGCTCCAGTTCGCATCCGACGCTCGCGCTCGATTCCCGCGTCGGATGCGAACCCTGCGATAGTCAGTTATCCCGTCTGCTCCACCAGAGGACTCAATCACCACAGATCAGGGGCATATCCGTTGGATTTTCGCCGCTTGCTACCGGACGCCCACAAAGCTGGTTCTGGACGCGTACGGTGAGCGTCTGTTCGCACTCGAGGTCGTGCTGCTCCTGCACGGTACAGGGGTGCCACCGGAATACGACGGACATGGGCCGCGCCGAAGCATTGATCAGACAGCAGCGAGGCACTGTCTGGTCTGCCCCCCCCGATCAGTCCGCCTCCAGTCCATCTCGCCGCAACCGCTCAGCCTCGTCCACCTGTCCTCGGTCGAAGAACGCCGTGATCAACCGAGGAGCGGCGGCATCAGCGCCGCCAGCAGCTCGACCCACAGAAAGTCGGCGCCCGAGCTCCCCAACTGAGCAGCGCTGCGCCAAAGCTGGTCGGCGTAGCGATACAGAATCCGGCATCGGGCGGCGTCGCCAACTCCGGTTCGCTCTGTGGCGTCGGTGAGATGGTTGGTCAGGGCTTGCCAGCAGGTGGCTGGGATGTCGGCGCGGCGGCGTTCGGCCTGAGCGTGTTGGCCGCGCCGTGCAGTTCCTCGGTCAGGTACGCCAGCGCGCTTTTGAATCAGTTGGCGGGGGCCTTGGCGAGCGGCCGACGAACGACCACCCGGACAAGACGAACCAGGACCCGTCATGATGCTGATGGCCGTACGGGAGAAGACGCCGCCCGGCCGGACAGATGCAGCGATCGGCCCCACCTGGGGTGTTCACGAATGAGCGTGACCTGCACCGAGTCGGTCACGGTGATGATCGCTTCCCAGCTGTTCGGTGCCTTCAGGTACTGACAGCGCTCTGCGTGCGGCACACATCGGCATGGATCGGGAGGTCATGCACCACGTGAGGTTCATGGGCCGTCAGACCAGATGTACCAGGGGCCCTTGAAGTGCTCATACCTCCCCTCTTCTGGATCCGGTGCCCGATCCGGGATGTAGGCGAAGCCGTACCTCTTCCAATCCATCGTGAGCGAGGTGACCATGAACCTCGCTCCCCCGGGGATCTTCTCCACCTCGTCCACCCAATACAGGCCCCACCATCGACTGCTGGCATAGTCGCTGCTCACTGACCGGGCGTAGCGCTCCAGGCTCGGCTCTGACAAGGCGAAGCGCGCGTGCAAGGGGGCGTCGATCTTGACGAGCAGCACCGTGCCCAGCACCAGTGCAAGCGGGACGAACATCCAAAGCGCCCAACCCCGCCGACCCGGCCCTCGACCCAACATCCACGACCAGGCAATGGCGAGCGCCAGCCAGTACGGCACCAACGCCAAGGCCCACCCGGACAGGCCAGGAGTGCTCACCTCAAAGAGCGTCAGGAGGGAGGCGAGTCCGATCCCCCCGGTGAAGAGCAGAGCGCGGCGGTTGCGAGGCAGGCCCATAGGGCGATCTTGCCCGACACCAGGATCAATCGCAGCAGATCATCTCCCTGCACCCGCCCGATCTCGGCCACCTGGACAAGTTCGGCCGGGACTGCCCTACCTGACCCCACACTGCCGGAGCGCCTACCTGCGGCAATCCGCCCCCCGGTGTAGCCGACCTCGAAGAACTCGGATACGCCATCCGCACTTCCATAGACGACGGGCACCCGCTGACCCGCGCGAAGCCACCGCGGCTGCCCCGCCGCTTCCGGACGGCGATGCGGTCGGCCGACTCGGGAATGGTGCAAAGGCCACTATGACGCTCATCGGTGACACGGACACCGTCCCCGGAGGACCCACCTACAAGACCTCACCCAGGCCATCACCGAACCGGGCCTGAACCCTGCGAACGGCGCAGGCATCGGCTTCACACTGGCACGGGCATGACGGTCCGCCGTGGACGGCGCGATCGTTATCTTGGGTAGTCAAGCGAAATAGCTGGTCAGCTGCTTGAAGACCTGTCAGGCACGTGGGTTGGCCATGGCTGTCGCGCATGGGCCGCAGGAACCGTGATGCGGCTCCTTCCCGCAGGGCAAGGCCGGCCTCGAAGGTGGTGGTGTCAGGAACCTTCGAACCCGTGCTGATCGATCTCCAGGCATGGAGGGTGACGTCACGTCGGAGCTGATGGGATCTAACTACCCAGTACGCTCGACCGACACGAAGCACGCCGCGCAGCCGGGCCTTGACCTCATGGAGATTCGCATGACCCCTGAGATGCTGGACAAGCTCGGCCGGTTCCGTGAAAGAGCCTTGGCGAAGGGCATTCCTCTGGACGATGTCGAACGGTGGACGGGCACCGCGCGACCGTGCGCGACACTGAGATCGGTGGGAGGTGACGGGCCGGTGGTGGGCCGGCTCGGCGGTGCCCTGTTGCTCCCCGCCGATGTCCCCGATCCTTGGTGCAAACTCGCCGCCACCGTCGATCTCGCCGCGCTGCCTGAGGAGGCGACAGACCTTCCGCTGCCGCCCGACGGCCACCTGCTGCTGTTCGCCTGCCCCGACCCTGACATGATGGGCGAGGAGACGCTGGGCAGTGCGCTCTACGTCCCTGCCGGTACGCCCGTCGAGGAACGCCAGGTGCACATCCGCTGGGATCCGGTCTACGAGTACCACGGCGTGGCGGAGTACCCGGCGGGTCAGCTGCGCTTGAGCAGCGACATCTCCCTTCCCTGCCACTCGGAGGTCCACGACCCAGGGTCTGCTCACGCTCGCAAGCGGATCCCGGGGCATCCCTATGCCGCCGAACTGGTTGACGTCTGGCTGGAGGCGAACGACGTCTTCCATCCGGGGCTTCAGCTGGGTGGATACGCCAGGGACGAGTACCACGACGAGGACCCCGCCGTAAAGGCGGGACGGGAGGCAACGCAGGCGAAGGCGCCAGGCGAGCTGCCGCAATCCGAGACGGGCATAGGCCCCGAGGACTGGGTGTGCCTCGCCCAGTGGTGGCATTACATCCGCGGCATGGAATGGGCCGAATATTCTTGGTCGATCGCTCGGCAGGACCTGGAGGCGGGACGCTTCGATCGGGTGTACGCCACCATGACATGGAGTCCGTGACTGAACCGCTCCGGGGACGCGCTGGCCGGCGGCCCCGTTCCCGGAGCGGACGTCACAGCGCTGATCATGTGTGATCTCGCGCCGACCCTGCACGACCTGGCCGAGGACGGCCACGTCCCGCGCCGCGACACGCTGCGCCTGCTCGGCCGACTCCTGACCCAAGTCCATCGGCTGCCGTGCCCGCCATCCGGTGAGGGGGCCTGCTCCAGCCAGTGGACCTAGCCGGCAGGTCGACGACCTGCGCCGGCACCTGCCGCCCGGCCTGTGGGCCATCGCCCGGGCCCCGCTCCAGCGGGCGATCGAGCGGTACCCGGCGCGTCCGCGGGTGCTGTGCCACGGTGACCTGCATCCGAACAACGTGCTGATGCCCGCCCAACCCGGCGGCCGGCGCGTCGCGCACCTGACCGACTCGAGCAGGCCACGCTCGCCGCGGCCGAGTACGACATGGCGCAGACCATCGTCACCACCGACCTGCTCGATCTCCACAGCCAGGCCGAGCTCCTGGCCGCCTACCCGGCGGGCCTGTCGCGCCCTCTGCTGGCCGACCTGATCGCCTTCCAGGCGGTGCGCGGCTGGCGGTGGGCCGCGCTCCACGAACAGCGCCACCTCGCCCTGTGGCGGGCCCGGCTGCGCATCGCGCTCGGCCACCCCGCCCACGACGGATGAGCCGACGACGGATGAGCCGACGACGGATGAAAGGACGCCCCTGATGATGGATGACCCGGTGCTATCGGTGGTGATCCCCGCGTTCAACGAGGAGAAATACCTGCCGCACTACATGCCCACCGTGCGCGCCGCCCTCGCACACTGGCAGCAGGCCAGCGGCCTGCACGGCGAAGTGATCGTCGTGGACAACGCCAGCACCGACGCTACCACCCAGGTCGCCGCCGACCTCGGAGCACGCGTCATCGCCGAGCCGACACGCGGCATCGGCCGAGCCCGCAACAGCGGCGCCGGTGCCAGTCGGCCAATACCTGGTGTTCATCGACGCCGACGTCGACTTCCCGCTGGAAGGCATCACCGAGGCGATGCGGCACTTGAGCTCAGGCAGGTGCGTCGGCGGCGCCATCCCACCTCTGTACGAGCCGACCAAGACCGGCACACGGCTGCTGGTGGCCGCCTGGGCGATGTATCGCCGGCACTTCGGCGGCGCCCAGGGCGTCACCCAGTTCTGCACCCGGGAGGCGTTCTTCGCCCTCGCCGGCTACCAGCCGGATCTGTACATGAGCGAAGACGTGGACTTCTTCAACCGCCTGACCCGGCTCGGCCGGCATCGTCACCAAGCCAGTCGTTCACGTCAGGCACCTGCGGGTGCGACCATCCAACCGCCGCTTCGAGCAGTGGTCGAGCCTGAAGATGCTCTGGTGGGCCAACCCGATCACCGCACACCTGTTCCAGAAGTCCCGCCTCTTCTGGCGCAACTGGTACGACACCACCGTCCGCTGATCCGAAGGAGAGGCCCGCGTGCAGCTTCCTCTCCCGGACGCCGCCGGCGTCTACACCTTCGCCGACGATCTGCCGCCGCCCATCGCGACCGCCAAGACCAGCTGGCCGGGCGTCGCCGCGGCAGCGATCGCACCCTCATAGAAGTGATCGCCCCCTACGGAGATCATCCTTACCTGATCGAGGAGCGCACGCCCTCCGGCCGCCCGGTCGCGGTCATCGAACCCCACCACGACGACCTGGCCCTGTCCGCCAGCGGCCTGTTCCTCACCGAACCGCGCCCGCTCACCGTGATCACGGTCTTCACCCGCTCCCGAAGCGCGCACCGCAGCGTCCGCGCCGTCCACCACGGCCAGGCGGCGATCTCCGCGCTGCGCGCTGAAGAGTCCCGCCAGGCGCTGCTGCCGCTGCACGCGGGCCGGCAGATGCTCGGCCACCACGACGCCACCGCACCGTATGGCCCCTACAACCCGGCCCAGCTGAGCGCGGTCTGGCCGTCCTGGCCGCGGCCGGGCTGGTAAGCCGGCGCATCCGCCGCCAAGTCCCGCGGGCAGACCAGAACACCAGATCGGGCCGGCCTGCCTGAACCTTCGACGGGCACAACACGAACCCGACCACGGACCTGCTGGCGACCCTCGTCTCGGATGGCGCCAAGGGGGCCACTGACCCGGACTTCCAGGACGGCAGGTTGCCGCTCATGTTCCCGTTCCGAGGCGGTGGTGACGAGTTCAAGTCGCGGCCCGCTTTCGAGGACTTCCACGCACGCGGTCATGGCCAGCGGCTTCCACCACGGGCGCGGTGTCCCTCCCCCGTGTGGGAACCGCCACCGTCACTCCTCATGCGCAACAACCGCAGCCGGGGAGACGGGCGCCAGCACGTCAGCCCGACCAGCGAGCACGTGCGCACGGTCACCACGATCAAACACCAGTCGCTCGTACAGCGCCGCCGGGCCTGCCCCGCTGCTCATGGCGTACTCCGGCACTGGGCGTACGCAGAGTGTGCACGATCCAGTGGAAACGCTGCCGACCCGGGACAGGTGGGCGCTCCTCGCCTCGGACGGGTAGAGCGCAAACACCGGCTCAGTGGAACGAGGCCGGCTGCTGTGGCGGACCGTCTCAACGGTTGACGGGATGCAGCAGCGGGCGACCAGGGCGGTAGAGACGGCTGAGATTCTAGGAGTTATCTCATATCGTCCTGTGTGGAAGGGTACGTTCGAGATCACAAGTGGGTGTGGGAGGACCTGCGAGTGCCCGACGAGAAACTGAAGCCGCTTGAGGCGGGCGACCCCCAGATGGTCGATGGGTACCGGCTGCTGGCGCGGCTGGGTGCGGGCGGGATGGGTCGTGTCTACCTCGGCCGCTCGAAGGGTGGCCGGCCGGTCGCTGTCAAGGTGATCCATCCGTACCTGGCGGAGGACAGGCAGTTCCGGCGACGGTTCGAGGCGGAGGTCGCCGCAGCGCGGCGGGTCGGAGGTATCCATACCGCGCAGGTGGTGGACGCTCGCGCCGACGCCGATCCGCCCTGGCTCGTCACCGAGTACATCGCGGGGCCGTCGCTGTACGAGGTCGTCAGCGAGCACGGCGCGTTCTCCGCGGCGGCGGTCGCGGGGCTCGGCGCGGGCCTGGCCGAAGGGCTGATGGCGATTCACGAGCGGGGGGTCGTCCACCGGGACCTCAAGCCCGGCAATGTGCTGCTCGCTCAGGACGGGCCTCGAATCATCGACTTCGGTATCGCCCGCGCGCTCGATGCGACCATGCAGACCACCCGTACCAGCGTGGTCGGCACGTCTGGATTCATGTCGCCCGAGCAGCTTCGGGGACGCGAGGTCGGTCCGGCCGGTGACGTGTTCTGCCTTGCTGCCGTGCTGGTCTTTGCCGCCACCGGACGGGGGCCCTTCGGAGAAGGCTCGATCGAGGCCCTCGGCTACCGCATCGTCAACGAGGAACCCGACCTGGCCGGCGTGCCCGAGTCGTTGCTCCCGCTGATCGAAGCAGGGCTCGAAAAGGATCCGGAAGACCGGCCCCGCCTGGATGTGTTCCTCGAACGTTGCTCCGCGCTCGTCGAGGGTGACCGCACACCACTGCCGGAGCCCGTCAGCACGATGATCGCCACGCGGGTGGCGGAGACCAAGGTGCTGGTGCTGGCGCCGCAGGACGTGCAGGGGAACGACCAACGGTTTCCGCCGCTCGGACGAATGAAGTTCCCTGTGGCTGCGGTCGCGGGCCTCCTGCTGGTCGCCTTCGCCGCCTGGGCCATTGTGGACCAAGGACAGGCACCGGCCACTTCCAAGGCCATCGCCACTGCCCAGCAGACCCCGACATCCCCGGCATCCACGCCCCAGCCCTCCGAGACCGACAGCGCCACCGACAGTGCCACCCCCACCCCGAAGTCTGATCCCATCCGCAAGGCGTTCGAGAAGATCTCGGCGGGCGATTGCCTGGACGCCTACGAGCGTCCGACCGGCGGGTGGAATCGGAGTAAGCCACGCGCGGTCGGCTGCGGCCGCTCCGACGCTTACGTGAGGGTGCGCAAGGTGGCCGACGACTCCTCCGAGTGCATCAGCGACTACGACTTGGACGGGGGATCGTGGTGGAGCTACGGCGAGCAGCCCAACGAGATCGCCCTCTGTGTGCAGCGGCAGTTCCGCGTGGGCGACTGTTTCCTGGCCAGAAAAGGTGAGGACAAGGACTCGGTCGCCATCAGCAACAATGATCTGATGACGTTGTGGCCGTGCAAGGTTGGCTCGGCCCCGGGAGCGTACGACTACATCCTCCGTGTCACCGCATTCACCAGCGGTGCCTGCCCGCCGGGCGGCAGAAGGGCCAGCTGGGAGATTCGAGGCAGGACCCTCTGCACCCGCATAGTTTGACCACGTCCGCCGGCCACGGCAGCGACCTGAAACGGGTGCCGTTAACGAACGTGTCACCAGCCCAAAGGCGGATGATCATGGTTGATATCGCCGCTGTGATGGTGACGTGGCCACGGTGGATCTCCTGGCATGGAGCGCGCGCCGTTAGAGAGTGTCTGACAAATGATTAACATTCGCGCTTGAATGGTTGATCGTGGTGCGACGTGGTGAGCTGACCGACAAGGCGTGGGCGCGAATCGAGCCGTTGCTGCCGGTGACCGACGGGCGGGGACGTCCCTGGCGCGATCACCGGGAAGTGATCAACGGGATCCTGTGGAGGTTGCGGACCGGTGCCCCGTGGCGAGACGTCCCCGAGCGGTATGGGCCCTGGCAGACCTGCTACGAGCGGTTCAAACGCTGGGAAGAAGACGGCACCTGGGCACGGCTGCTGGAGGATATGCAGGTCAAGGACGACTCGATCGGCCAGGTCGAGTTCACCGTCAGCATCGACTCCACCATCGCCCGCGCTCACCAGCACGCCGCCGGGGCCCGTAAAAGGGGGACGGCGGCGGGACGATCGATACGAAGCGATCGCAAAGGCGGCAGGCGCTCGGACGATCCCGGGGCGGGCTGAGCACGAAGCTGCACCTGCTCGTCGAAGCCCGCGGGTTGCCGCTGGTCCTGCATCTGACCGGCGGCAACACCGTCGACTGCACCGCTTTCGAGGACGTGCTGTCCAAGTTCCGGATGCGCCGCCCAGCCGGCGGCCGCCCCCGCCCGGCCTGATGTTGTCATCGGCGACAAGGGCTACTCCACCCGCAAGATCCGGCTCGACCTGCGCCGGCGCGGCATCAAGGCGGTCATCCCTGAGCGGCGTGACCAGATCGCCAACCGCAAGCGGCGAGGCAGCCAGGGAGGCCGCCCGCACGCCTTCGATGCCTCGGCCTACAAACAGCGCAACCTGATCGAACGCTGTATCGGCAAGCTCAAGCAATGGCGCGCCATCGCCACCCGCTTCGACAAGCTGGCCAGCCGCTACCTGGCGGGTGTCACCATCGCTTCACTCATGATCTGGCTCCGCAATGCCGAATTATCAGACACTCCCTAAAAGTTGTTGCAGAAAGTAGCTGAGCGGGCATTCTTCGTGTATGGGCGGGGTGTTACGGGCTGATCCGTTGTGGGTGGAGACGTTCACCGGGCTGCCGATGAGCCGGTTCCAGCGGCTGGTGCG
>NZ_JAHKRO010000059.1 GCF_019396325.1 Nonomuraea ceibae
CTGCCCCATCATCCCAGCCCCGGGGCCCGGTGCGGCCTCCCGGGAGGCCGCACCGCCCGGTCACCGGGTGCCGACGGGGCTCTCCGCCGGCGCCGGGCTCCCGGACGCGGGGACGGGCAGCCTCGGCCACCAGACCCGCCAGTCCAGCAGCAGCGCCACCCCCGGCACCAGCACCGAGCGCACCAGCAGCGTGTCGAGCAGCACGCCGAACGCCACCAGCAGGCCGAGCTCGATCATGAACACGAGCGGCAGCGTCGCCATCGCGCCGAACGTCGCGGCCAGCACCACGCCCGCCGACGTGATCACGCCGCCGGTCGTCACCAGGGCCCGGACCACCCCGCGCGGCGTGCCGATCCGCGCGCTCTCCTCCCGCGCCCTGGTCATCAGGAAGATGTTGTAGTCCACGCCCAGCGCCACCAGGAACAGGAAGCCGAGCACGACCAGCGTGGGATCCAGCCCCGGCAGGCCGAGCACCTGGACGAAGACGAACGTCATCACGCCCAGCGCCGCCGCGAACGAGACCACCACCGTGGCGATCAGCACCAGCGGCGCCACCACCGAGCGCAGCAGCAGGCCCAGCACCAGCGACACCACGAGGAGGATGAGCGGGATCAGCCTGCGCTCGTCGGCGGCGGCGGCCTTGATCGTGTCGAGGTTCTGCGCGCTCGGCCCGCCCACCCGGGCGCTCGGGTCGACGGCCGCGATCCGGGCGCGGAGCGTCTCGATGGCGGCGTACTCCGGCGGGGTGTCCGGCTTGTGCCGCAGGAGCACCGCGAACTCGGTCAGCCCGTTGCCGAGCTGGCCCTTGGTGATCTGCGAGACGCCCGGCGTGGACTGCGCGGCGGCCCGCAGCCGGTCGCCCGTCTCCGCCTTGCCGATCACGATGAGCGGCTGCCCGCCGAGGTCGGGGAAGTGCGCGGGGATCTGCTGCAGCCCGCTGATGGACTCCGGCTTGTTGACGAACTGGTCCATCTGGCGCAGCGGGCTCGCCGGGGTCAGCAGGCCCAGCGCCATGACGCCGAGCAGCAGCAGCGACCCGGCCACGGCGGTCACCCGGCGGCGCGCCACCGCCTCGCCCAGCCGCGACCACAGGCTGGACGCGCTCGGCCCCGGGTCGCCCAGGCGCGGGATCCTCGGCCAGAACGCGGGCCGCCGCAGCAGCACCAGCACCGCGGGGAACAGCGTCAGCATCGCGGCGAGCGCGCTCAGGATCGCCACCGTGGCGACCGGGCCGAGCCCCTTGAGGCTGTTCATGTCGGCCGCGAGCAGGCACAGCAGCCCGGCGATCACGGTGGCGGCGGAGGCGACGACGGCCGGGGCGCTGCGCCGCAGCGCGGTGCCCATGGCCGACAGCGGCTCGTCCTGGAGGCGCAGCTCCTCCCGGTAGCGGGCGACGATCAGCAGCGCGTAGTCGGTCGCCACCCCGAACACCAGGATGATGAGGATCGCCGAGTTCTGGTCGCTGACCGTCAGCCCGAACGCCTCCACCAGCAGGTACGCGCCCGCCTGGGAGAGCACCACGGCCGCGCCCGCGCACAGCAGCGGGATGAGCCACAGCAGCGGGCTGCGGTAGGTCAGCACCAGGATCAGGGCCACCACGATCGTGGCCGCGATCAGCAGGCTCTCGTCGATGCCGTCGAAGACCGTGTCGATGTCGGCCTCGATCCCGCCGGGGCCCGACACCTTCACGTCCAGGCCGGCGGGCCGCTCGGCCACGACGGCGCGCATGCCGTCGATGTAGGTCGCGGGCGCGCCCCGCTCGGACGGGACGGACGCGATGGTGAACGCCGCCTTCCCGTCGGGCGACAGGTCCACCTTGCCCTCGTTCGGCGGGGGCACGCCCGGCTTGCCGAACCGGGCGATCAACGTGTCGAGATGCCGCTTGACCGTGTCCTTGTCCTCCTGGGTGAGCCCGCTGTCGCGCACGTACACGATCAGGAACTCGTAGTCCTGGCCGCGCGGGAGCCGCGTCTCCAGCGCGGTCACCTGCGTCGACTGGGCGCTGGACGGCAGATAGTCCACGACGCTGTCGCTCTTGACGCCGTCGAGCCTGGCCGCCAGCGGCAGGGCGCCCGCGACCAGGGCCGCCCAGATAACGATCATCACCCAGGGCAGTGCCTTGCGGGTGCGGTTCATCGGTGGAACTCCTTCGTCGGTGACGCCGGTCATCCGGACCTGCGCCGGAACCGGTGGATGGCGAGCGGCGCGAAGAGCGCGGTCAGGGCGGCGATCCACACGGCCGACCACATCAGCGGCCGGGCCACCTCCCCGCCGAGCAGCAGCCCGCGCATGGTGTCGGCGACCGACGTGACCGGGTTGAGGTTCACCCAGACCTGCAGCCAGCCGGGCATGGTCTCCGTCGGCACGAACAGGTTGCCGGTGAAGGCCAGCGGAAGAATGATCAGGAACGCGAACTCCGACGCGCTCTCCGCCGCGCGCACGGTCAGCCCCAGCAGCGCCGACCCCCACGACATGGCGAAGCCGAAGCACAGCAGCACCACGACCGCCGCGAGCGTCTCCAGGACGCCGGTCCGGATGCGGAAGCCCAGCAGCATGCCGACGACCATCAGGACGACGATGGACAGCAGGTAGCGGACCATCTCGCCGAGGATCGCCCCGGTCAGCGGGGAGAAGCGGGCGATCGGCAGGCTGCGGAACCGGTCGTAGACGCCTTTCTTGAAGTCGGTGCCGAGCGCGGTGCCCAGCCGCATCGTGGCGAACAGCGTGGCCTGCACGAGCATGCCCGGCAGCGCGAACTGCAGGTAGTCGCGCCAGTCGCCCTTGATCGCGCCGCCGAACACGAACGTGAACAGCAGCACGATCACGATGGGCTGGACGACCAGCTCGATGATCTCCTCGGGGTTGGTCTTCAGGTGCAGCAGGCTGCGCCGGGTCAGCGTCAGCGTCTCGCGCGCGCCGGCGACGGGAACGGTGGTCATCGGGACTCCTCGGTGGATGCGGGCCGGCTCACGGCTCGGCGCGACCGGCGGCGGCCTCGCGCGCGGCGGCGGCCGTGCCCGCCGGACTCGCCGGGCTCGTCGTGGCCGCGCGGTGCCCGGTCAGGGTCAGGAACACCTCGTCCAGGCTCGGCCGCCGCAGCGCCAGCTCGGCCACCTGGACGTCGGCCAGGTCGAGCCTGAGGACCACGGCCCGCAGCACGTCCGGGTCGGCGACGGGCACGCTCACCCGCCGGTCCTCGACCGTGGCCGGGCCGCGCGCGATCTCGCCGAGGATCGTGGCGACCTCCCCGAGGTCCCGCTCGTTCGCCGGCCACACCTCCAGCACCTGGCCGCCGATCTTGCTCTTCAGCTCGAACGGGGTGCCGTCGGCGATGACGCGGCCGTGGTCGAACACCACGATCCGGTCGGCGAGCTGGTCGGCCTCCTCCAGGTACTGGGTGGTCAGCAGCACCGTCGTGCCGTCGGCCACCAGGGCGCGGATCACGTCCCAGAGGCCGTCGCGCGCCGCCGGGTCCAGGCCCGTCGTCGGCTCGTCCAGGAACAGCACCTGCGGCCGGCCGATGAGGCTCGCGGCCAGGTCGAGCTTGCGCCGCATGCCGCCCGAGTACGTCCCCGCCGCCCGCCTGGCCGCCTCCGTCAGGCCGAACTGCTCCAGCAGCTCGAAGCTGCGCAGCCGCGCGGTCTCCCTCGGCAGGCCGAGCAGCCGGCCGATGACCAGCAGGTTGTCCAGGCCGCTGATGATCTCGTCCACGGCCGCGTACTGGCCCGTCAGGCCGATGACCTTCCGCACCTTCGCGGCCTGCCTGACCACGTCGAACCCGCCGACCTCGGCGACGCCGCCGTCCGGGCGGGTCAGCGTGGCCAGGATGCGGACGGCCGTGGTCTTGCCGGCGCCGTTCGGGCCGAGCACGCCCAGCACCTCACCCGCTCGCGCGGCGAAGCTCACGCCGTCGAGCGCGCGCGTGGAACCGTACCGTTTGCCGAGGTCGTCGGCCCGGATGGCGTAGGTCATGGCCACCTCCTTACGTGTGTGGGTGTGATCTGAGACGAGGATCGTCGGCGGCCCTGTCCCCGCCCGCACCCCGTGCTGTCCCGGGGCTGTCCCGGTCCTGTTACGGCGAGCCGAGCCGGTGGAAGGCGCGGTTGAAGTAGATGAGCGGGTCGCCGTGGCGGAAGCGCACCCAGGTGACCCGGCCCAGCAGGAGCATGTGGTCACCGGCGTCGTAGCGGTCCTCGATCGCGCACTCGACCACGCACATCGCCGCCTCGACCGCCGGCAGCCCGGCCGGGGTCTCGCGGGCGACGCCGGAGCCGAACTTGTCCGCGGCGGTGTTGGCGAAGCGCAGCGCCACCTCGTCCTGGCCGTCGCGCAGCATGCTGACGGCGAAGCTCTCGCACGCGGCGAAGACCGGGTAGCAGTTGGCCGACTGGGCCAGGCACACCAGCAGCAGCGGCGGGCTGAGCGAGACCGAGCAGAAGGACGTGGCGGTGAACCCGTACGGCTCGCCGTCCCCGCCGACGGTGGTGACCACGGTCACGCCGCTGGCGTAGGCGGCCATGGCCGAGCGGAAGGCGTCTGACGAGGTCATGGAAGGTGCACGACCTGTCCGGCGTAGTTGAGCCCGGCGCCGAACCCCATGAGCAGCGCCGCGTCACCGGACGCCGCCCGCCCCGAGCGCAGCAGCGCTTCCATGGCCAGCGGGATGGACGCCGCCGAGGTGTTGCCGCTGACGACCACGTCGTCGGCGACCGCGACGTGGTCCGGCAGGCCGATCCTGGCCGCCAGGATCTCGATCATGCGCAGGTTCGCCTGGTGCGGGACGAACGCGGCCAGGTCACCCGGGGCCAGCCCGGCCAGCTCCAGCGCCCGCCGCCCGGCGGGCACCGCGTGCTCCACCGCCCACCGGAAGACGCGCCGGCCGTCCATCTTCATCCTCGGCGGCGGCAGCGTCGGGTCGGCGCGGAAGGCGCCCCACCCGGTGTTCATGCGCAGCGCGTCCCGCGACGACCCGTCCGCGCCGCGCACCACCGGGCCGATCCCCGGCGCCGCCGACGGCCCCACCACGACCGCGCCCGCGCCGTCGGCGAACAGGAACGCGATGCCCCGATCGGTGGGGTCGACGATGTCGGTCATCCGCTCCACCCCGGCGACCAGCACGTACCTGGCCTGCCGGGTCGAGACCATGTCACCCGCGATCGCCAGCGCGTGACAGAACCCCGCGCACGCCGCCGACACGTCGAACCCCGCCGAGCCCGTCGCCCCCAGGTCGGCCGCCACCGTGACGGCCAGGGGCGGCGTCTGCACCAGGTTCGACATGCTGGCCACGATCACGCAGTCGACCTCGCCCGCCCCGACGCCCGCGTGCCGCAGCGCCGACCGGGACGCCGACACCGCCATCACCGCGAGCGTCTCGTCCTTCTCGGCGAAGCGGCGGCTGCGGATGCCGGAGCGGGTCTCGATCCACTCCTCCGTCGAGTCGATCCACTCGCAGATCTCCTTGTTGCTGACCACGCGTCGCGGCCGGTGGACGCCCACCCCGAGAATCCGGCTGTGCGTCCGCGGTGCCGCCAGAAGCTGGCTGGTCATGGCAGTCTCGGACCTCCTTGCGTCGGTGTCGGGCGCATGCTCGCGAGCTCCGGTGGAGGGCAGATCGAGGACCGCTGGAGGAAGCCCGCCTCCAGCCCGTCTCCAGAGGTTCTCCAGCGCCGCCCGTCAGCCTGGCCGGCATGACGGAGTTCACCTTCGACGACCTGAAGCGCGTCGTCAGCACCTGCCTCGGCACCACGGAGGCGGCCGACCTCACCCCCGAGTCCGCCGACACCCCCTTCGAGGAGCTCGGCCTGGACTCGCTGGCCCGGTACGAGGTGGCCACGGTGCTCCAGGAGCAGCTCGGCCTGCCCATCCCCGACGAGGACATCGACCGCATGCTCTCCCCCCGGCAGACGCTGACGTACGTGAACGAAAGGCTGGCCGCCGCCGCGTCCTGACCGATCGGCGGTGTCCTAGAGTCGCCCTGTGGAGTTTCGGATCCTGGGTCCGCTCGAAGTGCGGCGCGACGGCCAGCTGATCGAGGTCAGAGGCGCCCGGCTCCGGGCGCTGCTCGTCGTCCTCGGCCTCAATGTCGGCCAGGTGGTCCCGGCCGACCGGCTGATCGCCGAGCTGTGGGCCGACGGGGCGCCGGTCGACGCCGTCAACGCGCTGCACTCCCTGGTGTCGCGGCTGCGCTCGGCCGTCGGCCGCGACACGATCGACTCCCGGCTCGGCGGCTACGTGCTGGCGGCCGACCCCGACGACGTCGACGTGCGCCGCTTCGAGCGGCTGGCCGCCGCCGGGCAGGCCGCGCTCGCCGCGCAGGACCACTCCACCGCCGCCGACCTGCTCGGCCGGGCCCTGGAGCTGTGGCGCGGCCCCGCGCTCCTCGACGTCGCCGACGCCATGTTCGCCCAGGGCACGATCGCCCGGCTGGAGGAGCTGCGGCTGTCGGCCACCAAGGACCGGATCGAGGCCGACCTCGCGCTCGGCCGGCACGCGACGCTGCTGCCCGAGATGGAGGCGCTCGTCGCCGCCCACCCGCTGGACGAGCGGCTGCGCGCCCTCCAGATGCGCGCCCTGTACGCCGCCGACCGCCAGGTCACCGCGCTGGAGGTCTACGAGCAGACCAAGCAGGCGCTGGCCGACGAGCTCGGCATCGACCCCTCGCCCGAGCTGGAGACCACCTACCTGGCCGTGCTCCGGCGCGACCCCCTCGTCCGCGGCCGCCGCCAGGAGCGGCGCACCAACCTGCGGGCGGCGCTCACCTCGTTCGTCGGCCGCGACGCCGAGGTCGAGCTCGTCGAACGCTGCCTGGCCGAGCACCGGCTGACCACGCTCGTCGGGCCGGGCGGCGCCGGCAAGACCCGGCTGGCCCAGGAGGTCGGCGCGCGGGCCGTCCCCCGCATGCGCGACGGCGTCTGGCTGGTGGAGCTGGCCGCGCTCACCGACCCGGCCGACCTCCCGCAGGCCGTCGCCTCCGTCCTGCACCCGACCGAGGGCATCCTGCTGACCGGCGCGCGCGACGGCGAGCCGCCCGCCGTCGGCATCGGCCACCTCGTCTCCATGCTGGCCTCCCGCCAGCTCCTGATCGTGCTCGACAACTGCGAGCACCTGATCGACGACGTGGCCCGGCTCGCCGAGACGCTGCTCGGCTCCTGCCCCGGGCTGCGGCTGCTGGCCACCAGCCGCGAGTCGCTGAACATCGCGGGCGAGCGGCTCGCCCCGGTGCCGCCGCTCACCGTCCCGCCCGAGGTCACCGGCCCGCCGGGCGCGCTCGCCGCCCCCGCCGTGCGGCTGTTCGCCGACCGCGCCCTGGCCGTCCTGCCCGGCTTCGCCGTCACCGAGGACAACGTCGACGACGTCGTACGGGTGTGCCGCAGGCTCGACGGGATGCCGCTGGCCATCGAACTGGCGGCGGCCCAGATGCGCGTCCTGTCGGTCGACCAGCTCGCCGAACGCCTCGACGACCGCTTCCGGCTCCTCGTCGGCGGCAGCCGCACCGCCTTCCCCCGCCACCAGACGCTGCGCGCCGTCGTCGACTGGAGCTGGGAACGGCTGGAGCCCGCCGAACGGGCGCTGCTGCGCAGGCTGGCGGTGTTCGCGGGCGGCGCCACCCTCGAATCCGCCGAGCGGGTCGCGGGCGCCGACGTGTTACCGCCGCTCGGCGCCCTGGTCGACAAGTCGCTGCTGCACGTGTCCCGCGAGCCCGCCGGCGTCCGCTACCGCATGCTGGAGACCGTACGCCTCTACGCCCTCGAACGCCTGGAGGAGTCCGGCGAACGCGAACGGCTGCGACGGGCGCACGCCACCCACTTCACCGAGGTCGCCGAACGCGCCGAGCCCGGCCTGCGCGGCCCCCGCCAGCTCGCCCTGCTGGCCCGCCTGACCGCCGAGCACGACAACCTGCGGGCCGCGCTGCGCCAGGCCATCGAGACCGGCGACGCCGCCACCGCCGTGCGGCTGGTGGCCGCGCTCGGCTGGTACTGGCGGCTGACCGGCTCACGCGGCGAGGGCGCCGAATGGACCAGGCAGGCCCTGGCCGCCGGGAAGGACGCGCCGGCTCGCGCCACCGTGCTCGCCCTCCTGCTCGGCGGCCTCGACGCCGGCCGCGAGCTGGCCGGCCGGGCCCGCGCCGCCGTCGCCGCCTGGCGCAACGAGGGCGAGCCCGGCGGCCACCCCTACCTCACGCTCGTGGAGCCCGCCCTGGCCATCGCCATGAAGGAGCCGCCGGGCCGCATCGTGGCGCTCGCCTCACGCCACACCGGCGACCCCGACCCGTGGACCAGGGCCACCGCGCTGCTGTGGCGCGGGCTGCGCCGTCTGGACGACGCCGACGAGCAGGCCGACGCCGACCTCGCGGCGGCGCTGGAGGCGTTCCGGGCCGCGGGCGACCGGTGGGGCATGGCCTCCGCGCTGCGCGCGACCGCCGAGATCGCCTCCGTACGCGGCGAGTACGCCCGCGCGCGGGCCGCCTACGCCGACGCGCTGCGGCTGTCCGACGAGCTCGGCGCTCGCCACGAGCGCCCCGCGCTGCTCTACCACCTGGCGGCGATCCAGCTGGAGAGCGGCGACCCCGACGCCGGGCTGGCTTGCCTGAGCGAGGCCCGGGAGATCGCCGAGGAGCTGGGGCAGCCCGCCACCGTCGCCGGGGTGCACCTGCTGCTGGGCAACCTGGCCCGCCGCGAGGGCGACCTCGCCCGGGCGCGCGACGAGCTGGCCGCCGCGCTCGCCATCGTCGACGGCAGCGGGCTCGACCTCATGGAGCTGCGCTCGCTCGTGATGACCTCCCTCGGCCTGCTGCACGCCCGCGAAGGGCTGCTGGAGCAGGCCGAGGAGTCGCACGGCCGGGCCCTGAGCGCCGCCGTGGGCAGCGCCGACGTGCCGATGATCGGCGCCGTGCTGGTCGGGTGCGCCGACCTGGCCGCCCGGCGTGGGGCCCCCGAGCGGGCGGCCGTGCTGCTCGGCGGGGCCGCCGCCATGGCGCCCGGCCCCGGGCTGTCGCGCCACGACCTGTCCGCCGTCACGCGCGTCGCCGCCGACCGGCTCGGCCGCCCCGCCTTCGACCGCCTCTACTCCCAGGGCCGCACCATGGACCGCGCGGAACTCATCGCCTACGGCCGCGCCACCCTCTGACCGCCCGGCCCTTTCCGGAGGCGCGCGGCCCTGCCCTCCGGCTTGCCCTCTCCGGGAGGGCTCGCGCGTCCCCCGCCCTCCGGCTGCCCCTCAGAGAGGGCGCGTGTCTCGTACGGGATGAAGGGGGCGTACCGGATGGAGTCAGGGGACGATCTCGCAGAGGACCGCGCCGCCCGCGACGGTCTGGCCCACCTCGGCGGCCAGCCCGCGGACCACGCCCGCCTGGTGCGCGGTGAGCGCCTGCTCCATCTTCATGGCCTCCAGGATGACCACCCCGTCGCCCTCCCGCACCGAGGCGCCGTCGGCGACGAGCACCCGGACGACCGTCCCCTGCATGGGGCTGACCAGCGCGTCCCCGCCCGCAACCGGCTTGCGCACGGGCTTGCGGCGCTTCGGCTCGCCCGGCCGCGCCTGGACGGCGGGCGCGGCGGCGGGCGGGACGGTCAGCCCGGCGGGCAGCGACACCGCCACGCGCCGCCCGGCCACCTCGACCGTGAGCCGGTCGCGCGGCGCGGGCGCCGCCTGCTCGGGCGCGGCCTCGTACGGCGGGATCAGGTTCACGAACTCCGTCTCGATCCACCGCGTGTGCACCCCGAACGGCGCCGCCGGATCGGCCGGGGCGAACGCCTCGTCGTCCAGCACCGCCCGGTGGAACGGCAGCACGGTCGGCATGCCCCCGATCTCGCACTGCGCCAGCGCCCGCCGCGCCCGCGCCAGCGCCTCCGCCCGGTCGCGGCCGGTGACCACCACCTTGGCCACGAGCGAGTCGAACGCGCCGGGCACGGTCATCCCCTCGTCGTAGCCGGGATCGACGCGCACCCCCGGGCCGGTGGGCAGCCGCAGCCGGGTCAGGGTGCCCGGCGCGGGCAGGAAGCCGCGGCCCGGGTCCTCGGCGTTGATCCGGAACTCGATGGAGTGCCCGTGCGGGACCGGGTCGCCGTGCTCCAGCCGCCCGCCGGCCGCGATGCGGAACTGCTCGCGGACCAGGTCGACGCCGGAGACCTCCTCGGTCACCGGATGCTCCACCTGAAGGCGCGTGTTGACCTCCAGGAACGTGACCGTCCCGTCCGCGCCGAGCAGGAACTCGCAGGTGCCGGCGCCGACGTACCCGGCCGCGCGCAGGATCGCCCGCGACGCGGCGGTGACCGACCCGGCCTGGGCGGGGGTCAGGAACGGCGCGGGCGCCTCCTCCACCAGCTTCTGGTGACGCCGCTGGAGCGTGCAGTCGCGGGTGGAGACCACCACGACCGTGCCGTCGGCGTCGGCCAGGCACTGGGTCTCCACGTGCCGGGGCCGGTCCAGGTAGCGCTCGGCGAAGCACTCGCCGCGCCCGAACGCCGCAGCCGCCTCCCGCACCGCGGACTCGTACAGCTCCGGGATCTCCTCCAGCGTCCTGGCCACCTTCATGCCGCGTCCGCCGCCCCCGTGCGCCGCCTTGATCGCGACCGGCAGCCCGTGCTCGCGGGCGAACGCGACCACCTCGGCGGCGCCGGACACCGGGCCGGGCGTGCCGGGCACGAGCGGCGCGCCCACCTCGCGGGCGATGCGGCGGGCGCTCACCTTGTCGCCCAGCAGCGTGATCGCCGACGGCGGCGGGCCGATCCACGTCAGGCCCGCGTCGAGGACGGCCTGCGCGAAGCCGGCGTTCTCGGCGAGGAAGCCGTAGCCGGGGTGGACCGCGTCCGCGCCGGCCCGCAGCGCCACGCCGATCAGGCGATCGGCGTCCAGGTACGTCTCGGCGGGCGTCCGGCCGCCCAGGGCGTAGGCCTCGTCGGCCACCCGGACGTGCAGCGCGTCGAGATCCTGCTCGGCGTAGACCGCGACGCTGGCGAGCCGGGCGTCGCGGCAGGCGTGGGCCACCCGCACAGCGATCTCGCCCCGGTTGGCGATGAGCACCTTACGCACGTGTTCTCCATGATCGTGGTGAGCGGTAGCCGGTCTCCCAGGCCCGCGGGACGGGCCGCCGGGCGGCGGCGGGTCCGGCGGGCGGGGCCGGGCTGCGGGCGACGAGCGCGACGATCAGGGCGGCGAGCTCCTCGTCGGTGAGCTCGGCGCCCTCCACCTGGATCGCGCCCGCCATCAGAACGGCGGGTTCCCGTGCTTGCGCGACGGCAGCGGCTGATGCTTGGACGCCAGCATCTCCAGCGAGCGGATGAGCGTGCGCCGCGTGTCGGCCGGGCTCACCACGTCGTCCACCAGGCCGCGCTCGGCCGCGTAGTAGGGGTGCATCAGCTCCCGTTTGTACTCGGCGATCCGCTCGGCGCGCACCGCCTGCGGGTCGGCGGCGGCGGCGATCTCCCTGCGGAAGATCACGTTCGCCGCGCCCTCCGCGCCCATGACCGCGATCTCGTTGGTCGGCCAGGCGTACGACAGGTCCGCGCCGATCGAGCGGGAGTCCATGACGATGTACGCGCCGCCGTACGCCTTGCGCAGGATGAGCTGGACGCGCGGCACGGTGGCGTTGCAGTAGGCGTACAGCAGCTTGGCGCCGTGGCGGATGATGCCGCCATGCTCCTGCTCGACCCCGGGCAGGAAGCCGGGCACGTCCACGAGCGTGACGAGCGGGATGTTGAAGGCGTCGCAGGTCTGGACGAAGCGGGCGGCCTTCGCCGAGGCGTCGATGTCCAGCGCGCCCGCGAAGGAGGCGGGCTGGCTGGCCACCACGCCCGCGACCCGGCCGCCGAGGCGGGCGAAGGCGCAGATGACGTTGGTGGCCCAGCCGGCGTGCACCTCCAGGAAGTCGCCGTGGTCGACGATCTCCTCGATGACGTCGCGCATGTCGTACGCCCGGCCGGGGTCGGCGGGCACCAGGTCGAGCAGCCGGTCGTTGCGCCGGTCGGCCGGGTCCTCCGGAAGCTGCTCGGGCGGCAGCTCGCGGTTGTTGGACGGCAGGAACGCGAGCAGGTCGCGCACCGTGGCCAGGCACTCCTCCTCGTCGTCGCAGGCGAAGGCCGCCACGCCGGAGACGCCCGCGTGCACGTCGGCGCCGCCGAGCTCGGCGTGGGTCACGCTGGCCCCGGTCACGGCCTCCACCACGTCGGGGCCGGTGATGAACATCTGGGCGATGTCGCGCACCATGAACGTGAAGTCGGTCAGCGCAGGGGAGTAGGCGGCCCCGCCCGCGCACGGCCCCATGATCACGCTGATCTGGGGCACCACCCCGGACATTCGGGCGTTGCGCTGAAATATCCCGCCATATCCGGCGAGGGCGGTGACGCCCTCCTGGATCCGCGCCCCGGCCCCGTCACAGAGCCCGACCAGCGGCGCGCCCGCCGCCTCGGCCAGGTCCATCAGCTTGTGGATCTTCTGCGCGTGCGCCTCGCCGAGCGCGCCGCCGAACATGCGGAAGTCGTGCGCGTAGGCGAAGACCGTCCGCCCGTGCACCTGACCCCAGCCCGTCACCACGCCGTCGGAGTACGGGCGCTTGCCCTCCATGCCGAACCCGCGCGCCCGGTGCCGCCGCAGCGGCTCCACCTCGGTGAAGGAGTCCTTGTCGAAGAGCAGGTCGATGCGCTCGCGCACGGTCAGCTTGCCCTTGCGGCGCTGCAGGCCGGTCTCCCGGTCGCCGGGCCCCTCCAGCACCCGCGCCTTCAGCCGGGCCAGCTCGGCGTCCCGCTCCCGCATGCTCCCGTCCACGCGCCCGGCCGGTCCGCCGGCCGGTCCGCCGGCCGATCCGCCGGCCGGTCCGCTGTCCGGTCCGCCGGGCCGCTCGTCGAGTGCCGTCATCCCGTCTCCCCCTCCCCGAACCAGGTGCGCAGCGCCCCGGTGAGCGCCTCCGCGCGGTATGCCGCCCCCTGCGGCAGCACCCAGGCCACGCAGCCGTCGGGCCTGAGCAGCATCGCGTCCACCCCGTCCACCTTGGCCCGCGCGGTGACGGTCCCGACGCGGGCCGACCAGGGCGCGATCCCGGCGCGCACCTCGGCCCGCCCGGCCAGGTCCAGCAGCAGCCCCCGCCCCCGGCCCAGCCGGTCGCGCAGCGTGGTGGCCGCTCCAGCAACCGCGCCGTCCAGCGGCAGGTCCGGGCAGAGGGTGCCGGCCAGCGGATGGTCGTCGCCCACGGCGTAACGGACCGACTGGCCGGTCTTCATGTCGACGATGCGCCGGGTGACCGGCTCCAGGCCGGTGAACTCGGCGAACAGCTCGCGCAGCGCCCGGCTCTGCGGGTCGGGCCGCATGAGCGCGGCCTGGGCGCGGGTGTTGTCCAGCAGCCCGGCGGCCACCGGGTGCCGCTCGGCCGTGTAGGTGTCCAGCAGCCCTGCGGGAGCCCAGCCGTGGACCTGGGCGGCCAGCTTCCAGCCCAGGTTCGCGGCGTCCGCCAGGCCGACGTTGAGCCCCTGGCCGCCGAACGGCGCGTACACGTGCGCGGCGTCGCCCGCCAGCAGCACCCGGCCCCGGCGGTAGGTGGTGGCCTGCCGCGCCTCGTCGGTGTAGACGAACCCGGACAGCAGCTCGTCGATGACCACCTCGACCCCGCTCACCCGGCGCACGCTGGCCTCCAGGTCCGTGAGCGTGAGCGGCGCCGCCGGATCGGCGGGCGGGCCGTCGAACTCGACCGACGCCACCCGGTCGGCGCCGAACCCGGCGAAGACGAACACGCCGCGCTCGGTGTGGTGGAAGCCGCGCGGCAGCGCCCGCCTGGCCTCCTCCGACAGCCGTACGACGCCGTCGCGGCCGGTCAGGCTGCCCGGCGTGCCCGCGAAGCCGAAGCCCGCCAGCTCGCGCACGGTGCTGCGCCCGCCGTCGCAGCCGGCCAGGTAGGCGCAGCGCAGCCGCAGCGCCCCGGCCGGGGTGGCCACGTCCACGCTCACGCCGTCGCCGTCCTGGGACAGGCCGGTGACCTCGTGCTCGCGGCGCACGTCCACGCCCAGGCTCCTGGCGTGCCGGGCGAGGATGTCCTCCAGCGCCGGCTGGTCGACGCGGACCCGGCGGCGGTCGGGGTCGGAGGCGAGCGACGGGTCGAGGAAGATCCCGCCGAAGTGCTCGCGCGGGCCGCCCGGCTTGCCGGTGAGCCGCAGGTCGCGCTCGTTCGCGGCCTCCTCGGCGGCGCGCAGCTCCGCGCCCAGGCCCAGCCCGCGCACCGCCTCGGCCGCCAGCGGGCCCATCGAGCCGGCCTTGACCGCCCGCTCGGGCCGGGCCCGCCGCTCCAGCACGAGCACCGCCACCCCGGCGGCGCGCAGCTCGCAGGCGAGCATGAGCCCGACCGGGCCGCCGCCCGCCACGACCACGTCGAAGTCGTTGGTCATCTCAGCTCCTCAATCGTCTAGATCACGGTCACGGCGTCGTCGAACTCCAGCCTCGGCAGCCGGGGCGGCGGCGTGCCCGGCACGGGCCTGCCCAGGTTCAGCACGGCCAGCGTGGTGTGCCTGCCGTCGCCGAAGAACTCCTTGTCGAGCCCGCCGGGGTCGAAGCCCATCGTGGGCGCCGCCGCCAGCCCGGCGGCGCGCACGCCGAGGATCAGGTACGCGATCTGCAGGGCCGCGTTGAAGCGGGCCGACTCCTCGCGCACGCGCGGGTCCTCGAACAGGCGCGCCGCGTCCGGCCGGCCGGGGAACAGCTCCGGCAGCCGCTCGTGGAAGCACAGGTCGGCGGCCAGCAGCGCGGTCAGCGGGGCCGCCGCCGTCCTGGCCCTGCCGGGCCCGGACATCCACCGGACCGCGTTCGCCCTGGCCTCGGCCGAGCGCAGGAGCACGATCCGCAGCGGCTGCTGGTTCATCGAGGTGGGCCCGTACCGGACCAGGTCGTAGACGGCCCGGACCAGGTCGTCGCCGACGGGCTCGCCGGTGAACACATCGACCGTGCGGGCCTCGCGGAACAGCAGGTCCTGCGCGGCCCGGTCGAGCAGCAGCCCGAAGGCGCCCTCAGCCATCGCCGAACCACCTGGCCAGCGCCGAGAGCAGCCCCTCGTACGGGCGCCCGTCACCGGCCGGCAGCACCCAGGCCACGCAGCCGTCGGGCCTGACCAGCGCCGCGTCGATCCCGTCGAGCCCGGCCCCGGCGGTGACGACCGCGACCCGATCGGCCCACGGCGCCGCCGCGGCGCGCACCTCGGCGCGGTCCGCCTGGTCGAGCAGGACGCCCCGGCCCCGGCCCAGGTGGTCGAAGAGCCGCTTGCCCGTCGACAGCTCCAGGTCCGGCAGCAGCGTCCCGGCCAGCGGATGCTCCTCGCCCAGGTCGTAGCGGACGGACAGGCCGGTCACCATGTCGTAGACGCGCCGGTTGACCACGTCGAGGCCGAGCACGCCCGCGAACAGCTCGCGCAGCGCCCGGCTCTGCGGGTCCGGCCGCATGAGCGCCGTCTGGGCGCGGGTGTTGTCCAGGAGCCGCGCCGCCACCGGGTGCCGCTCGGCCGTGTAGGAGTCCAGCAGCCCCTCCGGGGCCCGCCCCTGGACCTGCGCGGCCAGCTTCCAGCCCAGGTTGGCGGCGTCGACCAGGCCGACGTTGAGCCCCTGGCCGCCGAACGGCGGGTGCACGTGCGCGGAGTCGCCCGCCAGCAGCACCCGGCCCAGCCGGTACGTGGCCGCCTGCCGGGTGTGGTCGGTGAAGCGGACCCCGGACAGCAGCCGGTCGACGGCCGCCTCGGTCCCGCTCACCCGGCGCACGCTCTCCTGGAGCTCCTCGGCGGTCAGCGGCGCGTCTCGGTCCTGCGGCGGGCCGTCGAACTCCACGGTCGCCACCCGGTTGGCGCCGAAGGCGGCGAACAGGTAACCGCCCCGATCGGTCAGGTTGAAGCCCGGCCGCAGCCCGCCCGCGCCGGCCATGCGGACCAGGCCCTGCCTGCCGGTGAGGGTCGGATCGGTGCCGTCGAAGGCGAAACCGGCCAGCTTGCGCACGGTGCTGCGGCCGCCATCGCAGCCGGCCAGGTAGGCGCAGCGCAGCCGCAGCTCGCCGCCCGGGGTGGCGACCTTGACGCTCACGCCGTCGCCGTCCTGGGACAGGCCGGTGACCGTGTGCTCGTGCCGCACGTCCACGCCGAGCCGGCCGGCGTGCTCGGCGAGGATGCGGTGCAGGGTGAGCTGGTCCACCCGGACCCGGCGGCGGCCGGGGTCGGACGACAGCGCCGCGTCGAGGGGCAGCCCGGCGAAGTGCTCCGGCGGCCCCGCGTGCCCCGGCGCCCGCCCCCCGGGAGCTCCCGGCGGGCCACCCCCCGGCGGGCCACCGCCCGGCCGTCCGGCCGGGGCGGCGGACAGGAGCTTGGCCAGCATCTCCTCGTCGCGCCTGATCGCCTCGGCCTCGGCCTCCATCAGCGCCTCGCCCAGCCCGAGCCGGGCGACGGCCTCGGCCGCCAGCGGCCCGATGATGCCCGCCTTCGGCATCGGGTCCGGCTCGGGGTCGCGTTCGAGGACGAGCACCGTCACGCCCGCCGAGCGCAGCTCGCAGGCCAGCATCATCCCCACGGGCCCCGCGCCCGCGATCACCACCTCGTGGAAGCCCCCGGTCATGACCGCCCCTCGCCGTCCGTGCGGGTCAGCGACACGACGAGCACGTCCCGCTGCGCCCGGCCCCCCGCCTTGGGGGTGAACGGCGTGCAGTGGTGGGTCAGCGCCCGGTCGTCGAGCAGCAGCGTCTCGCCCGGGTTCAGGCGGCGCTCGAAGACCAGCGAGGTCTCGTCCTCGGCGGTGGCCAGCATGTGCACGGCCCCGTTGACGTTCTCCTCTGCGACGACGGTGACGAGCACGTGGTCGCCGCCGCCCTGGTGGAAGCCCTGGGACGGGTGCGCGTTCTGCCGGTCGTCGGCGTAGTTGCGGACCTGGAAGACGGTCAGCGCGAACTCCTCGCCCGGCAGCCACGCGCGCACGCGCGGGTCGCCGACCTGGGCGGCGACGAAGTTGCGCACCGCGGCCCCCAGCGGGTCGTACGGCGAGCCGCCGTCGCCCTCGTGCCAGGTGACGGCGGTGCCCTTGACCTGGCCGGTGCCGGTCGCGACGTGGCGGACCACCTCGTCGTCCTTGAAGCCGACGTTGGCCGACAGGCCGGAGAAGCTCGCCACGAGCCCTTCGGTGATCTTGTCGATGCTGCTGAACGTGCGATAGAACATCAGCTCTCCTCCATGATGGCGACCACCCGGGTCCAGCCGGCTCCCGCGCCCGCGATCGACACCGGGAAGCACGAGACGTCGAACCCGGTGGCGGCGGGCAGCGTCCCGAGCCCGGCCAGCTTCTCCAGCTGCAGATACTCCTTGCGCCGCCCGTAGACGTGGGCGGGCCACAGGCACGCCTTGTCCCCGGTGCGCTTGTAGTCCTCGACCATCGCGCGCATCGGCCGGTCCAGCCCCCACGCGTCGATGCCGATGACCCGCACGCCGCTCTCGACCAGGAACTCGGTGCCCTCGCCGGACAGCCCGGCGTAGTCGGTCAGGTAGCGGGCGCTGCCCCACAGCGCGTCGGCGCCGGTCCACAGCAGCACGATGTCGCCGGGGGCGAGCCGGTGCCCGGCCGCGTCGAGCGCCGCCGTGAGCCGTTCGACGGTGACGGCCTCGCCCGAGGGCACGTCGCGTACGTCCAGGCGGACGCCGGGCCCGTGACACCACTCCAGCGGCACCTGGTCGATGCTCCTGGCGGGCCGGCCCGCCGTCAGCGGGCCGTAGTGCAGCGGCGCGTCCATGTGCGTGCCGGTGTGGGTGGTCAGCGTGACGGTCTCGTTGGAGATGGCCATCCCGTCGGGGAAGTCCTCGGGGCTCAGCCCGAGGACGATCGCGCCCGTACGGTGGTCGAGCAGGTCCACCGTCACCGGCGTGGCCTCGCTCGGCGTGTCGCGGGTGGCGACGCTCAGGTCGTAGAACCGCTTCACGCGACCGCGCCGGCGGCGAGCCGCTCGGCCTCCGACTTGACCGCGCCGAGGTCGGCCACGCTGTTGCGCTCGACGGCCGCGCGCAGCATCGTGTCGGCCTCCTCCGGCGTGAACCGGCCCGCGACCTTGCCGCCGACCGGCTCGCGCGCCTCGAAGTCGTGCGTCAGCACGAGCTGCGTGCGGTCCTCCCCGAACGGGAAGGCCCGCCACTCGCCGCCCATCCGCCCGACGATCGGCGCGGTCTCCAGCTGCCGGTAGGCGATGACGCGCCGCCCGGCGTCGATGTCCCTGCGCGACACCCAGGTCGCAAGCTCCCCGCTGACGTCCACCAGGAACCGGGCGATCTGGTACGTGTCGTCGCCCTCCAGGATCGTGACCTCCTGGGTGGGCGGGAAGATCCTGGCGTACCCCTCCACGTCGACCAGCAGGTCCCAGACGACGCTGACGGGGGCGTCCACGGTCACGGTGTGCTCGGCGTACGGCATGGCGCTTCCTCCTTCGCTGGGTCAGACCGACAGGGGCTCGTGGTTGGCGTAGGCCGCCTCGAACCGGAGCTTCTGCTTCCACTGCGTGGTGAAGTCGTAGACCTCGGGGATCTCGGAGAACGTCTTGAGGTCCTCCAGCGTCTCGGTGGTGAACTGGGCGATCTTCGAGGCGGTGATGCCCCGGGAGCGCTCGTCGGCGGGCAGCCACAGGTGCGGCCGGTAGTCGAAGCCCTTGACCAGCGGGTTGCGGTCGAGCAGCTCCTTCATCGCGGTGAAGAACTCCTCCTGGTCGCCCTCGGTCGCGGAGGCGGGGAAGCGGTAGATCAGGGTGTGCACGATCATGACGTGGTCCTTCCGGAGGTCAGCGGAACAGGGACGGAACGGGCGGCGCGCGGTCAGGGGACGGTCACGCCGGAGACGAAGTCGAGCAGGGCGCGGGGCGTGGTCAGCTCGGCCACCTGCTCGTCGGGGATCCGCACGCCGAACTCGGTCTCGATCCGGGCGGCGGTCTCCATCAGGGCCAGCGAGTCGTAGCCCAGGTCGGTGAAGAGCTCGTCCAGGATGTCGCCGCCGAGGTCGACGTGCTCGTCCTCGCCGGCGCAGGCCACCATGATTCTGCGAAGGTCGTCGAGAGTCATTTCTCCTCTTTCCGAGGTACGGCTTCCGGATGTTCGGGCTTGCGAAGGACGACGGCGGCGTTGAAGCCGCCCTTTCCGCGCGCCAGGACCAGCGCGTGGGTGAGCGCCGCGCTCCTCGGCTCGGCGCCGCGCACCAGGTCGATCCGGTACGCGGCGGGCACCTCCCCGGCGTGGGGCACGGGCGGGATGACCCCGTCGCGCAGCGCCAGCAGCGCGCACACCACGTCGAGCGGCCCGCTCCCGGCGTACAGGCGGCCGGTCAGCGCCTTGGGCGCGGTCACCGGGACGCCCCCGGGTCCGAAGACCGCGGAAATCGCCGCGGCCTCCTCCCGGTCCAGGAACGGCACCCCGGCGGCGTCGGCGAAGACGACGCCGATCTCCCCGGGCTCGGTGCCCGCGTCGGCGAGCGCCTTGCGGATGGCCTGCTCCAGGCCGGGCGGCCGGCCCGAGCCCGGCCGCGGGTCGAAGGTGGCGGCGTACCCGGCGACCTCGCCGTAGACCTTGGCCGCGCCGCGCCGCAGCGCCGCCTCCCGGTCCTCCAGGACGAGGATGGCCCCGCCCTCGCCGGGCACGTAGCCGTCCGCCTCCCGGGTGAAGGGCCGGTAGGCCAGCTCGGGGACGGGCTCGCGGCTAAGCCTGCCGCTGGCGATGTGGCTCACCCAGCCCCACGGGTCGAGCGAGGACTCCACGCCGCCCGTCACGATGTGCGGGGTGCCGCGGCGCACCGCCCGCCGGGCGTGGCCGAGCGCGTCCAGGCCGCCCGCCTGCTCGGCCACCAGCACCCCGCCGGGGCCGCGCATGCCGTGCCGGATGGAGATCTGGCCGGTGTTGACCGCGTAGAACCAGGCGAAGGACTCGTACACGCTGACCGTCTGCGGGCCCTGCGTCCAGAGCTTCTGGATCTCCCGGTGGGTGAACTCGAAGCCGCCGGAGGCGTTGGAGGTGACCACGCCCATGCTGTACTCGGGCAGCTCGGCCGGGCGCAGCGCGGCGTCCTCCAGCGCCCACTCGGCCGCCGCCAGCGCGAGCCGGGTCACCCGGTCGGTCTGCGGCATCAGCCTGGAGGGGATGTGCTCCTCGGCGACGAAGCCGCTCACCTGCCCGGCCAGCGTCACCGGGTAGCGGGGGCCGCCGCCCCGGGGGTGCCCGCCGGCGTGTCCCTCGGCGTGCAGCGGCCGGATGCCGCTCTCCCCGCGCAGGGTCGCCGCCCAGAACTTCTCGGCGCCCAGCCCGTTGGGGGCGATGACGCCCAGGCCGGTGATGACGGCCGTGGCCGCCCCGCCGGTCCGCTCGCCGGGCGCGGCGATCGTGGTCTGCGTCATGGCGTCAGCTCCCGTTCCCGGCGCGGCTGAGCAGCATGGCGCTCTGGAAGCCGCCGAAGCCGCTGCCCACCGACAGCACCGTGTCCACCCGCTGGTCGCGCGCCTCGATCGGCACGTAGTCGAGATCGCATTCGGGGTCGGCCTCCGTCAGGTTGGCGGTGGGCGGCACCATGTCGTTCTCGATGGCCAGGGCGCAGGCGACGAGCTCGATCGAGCCGATCGCGCCCAGCGAGTGGCCGATCATCGACTTGATGGAGCTGACCGGCGTGCGGTAGGCGTGCTCGCCGAGCGCCCGCTTGAACGCGGCGGTCTCGTGCCGGTCGTTCTGCTTGGTGCCGGAGCCGTGCGCGTTGACGTAGTCGACGGCGTCGCCGTCCATGCGCGCCTCGGCCAGTGCCGCGTTGATCGCCTCGGCCATCTCGCGGCCGTCGGGCTTGAGCCCGGTCATGTGGTAGGCGTTGCAGCGGGTGGCGTACCCGTTGATCTCGGCGATGATCCGCGCGCCGCGCCGCCGCGCGTGCTCGTACTCCTCCAGCACCAGCATGGCCGCGCCCTCGGCGAGCACGAAGCCGTTCCTGGTCCGGTCGAACGGGCGCGAGGCGTGCTCGGCGTCGTCGTTGCGCGGCGTGGTCGCCTTGATCGCGTCGAAGCACGCCACGGCGATGGGGGAGATGGGGGCGTCGGTCGCGCCGGCGAGCACGACGTCGGCGCTGCCCTCCTTGATCAGCTGGTGGCCGTACCCGACGGAGTCGAGGCCCGAGGTGCAGCCGGAGGAGACGATGGCCGCCGGGCCCTCCGCGCCGGCGATCCAGGCGACCTCGGCCGCGATGGCGCTCGGCACGAAGTAGTCGAACAGGTGCGGCGAGGCGTACCCGGGGTCGACGAACCAGTCGTGGCCCGTGTCCGACAGCACCAGGTACTCGCGTTCGAGGCTGGTGGTGGCGCCGACGGCGGTGCCGACGCTGACCGCCACCCGGCCCGGGTCGAGGCCGGCCGCCTCCAGCCCGCTGTCGGCGACGGCCTCACGTCCGGCCACCACCGCGAGCTGGGTGGCGCGGTCCATCCGGCGGATCTCCCGGCGCGTCAGCCCGGACGCCTCGGGATCGAAGTCGCACTCGGCCGCCACCTGGGACCGGAAGGGCGAGGGGTCGAAGAAGGAGATCCTGCGGGTGGACGTCCGCCCGGAGGACAAGAGCTCGAAGAAAGACTTCGTCCCCGCACCACCGGGCGCGCGCACGCCCATTCCGGTGATCACGGTTCGTCGGTCCATGAGACGCACACGCTCCTTTTGCGACATCGGCTGTCGCAGGTGAACATGTGCGACGGTCCTCGAGCGCCGCTCGAGGACCGTTGGGGTCCCAGCCCGGCGTTCCGCCGGTCAGGCGTCGCGCCGGCGCAGCGTCCAGGCGGCGAGCCCGAGCAGCGCCACGAGGTACGCGCAGAACACGAGGAAGCCCGGCAGCGGCGCCAGCACCCCGCCGGCCTGCGTCTCGGCCATGAACGCCTTGCCCGCGGTGGCCGGCAGGTAGGGCGTGACCGCGTCGGCGACGCCCTCCGGCAGCAGCATCCCGGCCAGCGAGTCGAGCAGGAAGACGGCGAACGACACGACGGAGACCGCCATCGCCGTGCTGCGCATCAGCGTGGCCAGCGCGATCGCCGCCACCCCGACCCCGGTCAGGTACACCGGCGCGGCCAGCACCGCCCGCAGCACGCCCGGGTCGCCCAGCGACGGCGCGACGCCGTGCGCGCCGAGGAGCGCCGACCCGGCCAGGAACGACACCAGCGAGGAGAGGAGCATCAGGGCGAGCACGACCCCGGCGAAGACCACGCACTTGGCCCACAGCACCGGCAGCCGCCTCGGCACCGCCGAGAACGTGGCGCGGATCAGCCCCGTCGAGTACTCCGACGACACGTACAGCACGCCGAGCGCGCCGATGAGCAGCTGGGCGAAGGCGACGCCGCCGAGGGTGGCGCCGGTCGGGGTGCTCGGCTGGAACGGCGGCCCGTCCGGCTCCAGCGTGCCCGCCGCCAGCGGCTCGGCCATGGCGCCGGCGGTGATCAGCCCCACGCCGACGAACACGACGACCGACAGCAGCAGGGCGACGGTGGTCGAGCGCACCGACCTCAGCTTGATCCACTCGCCGTTGACCGCGCGGGCCAGGCTCACGCCGGGCGCCACCGCCGCGGCGCTCGCGGGATGACTCACGGGCCGGCTCATGACGCGATCCCCACACCGGTGGGCGCGCGGAACTCCACCGACAGGCCCGTCAGCTCCATGAACGCCTCCTCCAGCGAGGCCCGCGCGGTCGTCAGCTCGTGCAGCGGCAGGCCGCACGCCGCCGCCTCGTCGCCGATCCGCTCCGCCGGGACGCCCTCGATCTCCAGCAGGTCGTCGTGCCGCCGGGTGATGGTCACGCCCGCGCGCTGGATCAGGTTGCACAGCCGCACCGGGTCCGGAGTGCGCACCAGCACCCGCATCCGGCGCTCCGACACCGACCTGATCAGCTCGCCGACCGGCTCGTCCGCGATCAGCCTGCCCTGCCCGATGACCACGACCTGCTCGGCCGTCTCGGCCAGCTCGCCCATCAGGTGCGACGACAGGAACACCGTCCGGCCCTCGGCCGCCAGCCCCTTGAGCAGCCTGCGGATCCACACGATGCCCTCGGGGTCCAGGCCGTTGACGGGCTCGTCCAGCACGACCGTCGCGGGGTCGCCGAGCAGCGCCGCGGCGATGCCCAGCCGCTGCGCCATGCCGAGGGAGAAACCGCCCGCCCGCCGGTGCGCCACCTCGCTGAGCCCGACCAGCTCCAGCACCTCGCGGACGCGCCGCCGGGGGATGCCGTTGGTCGCCGCCAGCGCCGCCAGATGGTTGAACGCCGACCTGCCCGGGTGGGCCGCCTTGGCCTCCAGCAGCGCGCCGATCTCGCGCAGCGGCGCCGCGTGCTCGCGGACGGGCCGCCCGTTGACCAGCGCCACGCCCTCCGTGGGCGCGTCCAGGCCGAGGATGAGCCGCATCGTGGTGGACTTGCCCGACCCGTTGGGCCCCAGGAACCCGGTGACGACGCCGGGCCTGACAGTGAAAGTCAGGTCGTCGACCGCCAGCGTGTCCCCGTAGCGCTTCTTCAGGTTGGTGACCTCAATCATGGTCCCACGATGCAGCAGCCGCGACCTCGTCCGCGTCGTCCGATCGCAGTATCCGCGAGATCATGCGTCCGTACGAGACGGCCTTGACCAAGGGTGTCAGGCGCTCGCCACCGTGACCAGCCCGGCCTGGTACGCGGTCACCACGAGCTGCGCCCTGTCCCGCGCGCCCAGCTTCGCCATCGCCCGGTTGACGTGCGTCTTCACCGTGTACGGGGACAGGCACAGCTCTTCGGCGATCTCCTCGTTGGAGGCCCCGGTGGCCACGTGCACGACGATCTCCAGCTCGCGGGCCGTCAGCGCCTCCAGCACCCCGCCCGCCTCGGTGTCGGCCTTCACCGGCTGGTTGAGGAAGCGGGTGATCAGCCCCTTGGTGGCCTTCGGCGACAGCAGCGCCTCCCCGGCCGCCACGACGCGGATCGCGGCCAGCAGCTCGCCCGGCTCCACGTCCTTGCCGAGGAAGCCGCTGGCGCCCGCCCGCAGCGCCTGGAACACGTACTCGTCGATCTCGAACGTCGTCAGCACCAGGATGCGCACCCCCGACAGGCTCTCGTCGGCGGTGATCTCCCGGGTGGCCGCCAGCCCGTCCATCTCCGGCATCCGGATGTCCATGAGGATCACGTCGGCGCGGGTCTCGCGGGCCAGCCGCACCGTCTCCAGCCCGGTCTGCGCCTCCCCGACCACGCACAGGTCGCCGGCCGTCTCGATGAGCGAGCGGAATCCCTTGCGGATCAGGGTCTGGTCGTCAGCGAGCAACACGCGGATCATCCTGGTTCCTCTCGGTGAGTTGGCTTCCCGTCAGCGGCAGCCGGGCCACCACCGCGAACTCCCCGCCCCGGGCGGGCCCGGCGCTGAGCACGCCGCCGACGGACGCGACGCGCTCGCGCATGCCGATCAGGCCGTGCCCGGTGCCAGGATCGGCCCCGGCCGTCCCGGCCCGCTGGTTGCGCACGTCGATGGTCAGCTCGCCGGCGGTGTAGGCCATCGTCATCCGGACGTGGCCGCGCCCGTACTTGCGGGCGTTGGTGAGCGACTCCTGGATCGTCCGGTACGCGCACAGGTCGACCGCCGGGGGGAGCGGCACGGCCAGGCCGGAGACGGTCCGGTCCACCTTGAGCCCGGTGCGGGCGAACGACTCCAGCAGCGGGTCCAGGTCGGCGAGCCCCGGCAGCGGCTCCAGCGGCGCCCGCGCGTCGCCCGACCCGCGCAGCACGTCGAGCACCGCGCCGAGCTCGTTGAGCACGGTGCGGCCGGCCGCCCGGACGTGCGCCAGCGCCTCCTCGGCCGCGTCGGGCCGGTGCCGCAGCAGGTGGGCGGCCACCCCGGCCTGCACGTTGACGACCGAGATGTGGTGGGCGACCAGGTCGTGGACCTCGCGCGCGATGTGCATGCGCTCCTCGACGACCCGCCGCCTGGCCTCCTCCTCCAGCGCCAGCTCCGCCCGCCGGGCCCGTTCCTCCAGCGCGGCGACGAGCTGGCGCCGCGTCACGGCGGCCTGTCCCACCGCGCCGCCCGCCAGCGTCGCGGCGATGAACGGCGGCGGCCCGCTCTGCGCGTCGGGCCAGGTGGTCCCCTGGACGAGGAAGTGCACCGCGACGAGCAGCGCCGACCCGCCGGCCGCCACCGCCACGGCGGTCCCGCGCTCGCTCACCGCCCCCACCGTGTACGCGGTCAGCAGGATCGCGGCCATGGCCGGCTCCACCACGTCGAGCGGGTCGGCCAGCGCCGAGGCCAGCAGGGTGAGGAACAGCGCGGGCACCGGCACGACCCGCCGGACGGCGACGGCGGCGCCCATGAGCACGGTCAGCACCGGTAAATGCCGGGCCGCTGGTTCGGGCGTGTCCAAATACGGTGCGAGAAGCGCCGAAATACTCACCGCGGCGCCGGCGATCGCGTCGACAACGAGAGCGGGGAGTCGGGGAATATGGCGCCTTATACCTCGTTGTCTCACGTCGCCACAATAACGGGTGCGCCGCCAATCGGCCTACTGCAATTGCAGTAGGTGGCGGTTACCGCGCATGCGGTAGCGTGCGCTTACCACATGTAGTGATAAGACATTAAACGGTTGCGAAGTGAACCATTTACCTGCCCGTCCATCAATGCCCGCCTCGTCGCAGCGGCGAATTACATGCGGGCGGCTCACCTTCGATGGAGCATACCTCTTTAGAGGCACGACATTCGAGACATGTTCCATCTTGCTATATTCTCGCCGGGTATTAGGGGTCGCCGCATGTCGTGTTCCATCAACTGACGGGGAGACATGATGCCCAAAACCAATTTCTCGGTGCTTGGACCGATGGAGGTGGTGCATGCCGGCCGGGCCTGCACGCCAAGTGCGCCCAAGGTTCGCCAGGTGCTCGCGCTGCTGCTCGTTTCCGCCAATCGCCTGGTGCTGGTCGATTCCATCATCCGCGAACTGTGGGACGACAACCCGCCCAAGAGCGCCCTCACCACCACCCAGACCTACATCTACCAAATACGCAACCTGATCCAGCGCGAGCGCCTCAGCGGCTCCGGGCGCGAACTGCTGCTGACCAAGCCGTTCGGCTACACGCTCCTGGTCGACCAGGACCAGCTCGACCAGGACCGATTCGACCACCTGGTCACCCGGGCCGAGGGCTTCGCCCGCGCCGGGCAGCACGAAGCCGCCGCCGCCGACCTGCGCCAGGCGCTGGGGCTGTGGCAGGGGCCGCCCCTGGCCAACGTGACCCAGGGCCCCCTGCTCCGCTCCCACGTCGTCCACCTGGCCGAACGCCGCACCCACGCGCTGGAGCTGCGCATCGAGGCCGACATGCACCTCGGGCGGCACCGGGAGCTGATCGGCGAGCTGCGCAGCCTGATCGCCGAGAACCCGCTGCACGAGTGGCTGCACGCCCAGCTCATCACCGTCCTCAGCCAGGCGGGCCGGCGCGGCGAGGCGCTGGCCGCCTTCCAGGGCCTGCGCGAGGTCCTCAACCGCGAGCTGGGCCTGGACCCGTCGCCGGCGGTCCAGCGCCTGCACCGCGAGGTCCTGCGGGGCGGCCGCGTCCTGGCCATCCCCGCCTGACCCGTCCGCTTCAAGGCCCGTCCGCTTCAAGGCCCGTCCACATCGAGGCCCGTCCGCTTCAAGGCCCGTCCACCCTGGCCCGCCCAGCGGCTGCGGCGGACCGACGGGCCCCGGCGCGGCCGGCCGGGCGGTTCAGCGGGCGCCGAGGCAGTGGGCCTGCCCGGGGGACGCCGCCCGCGCGGTGGGGAGGCCGGCCGCCTTGTTGACCGCGTCGATGCGCGACACCGCCCCGAGCTTGCCGTAGATGTTGCGCAGATGCCGCTTCACCGTCCCCTCGGTGATCGACAGCCGGGCGCCGATCTGCGCGTTGCTCAGCGCCTGGGAGACCAGGTCGAGCACCTGCCGCTCGCGGACGGACAGGCGGGCCGTCCAGCGCGGCCCCGCCTCGGCGTCGGCCTCGCGCCGCCGCTCGCACCCGGGCCGGCGCGGCGACGGGCCGGGCTCCAGCCGGGTGAGGTTGCGCAGCACCAGCACGAGGTCCGCCCGTGTGCTGGTCGCCGGCAGGCACCAGTGCGCGCCGTGCCCGGCCAGCTCGCCCAGGTCGACGGTGTGGCTCAGCGCCAACACCACGATCTTGACGTCCGCCAGGTGCCGCCGGACCTGCCGCAGCGCCCGCCACTCGGCCTCCTGCGGGCCGCCGCCCGCCCCGGCCAGCACCACGTCCGGCCGCACCCGCGCGGCCACCTGCGGGACCTCGGCCGGCGAGCGCGCCTCCCCGACGACGCTGATGCCGTGCAACCTGCCGATCCAGTCCCTCAGGCACTCCCTGAAGATCACATGATCCGTACCGAGAACGACGCCGATCCCCCCGGCCGCGTCCGTACCTTCCACGGAATCCACCCCCTTCTTGCCGACGTGCGGTTCCGACCCTGCTGGACGGACCTGTCATGGCCCGCACACGGCTCTGTCACCGACTACGTATCGAGGCAACCTCGAGCCCGGCTCAAGATCGGTCACGCAAGCTGGCAGCATGCGACAGACCGAGAGGCGCACGGTGCTGCTCCTGCCGGGGCAGGGCGCCCAGTACCCGCGCATGGCCGCCGAGCTCTACCGCGAGCAGGCGGCCTTCACGGCGGCCATGGACGAGTTCTTCGACGCCTGCGGCCGCCGGGGCGGCGAGCTGCGCGACGACTGGCTGTCGGCCGCGCCCCGGGTGCCGATCGACGACGTCACCCGGGCCCAGCCCCTGCTGTTCGCGGTGAATCTGGCGATCGGCCGGGCCCTCACCGACGCGGGCAGGCCGGTTGACGCGCTGCTCGGTCACAGCGTGGGCGAACTGGCCGCCGCCGCGCTCGCCGGCGTGTTCAGCCCGGCCGACGGCGCGGAGCTGATGTGCCGCCGCGCCGACGCGGCCCGCCTGATGCCCCCGGGCGGCATGCTCGCCGTGGCCGCCACCCCGGACGAGCTCGCCCCCCACCTGTCCGGCGGCCCCGGCGGGGAGCTCGGCGGGGTCGTGGTGGGGGCCTGGAACGCGCCCCGGCAGTGCATCGTGTCCGGGCCCGATCCGGCGCTGGAGGCCGCCGAGGAGACGTTGCGCGGCAAGGGCTTCATGTGCCGCAGGGTCCGGGCGCTCCAGCCGTTCCACAGCCCGGTGCTGCGGCCGGCCGCCGAGGAGCTGGTCCGCTGCCTGGAGGGGATGCGCCTGAGCCCGCCACGCGTCCCGGTGCGCTCGTGCCGGACCGGGCGGTGGGTCACCGACGAGGAGGCGGTCACGCCCGAGTTCTGGGCGCTGCAACTGGCCGAGCCGGTGCTGTTCTGGCCCGCACTCGACGGCCTGCTCACCGACCGGCCCGAGGGCGGCTGGACGCTCGTCGAGGCCTGCCTCTCCCAGCTCGCGCCCCTGGCCAGGCGGCACCGCGCCGTGGCCCGGGGCGGCGCCGAAGTGATCACGATCGGCCCCGGCGAGTTCCCCATGACGGCATCCGTACGAAGGAGTGGATCATGACCGACCACGAGGCCACGGGCCTGCTCGAAGCGGCGGACGCCGTCGCCAAGCTCGCCGGCGAGCGGGCCGCCGAGGCGGAGGCCGCGCGGCGGCTGCCGGAGGACGTCGTCGCGGCGATCCTCGACGCCGGGTTCGCCCGCCACTTCGTCCCGCGCAGGCACGGCGGGCACGAGGCGGCGTTCACCGAGCTGCGGCGGGCCCTCGCGACGGTGGGGGAGTCGTGCGCGTCCGCGTCGTGGTGCGCGCTGATCGTGGCCACCTCGGGCCGCATGGCCGCCTACCTCCCGGCCGAGGGGCAGGCGGAGGTCTGGCGTGAGGGGCCGGACGCGGCGATCTCGGCGGCGCTCGTCCCGTCGGGCACGGCCGAGGAGACGCCCGGCGGGTGGCGGCTCTCGGGGGAGTGGCACTTCCTCAGCGGCGTCGACTTCTCCGACTGGGCGCTGCTGTGCGCGCCCGCGCCGGACGGGCCGAGGTTCTTCGCCGTGCCGCGCGGCGACTACCGGATCAGGAACACCTGGTTCACGCTCGGCATGCGCGGCACCGGCAGCAACACCGTGGTCGCCGACGGCGTCCTGGTGCCCCGCCACCGCGCGGTGGCGCAGGGCGCGGTGTTCCGGGGGCACAGCGAGCACTCGGCCGCGCCGTGCCACCAGACGCCGCTGGCGGCCGTGGCGGGCGCGCTGTTCGCCGCGCCCGCGCTCGGCTCCGCCACCGCGATGCTGCGCGCGTGGACCGCGCAGCTGACGGCCAAGGGGCCCGGCCTGACGCCGCCCGCCGAGCTGGAGCTGGCCCGCTCCAGCGCCGAGCTGGACGCGGCCCTGCTGCTCACCGAGCGGGCCACGGCGATCGCCGACCTGGGCCGCGTCGCGCCCGCGACGGCCGCGCGCAACGCCCGGGACGCCTCGCTCGCGGCCCAGCTCGTCCGCGCCGCCGCCGCCCGGCTCTTCGAGTCGGGCGGCAGCCAGGTCCAGCGGGACGACAGCGACCTGCAGCGCCACTGGCGGGACGTGCAGAGCGCCACCTCGCACGCGGCGCTGCGCTTCGAGCGCACCAGCGGCCCGTACGCGCAGTCGCTGGGCGCGGGCTGACCGGATATTCGGTGGCGTCCCGCACGATCTCCGGGCTACCTTGAAGCTGTCCGGAACGACGTACGAGAAGGAGGCGAGCGGTGACATCCCTGGCACTGGCACTGGCACTGACGCCTCCGGCCTCCGGGTGACCTGACGAGGACACCAGGACGGCCGCCCGGGCTCGACCCCGAGGCGGCTTTTTCATGCGCGTCACCAGGATCCAGCGGCCCTGAAGGGAAAGGCGCCGCGAGCAAGGCCTGCGCGGCGGGGCTGGCGGCCCCCGGGCGGACCGAGCTCATGCCCCGGGCCGGGCCTCCCGCCGGCCCGTCCGGGGCCCACGCCGCTCTGGCCCAACTGGCAGAGGCGCCGCCCTCAGGAGGCGGAGGTTCGGGGTTCGAATCCCTGGAGCGGCACCGCGTTCAACAGCACCGCGTTCACAACACCCCCGGGTAGAGGACGGCGGGGTCGGCCGACAGGGCGGCCTTGATCCGGGCGGTGCCGTCGTCGGCGACGACCTCGGCCCGTCCGGCCTCGACGCCGTCCAGCGCGGCCCGCACGACGTCAGAGGCAAGCCGAAGGGAAGCGGGCATGCGCATCGGGGAGCTGGCCGCCGCGACCGGCGTGAGCGTGCGGGCGCTGCGCTACTACGAGGAGCAGAGCCTGCTCGCCGCCGAGCGCGATCGCATCGACCGGCAGATCCGCGACCTGACCGGCACCCGTGACCGGCTCGACGCCGCGATCGCCACCGCCTCGCTCGCCCGGGAGGCGGGCCGCCCCTGCCCGCGCTGAGCGCGGCCCGCGTGGCGTTCCCCCGCCCGGCGGATGGCTCCGTATAGTGATGCAGCGATGACACTTCGTGATCACGGGGGGAATATCATGAAAGCCATCCTTGCCGCCGCCGGCGGCGCCGTCCTCGCCGCGGCCGCCCTGACCGCGACCCTCGCGAGCCCGGCCGCCGCCGACAAATGGCCGGGCTGCGACGGGAAGAGCGCCACCTGGCAGAAGATCCACGACGACAACACCGTCTCGTCCGGCACGTACGACGAGACCGACTGCGACGACCACCACGGCTGGTGGGGCAGCGACTACCACCGCAGCGGCTGGCTCTACACGCTGGCCGACTGACCGGCGTCACCACGGTCCCGGAGCTCGCCCGCCGAGCCCGGGGCCTCGCCATGTCCGCCCTCGTCCAGCACCGGTCAGCCGCCCGCCTCCCACACGGCCTCGAACGCCGGCGCGCTGATCTCGGTCAGCTCCCAGATCTCCAGCGCCTGATCGGTCAGGAAGCCGTGCTCGTCCTGCAGGTGCCGCCACCAGTAGCGGTGCACCTGACGCCCGGCGCGGATCTCGATCTGCCGGATCGCCCACTGCTCGCCGTCGCCCTCGACGCTCTCGAACAGCCACACGCCGCCGTCCTCGTCGTCGCCCCGCCAGTGCTGGCGGGGCAGGTCGGACTCGCTCAGGTCGCGGATCAGCGGTTGGCGGAGATCAGGCTGCACCCCCACACTCTACGGCTCACCGGTCGACGATCTCGTTCTTGCCGATGACCACGACGCCGCCGCGGGTCAGCGCGAACCGGGTGCGGTCGTAGTCCAGGTCGAAGCCGATGCGGGCGCCGTCGGGGATGACGACGTTCTTGTCGATGATGGCCTTGCGCACGATCGCGCCGCGCCCCACCTTGACGTTCTCCATCAGCACCGAGTCCTCCACCAGCGAGTGGGAGTGCAGCACGACCTTGGGCGACAGGATCGAGCGGTAGGCGGTGCCGCCGGAGACGATGACGCCGGGCGAGACCAGCGAGTCGATGGCCCGGCCGACGCGGTCGCCGTCGTTGTGCACGAACTTGGCGGGCGGCAGCGGGTCGTGCCCGGTGTGGATGGGCCACTTGTCGTTGTACAGGTTGAAGACCGGATGCGCGGCGATCAGGTCCATGTGCGCCTCGTAGTAGGCGTCGAGCGTGCCCACGTCGCGCCAGTAGCCCCGGTCGCGCTCGCTCGAACCGGGCACCACGTTGTTGGCGAAGTCGTACACGTCGGCCCCGCCGGACTTGACCATCATCGGGATGATGTTGCCGCCCAGGTCGTGCTTGCTCGTGGGGTCGAGGGCGTCCTCGCGCAGCGCGTCGATCATCGCCTGCGTCTTGAACACGTAGTTGCCCATCGAGGCGTAGACCTCGTCGGGCGAGTCGGCCAGCCCGACGGCGTCCTTGGGCTTCTCCCGGAACGCCACGATGCGCCGGCCCTCCGGGTCGGTCTCGATCACGCCGAACTGGTCGGCCAGCGACAGCGGCTGCCGGATCGCGGCCACGGTCACGTCGGCGCCGGAGTCCTCGTGCTGGTCGACCATCTGCCGCGGATCCATGCGGTAGATGTGGTCGGCGCCGAACACGATCACGTGCTCGGGCATCTCGTCGTAGATCAGGTTCAGGTTCTGGAAGAGCGCGTCGGCCGAGCCGGAGAACCAGCGCGGGCCCAGCCGCTGCTGCGCGGGCACCGGCGTCACGTAGTTTCCGAGCATGGCCGACAGCCGCCAGGTGCGCGAGACGTGGCGGTCGAGGCTGTGGTTCTTGTACTGGGTCAGTACGACGATCTTCAGATAGCCGCCGTTGGCGAGGTTGGACAGCACGAAGTCGATGAGCCGGTACATCCCGCCGAACGGCACCGCCGGTTTCGCCCGATCCGCCGTGAGAGGCATGAGCCTCTTTCCCTCTCCACCTGCCAGCACGACCGCAAGCACCCTCCGGGACCTCATGTCCTGGACGCTACCCTCAATCGGCCGATCTATCGACGAATGCGCGTCCGGCTCCCTCCCGTCGTGTCCCGTTCTCTCGGGTTATGTACGCCACGCGGCGGGCGGTCGTTCCGCATGTCGGGCTTGTCGCCGTGTCGCGGGGAGGCACTTCCTCGTATGGTCGTGTCATGCGTGTTGATCTGCTGAGCAGGGAGTACCCACCGGAGGTCTACGGCGGGGCCGGCGTGCACCTGGAGTATCTGGCCAGGGAGCTGCGCGAGCTGGCCGACGTGCGGGTCCGCTGCTTCGGCGCGGACCGGGACGAGCCGGGCGTGTCGGCATACCGTACGCCCGCCGGGCTGGGGGCGGCGAACGCGGCCCTCCAGGTGCTCGGGGTGGACCTGGAGATGGCCGCCGCCTGCGCGGGCGCGGACGTGGTCCATTCGCATACCTGGTACGCCAACTTTGCCGGGCATGTCGCGAAGCTGCTCCACGGCGTGCCGCACGTGGTCACCACGCACAGCCTCGAACCGCTGCGGCCGTGGAAGGCCGAGCAGCTCGGCGGCGGCTACGCGATCTCGTCGTGGGCCGAGCGCACCGCGCTGGCGGCGGCCGACGCGGTGATCGCGGTGTCGGAGGGCATGCGCCGCGACGTGCTGTCGGCCTATCCGGGGATCGACCCGGCCAAGGTCACGGTGATCCACAACGGCATCGACACCGCCGAGTACGCCCCGGACATCGACCAGGATGTCCTGAAAAAGTATGGGATAGACCCCGACCGGCCGTACGTGATCTTCGTGGGCCGGATCACCCGCCAGAAGGGGCTCGTCCACCTCCTGCACGCGGCGCGCGCCCTCGACCCCGGCGCGCAGCTCGTGCTGTGCGCGGGCGCGCCCGACACGCCCGAGATCGAGGCCGAGGTCACCGCGCTGGTGCGCGGGCTGGACCGCGAGGGCGTGTTCTGGATCTCCGAGATGCTGCCCAAGCCCGAGGTCATCCAGCTCCTCACCCACGCGGCCGTGTTCGTGTGCCCGTCGGTCTACGAGCCGATGGGCATCGTCAACCTGGAGGCGATGGCCTGCGAGACCGCCGTGGTCGCCACCGCCACCGGCGGCATCCCCGAGGTCGTCGCCGACGGCGAGACCGGCCTGCTCGTCCCGATCGACCAGGGCCCCGACGGCACCCCGCACGACCCGGAACGCTTCGCCGGCGACCTGGCCGCGCGCGTCAACGCCCTGCTCGCCGACCCCGCCCGCGCCGCCGCCCTCGGCCGGGCCGGTCGCGCCCGCGCCGTCGAGCACTTCTCCTGGGCCACCGTCGCCCGCCGCACCCTCGCCCTGTACGACTCGCTCACGCGCTGATTGGGCCTTGCCGACCCTCCTGCCCCGGCTCACGCTGGGGGCAGGAGGCGAGGACATGGCGCACCCACTCGGAGTCAGCCGCCCGGATCTCGGCGTCACCGACCTGCCCACGCCGGAGGAGGTCTTCAAGGTCTCCCGGATCGGCCCGGCGCAACTGTTCAAGTACGCGGTCGGGCCCAGCCTGATCGCCCTCGGCATCTCGATCGGCAGCGGCGAATGGCTGCTCGGCCCGCTCAGCGTCGGCCAGTACGGCTTCGTCGGCGTCGGCTGGGTGATCCTCGTCTCGGCGCTGCTCCAGACGTTCTACAACGTCGAATGCTCCCGCTACGTCGTCGCCACCGGCGAGGCGCCGGTCGTCGCCTGGGGGCGCGTGCCGCCCGGCCGGCGGCTGTGGGTGCCGCTGTCGGTGCTGATCGTCCTGTTCTCCTTCATCGCCGGCGGCTGGGCCGCCTCGGCGGGACAGGGCGTGTACGCGCTCGTCCACGGCCGCATCCCGCCTGCCGGGGCCGAGGAACCCCGGCTGTGGGCCATCGCGCTGCTCGTGGTCGTCTTCCTGATCACCGCGCTGGCCCGCCGGATCAGCCGGGCGCTGGAGCTGGCCAACTGGCTGCTCGTGTCGGTCATCCTGCTCGCGCTGCTGGCCATCGACCTGCTCGTGGTGCCGTGGGAGCTGTGGTGGGAGGGCATCCGCGGCTTCGTCACCCCCGCCGCCCCGCCCGCCGGCATCACCGCCACCCAGCTCGGCGCGCTGGCCGGCTTCACCGCGCTGGCCTCCGGCCTCAACTGGTACGTCATGGGGCACTACCGGGACAAGGGCTACGGCATGGGCCACCGCACCGGGTTCATCTCCGGGCTGCGCGGCGACCGGCGCGAGATCCTGGCCAGCGGCGTCACCTTCCCCGACGACGAACGCAACCGGGGACTGTGGCGGCGCTGGTACCGGCTGCTCATGGTCGACATGTGGGGCGTGTTCTTCGTCGGCGCCATCCTCGGCATGCTGCTGCCCACGATCCTCATGTCCCAGGCCGTCGCGCTCTCCGGCGAGCGGCCCACCAGGGCCGACGTGCCCACGTTCGTGGCCGTCGCGCTCGGCGACGAGTACGGCGGGGCCATGTTCGCCGTCGCGCTCGTCCTCGGCGTGCTCGTGCTGTTCTCCACCCAGCTCGGCATCTTCGAGGCCATGGTCCGGGTGACCACCGACGCCGCCCACGCCACCAGCCCGCGCCTGCGCCGGCTGGTGGAGGGCGACCCGCGCCGGTTCTACTACCCGTTCATGATCGTCCTGCTGGTGGTGATCTCCGTCGTCATCCACCTCAGCCTGCCCGTCGCGCTGGTGGAGTGGTCGGCCAACATGTCGAACCTGGGCGCGCTCATCTACCCGTTCTTCCTCATGTACCTCAACAGCAGGCTGCCCAGGCCCGCCCGGCCCCGCCCGTGGCACTACGCCGTGCTCGGGCTCAACGTCGTCTTCTTCGGGTTCTTCTTCGTCAACTTCATCGCCGACTTCCTCGGCGACCCGCTGGTGACCTTCTGACCCCCGATCAGCGGGTGCGCTCCAGCACCACGATCGGGATCTCCCGGTCGGTCTTCTTCGTGTACTCGTCGTAGTCGGGCCACGCGGCGGCCATCAGCCGCCACAGCTCCGGCCGCTCCTCAGGGGTGGCGGTACGGGCGCGGGCCTTGAACCGGTCACCCTTGACCTGCGCCTCCACCTCAGGCTCGGCCAGCAGGTTCTTGTACCAGTCGGGATGGTCCGGGTCGCCGCCCTTCGAGGCGACGAGCACGAGGTCGTCGCCGTGCCGCTGGTAGATCAGCGGCGTCGTGTACGGGTCGCCCGACGTGCGGCCCTTGGTGGTCAGCAGCAGCACCGTCGTGCCGTTCCAGTCGTGTCCCTCGGCGCCGTCGGTCTCACGGTAGCGCCGGACGTGTTCCTTGCCGTAGAGCATGCCTGCATGCCTACCCCCCGGACAGGCTTCTCACCTGGGCCTGTACGACAGTGGAAGTCCCGTGGCACACACCAGAACTGTAAGCGCTTACCTACCGGCGCCCCCCGGCAGGGGCGGTCCTGTACGCCGGCGCGCACCAGTGAGAGTGTTGCCTTCATGAACGATCCGGCCTGGGCTCTCGCCTCCCGCATCGCGGCGTTCGACCGGGACGCCGACCCCGGGCCGGTGCGGGACGAGACGGCGCTCGCCGAAGCCGAACAGGCCATGCTCGCCTGCGACGGCGGCCCCGCCGACGCCGTCACCTGGCGGCTCATCGGCATGCTCCACCTGGCCCGCTACCGCCTCGACCCCGGAGAGGGCACCGAAGCCGCCGTGGCCGGCGTGTTCTTCGCCGCCGTGGCCGTCGTCGACCCGCGTGGCCTGCCCGAACGGCTGCGCGGCCCCGGCGCCGCCGACACCCCCGAGACCTGGGCCAAACTCGTCGAAGAGCTCTTCCGCCACGTCGACCCCGGCGCCCACCCCCACGTCGCCCTCCTCCTGCACACCCTCGTCCGCCGCGCCCTCGCCGACCCGACCCCCGAGGTGTGCGACCGGCTCGCCCAGGTCCTCCTCCAGGAGGCCGACGGCGCCTGGGCGTCCCGCGCCCTCGCCCTCCTCGGCGACGGCCTCACCCGCCTGCACCGCGCGACCGGCCGGCCCGAGGCGCTCGACGACGCCGTCCACGTCCTCTTCCGCGCCGCCCTCGGCGACCCCCGCCACCTCGGGGCCCTCGCCGCCGCCCTCGGCCGCGCCATGCCCGGCGACGATGAGCTCACCCGCGCCCACCTCACCGCCGCCTGGCGGCCCGACGGCCCGGAACGCTCCCAGGCGCTCCTCGCCCTCCTGGAGCTCGCCGGGCGGCGCGCCGCCCAGTCCGCGCACGACGCCGACCTGCTCGCGTTCATCCGCACCGGGCAGGCGGCCCTCGACTTCTGGCACGAGCCCCGCGCCGCCCACCCCCGCGTCCTCGCCGCGTACGCCTCCGGGCTCGTCGAGTGGTACGCCGTCACCGGCGACGAACGCTCCCTGGAGGCCGCCCGCGAAATGCTCGCCGCCCTCGGCGAACCGCCCGGCGACATCCCCGCCGAACTCGGCCGCGACCCCATCGCCCGGCTCGACCTCCTCGCCGGCCGCCGCTGGCGCCGCTACCGCGCCACCGGCCACCCCGCCGACCTGGACACCGCCCTGCACGCCCTGCGCCACGCGGCCACCCGCGCCTACCCCGGCCACCCCGACCGTCCCCGCCTCCTCGCCAACCTCGCCAACGCCCTCACCCACCACGCCACCCCTGAACCCGCCCTCAGGGGACCGAGCGGCCTCCTCGGCGAGGACGCCACTACGGCGACGGGCCCCGGCGGCGCACCCGCTTCCGGGCGGCAGAGCGGCACCCCCGGTGGTGCGGCAGCCTCTGGAGGGTGGGGCGACGTGGGTTCTCGTGGGGCGGCCCCTGAACGGGCGGCACGTCCGTACGGTGGGGGCGCCACTCCGGTGGGGCCGCCTCACGGTCAGGACGCCATCGGGGTCGTGGGAGGGCAGCGGGACGCCCGGGCGGACGAAGCGATCACGGCGGCGCGGGAAGCCGTGGCGGCGTGTTCCGGCGCCGACCCGATGCGGCCCCGGGCGCTCCTGCTGCTCGCCCGGGCGCTCCGGCTCGACCCCGGCCTGCCCGCCGCCGACGAGGCGGTGACCGCCTTACGGCAGGTGATCGACGCCGGCGAGGAGCCGGCGGAGGCGTACGCGCTGCTGTCCCTCATGCTGCGCCGCCGCGCCCTGGCCGGCCAGGGACGCCAGGACCTCGACGACGCCGTGCAGGCCGCCCGCCAGGCCGCCGAGACGGCCGCCAAGACGCTGCCCGACCAGCCCGCCGTCCCGGCCCCGCTGGCCGAGGCGCTGCTGCTGCGGTTCGACGTGCTGGGCGACCCCGCCGACCTGGCCGAGGCCCTGACCGTGCCCGCCACCGCCCTCGACCCCGCCCTGCACGCCCACCTGGCCCGCACCCTCGCCCGCCTGCCCGAGCACCCGTCGCCCCTGGCCACGGCCGGGCCGGAGCCGGCGGAGGCCGCCGCGCGGCTCGCGCTGGACGTCGACGACGACCTGACCCGCGCCCTCCTGCCCCTCGCCGGACGACCCGGCCCGGCCCCCGCCGAAGAACCGGACGCCCTGGCGACCCGGCTGCTCGGCATCGCCGGCCTGTTCGCGGACCGGGGCAGGCATCGCATCGCCGCCGAACTGCTCGTAGGTGCCGAACGGGCCTTCACCGACGCGGGCGCCCCGGCCGGCGCCGCGCGGGCGCGTTCCCTGATCGGCCGCTGCCACGAGGAGCTGGGCGAGTGGGAGGCGGCGCTGCGCTCGTACGAACAGGCCGCGATCACGTACCGCGACCTGGGCGACGCGCACGCGGAGGCGGCGGAGACCGGCCGGATGGGCGCGGCGGCGAGCGGCGGGAACGATCCGGCCCGCGCCGCCGCCCTGCACCTGCGTGCCGCCGACCTCTGCCGCCAGGCGGGCCTGGCCGAGGCGGAGGCGTCCCAGCAGGAACAGGCCGCCGCCGCGCACCTGGCCGCGGGCGACCCGGAGGCCGCGCTGGAGCGTTCGAGCCGCGCCCGCGAGCTGTACCTGGCGCTCGGCGAGAGCGTACGCGCCGCCCGCGTCCTCATCGTCAGCGCCCGGTGCGGCGCCGAGCTCGGCCATCTGCCCGCCGCCGCCGAGGTGATCACCACCTGCGCCGCCGAGCTGGAGACGCACGGCTCCTGGGACGACGCCTGCCAGGCGCTCGACGCCCACGCGCGGCTCCTCCACGCCCTCGGCCACGCCGGCCACGCCGCCGCGTGCGAGACGGCCATCGTCGAGATCGTCCGCCGCCGGGGGAACCGGCGCGATCCCGCCGACGAGTGGTACCGGATCGCCCGCCGCCGCCGCGCCCGCGGCGACCTGCCCGCCGCCCGGCAGGCCTTCGAACGGGCCGAACGCGCGTACAACGCGATCGGTCACCAGGACGGCCTCGCCGCCGTCCGCCACCAGCTCGGCACCCTCGCCTACGCCGAGGGCGACCCGGACCAGGCCGCCCAGGACCTCGCCACGGCCGCCGACGCCTACGCCCGCCTCGGCGCCCCGTCCCGCGAGGCCGCCGCCCGCACCCTGCGCGGCGCCTGCCTGGGCGACCTGAACCGGCCGGACGACGCCCGTACGGAACTCGCCCGCGCCTTCGAGCTGGCCGCCTCCGAGGGGGACCTGGAGGCGCTGTTCTCCGCCACGCTGGCGCAGGCCGACCTGGCGCTTCACCCGGCCTCGGCATCGCCCGGCACGCCTTCCCGCCCCCAGGCGGAGGCAGGCCGGCCGTCGCGAGCAGCGGCGGAACTGGCAGCCGGGTTCGGGAACGAGCCGGGCGCCGCCTTCGAGGACCGCGGGGGAGCCGGTGACGGGTGGCTCGCCGAGGTGCGGCGGGGGCTGGCGGCCAAGGCTTCGGACAGTGCCGGGGCCCGGGGCGCGTGGGCGGTCGCGGCGGGGGAGCTGCTGGAATCGGCCCTGGGGATGGCAGCGGGTGACCCGGTGCGCGAGGCGATCGTCCAGGACCGCCTGGCGGTGCTGGCCGCGCGTACCGGTGACGCGGACGGGGAGATCGAGGCGCTCGAACGGGCGGCGGCGGGGCTGCGTCACACGGGCCGTCCCGGCGCCTTCGCTGCGGTACGGCTCGGGTTCGCGCTGGAGGCGCGCGGGGCGCTGGTGCGTGCCCGTTCCGCCCTGGAGGAAGGGCTGGCGGCCCTGGCCGACGACCCGGCCCCCCAGCCGGCCGAGCCGTCGTACGGCCATCGCGCCCCGACGGAGGGCACGGCGTGTTCAGGCGATGGGCCGGCGGGGGCAGAGGCGCCGTACTGGCTGATGGCGGGGCAGGTCGAGGCGGCGGTGCTGGTCCGGGTGGCGCAGCTGCAGCTGGCGCTCGGGGAGCGGGCGCGCGGGCGGGCGGCGCTGGCACGGGCGCTCGCGGGGCTGCGGCGGGAAGGGGACCCGGCGGAGGCGCCGGCCGAGTGGCTGCGCATCGAGGAGGCCGAAGCGGCGGCAGACCTGGCCGGGGCGCTCGCGCCGGCCCGGCAGGCGCTCCAGGTGAACGACGACCCGGGACGCCGCTCGCGGCTGCTGGCGAAGCTGGCCGAGCTGGCGTTGGAGGCGGAGGAGCCCGCGGTGGCGCACGACTACGCCGCCCAGGGGTGCGAGCTGGGTGACGCCCGTCTGGTGGAGCATCTGCGCAACCTCGGCGCGGCGGCGCTGGCACAGGGGCGGGCCGCCAAGGCGGTCGACCACCTGACCAAGGCCGCCCAGCTCGCCCGCGAGCCCGTCCGGGCGACCCCGGCGGCAGGCACGGCGAGCACAGCCGGCTCGGCGGGGGCGGCGTTGCCGGTGCGACTGGTGCGGGTGCTGGCCGTGCTGGGGGCGGCGCTGGTCGAGGCGCGGCGGCTCGCGGAGGCCGGAGCGGTGCTGGCCGAAGGGCTGGCGCTGACGGGCGGGCCGGCGTGGCGGGTGCCCAGGGCCGAGCTGCTGGTGGCGCGGTCCCGGCTGCGGCTGGTGCAGGGCGAGCCGGGGGAGGCGGTCACGGGCTGCCTGGAGGCCCTGGTGCTGGGCGAGGCGGCAGGCGACGACAGGCTCGTCGGGGCGGCCTGCGACGGCCTCGCGGAGGCGTACCGGGAGCTGGGGGAGACGGCGCGGGCGCGGTCGTTCGGCGCGCGGGCGGTGGAGGTCGACCGGGCCCGGGGGCGGCGGCGGGCCGTGGTGCTGGGGTTGATCCGGCAGGCGGCCTTGCAAGCCCAGGGGCTCGGGGCGGGTGGGGCGGAGGCCGTGGCGGGGCTGGAGGAGGCGCTGGGGCTGGCGCGGCGGATCGGGTTCGCGGCCGGGGAGGGGCTGGCGCTCGGCAGGCTGGCCGCGCTCGACGTGCGGGCCGGGGAGCACGCGCGGGCGCGGCAGCGCGCCTCGGAGGCCATCGCGCTGCTGCGCGGCACCGGGCAGGAGGAGGCGCTGGGCCGCGCGTACCAGGACAGGGCGGTCGCCTCGGAACGGCTCGGTGACCTGGCGGCGGCGCTGGCGGACGCCGAGGCGGCCGGAGAGCTGTCCGAACGCGCCGGCGACGGCGCCGCCGGGGCGCTGCGTGACAGGGCCGTCGAGCTGGCCGTGCGGCTGGGGCGGGGCCGGACCGCGTGGGCGCACGCCGAGCGGGCGAAGGCCAGGCTCCTGGCCGTCCAGCTCGGCCCCGTGGGCCGGGCCGACGGGCCAGGCCCGGGGTGGCACGACGAGGGCGTCGTGGCCGAGGCCGTGGAGGCGATGGCCGGGGTGCTCGGGACAGCCGAAGCAACCGGGGCAATCAGGGCAACCGGGGCGGCCGAAGCAGCCGGGGCGCGCAGGGGCGCGGGGGTGACCGGGGTGCTGGGGTTCTACCTGAGCGGCGGCCGGGTGCTGGTGCTCGCGCACCGGACCGGGTGGGCGCAGCCGAGGGCGTTCGGCACCCGGGTGGGAACGGAACTGCTCGTGGCGGCAGGCGGCGAGGGCCGGTGGGGCGACGACTGGGCGCTGCTCGGCGACCTGCTCCTGGGCGACGCCCTCGACGCGCTCGGCGACGCCCTGGACATGCTCTACCTCGTCCCGTACGGGGAGCTGGACCGGTTGCCGCTGCACGCGCTGGCCCCCGGCGGCCGGCTGCTGCTCGAACGCTGCCCGGTGGCCTACGCGCCGTCGCTGGCCATGCTGGGCGGCCTCGCCGGGCGGCAGGCGGCGCGGGCGCGGCGTTCGCTGGTCGTCGGCTACGCGCAGGACGCGGTGGCGCGGGTCGCGTACGAGAACGAGGCCGCGGAGATCGCGCGCGACGGCGGCCAGGGCGCGCACACCGGGCCGGACGCCACGGCCGCGCTGCTGGAAGGCGACTGGGACCGGATCCACCTGGCCTGCCACGGCTCCTACGACGGGGAGGACCCGTTCGGGTCGGGCGTCAGGCTGGGCGACGGGCTGCTGACCGCGCGGCGGATCGCCGGGATGCGGATCGGGGCCGGGCTGGTCGTGCTCGGCTCGTGCGAGAGCGGCGGCGCGGCGGTGCTGGGGCAGGCGCTGCTGCGCGCGGGGGCCGGGGCCGCGGTGGCGCCGATGTGGCCGGTCGGCGGGGAGGTCAGGCGGGCGGTGACGCGGCGGCTGCACGCGAGGATCCGCGACGGCGCCGGGCGGGCGCAGGCGCTGCGCGAGGTGACCCTGGAGGCACGCGACAGGCACGGCGCCACCAGGCCGGACCTGTGGGCCGCGTACGTGCTGATGGGCCTGGCCGCCTGAGCCGCGTTGCGCCAGGGCGGGAAGCGGGGACGCGGGCCGGTCAGCGGTGCGCGGTGAGCAACGCGTCGACGGGGACGGCGTCGACGGGGAGGGGGTCGACGGGGACGGCGTCGTCGGGGGTGCGCTCGCGCACGTCGCTGTCGCGGATGGCGAAGACCGCCGGCAGGACGCCCACGTCACCGTAGTGGCCGGTCACGGCCGCGCCGACGGCGCGGCGGACGTCGGCGACCACCTGGCGCGAGGTGTGGCCCGCGCCGGGCACCGTCACGTGGCCGAGCAGGCCGGCGAAGCGCGACTCCGACACCGCCGGGGGATGCTGGCCGGGCGCCACGGGCCGGTCGAGCCAGAACACCTTGCCCGACAGGACGGCGTCATAGCCCGCGCCCTCGCCGCCCAGCGTGCGCGCGGACTCGGCGAGCAGCCGGCCGAACCCGGCCAGGTCGGCGTCCGGCGGCAGGTCGGTGGTGACGAACAGCGGCACGATCAGCGTGTCGAGCATGGGCCATCCCTCCTGTGAGGAGCCTCATCGTAGGGGCCGCCACCGACAATTTCCGGCCGGCTCACTGGCCGCCCGCCGCGCCGGCCAGCCGCGCCGCCAGCACGCGCAGGTGATCGGCCAGCTCCGGCGGCTCGTGGACCTCGAACGGCACGCCCAGCGACACCAGCCAGGACGCCATCTCGTCCAGCGAGTCGCCGCCCGCGGTCAGCAGGCAGGAGGCCGGGCCGAGCGGTTCGACGGCGGCGGCGGACGGGGAGAGCCGCTCGGCGACCGCCGCGGCGGGGGCGTGCACGGTGAACCGGCCCCGGAAGCGGTACGGCGCCTCGGCGATCCGGCGGGAGGCGTAGCCCGCCAGATCGGTGTCGGGTGGGCGGCGCGGGGTGAACCTCGGCCCGTTCGGCGTCCGCAGCCGCACCCGGTCCACCCGGAACAGCCGCCAGTCGTCACGGCCGGGGTCGAAGGCGACCAGGTACCAGCGCCGCCCGGTGGCCACCAGCCGGTGCGGCTCCACGACGCGCGTCGTCACGGCGCCGCCCGCGCCGCAATAGTCGAACCGCAGGCTCTCGTGGTCACGGCAGGCCGCCGCGATCGCCGCCAGCGCGTCCGGATCGACCGCGGGCGCCCGCCCCGTCATCGGCACGGTCATCGACTGCACGGCGTTGACCCGGCGCCGCAGCCGCGACGGCAGCACCCGCTCCAGCTTGGCCAGGGCGCGCAGCGACGTCTCCTCGATGCCCGCCACGCTGCCCTGGGCGGCGGTGCGCAGCCCGACGGCCACGGCGACGGCCTCTTCGTCGTCGAGCAGCAGCGGCGGCAGGTCGCCGCCCGCGCCCAGCCGGTAGCCGGGCGCCCCGGCGGTGGCGTGCACCTGGTAGCCGAGCTCGCGCAGCCGCTCCACGTCGCGCCGCACCGTGCGCGCGGTGACGCCGAGCCGCCCGGCCAGCTCCGGCCCGGACCACTCGCGGTGGGTCTGCAGCAGGGACAGCAGTTTGAGCAGCCGCGCCGACGTCTCCAGCATCCTAGGACCCTACCTGTCCTAGGCCGGTCCTAGCGTGGTGGTCATGAAGCCCTTCCGCATCGACATCCCGCAGGCCGACCTCGACGACCTGCGCGAACGCCTCGCCCGCACCCGCTGGCCCGACGAGCTCGACGGCGCCGGCTGGTCGTACGGCGTGCCGGTCGCGTACGCCAGGAGGCTGGCCGAGCACTGGCGCACCCGCTACGACTGGCGCGAGCACGAGGCGGCGCTGAACGCCCACCCGCAGTTCGTCACCGAGATCGACGGGCAGGACGTGCACTTCCTGCACGTGCGCTCGCCGGAGCCGGACGCGCTGCCGCTGCTGATCACGCACGGCTGGCCGGGGTCGGTCGTCGAGTTCATGAAGGTCATCGGCCCGCTCACCGACCCGCGCGCGCACGGCGGCGACCCCGCCGACGCCTTCCACCTGGTGGCCCCGTCCATCCCCGGCTTCGGCTTCTCGGGCCCCACCCGCGAGCGCGGCTGGGACGTGGCCAGGGTCGCGCGCGCCTGGAAGGAGCTGATGAGCCGCCTCGGCTACGACCGCTACGGCACGCAGGGCGGCGACACCGGCGCGACGATCTCCCCGATGGTCGGCAGGCTCGACCCGGACCGCGTCGTGGGCGTGCACGTCAACGGCGGCCTCGGCCATCCCACCGGCGACCCCGCCGAGCTGGAGGGCCTCACGGAGGCCGAGCTGTCCAGGATGAGCCTGTACGCGGACGAGGACGGCCGCGGATACGCGATCATGCAGGCCACCCGGCCGCAGACGCTCGCCTTCGGCCTGCACGACTCCCCGGCCGGGCAGCTCGCCTGGATCGCCGAGAAGTTCAAGGAGTGGACCGACCCGGCCCGCGAGCTGCCCGAGGACGCCGTCGACCGCGACCAGCTGCTCACCAACATCAGCCTCTACTGGCTGACCGGCACCGCCGCCTCCTCCGCCCGGCTCTACAAGGAGAGCGCCGCCTCCTGGTTCGGCCGGCCGGAGCCGTCGCCGCTCCCGCACGGCGTGGCCGTCTTCCCCGGCGACCCCGGCATCCGGCGCTTCGCCGAGCGCGAGCACCACGTCGTGCACTGGTCGGAGTTCGGCAGGGGCGGCCACTTCGCCGCGATGGAGGCGCCCGACCTGCTGGTGGACGACGTGCGCGCGTTCTTCAGGCTGGTGCGGTGAGCTCGCTCAGCGGTCGGTCCACTCGTCCTCCAGGGCGGCGTGGATGACCGAGTCGCGCCAACCCCACGGCGTGGACACGTGGTGGCGCAGGATGCCCTCCTCGACCATCCCGGCCGTGAGCATCGCGAGCTGCGCGGGCAGGTTGGCGGGGGAGCGGGCGCCCCAGATGCGGTGCAGGCCGAGCTGCTTGAAGCCGAACTTCAGCAGCAGCCGCACCAGGTCGGTGCCCATGCCGCGGCCCCAGTGGTCGGGGCGCAGCCCGAGGCCGATCTCGGCGCTGTGCGGATGCTCGGCGTCGACGCGCAGCCGCGCCACGCCGATGGCCTCCGGCTCGCCGGGTTCGAGCACCGCCAGCACGTAGAGCCTGCGCGGCTCGGCCGCCGCCGCCCGCACCGCCTCGTCGACGAGGCCGGCCACCTGCGGCAGCGACAGCGGCGCGAACGGCATGTGCTGGGTCGCGCCCGGGTCGCCGTAGACGGCGTGCAGCGCGGCGACGTCGGCTTCGGTGACCTCACCGAGCCACAGCCGCCCGCCCTTGCACACCACCCGGCGCATGCGGAGAAGGTAACGCGGGCGGGCCGATCTTCACAAGGACGCCGGGTCCGACCAGTACGTCAGGTGGCGAGCTGACTGCCGTAGGCGCGCGCGACCAGCTCGGCGATGGCGCCGTGCGAGCCGAGCGGCTCGGCGTGACCGGCGTCGACCGACGCGGCGGCCCGCTCGACGAGGCCGGCGGGCGCCTCGTGGCCGATCAGGCAGGGCGCGATGGCCAGCCGCTCGGCGCCGGCGGCGCGCAGCCGCTCGGCGGCCACGGGCACGCCGGGGTCGCTGTCGAGGGAGGCGGCGACGACCGGCAGCGTGAGCCGGGAGGCCAGCAGCACCGCCGTGGCCTGCACGGCGTGCACGGCCCGCTCGCCGCCGACGGTGCCGAGGATGACGCCGTCGACCGGGCTGGAGACGTTGAGCAGGCGGACGCGGTCGGCCCTGGCCAGGCCGCGCTCGGCCAGCCGGATGTGCAGCGCCTCGGCCAGCAGCGGGTGAGGGCCGAGCGCCTCGGTCATCACGGCGGGGGCGCCGCTCTTGGCCACGGACTCGGAGATCTCGGTGAGCACGACCGGGTCGTCCCACGTCAGCAGGGGGACGACGACGGAGTCGCGGTCGGCCGGCAGCGAGGCGGCCAGCTCGTCCACGGCGGTGAGCCGTACCTCGATCTGGGGGTTGTCGACCCGCACGACGGCGGCGATCTCGGCCGGCACGCCTGAGGTGCCGCCCGGCGCCGCGAGCACGAGGACGGGCGCGTCCGGGGGCAGGGACGTGGGGACGGGACGGCGGTGGCGGCCGCCGCCCGGCCTGGGGGACCGTGCACGTACAGGGAGGCTCACAGGCGCGCAGTTTATGCGTAAACCGTGTCCGGCGTTCCGGGAATCGGCGGCGATTCCGTTACAACGCCCGCCCTGTGATAGAGATCACATCGACGGACCGGCCCGGCCCCCGTGGCCTGGCGGGCCGGCCCGACGGCGAGCCCGGGACCGCCGCGCGGGCGGCGGTGGCAGCCGCCGCCCGCGGCTTCCGCGGCGGACCGGGGGAGCGGGGGTCAGGCGCGCTGCGGCTGCGTGCCGGGGTCGGCGGCCAGGTCGAGGTCGCGGGTCTCCGGCGCGATGGCCAGGCCCACGGCGGTGACGGCGAGCGCGGCCACCACGTACAGCGACACCGCCAGCGTGGTGCCGAACGCGTCGAACAGCTTGATCGCGATGATCGGGGCGAGCGCGCCGCCGACGATCCCGGCCACCTGGTAGCCCATCGAGGCGCCGCTGTAGCGCAGCCGGGTGCTGAACAGCTCGGCGATGAAGGCGGCCTGCGGGCCGTACATGGCCGCGTGCGTGATCAGCGCCACGACCGCCGCCAGCGCGATCAGCGGGAACGAGCGCGTCTCCAGCAGCGGGAAGAACGCGAACACCCACACCGCGGCGCCGATCACGCCCGCCAGGTAGACCGGGCGCCTGCCGTAGCGGTCGGACAGGGCGCCGAACAGCGGGATCAGCGCGAGCTGCAGCGCCGAGCCGATGAGGACCGCGTTGAGCCCGACCGACCGGTCCAGCCCGAGCGGGCCGGTCAGGTGGACGAGGATGTAGGCGGTGAAGGTGTAGAAGGCGACGTCCACGCCGATGCGCGCGGTGAAGGCCGACAGCAGCGCGCGCGGGTGCGTGCGCAGCACCTCGACCAGCGGCATCCGCGCCTTGGCGCCCTGCTGCTCGACCCGCTCGAACAGCGGCGACTCGGTCACCCTCAGCCGCACCCACAGGCCGACGAGGACCAGCACCCCCGACAGCAGGAACGGCACCCGCCAGCCCCACGACAGGAACGCGGCGTCCGGCAGGGTGAACGACAGTACGGCCAGCGTGCCGGTGGCCAGCACGTAGCCGGCGGGCACGCCCACCTGCGGCCAGCTCGCGTTGAAGCCGCGGCGGCGGGGGTCGCCGTGCTCCAGCGACATGAGCACCGCGCCGCCCCACTCGCCGCCCAGCCCGAGGCCCTGGACGAAGCGGAGCAGGGCCAGCATGACGGGCGCGAGCACGCCGATGCTGTCGTAGCCCGGCAGCACGCCGATGAGGAACGTGGCGGCCCCCATCAGCAGCAGCGTGACGACCAGCACGGTCTTGCGGCCGGCCCGGTCGCCGAAGTGGCCGAACACGATGCCGCCCAGCGGCCTGGCCACGAACGCGACCGCGTTGGTGGTGAGCGCCAGCAGGGTCGCGCTGAGCGGGTCGAACGTCGGGAAGAACAGCTTGCCGAAGACCAGCGTCGCGGCCGTGGTGTAGAGGAAGAAGTCGTACCACTCCAGCGACGTGCCGATCAGGCTGGCGAGGATCACCCGCCGGGTCTGTTGCGTGGAGCTTGACATCAGCATCGCTCCTTCGTCAGGGGGTTGGTATCAACATAAGAATCGTTGAACGATTCGACAAGAGGTTTGTTTGATGATTTCCTGTTGCCTGTGGACGAAGCTCTCGTGGATCTCGTACGGGACCGGTCCCGCCTCGGGCGCAGCAGCACCGCCGAGCGCGTCGCTGACATCCTGCGCGACCGCATCATCGAGGGCATGTTCAAGCCCGGCGACCGGCTGTCGGAGGAGACGATCTGCGAGCGGCTGGAGGTGTCGCGCAACACGCTGCGCGAGGCGTTCCGGCTACTCGGCCACGAGCGGCTGCTGGAGCACCGGCTCAACCGCGGAGTGTTCGTGCGCGTCCTGTCGGCCGACGACGTAGCCGACCTCTACCGGGTGCGCCGGGTGCTCGAAGGGGCCGCCGTGCGGCGCGAGCCGACCGCCCGGGCGCTCGCCGTCATCCGCGAGGCGGTCGCCGACGCCGAACGGGCCGCCGCCGCCGGTGACTGGCACGCGGTCGGCACCGCCAACATCCGCTTCCACCAGGCCCTGGTGACCCTCAACGACAGCCCCAGGCTGGACGAGGCCATGCGGCAACTGCTGGCCGAGCTGCGCCTCGTCTTCCACGTCATGGAGAACCCCCGCGCCTTCCACGAGCCGTTCGTGGCGCGCAACCGCGAGCTGCTCGGCCTCATCGAGGCCGGTGAGCCCGACCGCGCCGCCGCCTGCCTCGACGCCTACCTCGACGACGCCGAACAGCTCCTCGTCCACGCCTACGAGCCCAGCCGATAGCGTTCCGGCATGGAACACGGCAGCGAGTACGGCGGCGCGTACGGCAGCGAGCCCGGCAGGGCGCACGGCGGCGAACGGACCTTCACCCCCGGCGAGGCGCGGGCCCTGATGCCGGCCATCCTGCGCGAGGCCGCCACCCTGGTCGCCGCCCGCGCCGACCTGGCCGAGATCGCCTTCGACCGCCGGACGACCGGCTCCTCACCCCTCGGCGGCGTGCCCGAGCTCAAGGCCGTCGAGGCCCGCATCGAGGAGATCGTCAGCACCTGGACCGGGCGCGGGCTGGAGGTCAAGGGCATCGCGCCCGTCCTGCTCGACTTCCCCGCCGAGCTCGACGGCGTCTCGGTACGGCTGTGCTGGATCGAGGGCGAGCCGGAACTGCGCTGGTACCACCGCACCGACCTGGGCTTCGCCGGGCGGCGCCCGCTGCCGTAGAGGCTGGGCACAGGAACTGTGCAGTCGTGGCCAACGACGTGCCGGGGGGCCGTCCGGCAACCTGATCTCCGTCTGACCCCCGTCTTTCAGGAGAGCAGAACATGTCCTCGATCAGCAGGATCGCCACGATCGCGATGGCCGCCGTGGCGCTGGCCGGCGGCACCGCCCTCACGGCGCCCCCGGCCCAGGCCGCGAGCTGGAACTGCCATGCCTCGTGGAACGAGAAGAGCTTCAACCTCCCCGGCAAGCCGGACATGACCGTGTGGGCGCGCTCGTGCGTCTACAAGGACGGCAACACCCGGCGGGCCCGCATCGAGCTCAGGTGGGACCAGGCCGAACCGGTCTACGGGGAGAGCTTCGACAAGTTCGCCGTCCAGGTGCGCCTCGAACGCGACGACACGGTCATCACCTCAGGGTGGTGCGAGTTCAAGCAGACACTCAACGACAACCCCGACGGCTTCGGCTCGTGCACCTCCCGGTACGTGACCAGCAGCGCCCAGTACGGCTGGACCGGCGACGGCAAGGTCGTCTACAACATCAACAACGACGGCAACGGCGACTACACCTGGAACCTGCACGGCTCCGGGGAGGTCAAGATCGCCCCCAACGGACTGGAGGTCGGTGACGAGCCGGAGCCGGAGCCGCTGCCCGACCCCGCCGACACGCCCGACCCCGCCGACACGCCCGACCCCGCCGACACACCCGACCCCGCCGACACGTCCGAGCCCGTGCTGTGACGAACCCCCCCGCCCCGGGCCGGGGACCGCTAAAAGGGGCGCGGGGGATTCCATCGCCCTAGCCAGCTGTGGCGGCTGACCCCGTCAGGCCGCCGCGCTGGTGATGACCGCGAACCGGGCGCCGTGCGGATCGGTCAGGAAGGCCATCCGGCCCACGCCCTCGATGTCCGTCGCCGCCTCCGCCACGGTGCCGCCCAGCTCCTGACACCGGGCGACGGTCGCGTCGCAGTCGGGCACCTCGAAGTAGAGCAGCCAGTGCGGCCGGCCGCCGTCACGCAGCTCGACGAGGCCGGCCATCGCCGTGTCGGCCTGGTGGCCCTCGGCCGGCGAGGCCACCGGGTAGGTGTAGTCGCCCATCGGCATGTCCTCGAACCGCCAGCCGAACACCGTCCGGTAGAAGCCGCGCATGCCCTCGACGTCGGGCGTGTAGAGCTCCACCCAGCCGAGCGAGCCGGGGTCGGTGACCAGGTCGAGCCCGCGCAGGCCGCCCGGCTCCCACAGCGCGAACTCCGCCCCGGACGGGTCGGTGAGCTGGGCGAAGCGGCCCTGCCCGCCGATGTCGCCGGGCCCGGACCGGACCGTGCCGCCCGCCTGCTCGACGGCCTTGACGGCGGCGTCGCAGTCGGTGGTGGCGAAGTAGAGCATCCAGGCGGGGGAGTCGCCCTCGTCGGTCAGCGTGCCGATCGCGGCGACGGTCTTGCCGTCGGCCCGGCACACGCCGTACTCCATGTCGGGTCCGAACGACTCGAACCGCCAGCCGAACAGGCCGGTGTAGAAGGCGGCCGTGGCCTCGAGGGCGGGGCTGCCGTAGTCGATCCAGCACGGGGTGCCCGGCAGGAACTGGGTGGTGAGCATGACGTGCTCCTTCACGCGGTGTGCATGGATGGCCCCGTCTCCACGGCGACGCCGAATCCGAGCCTCGCACGCCCCGGCCCGCGATGCCGGGCACGACACGCAGTCGAATCTTTGTTTGAACAATAACGTACACTCGACGCCATGAGCGCGGTATTCCAGGCATCTCTGCTCGGCATGGACGAGGAGCTCGGGCTCGGCCCGCTCGGCTCGACGGTCCGCCGCACCGATCTCGGCCGCGGCGCGTGGCTCGACGTGCGTCCCGGCTGGCTGTCGGGGGCCGACCTGCTGTTCGAGCGGCTGGCCGAGCGGGTGCCGTGGCGGGCCGAGCGGCGCCGGATGTACGACCGGGTGGTCGACGTGCCCCGGCTGCTGAAGTTCTACGAGGAGGGCGAGACGCTGCCCGACCCGGTGCTCGCCGACGCCATGCGGGCGCTCGACGAGCACTACGCGGCCGACCCGTTCCGCACCGCCGGCCTGTGCTTCTACCGCGACGGGCGCGACAGCGTGGCCTGGCACGGCGACACGATCGGCCGGGGCGCGACCGAGGACACGATGGTGGCGATCCTCTCGGTCGGCAGCCCGCGGCCGCTGATGCTGCGCCCGCGCGGCGGCGGCCCCTCCCTGCGCTATGACCTCGGCCACGGCGACCTCGTCGTGATGGGCGGCAGCTGCCAGCGCACCTGGGAGCACGCCGTGCCCAAGACCGCCCGCGCGACCGGGCCGCGGATCAGCGTCCAGTTCCGCCCGCGCGGCGTCCGCTGACGGCCTGTCCGACCGGCCTGCGGTGGCCCGGCCTGTGCCGGGGCGTCCGCTGACCGGCCGGCTGGCTGCGCCGAGCGGCCGTTGACCGACCGGGGCTAACGGTGGCCGAGTTTGAGCCGGGCGACCCGGCCCTGCTCCCCGGCGGCCCAGCACGACAGGTCGCGGGTGCACGACACCGTGTCGTACGAGCCGGTGTCGAACGTCCGCCACGTCCGCCCGCCGGTGTAGGTGATGTCGCTGCCGGTGGGCCCGACCGCGACGGCCGCGAACGGCAGGTGGGGCAGCCACGTCACCCCCGACCTGTAGGCGGGCGGCGGCGTCGAGGCGGTCCGCCAGGTGCGCCCGCCGTCCCGCGTCACCGCGCCCGCGCTGGGTGAGGGCTCGCCCGGACGGTAGTCGCCGCCCACCGCGAGCCCGTGGCGGGGGTCGCGGAAGGCCAGCGCGAACACGCCGCGCGCCGGGTCGCCCGCCGGGATCGGCGTGTCCGCCACGGTCCAGGTGCGGCCCCGGTCGCGCGAGTGGAAGACGCGCGCCCGCTCGGCCCCGCCGGCGGCCAGCCACACGTCCCGGCCGCCGGCCGTCACCAGGCACTGCCCGCTCGCCGCGAACCCCGCCTCGCCCGGCAGCGCCGGCGGCATCCCGTCGGCGGGCAGCACCTGCCAGCTCCGCCCGCCGTCCTCGGTCGCCAGGATGCGGAACCGGCCGTCGACCGGGTCGCTCATCGCCAGCCCGCGCCGCCGGTCGAAGAACGCCACGCAGTCGTAGAACGCCTGCGGTTCGTCGTTCCTGAACGTCTCGGTCCAGGTACGGCCGCCGTCCTCGGTCCGGTAGATCCGCGAGTCGGCGCCCGCGCCGATCGACAGCACCACGGCCCGGTGCGCGTCGAACGCCTCCACGTCCCGGAACTGCAGCGTGCCGGTGCCGGGCGGTGACACGTTCTCCCAGCTCCGGCCGCCGTTGACGGTGCGCAGCACGGTGCCTTCCGAGCCGGAGGCCCACACCACGTCCCGGCTCACCGGCGCGAGGCCGCGCAGCCGCGCGGTCACGCCGGTCTCCTTCAGCTCCCAGCCCGGCAGCTCCCAGCCCTGCGCTTCCCCGCCCGGAGCTTCCCCACCTGCCGACGGGACCACGGCGTGGACGGGCGCGGGCGCGGCGGCGAGCACGCAGGCGGCGGCCGACAGGGCGCTGATCGCGAAACGAAGCCTCATGCCGCGCAAACTAACCCAAAGGATCACAGCCGTCCATGCCCCGAGTCAGAAAGAACACGCGCCCCGCCCGCCTCGGCGGTGACGCCGCCGCCATCATCGGACCCGCCCACCGACGGCGGCCCCGGTGCAGCCTGGCGCGGCCCGGTGTGGCCCGGTGCGGCCCGGTGCAGCCTGGGTCGGCCCGGTGTGGCTGGTCAGGCGACGGACGCCACCAGGTGGCGCAGGACGCGGCGGGTCTTCGACTCCTCACCCGAGCTGATCTCGACGCCGTGGCCCCGGACCAGCTCCTCCAGCGACGCCTGCGCGGCGACGGCGCTCTCCGGGGAGACGCGCAGCGACAGCTCCAGGAAGTCGAGCTCGTCGCCGACCACCCACCGCTCGGCCAGCGCGGTGAGCTTGCGGCCGGACGCGTCGAGCTCCAGCGGCCCCCAGCGGGTAGCCTCGACCGGTGGCAGCAGCCGCAGGGTGCGCAGGTTGACGTGCAGGCCCGCGCACGTCCTGAGGAAGCGTTCCTGCTTGTCGGTGAACAGCCCCTTGATCGACCGGTTGCCCGTGTAGACGGCCTCGATTCGTTCCGGCGACCGGCGCGCGGTGCACGAGGCGGTGAGCACCTTGCGCGGCCCGGACCAGTCGGCCTCCAGCTTGAACTCCCATCCGTCGCCGTCGGTCGCGCCGAGCCAGTAGTCGTTGAGCTGCGAGCGCCGGCAGGGGCGCAGCTTGATGGTGGAGTCGCTCTTGCGGTTGCCGGTGTCGCGCACCCGCAGCACCACGCCGGCGTCGAGCAGCGGGGTGCCGGGGGCGAGCCCGTCGGCGGTGTCCTCGCAGAAGTAGATCTTCAGATCCTGCCCGTCGTCCGGCTCCAGCCCGAACGCGCGCATGGCCGCCCGGACCCGGGGGCCGTCAACCGTTAACTTGATCTCCACTGTGTTGGGTCGCATGCATGCAACAATCCCCCTCCACCGCGCGCTGACACCGCCGTGCGCCTCACTGAGAGGTCCGAAACATCGGAGGTCTGGTCGCTCGCGGCGACGATCCCGCTCCCGGGAGCCCGCATGACCGGGCTTGAAGATGGTGGTGGACGATACTGGGATTGAACCAGTGACCTCTTCCGTGTCAGGGAAGCGCTCTCCCGCTGAGCTAATCGTCCTTGGAGGTGGAGACGGGATTTGAACCCGTGTGGACGGCTTTGCAGGCCGCTGCCTCGCCTCTCGGCCACTCCACCAGGAGAGTAGAACTCCGAGCGGAAGACGGGATTCGAACCCGCGACCCTCACCTTGGCAAGGTGATGCTCTACCACTGAGCCACTTCCGCGTTGCCCGGCCAACTCTAGCGGGTTTTCCGAGCGGATGCTCACCCGTCAGCTCTTGCGGAGCTGACGGGCGACGCTGCGCTCGGTCGCCGGCAGGCTGAGGAAGATCTCCAGGATGCGCGTGAGGCGGTGGACCTCGGTGCGGTGGAACGCCGGGCCCTCGGAGCGGGCCAGCATCAGCGTCAGGGCCAGCGGCGGCAGCGGCGCGTGGATGAGGTGCGGGCCGCCGTCGAGCGTGACCGCCGTGGGACGGACCGGGATGAGCTCCGGGAGCGTGATCTCCTGCGGGGCGCGCCAGCTCGCGTAGACGACGCCGCGCTCGGTGGCCGTCGCCGCCCAGTCGGCGCTGAACAGCACCGGCAGCGAGTCGACGAGCGTGGTCAGCGCCCGGTCGCCCGCCGTGGTGATGTACTTCAGGATCTCCAGCTCGGGATAGGTGCCCGGGGCCTCGCGGGTGGTCCAGACGCCCTCGACCGTCACGTCCGCGACCGACTCCAGGCTCTCGCGGAGCTCCGGCTTGGAGATGTCCTCAGGACAGAAGAGCGTCAGATCGTCGACGGCCATGCCCGCGCCCCTGTCGAGAACCGTCACCTGGGTGATGTCCGCCCCCGCGGAGCCCAGGACCGTGGTGATCTGCGCGAGCGAACCCGGCTTGTCGGGCAGCGCCAGGCGGACTCGAAGAAGCATCCATCACTCCCCACGCGAGATGCCGTGTCACAGACTATCCGCGAATACCGCTCCCGGCCCGACCTGCGCTACAACTGACGGGATGAAGATTGGGCCCATCGGGGTGTGGCCGCCCGTCGTGCTGGCGCCGATGGCGGGCATCACCAACGCGCCGTTCCGGGTGCTCTGCCGCGAGCAGGGCGCCGGGCTGTTCGTGTGCGAGATGATCACGACGCGGGCGCTGGTCGAGCGCAACCCCAAGACGCTGCGCATGATCAGGTTCGCGGAGTCGGAGAAGCCCAGGAGCATCCAGCTGTACGGGGTCGACCCGGCGATCGTCGGCCGGGCGGTCCGGATGATCGCCGAAGAGGACCTGGCCGACCACGTCGACCTCAACTTCGGCTGCCCGGTGCCCAAGGTGACCAGGCGCGGCGGCGGCTCCGCCCTGCCGTACAAGCGCAACCTGCTGCGGCGCATCCTGCGCGAGGCCGTCGCCGGCGCGGGCGCGCTGCCCGTCACGATGAAGATGCGCAAGGGCATCGACGACGACCACCTCACCTACCTCGACGCCGGCCGCATCGCCGTCGAGGAGGGCGTCGCCGCCATCGCCCTGCACGCCCGCACCGCCCGCCAGCACTACGGCGGCGTCGCCGACTGGGACGCCATCGCCCGCCTCAAGGAGGCCGTGCCCGAGATCCCCGTGCTCGGCAACGGCGACATCTGGTGCGCCGACGACGCCCTGCGCATGGTCGCCCGCACCGGCTGCGACGGCGTCGTCGTCGGCCGCGGCTGCCTGGGACGGCCGTGGCTGTTCAAGGACCTGGAGAACGCCTTCCGCGGCAGCGCCGAACGCACCCGGCCCACCCTCGGCGAGGTGGCCGCCGTGATGGCCCGTCACGCCGAAGGGCTCACCACCTGCTTCGACATCGAGCGCTACGCGATCGCCGACTTCCGCAAGCATGTCGGCTGGTATCTCAAGGGCTTCACCGTCGGCGCCGAGCTGCGCCGCGAGCTCGCCACCGCCGAGTCGCTCGACGGGCTGCGCGCGAGCCTCGCCAAGCTCGACCACGACCAGCCGTGGCCGCCCAACACCGACACCCCGCGCGGCAAGTCCGGCGAACGCACCAAGGTCCAGCTGCCCGACGGCTGGCTCGACGACCCCTGGGACACCGTCGTCCCCGAGGACGCCGAGACCGACCACTCCGGAGGCTGACCCCGGCCCCCGGCCGGCCCGGCTCTGACTGGCCCGGCTCCGACTGGCCCCCGCTAGTGCGGGCCTGCGGGCGCGCCCGCCTCGGTGCCGCACGGGCCGCCGCCCGTGGCCGCCTCCAGCGTGACCGGCTCGCCCGACATGGTGAGCGTCGGGTAGTAGGCGGCGATCCGCTCCGCGGAACGGCCGACGTAATGGCAGATGAAGCTGCGGCGGAACCGGTCGGCCGTGCTGTTCGGCTCCGAGCCGTGCACCAGGCTGCCGTTGAAGAACAGCACGTCACCCGGCTCCATGTCGACCGGCACGCGCTCCAGGCCGGGGGGCGGCGGCACGTACTCCCTGGTGAAGGAGACGTCGTGGTCCGCCTCCTCCGGGCAGAACAGGTCCATCAGGTGCGTGCCCGGCACCACCTCCAGGCCGCCGTTCGCGCGGTCCACCCGGTCCAGCGCCACCCACGCCGCCACGCACGTGCCCGGCTCGACCCGCAGATAGAAGTTGTCCTGGTGCAGCGCCTGGCCCCGGGCGCCCGGCGGCTTGAAGTAGAACATGCTCTGGGCTGCTATCGGCTCCTCGCCCAGCAGGTCCGCCAGGATCGCGCCGATGCGCGCGTCCAGCAGGTAGCGCAGCGCCACGTCGTTCACCTGGTGCGGGTGCATCACGCGGGGATAGTCGCGCAGGATGTCGTACGGGCCGCCGGGCTCCTGCGGCGTCGGCGTGAAATGCCCGGGAATGGGGCCCGCGGCGTGCAGCGCCATGAACTCGTCACGCAGCTCCGCCACCTCCTCCGGAGCCAGCAGCGCGGGGACGATGACGAAGCCCCGGTCGTGGAAGTCGTTGAGGTTCATGCCGTTCACGCTAGGCGGCGGGGGCGTGCGAGGGTATGACGGTGACCGCTGACGACATGACTGTTCCTGCTGCCGAGCTGATCGTCCTGGGGCACTACGACCAGCCGCCCGGGTACGCCACCCGCCGGGCCGCCGGGGCGCCCAGCTGGCTGCTCATGTGGACCCAGGCGGGGGAGGGGCTCGTCGAGCAGGGCGGGGCGGCGCTGCGTGCCGGGCCCGGGTCGCTGGTGGTGCTCGCGTCGGGGGAGCCGCACCACTACCGGGTGGCGCCCGGGGCCCGGCGGTGGCGCTTCTGGTGGGTGCACTTCCAGCCGCGCCCGTCGTGGACCGGCTGGCTGGCGCCCCACGCTCTCGCGCCGGGCTGCCACCTGGTCGCCGACGTCCCCGAGGCGGTACGCGACCGCATCGACGCCGCCTTCCGCCGCGCCCTGCATGACGCCCGCTGGCTCCCCCCGGCCTCCTACGCGCCGGCCCCTGCTGCGCCCCAGGAAGGACCCCGGAGCCCGTACGACCCCAAGGACCCCGCCCCGACGCTGACGGACGCACCAACGGCGGCCGGCGAGACGGCGCTGCGTGAGGCGATGGGCGGCGGGACGCGCCCGGCCGAAGCGCGGGGGGCGGTGGAGCGCGTGAGCGCCGCCCCCGCTCCGGAGGGCGCACCCCAGGAGAGCGGTGGGACGGCGGCGGGCGCACCCGGGGGGAGCGGTGGGACGGCGGCCGCTGGTTGGGCGGGCGAGACGGCGGCTGGGGAGGTGGCGGTGGTGGCGGGGGTGGGGGCGGCGCGGGAGCTGGTGAT